>NZ_LMGQ01000010.1:83340-84601 GCF_001427465.1 Pseudomonas sp. Root569 | reverse complement strand
CGAGTTTTTCGCAGATGGACACGCGGTATGCCTGGGCGGATGACGGCCGTGTCACCGTGCATAACGCTGATGGTAGCCAGGAAGTGTATGTCCACGATGAACGGGCGCGGTTGGTACAACGCATTGATCCGGACGGCGCCCAGCATTTCAAATCCTACGATGACAAGGGTCGACTGACCGTCGAGCAAGATCCGCTGGGGGCGGTGACCGCCTATCAGTACGACGAAGCCGGACGCTTGGTGGCGTTGTTTCCGGGGGATGACGAGCCGACGTCCTACGAGTATGACAGCGGTTTCGTACGGGTTGTCAGGCGTGGCGAGGCGGTCTGGAAATATGAGCGTAATGACCGGGGCGATGTTACGCGCAGGACCGATCCTGACGGGCAGGTCACGGACTACAGCTACAACAAACGTGGGCAACTGACCGGGGTTTGGTATCCCGATCACAGCTGTCATCGGCTGGTATGGAACGAACGTGGGCAGTTGCTTGAGGAACAATTGCCCAATGGCGGGATCAAGCGCTACCGCTATGACGATCTAGGGCGGCAAGTAGCATGTGAGGATGAATACGGGGCGCTGACCCAGTATCAATGGGACGCCGTAGGACGTCTGCTGAAACTGACCCAGCCCGGCGGCGCTTGCCGGGAATTGAGCTACAACCCCTACGGAAAAATCATCGCCGAGCGCNCCCAGCCCGGCGGCGCTTGCCGGGAATTGAGCTACAACCCCTACGGAAAAATCATCGCCGAGCGCGATGAACTCGGCCACGTCACCCGCTACGAATACGAAGGCGGCCTGCACCTGATCAGCCGCCGCCTCAACGCCGACGGCACCCAGGTCCAATACCGCTACGACAACGCCCGGCTGTTGCTCACCGAGATCGAAAACGAAGTCGGCGAAACCTACCAGCTCACCTATCACCCCAACGGCCTGMTCCAACAGGAAACCGGCTTCGACGGCCAGCGCACCGCCTATGCCCACGACCTCAACGGCAATCTGCTGGAGAAGACGGAATACGGTGACGATGACTCTACGTTGGTCACCCGCTACGAGCGCGACCACGCCGGGCGTCTTGTAAGAAAAACCCTGCCCGATAACAGCGTGGTTGATTAAACCTACGACCGCCAAGGCAACCTCCTCAGCGTCGAAGACGGCCACTGGGCCCTGGCCTACGAATACGACCGGCAAAACCGCCTCACCGCCGAACACCAAGGCTGGGGCACCTTGCGCTACGGCTACGACGCCTGCGGCCAGCTGAAAAA
>NZ_LMGQ01000010.1:0-83284 GCF_001427465.1 Pseudomonas sp. Root569 | reverse complement strand
CACCTCGCACCTGTTCCGTGCCGGTCGTGAACACCAACGCCAACAAGGCCAGCTGCTCAGCCACTACCACTACGACGACCAGAATCGCCTGCACGCCCACGCCGTCACACAGCAGGAAAATTACCTTTACCAGCGCCAATACGACTACGACAAAAGCGGCAACCTCACCCGCCTGCTCGACACCCGCAAAGGCCAATACGACTACCACTACGACCCCCTCGCCCGCCTGACCCGCGCCGACCACTCCCAAGACGTGCAAGAACGCTTCGCCCACAACCCGGCGGGCAACCTGCTCATGCAAGACCGCCCGGGGCCGGACATCGTCGCGGCGAACCGCCTGGTGATCCAGGGTGACCGTCACTACGACTACGACGCCTTCGGCAACCTCATCCGCGAACGACGCGGCAAGGGCCATCAGCTCGTCACTGAATACCGCTACGACTGCCAGCANTCGATCAGGAAAGCGGGCTGCACTACAACCGCCATCGCTACTACAATCCGGATATTGGTCGTTACCTGACGCCGGATCCGGTGAAGTTGGCGGGTGGGGTCAATGCGTACCAGTACGTGCCCAACCCTACCGGGTGGATTGATCCGCTGGGATTGAGCACAAATTGTCCGGGCTCAGGAAAGAAAAAACCGACCTGCTCTTTGCCTGCTGAACCGGATATACCTGATGTCTCTCGTAAAGGGGCGTTCAGGCAAGCAAAAAGGGATGCCAATGTACCGATGACTCAAAACCCCGATGTGATGACACACCCGAAGTCAGGAAGAACGACACAGTACATAGTAGAAAAAATGACTGATTTGAATGATGACAATATATTGGATGAGAGCGGTAGATTCATAAAATCAAGGGTTTATCAATTCACGAGGGCAGATGGCTCTAAAGTACTTATTCAAGACCATTCTGCAGGGCATAAATTTGGCAGACCAGACGGCATAGGTGACCAAAAAGCGCATTTCAACTTGCGACCAATAGACAAGCCTCGAAACGGAACCGTAAACGGCGGCAAGGATCATTACAACTTTAGGAAAAACCGATGAAATACTGGAACGAACTTGATCATAATATTTTTTTTGAAAAGATTTTTAGCACGCCTATAGAAATCGGAAAAATTGCTCTTTTTTCTTTGCAAATAGAAAATGATCGACCTTCTGTGGGATTAGGGTTCGACATACCCGAATTCCCAGATATCTTGCCAAAAAAATGGGAAGGGAAAGGCTATAACACCTGCAGAATGGGCATCGATTGTCATGGTATTCGCGAATTAAAAATACACAACATCCCCCTTAGAGAGGTGTTTTATGTTGATATTACTAAGCAAAATGACCTTTTTCATTTCCAAGCAAAGAATGAAATTTCTCTAATTGAATTCAAGGCTAAATTCATTTCACTTTGCGATCCGAATGTATACATAAATGGTCCAGACGATTATTTTTTCTAGATAGAACAAAAATAGCGTAATCACTATGCCCCCATAGCCAGCCCCAATTCGCCACCCGATGGTTTGGATGAGGCCTTTCGCAGAACAGGCATACCGGAGACTGAATACAGCGTATCGAAATGGGGCAAAGACCAATATGGCAAATCATTTCCAACGGAATGGCGTGTACAAAGCGGGCCCAATAGGGGAGTGGAAGTGAATATTGACGACCTTCTGCTTGTGCCAAGCAAAGAAGGCCAAAAATCACCTCATATCGGCTATCAAACTCCTGGAAAGAGGTCCGGTGGAGGCGCAAAGAGAGGCCATATACTGCTCAAACTGGTTCCTCTTAGCCGCTCCAAAAAAGGTATCCCTTGATGAGCTACTTGAAAGAGGAAATAGACGAAGCATGTAACACCTTGAAAATCAGCTCAAGGAAGCTTGATGCGAATGAACTAAACGTATTGATAAATTCTCTGACGAGAAATTTTTTCAAATCAAAAGCAACGTGCTTGATTCCACCGAACTGAAAGAAAAATACACAGAGCATAACCCTAACTTTTGGAAAGAAATGCCGTATCGCATCAGCAAGAATAGTTTACTTCTGCTGGTATTCGACTCAACATATAGGGCATGGGAAATTGATAACACACCAGTTTTAGCATCTGTTTTAGGCGAAACCACCGGTTATCCATTTTGGATAACCGATAACGAACTGACGTTTTTAGTACACATGGATGACCATGACTGTGTGATTTGGGCATGAGATCAATCCGCCCAAATTGTTCTCTATAACCCCCATAGCCAGCCTTGATTCGCTACCCCGCCCGCCCACACCTAAACTCCTTCCAAGTTGTTTCAACGGACAGAGGATTCACCATCATGGGCAAACGTCACCCCAATCTCCCCGCCTGGCAATGGCGTCACTACCCACAAAACCATCAACACCCGGCCAACCTGGCACTGCATCTGATTGCCGTGCCGCTGTTTATCGTCGGCTTTCTGCTGATCGTTTCGGGGGTGTTCAGCCTGAGTCTGGCCAGCTTCGCCGTCGGTGTGGTGGGGATCGTGGCAGGCCTGGCGTTGCAGCGTCATGGTCATAGCCTGGAGGCCCAGGCCAGTGAGCCGTTCAGTGACCGTAAAGACGCGGTGCAACGGCTGGTGGTCGAGCAGTTCGTGACCTTCCCGCGCTTTGTATTGAGCGGCGGCTGGTGGCGCGCCTGGCGGCAGCGCCACCGGCACTGAGGCTCAGGCGAATACCACCACGGTCTGGCGACTGAGGGCGATCAACTCGCCGGTCGGGCTCCACAGTGCAGCGGCCGCATGGCCGTAGCCGTCGCGGGCATGTTCGATGTTGACGTGGTATTGGCACCAATCGAGGGTGGTCAGGTCTTGCAGCGGCTGGATGAACTCGATGGTCCAGGTCAGGGTGCTGCCTGGCGCAGGCTTTTTCAGGTGTGGCAGCAGGGCCGGCGGCCAGGCGTCGACCAGGGCGAGGATATGCGCCTCGGTCAGTGGTTCTTCTTTCACATCCCCGCGCAACCGCACCCAACCGCCCATGTCGCGGGATTTGTTACCGGTGAACGGCAGGCCGCCGACGCTCCAGCGCATCGCCAGATGGCGCATGAATTCAGGGGTGACGCCCTTGATGTAGGGCAACTCCTGACACTCATCCCAATGTTTGAATACCGGCGGCGCTTCGCTCGCCACGTCAATTTCCGATGCTCGAGACGCGCCAAAGCTGGCCTGGACCAGGGTCGCCACTTCGCCGTTCTGCACCACGCGGCCGAGCAACTGACTGACGGCCTTGCCTTCGCGCAACACTTCGACTTGATAACTGGCGGGCACATCCGGCGCGACCGGGCCGACAAAGGTGATGGCCAGGGAGCGCAAGGGGCGATCCGCCGGCACCTGCGCGCGCAGGGCCTCATATTGCAGGGCGGCGACCAGGCCGCCAAAGGTGGCACGGCCCTGGGCCCATTCGGCCGGGATGGTGACATCCAGCGGGTTGCTACGGGCAGCGTCGAGCAAATCACTAAAGCGCATGGCGACCTCACATCAAGAAAATCGATGGAGGGATCTTAACCATCGAATCCGGCAGGCACAGCGCCTATTCCGGCCAAAAACCGGACCACTTCAAAAACAATCGGCGCTGAGTTTGTCCAGCACACGATCAGCGCGACCTTGCGCCTTGAGCATGGTGCGCTGCCACACCGCCACACAGGGTTGCAGGTCCGGCTGGTGCCCGGCCTGGGCCAGCCATTGCCAGCAGTCATGCCAGTCACCCAGTGCACCCTGGGCCTTCTTCAACCGCGACATGGCGTTGGCGGGCAACTTGTCCAACTCGGGATAAGCCTCGGCGGCGTAACGCACGCGCTTGATCAGCAACCGCAGGCGGTGACGATCATGTTCGGGATCCTTCAGCGCGTCAGCGAGTTTCTGCCATTGCTTGGCCAGGCGCTTCTCGATGCGCGGGCGCAGGCCCTTGAGCAGTTTCTGGTGCTGGGCTGCGCGGATAAATCGGGGAAAGGCATCCAGGATCAGCAACAGATGCGCCAATTCTGCGCTCTGCGCCACTTGGCGATAGGTCTCGGGTTGCAGGCGCAGGCGCCGATCAGCCGCGTCGTGATGTCCGTGCTGATGCAAATACGCCGCCAGGACCTCTCGGTCGCGTAGCGGCGTGGTCAGTTGACCCACAGTCTTGGCGGCCAACTCGAGTTGCTCGACACCTGGCAGGCCGCGCAACGGACGCAACAGGCTGCGCAGACGGCGCACGGTGGTGCGCAAATCATGCAGCGCTTCATCGTCGGTGACGGCGGCAAGGCGAGCCTGGCAGCTCAGTAACCCTACTTCCAGGCCAATGACCTGAGCGACTAACTGATTGACCAAGGCTGACATCCTGCCCTCACTTTGCGATGAATAATCCTACTCGCTACAGGTTAACGCCCGGCGCGAGACTCTCGAATATAGAAACGCGCCTTTTCGGCTTTGTTGGAGCAGCCTTCAAACGCTTCGAATTGTTGCTGGGTCTTGGCGCCGGTCAACAGCGACAGGGCCTTGGAATAACTTACGGTGCCGGCGAAACCTTCAGCCTTGGCCAGGTCGAGTTCTTTCCAGGCGGCGTCCAATTGCGAGCCGCAGCTGTCGCGGTAGGCAGTTTTGCCAGCACAACCGGCCAAGGCCAGCACGATCACAGGCACACACATCCAGGCTTTCATTGATGACACCTCAAAATAAGCAAAATCATTCGTAGCCTGTAGACGTTGCCCACAGGAAAAAGTGCCTTGTCCTTAGCCTGAAATCGGTAGTACCTATTGCCAGAGCATACCCGAGCACAAGGGCTATCCTCGAAAAATATCGCAGGCCCAGCCGAAGATTGAAGCCGCCCCCCCGATGGGTGCATTGTGGGCACCTGTTTTTCGAAGGATCTGGTCATGAAAAAACGTGTTGCCTTAGTGCTGGGCTCCGGGGGAGCCAGGGGCTACGCCCATATCGGGGTCATCGAAGAAATCGAACGACGCGGCTATGACATCGCCTGTATCGCCGGCTGCTCCATGGGCGCCGTCGTGGGTGGGATCTACGCCGCCGGCAAGCTCGACGAGTACCGCAACTGGATCGAAAGCCTGGACTACCTCGACGTGCTGCGCCTGGTGGATGTGAGCTTTCGCCTGGGCGCGATTCGCGGTGAAAAAGTCTTCGGGCAGATCCGCAAGATCGTCGGAGAGATCAATATCGAAGAACTGCGTATCCCCTACACCGCCGTTGCCACCGACCTTACCAACCAGCAGGAAATCTGGTTCCAGGAGGGCTGCCTGCATCAGGCCATGCGCGCATCGGCAGCGATCCCCAGCCTGTTCACCCCGGTGATGCAAGGCAACCGCATGCTGGTGGATGGTGGCCTACTCAACCCGCTGCCCATCGTGCCGGTGGTGTCGAGCCACTGCGACTTGATCATCGCGGTCAACCTCAATGCCACCAACCAGAAGCATTACCAGCTACCGGTGATCCCACGTCCGCCTGCGTTCAAGAGCCGCTTCAACAGCCTGGCGAAATCGCTGGGTTCGCACCTGCCGTTTCGCCGCAAGCAGGCCGAGCAGTTGATGAAGCTCGAGCAGGAGGCCTTGCAGGCCCAGGCAGCGGAGATCAACCCATGGCTGGAGTCAGCCGAACCCGAATCCCAGCAACCCGCCGCCGCGCCGGAGAAAGCCGGCGCACCGAAGTCGGCGACGGGTTCGTTCATCATCGATAACGTCGGGCCTGCGTCGCTTCTGGACCTGATCAACCAGAGTTTCGAGGTGATGCAGACGTCATTGGCGCAATACAAGATCGCCGGGTATCCGCCCGATATCCTGATCAACGTGCCGAAGCGGGTGTGCCGGTTTTTCGAGTTCTACAAGGCGCCGGAACTGATCGCCCTGGGGCGGGAGATTGCCAGGGATACGCTGGATCGGTATGAGAGTGAGCAGGCCTGAAATTCTGGGTGTTGTTGATGGCCTCATCGGGGGCAAGCCCCCGATGAGGCCTGTTCAGGCAGCGGTGAACTCAAGTACCCAGCAGTCGATACCCCACCCCCGCCTCAGTCACGATGAACCGTGGCTGGGTCGGGTCATCCGCGAGTTTCTGGCGCAGGTGCCCCACCACGATACGCAGGTAGTGGCTGTCCTCGGTATGGGTAGGCCCCCAGATGTCCTTGAGCAACTGCTGTTGGGTAATCACTCGCCCAGGATGACGTGCCAGTTGCGCGAGCACCGCGTATTCCTTGCGGGTCAGCGCCACTTCGGCACCGTCCAGCAGTACGCGGCGATAGGCCAGGTCCACCGTCAGCGGGCCAAAACTCAAGGCGGCTTCCTGGGCCTCTCCCGCCGGTGCCTGGCGCAACAACGCACGCACACGAGCGAGAAACTCCTGGATGCCGAAGGGCTTGGTCACATAGTCATTGGCGCCACCGTCAAGGGCCTCGACCTTCTGACCTTCACTGGCGCGTACCGACAGCACCAGCACCGGCACCGTCGACCACTCGCGAAACTCGCGTAGCACTTGCTGGCCGTCCATGTCAGGCAGGCCCAGGTCGAGCACCAGCAAATCCGGTTTGCTCAGGGCCGCCTGGGCCAGGCCTTCGTTGCCGGTGCCGGCCTCGATCACCTTATAGCCCTGGGAGGCCAGGCTGATACGCAGGAATTTGCGGATCTGCGGTTCGTCATCAATGACTAGAATCGTCGCGGTCTGGCTCATGGTATCCGTCAAAATCCATTAAAAAATCACCCCTCTGTAGGAGCGAGCTTGCTCGCGAAAAACCCATAGGCACCGCGTAAACTCAGGACGCCATCATTATCGTTAACGACCTTCGCGAGCAAGCTCGCTCCTACAAGGTTTATTCCAGGGCAGGCTGTGTCGGCAATGGCAGAAACAGGGTAATGCAGGTACCCCGCCCTTCAATGCCATCGGCCACGCTGATATGCCCGCCATGCGCGCCGACCATGCCCTGGCAGATCGCCAGGCCGAGGCCGGTGCCCTGCCCGCCCCGGTCGCCGCGGGCAGCGGTGTAGAACATGTCGAAGATCTTCGTACGCTCATCCTCGGGAATTCCCGGGCCCTCATCGGCCACGGCAAAAAACAGCTGGTTGTCGGACACGCCCGCGCTCAACTGCAAGCGGCCCTGGGGTGGCGAAAAACGTGCTGCGTTTTCCAGCACATTGACCAGTGCCTGTTCGATCAACGCTGCATGCACATACAACAAAGGCAGTTCCGACGGCATATCGGTACTCACCTGTAAGGGTGCGAGCACGGCGCGCAAGCGTGCGAGGGCACTGCCGACGATATCGCCGGGCGACACCCAATCGCGCGCCAGTTTCAGCGCGCCGTGGCCCAGGCGCGTCATGTCCAGCAGGTTCTGGATATAACGGTCCAGACGTTCGGCTTCGTCACGGGTACCCTCAAGCAATTCGCGGCGATCCTCCAGGGGAATGGCCTCACCGAGGGCCATCAGGCTGTCGATGCTGCCGCGCATGGAGGTCAAGGGCGTGCGCAAATCATGGGACACTGAAGCAAGCAAAGCGCTGCGCAGTTGTTCGGTTTCCCCATGCAGGCGCGCCGATTCCAACTCCTGCCCCAGCTGTGCACGCGCCAGCGCCTGGGCCAGCGGCTGGCTCAACGCAGTGAGCAAACGCCGACGCTGGCCACTCAACTCCAGGCCCGGCTTGGCACTGACACCGAGCAAGCCCAATGGCCCCTCTTCACCCGACAGCGGCCACCACCACCAACGCCCAAACGGCAAGGTGCCGGTGCCCATGCCCGCGGGCTGGTCATGCTGCCAGGCCCAATCGGCGGCAGCGCGCTCGGCTTCGCTGAGGGTCAATGGGCCGCCGGTCTCAATCTTCCAGCCGCCTTGGCCGTCGCGATTGACCAGGCACAGGTCGAGATCGCTCCAACCTTGCAGATGATGGGCCGCGGCACTGATCACCGCCTGGCGATCGGTGGCAGCGGTGAGCTTGCGCGACAGGTCGAGCAGCTCGCTGGTTTCCTCCTGAGTATCGCGCAACGCCTGCAACTGGCGCCGCTGACGTGCCGCAAGGTTACCGGTCAAGGCCGCCATCAGCAGAAAGAACAACAGGGTCAGCACATCCTCTTCGCGCTGGATGGCGAAGGAAAAATTCGGCGGGATAAACAGAAAGTCGTAGGTCATGAACGACAATGCCGCGCACACCAGGGACGGCCCCAGGCTGCTGCGCACCGCCACCAGCAGCACGGCAGCGAGAAACACCAGTGAGATATTCGGCAGCGGTAGTAGGCTGGATACGGCCCAGGCCACGGCAGTAGCGACCACCGTGGCAACCACGGCCAAGGCGTAATCGAACCACACCAACCCGCGTACATCCGGCAGGCGCGGTGGTGCAGGCATGTCATCGCTGTCGAGGACGTTGATTTCCAAGCCTCGGGCATTGCGCAACAGGCGCGCCGCCAAACCGCCACCGAACAAGCGCCGCCGCCAGCGCATGCGCGACTGCCCCACCAGCAACAAGCTGGCGCGGCGTTCAGCGGCATGCTGGATCAGCGTCTTGGCCACTTCCCCGGCACGCAGCAGCACCACTTCTCCACCCAGCCGCTCCGCCAGTTGCTGGGCGTTCTGCAGGCGCAGGCGCGATTGCTCGTCCCGCGCCCGGCCGTTATCGACATGCACCAGGCTCCAGGGCAAATGCCGACGCTGGGCCACCCGGCTGGCATGGCGCACCAGGCGTTCGGCTTGTGCATCGCCATCTACGCCGACCAGCAAACGCCCGCGGACTGCCGGCGCGGCCTGGCCCAGTTGACGGTAGCCCTGGGCCAGGTCGTCGTCGACATGGGCGGCGGCGGTTTGCATGGCCAGCTCGCGCAGGGCCATGAGGTTGGTCTGGGTAAAAAACGCATCGATGGCCGCACGCGCCTGCTCCGGTACGTACACCTTGCCGTCACGCAGGCGCTCCAGCAGCTCGCGGGAAGGCAGGTCGATCAGCAGCAGTTCGTCGGCCTCCTGCAGCACCCAGTCCGGCAGGGTTTCACGTACTTGCACGCCAGTGATGCCACGCACCTGGTCATTGAGGCTTTCCAGGTGCTGGACGTTGACCGTAGTGAACACGTTGATGCCGGCGGCGAGCAGTTCCTGAATGTCTTGCCAGCGCTTTTCATGGCGGCTGCCGGGGGCGTTGCTGTGGGCCAGCTCATCCACCAGCACCAGCTTGGGCTTGGCGGCGAGCAGGCCGTCGAGGTCCATTTCTTCAAGCATTACGCCACGGTACTCGCTGCGTAGCAGCGGTTGTTGCGGCAGGCCGCTGAGCAAGGCTTCGGTCTCGGCGCGGCCGTGGGTTTCGACCACACCGGCAATCAGGCTTACGCCTTGGCGCAACTGGGTGTGGGCCGCCTGGAGCATGGCGTAGGTCTTGCCCACGCCGGGCGCGGCGCCGAGGAAGACTTTGAGCCGGCCACGGCCGTTACGGGGCAGATCGGCTAACAGGGCGTCGGCGCGGCCGGAGTCGCTCATGCGGGTTCCTTCAGGCAGGTATTTTCAGGTCAATGAAGATCAACTGTGGGAGGGGGCTTGCTCCCGATAGCGGTGTATCAGCGACAGATATTTCGACTGAACCACCGCTATCGGGAGCAAGCCCCCTCTCACAGTGGTTCAGAGTTTTTCCAGGGCCATGTTCAGGGCCAGGACGTTTATCACCGGCGGCCCTACCAACGGGCTTTCGATGTGCTCATCCAACAACCGCTGCAACGTCGCCACCGGCACATTCCGCGCCGCCGCTACCCGCGCCAGTTGATAGGCAATCGCCTGTGGTGGCAAGTGTGGATCAAGACCACTGCCAGAGGTAGTCAGCGAAGCCAATGGCACCGGGCCCTGGCCAGGCACCGATTGCTTGCTGGCATCCTCGAAGATGCGGGTCGCCAAGGCCGGATTGCTTGGCCCCAGGTTACTGGCACTGCTGGACACCGTCGCAAAAGCCCCGGCTGACGGGCGTGGGTGAAACCAGTTGTCGCCGGTAAAGTCCTGGGCGATCAGGCTGGAGCCGCGCACTTTGCCACTGGCATCGCGCACCAGGCTGCCATTGGCCTGGTCGGGGAAGGCCACTTGCGCCACGCCAGTGACCACCAGCGGGTAGGCTACGCCAGTGATCAGGCTCATGAGCACCAGCAGGCTCAGGGCCGGGCGGATCATCTTAGTCATCGTCAAATCCTCAATAATTCGGCAAACCAACGGGGCGAGTTCAAACCAGGTGCAGCGCGGTCAGCAGCATGTCGATAGCCTTGATACCCACGAACGGCACCAACAGCCCACCCAGGCCGTAGATCAGCAGGTTGCGTCGCAGCAAGGCCGCCGCACTCGCCGCATGCACCCGCACGCCGCGCAGGGCCAGGGGAATCAGCACCACGATAATCAGCGCGTTGAACACGATGGCCGACAGGATCGCGCTCTGCGGGCTCTGCAAGTGCATGATGTTAAGCACGCCTAATTGCGGGTAGATCGAGGCGAACAGCGCCGGCAGGATCGCGAAGTATTTGGCTACGTCGTTGGCGATGGAAAAAGTTGTCAGCGCGCCACGGGTCACCAGCAATTCCTTACCGATCTGCACCACGTCCAGCAGCTTGGTCGGGTCGCTGTCGAGGTCGACCATGTTGGCGGCTTCGCGCGCCGCCTGAGTGCCATCGTTCATCGCCATGCCGACGTCGGCCTGGGCCAGCGCCGGAGCGTCGTTGGCGCCGTCGCCGCACATGGCAACCAGGCGGCCATCGTTCTGTTCATGACGAATACGCGCGAGTTTCTTCTCCGGCGTGGCTTCGGCCAGCACGTCGTCCACACCGGCTTCAGCGGCGATTGCGGCGGCGGTCAGCGGGTTGTCGCCGGTAACCATCACGGTGCGAATCCCCAACTTGCGCAGCTCGGCAAAACGCTCGCGGATGCCGGGCTTGACCACGTCCTTGAGATGAATTGCACCGAGCAACTTGCCATCGGCACATACCAGCAAAGGCGTACCGCCGCTTTGGGCGATCTTGTCGATCTCCCGCGACAGTGGCGGTAAAAGCTCGCTGCGTGGCTGACCGATAAACGCCAGCAGCGAATCCACGGCGCCTTTGCGGAATACTCGGCCCTGGTAGTCAACGCCAGACAAACGGGTTTCAGCACTGAACGGTACAGCGGTCAACTCATCCAGGCTCGGCTCGGCTTGCGGGTGCAAGGCACGCAGGTATTCGACGATGGATTTGCCTTCCGCCGTGTCATCGGCCAGGGACGCCAGCAGCGCGCCTTCGGCTAGTTCCCGGCCACTGACGCCAGGCGCAGCGACCACCGCCGAGCAGCGACGGTTACCGAAGGTAATGGTGCCGGTCTTGTCCAGCAGCAATACGTGCACGTCCCCCGCCGCTTCCACGGCGCGACCGGACTTGGCGATCACGTTGAGGCGCACCAGGCGATCCATGCCGGCAATCCCGATGGCCGACAGCAAGCCACCAATGGTGGTCGGAATCAGCGTCACCAACAGTGCGACCAGGAACACTAAGGGCAAGCTGCCATTGGCGAAGTGGGCAAAGGGCTGCAGGGTCACCACCACCAGCAGGAAGATCAAGGTCAGGCCGATCAGCAGGATATCCAGCGCGACTTCGTTGGGGGTTTTCTGGCGCTTGGCACCTTCCACCAGCGCGATCATGCGATCCAGCGTGGACTCACCGGGGTTGGCGGTGATGCGGATCAGCAGCCAGTCCGAGACCAGCCGTGTGTTGCCAGTAACGGCCGAGCGGTCTCCGCCGGACTCGCGGATCACCGGGGCGGATTCGCCAGTGATCGCCGCTTCATTGACCGCGGCGATACCTTCGACGACCTCACCGTCACCGGGGATCATTTCGCCGGCGGCGACACGCACCACATCGCCTTTGCGCAGGCTGGTGGCCGGCACCACCTTGAAGCTGCCATCGGCCTCCTGGCGCCGAGCGCTCAAGCCTTCGCTGCCGGCCTTGAGGCTGTCGGCGCGGGCCTTGCCACGGCCTTCAGCCAGGGCTTCGGCGAAGTTGGCGAACAGCACGGTGAACCACAGCCACACCGCGATTTGCACGGCGACAAAGGTCGGCACGGTGGTATCGGGCACAAAGCACAATACGGTGGTGAGGATGGCGGTCAGTTCGACCACCAGCATCACCGGCGAGCGTTGCAGTTGGCGTGGGTCGAGCTTGACGAACGCCTGGACCAGTGCCGGGCGCCAGAGGGCCGAGATGGCGGTTTTGGCAGGCTCCTGGGTTTTGACCGGTGCCGCGTTTTTTGCAGGCATATTCATTTTCATGTCCCCTAGGCTCTTCATTTAGCAACAGCCATGCTCAAGTGTTCAGCGATAGGCCCAAGCGCCAGCGTCGGCAGGAAAGTCAGGCCGCCCACCAGCAAGATGGTCACGGTCAACAAAGTGACGAACAGCGGGCCATGGGTGGGGAAGCTGTTCTGGCCAATCGGTGCTGCCTTCTTCATCGCCAGGCTGCCGGCCAGGGCCAGTACCGGGAGGATGTAGCCAAAGCGGCCGATCAACATGCCCAGGCCAAGCATCAGGTTATGGAACGCGGTATTGGCGCCGAGGCCGGCAAACGCCGAACCGTTGTTGGCACTGGCCGAGGTGTAGGCGTACAGCAACTGGCTGAACCCGTGGGGCCCGGGGTTACTGATGGCACCTGCCGGGCCTGGCAGGCTGGCGGCGATGGAACTCAGCACCAGCACACCGACCGGCATCACCAGCAGGGTCACCACCAGCAATTGCACTTCCTTGGCCTGGAGTTTCTTGCCCAGGTATTCCGGGGTGCGGCCAATCATCAGGCCGGCGAGGAACACGGCGATCAACACGTTGAGCAACATGCCATACATGCCGGCACCAACGCCGCCGAAGATCACTTCTCCGACCATCATGTTAACCAGCGCCACCATCCCGCTCAGGGGGCTGAGACTGTCCTGCATGCCGTTGACCGAACCGTTGGACGCCGCGGTGGTGGTCACCGACCACAGCACGGTACCGGTGGTGCCAAAGCGTGTTTCCTTGCCTTCCAGCGGTGCGGTTTGCTCCACGGCTGGGTGGTTCAGGGTTGGATTGGGCTGGTATTCGGACCACAGCGACGTCGCGCCGCCGATCAGGAACAGTGCCAGCATGCAACCGAGGATGGCACGGCTCTGACGCAGGTCTTTAACGTAGTGGCCAAAGGTAAACACCAACGCTACCGGGATCAGAATGATCGAAGCCACTTCGAACAGGTTGGCCCAGGCCGTCGGGTCCTCGAACGGATGCGCCGAGTTCACACCGAAGAAACCGCCGCCGTTGGTACCCAGTTGCTTGATCGCAATCTGGCTGGCCGCCGGGCCCAGGGGGATGACTTGGTCCACGCCCTGCATCGTCACGGCATCAATGTAATGGGCGAAGGTTTGCGGCACGCCCTGCCATACCAGGAACAGCGCCAGCACCAGGCACAACGGCAACAGGCCGTAGAGGGTGGCGCGGGTCATGTCGACCCAGAAATTGCCCAGCGTCTGGGCAGATTTGCGACCAATCCCACGGCATAAGGCGACCAGGACTGCGAGGCCAGTCGCCGCACTGACGAAGTTCTGCACAGTCAGGCCGACCATCTGGCTGAGGTAGCTCAGGGACGCCTCACCGCTGTAGTTCTGCCAGTTGGTGTTGGTCATGAAACTGACGGCAGTGTTGAACGCCAGGGTCCATTCCTGGCCCGGCAGTTTTTGCGGGTTGAGCGGGAGGGAGCCTTGGAACAACAGGATCGAGAACAACAGCAAGAAGCCCGCGAGGTTGAATGCGAGCAAGGCCAGCATGTACTTCTGCCAGCTTTGTTCCTGCTGTGCATCCACACCCGACAGGCGATAACAGGCGTTTTCCACCGGCCCCAGTACTGGGCTGAGCCAGGTACGTTGGCCTTCCATCACCTTGTAATAGAACCGCCCCAGGAACGGTGCCGGCACCAGTACCACGGCAAAGAAGGCGATGATCAGCCAATAGTCATAACTGTGCATAGCCCTGCTCCTAGTTCCGATCCGCGCGTAACAGCGCAACCAGCAGATAAATGAACAGCGCCACGGCCAATAGCAGTGACACCCCGTCCAGAACGCTCATGGAAGTTTCTCCGTTTAACGGCCGAGTGCCGCGTGTGGGGCCATTGTCCGCAGGAGGGGTGTAAAGGAACGAGAGCGAGGGGGTGGGAGGGCCGTAAAGATGGCGTAAAGAATGGCTTTATGCGGGCTTTATACAGGGGTCAGACGCCCCGCAGGCGCGCGTTGGCAACGCGATCAAAATGTGGGAGGGGGCTTGCTCCCGATAACGCCAGCCCAGCCACCACCGCCCCTACCTGGTGCATCGCCATACAGTTTCAAACGCCAAACCATCCTGCCAACGACACTCGCACCGCTTTACGACAGCACTTTGGGAAGTGGCATGTCCACTGCAACACCCTGAATCATTCCAACCCCTTCAGGGAGCACCCCACCATGACCACACACCTCAAACCCACCTTGGGCACCCTGCATTTATGGGGTATCGCCGTCGGGCTGGTGATCTCCGGTGAGTACTTCGGCTGGAGCTATGGCTGGGGCGTGGCCGGCACCTTGGGCTTCCTGGTGACCTCATTGATGGTCGCCGCGATGTACACCTGCTTTATCTTCAGTTTCACCGAGCTGACTACCGCCATTCCCCATGCCGGTGGGCCGTTTGCCTACAGTCGTCGGGCCTTTGGTGAGAAAGGCGGCCTGATTGCCGGGTTGGCGACCCTGATCGAATTCGTGTTCGCTCCGCCGGCGATTGCCTTAGCCATTGGCGCCTATTTGAACGTGCAATTCCCGGCTCTGGACCCGAAACACGCGGCCGTTGGCGCCTATATTGTGTTCATGGGCCTGAATATCCTTGGTGTAAAACTTGCCGCTACCTTTGAGCTGGTGGTGTGCGTACTCGCCGTCGCCGAACTGCTGGTATTCATGGGCGTGGTCGCCCCGGCGTTCAGCTTCAGCAATTTCGCCCTCAATGGCTGGGCCGGTTCCGACACCTTCGGCGCGCCGGCAATTGCCGGGATGTTTGCTGCGATCCCCTTCGCCATCTGGTTCTTCCTCGCTATCGAAGGCGCGGCCATGGCGGCCGAAGAAGCCAAGGACCCCAAGCGCACGATTCCAAAAGCCTACATCAGCGGCATCCTGACCCTGGTGATCCTGGCCATGGGCGTGATGTTCTTCGCCGGTGGCGTGGGCGACTGGCGCACCTTGTCGAACATCAACGACCCACTGCCCCAGGCGATGAAAACCGTAGTCGGCGAAAGCTCCGGCTGGCTGCACATGCTGGTGTGGATTGGCCTGTTCGGTTTGGTAGCAAGCTTCCACGGCATCATCCTCGGCTACTCGCGGCAGTTCTTTGCCCTCGCCCGCGCCGGCTACCTGCCATCTTTCCTGGCCAAACTGTCGCGTTTTCAGACACCCCACCGCGCCATCATCGCAGGCGGCGTGGTCGGCATCGCCGCCATCTACAGCGATGGCCTGATCAACCTGGGCGGCATGACCCTGACCGCCGCCATGATCACCATGGCCGTGTTCGGCGCTATCGTCATGTACATCATGAGCATGCTCAGCCTGTTCAAACTGCGTAAGACCGAGCCTCTGCTGGAACGCACCTTCCGCGCACCGGGCTACCCCATCGTGCCGGGTATCGCATTGGTACTGGCGGTGGTGTGCCTGGTGGCAATGGCTTGGTTCAATGCGCTGATCGGGTTGATCTTCCTGGGCTTCATGCTGGTGGGCTTCGTCTACTTCCAACTCACCGCACAAGACCGCGCCGATGCCCCCGCGGATGCGATGTTGACAGGACTATAGGGCCTGCGAGGCAGAACGGGCCTACAATGAACTACTCAGAAAGCCCGTAACTCAAAGCAGTTATCACCGTAGGAGAATTCTTCGACGGTCATCTGCCTCAAGGAGAGCCCTTATGCCGTGGTATGCGTGGTTGATTATGGTAGTAGCGATCGGGTCGATCGTCGGTGGGCTGATGATGCTGCGTGACAGCGCCAACAAAGTGGAACTCACCGACGAACAACGCAAACGCGTGGCAGAACGCAATGCCCAGGCAGATGCCAAGGATGCGCAGGATCGCTGAATCTTGAGTTACTCCCAATCCGCCTTGGCAATCTGCAACCCGTGCTGCCCCTTGTAGGCAGCACGTTCCGGTTGGCTCCAGCCGCTCAGTAACCCATCCTCCAATCTGTAGATTTCCACCCCCAACGGACGACAAACCGTTAGCGGGTCCTGCGCATCAGGCCCCCACATTGGCAGCGATAGATCCCCACCCGGGCAGGTCGACAACGCGCACAGCAAATCAATCTCGGCAAAGAACTCCAGGTAATCGCCCTTCTGCGCCGGACAGGCTTTCATAAAGTACATGTCATCGTGATTGAGGCCCGTGCACTGGAAAATATTCAGCACGTCATGCACGTCGAACTCAGTCAGGCCATGAGGCAATACCGCACGGGTCAGGTTCGAGTGGCAGTGGTGATGGAAGTCCTCACCGGTCAGCATACGGTTCACATAAGGGTCGCAACGCGTGCCAAGCAAATCGTGCAGGCGGCCGCCGTGCTCATCGATGCCGTAGTTGGCGAGGCTGTCGTCGGTGATGGTGACCAAGGGTCTTAGAAAGGGCAGGTTCGACCATAGACGGTCGTGAGTGCTGACATGGGCGCCTTGCAATTGCCTCGTGCGCGCAGCCCACAAGCGCTCGCGCGGGTCATTGGCGTTCCATACGTTGAAGTCGCCTACCTGCGGTCCAACTGGTGTGGTCACACGGAACACATGCCCAGCCGGTACTTTCCATGCCCTGCCCGTACGGATCGGTACCTCGAATTGTTCGATCAATGTGCGCTGGGTTTTCTGATCACGAATACGCTGATAGAACGCCGTATCCACCTGCAACGCCGAACCTTTGCTGACCTGGTACGCGGCGGGATAGTCTTTGTACATGGGGCACTCCTCCATCAAGGGTGATCAAACAAGGCGAGGGAAAGGTGTTCAGAATCGTCCAGGTAAAGGCTCATCGCCTCGCTGGCTGCTGGTCTGTTGTGCTCGGCTAATAAGCCGTATATCTCTCGATCGCGCTCCAGCCAGGGCGACTGGAAACGTTGCTCGTCAGGTGCAGCGCAAAACACCAGGCGTAACTGGGCAATCACCTGGGCGAAAAACTCATCGAACAGCGGGCTGCCCATTAACGCAACAATCTGTTGATGGAACACCAGACTGTGGGTGGCCACCGCTCGCCAATCTTCACGCTCACGAGCCAGGGTGGTGGCCTCAATAGCGCTCTGCATACGCCCTGATTGAGCGTCCGTCAGCGGGCCGCTTTGGGCTATGGCCTGCAGTTCCAGGGTGCGGCGGACTACAAACAGATCGCGGACTTCCTCCCGCTCCAGGCGCCGAACCATTACGCCCTTATTACGTACATAGCGAGTAAGGCCCTCCTGGCCCAGACGATGCAGCGCTTCACGGATAGTGTTGCGCGAGGCGTTGTAGGCGGTGACAAGATCCTTCTCGATTAACGGCATACCTGGCAATAACCGCCCACCGATTATGTCGGCACGTAGTTCCAGGGCTATTTGATCGGCTAAAGACATGCTAAGCGTCATCACTACCTCAGGATTGTTGAACAATCATTGAGTTGGATGTAATCACGTTTCATGCCAATGGTGCGCGATGGGCGAGTCCCTGCTAACGGAAAGGCCGGTCAATGACCGGCCTTCTGGGCTGTATCTACATCCTCAATTTATAACCAGCCTGTCGCGATTCTTATCCAGCAACGCCTTGCCGATGCCTTTTACCTCCAACAATTCATCCACGGCCGTGAATGGGCCGTTGCTTTCGCGATAGGCGATGATTGCCTTTGCCTTGGAGGCGCCGATACCAAACAGATCGCGGCGCAGGGTTTCTGCGTCGGCGGCGTTGAGGTTGACCTTGGTGGATTGCTCGGTCTTGGTCATTTGGGCGGAGATAGGGGTTGGAGCTTCCGGCTTGATGAACGGCGCAGCGGTGGTGGCGACGGAGAGGCTGGTGAGGAAGGCGAAGATGAGGGAGGAAATGTAGAGGTTTTGCATTGGTGACGCTCCATGACATCGGTAAGAGAAAAGCAGCTTTTCCGAAGCTGCTTCTCAAACCTAGATGATGTTGGGCGAGAGTCAAAAGTGGCTACGTTACAGAGTGTGATTACTTCTATTCAGCATACACATACTGTCACTCATAACTCATTTTCAGAGGATCAATTTTTTGACTATCAAACGCCCGATGCAACTTGCTCATCACCAATGGCGCAAGTGTACTTCTAGATAAGAATACTGAGGCGACAGCCGTTAAGTGGCCGTAATCAAACGTTACTAGCCCCTCCTTAGGATCTGCGCCTAAATAAGCCAAACATCCTTCACTGTCACAGAACACGTCTCGAGCAGAAAGATAATCAAACCCACCCTGCCCGCTGCCATAGAGCTGTTTAAGAGACTCATCAGTTTCTTGAACTTCCGAAATAAAATGAGTGGTCATCTTACGTGGCGGATCTGGCCAATACTTACGAACGATCAGCTGGTAGAGCGGTCGATTATAGCGAGGCACGGGGCCCACGACAATTAAATCGCCCACGCCATAACTTTTTAGCTGACTCGCCAGCGCCTTTAAGTCATTCGACTTATCCAGTCCAGAAAACTGGGCAACAATCACCACCGCTGGTCTTTTTTCCTTTATCACGCTCAAAGCAAGTGCATTAGACTTTTCACAATTTTTCGCTCTTGGATAATCAGCGTTTGGCAAATAAGCCATGCAGCCAGACGTTGCAACTTGTAAGATCGAAACGTCACTTGGAATTTCTTCACGAAGCCCATGATAAAGTTGTTGTGCATGAGAATCGCCCCAAATCATGACGGAGGTATTAGTCTGTGGCGTATAACACGACTCAGCGATACGCTCGATAGGATCGTTGGTAGGATGACCTTCACGATAGCTATCGAAGTCAAAAAAGTCGCACTCCAAGCGGTACGTTTTTGCAAGACCATGCTTGGCAACATAAGCCTGTTCAGGCCATGAATTCTCAAAGTACTGAGCAAAGGCTTCGCGTTCAGGCATTCGTTCAGGCAGACCATTTTTTATAAAAACAGTACCCCCTGCCACGCCCATAATTACACCGAGCAGTAATAGGATGGCACTGTTTTTCTTGGAGGGAGCGATCGATCGAAACGGCTTTTCTAAAAATAGATAGGTTGCGGCCGCAAGAACAATACTTAATAAAACCGCCGCCAAAACCATTCCAATCGTAGGTATATCAACATTAATGATTTTCAGAAAGGTTAGAATCGGCCAATGCCACAGATAGAGGGGATAACTGATCAAACCCAACCAGACAATTGGCCGAAGCGAGAATAGGCTGCGATTTACCCATGCGTGAGGGCCCGCGAGGATGATCAGCGCAGCGCCCAAAACAGGCGCAACGGCTATGCCTCCCGGAAAAGGCAGCCCCTTATGAATAGTGCAGAGCGCGACGACCAGCAGTAAAAAACCAGCAACAGCAATCGCATTACGAACCAACGGCGCCAGACGCTCAGTCAACTCATTCCTGACGCCACATGACGCCAATGCCCCAGTCAGCGTGCATCTATTGTATAGACTCTCATATGCGAGCAAGCTACCAACCAGCAGCTCCCATGCACGCCCTACCGGCAAATAGAAAGCAGCCGAGGGTTCGCTTTTGACATCGCTGATATTGATACCAAAGGACAACAATACGCATATAATCAATACGTAGAGGGCAAGGCGTCTAACCTTCCATAAGCACAATGCCAAGAGCGGGAAAAGCAAATAAAATTGTTCCTCTATCCCCAGCGACCACAAGTGCAACAGCGGTTTTAATTCGGAAGCGGTATCAAAATACCCTGACTCTTGGAACAATATAATATTTTGAACGAATGCAATCCCGGCCGCGATGTGCTTCCCAACAAACTTGAACTCCACCGCCATCAACAAGAACCAACCAGCTGTAAAGCAGGCAAGCATCATAAGGATCAGCGCTGGGAATATCCGTCTAACTCGACGAATATAGAACTCAACAAAGCTAAAATGCCCCTTATCTAAACTCTTGAAAATTATATTGGAAATCAAGTAACCTGAAATAACAAAAAAAATATCTACGCCTATGAAACCACCCTTTAGCGCCAATGGAAACGCATGAAAAATAACAACCGCCAGAACCGCAAAAGCGCGGAGCCCGTCAACATCTGGACGGTAGTCAATATGCTGATTGTGATGATATGAGAACCGCTCTCGCATAGATGGGTGCGCCGTATTAATTATGGTTATTTTTAAAAATTTTATAGGATTTTCAACCACATGCTTAACCATTGCCGATGGTTCACGTAGGGCATCAAAAATCGGCGTATGTTACGTACCGATAAAGAATGACTCAATGGATATTACGGCCTTTTGTGAAATCTCTACGCTCTCATCTCGAGCGGCACTGGTGCACACCTTCAATGTCCGCTGTCGCACTAGTCTGGACGAACCACCGACACCCAATCTCGCATGATGTGACGGTCTCACAGTCACCGCCCGCCCCGTGTGAAAAAATCGAAGGACAGCAAGCGGTTAGCACTCAAACGGCCACTTATGCCGGAGGAAACGGCAGGAGCGACTCACAGCCCTTCACGGATTACGGCGCCAGCGCTTCATCTCTCCCGACTAATTAGATACTATGATTTTCCGTTAGACGTCAGCTTAGCACATTGATACTGCTACAAAAGCGCCCCTCATATCTTATTTACCAGCGGAAAAATTTATGATACATGCAACCGCAGTTATTGACCCCGATGCAAAAATTGGCAGCAACGTTAAAATTGGCCCCTATAGTATCGTCCATAAAAACGTAACCATCGGCGATGATACAGAAATTGGTGCCTACTGCGAAATTGGCTTACCAACCAAACTGGCAAATGGACGTCCGTTGATTATTGGAAAAGCGTCCATTATTCGTTCACATTGTGTTTTTTATGAAGGGTCTTCGTTTGGTGACAACCTCACGACAGGGCACAGAGTTACAATCAGAGAACTGACTACCGCCGGGGCGGGCTTTCAGATAGGAACACTTGGCGATATACAAGGACACTGCGAAATTGGAAATTACGTAAAATGCCATAGCAATGTCCACATAGGACAACATTCAACAATAGAAAACTATGTATGGATATTCCCCTATGTTGTATTAACCAACGATCCTCACCCGCCGAGCGAAATAATGTCCGGCGTTAAGATCGAAGAGTTTTCGGTGATTGCTACAATGTCCGTCATCCTGCCAGGCGTTACGGTTAAAAGAGGAGCATTAGTCGGTGCGCACAGCTCCGTCAGCCGAGATGTAGCTCAAGATACGGTAGTCGCTGGATCTCCCGCAAAACTGATTTGCAATACTAGCAAAATTAAGCTGAAGGATGGTTCAGGAGAAAGCGCATACCCTTGGCGCAGGCACTTCCATCGCGGCTATCCGAAAGATATCGTGTCCAAATGGATTGAAGAGTTTTCTGAGCAATAAACCCTTTCGTCTACTGGTAGAGCGTGCGCCCCCAGGCTGAGCCCTCGGCATTCCGAACGCACGCCCTCCTAACGATCGACAATTAGAAAACATACCTGAGCTTAAGCAGTGTTATAGGTCACTTTTAACAGACCGCGTTTCTTATCAGTTTTTTGGCCAGCCGGGTGGCACGTGCCAGGGCAGAGGCCTAATAGACCATGCCACTATTCAGCCACCACCCCAAAAGGCGTATAACGAGCGATCGAGAAACCAGCCTGAGTGCCTCAGACAAGCTGTAAAACTCTACTCCTGACACTGACACTGACACTATTCACCTGTAGAATTGCTTGAGCCAAGGTCAATCCTGATTAAGCTTAAGGACCAGCTAAAGATGAAAATTTATGCAATCGTAGGGGCCGGAGGGTTTGGTAGAGAGGTCGCCCCCCTCGTCACTCAAATGACTGAAATATCATCCCACGAAAATTTCGAAATTTTATTCGTGGATGACCATTTTCAAGACAAGGCCATCAACGGTTATACCGTGGTCGATACCGAAAGCTTTATGAAAATGGATGGCGATAAGTTCTTCAACATTACGATCGCCAACAGCAAAACTAGACAGACCATCGCCGAGAGGTTCATAGAACTGGGTGCAAAGCCATTCTCAATCTCAGCATCGAACGCAATTAATCTGAGTCACAACATTATTGGCGAGGGTGCTGTTTTTTGCCCTTTTACTACTGTTACTTCGAACGCAACCATTGGTAAATTTTTTCACGCTAACCTTTACTCATACATTGCGCATGACTGTGTAATCGGTGACTACGTGACGTTTGCCCCCAATGTGCAATGCAATGGAAGCGTCGTAATCGAAAATCATGCCTATATTGGTACTGGCGCGATGATTCGACAGGGCACACCGGATAGGCCAATCGTGATCGGTGAAGGTGCTGTCGTTGGCATGGGTTCAGTAGTGACCAAAAGTGTCGCCCCATACACTACCGTATTTGGAAACCCTGCAAAACCATTGCGGTCTTCCTAAGAGTAAAGGAATATATTTAATATGAAAGAAGTCAAGGTTGCCGTCATCGGCTCAGGCACGATGGGAAAGGGAATCGTCCAAGTACTCGCGCAATCTGATGCGACTGCTTCTATAGTCTGGATAGGCCGCTCTCAAGCAAGCAGTGAAGAAGCTTTTGAAAACCTGAACGCTCTGTGGGAGCGCATGATTAATAAAAAAAGATTAGCGGCAGAAGACGTTTCGAGATTCTCTCAGAAAATCCAGACAGCTCACCACTATGAAGCATTAAAAAATTGTGACTTGATTATTGAAGCTGTTTCCGAGGACATGTCCATAAAACACGGGATATTCCGTGAAATCGCACAGTATGCGGACACTACATCACTAATAGCCTCAAACACCTCATCACTATCAATTACTGAGTTAGCAAGCCTTACAAAAAAACCGGAAAATGTCATAGGCCTGCATTTTTTTAACCCCGCTCCAGTCATGAAGCTTGTCGAAGTAATTGTCGGCCTCTCTACCTGTAAAGAAACCGAAACTTGGGCGTTCAATTTCGCAAAAAGCTTGGGGAAAGAGCCGGTATTGGTTAACGAGGCGCCCGGATTCATTGTCAACAGAATGTTGATTCCGATGATCAACGAAGCTATCGGAATACTCGCAGAAGGCGTCGCCAGTGCCGAGGAGATAGACAAGGCAATGAAGCTTGGCGCAAACCATCCCATTGGCCCTCTTGCCTTGGCGGACTTGATCGGAAATGATGTTAATCTTTCGATTATGGAGACCCTGCACAACGAGACAGGCGATCCAAAATACAGAGCCCACCCTTTACTGAGGAAGATGGTCAGGGCAAACAAGTTGGGGCGAAAGACCAACTCTGGGTTTTACGAATACTAAAAAAACCGGACTATGATGATAGTCCGGTTATTCGTATCCTCGCGCCGTCACGTATTCATGTTCTATACATTAAGGTTCCAAGCGGCGCTGCTGATAAATCCAATCAACAATTTCACCATCAGGTGTGTAGCCACTGACTGTATCTCGAAGCAACTGGCGAACACGAGCGTAATCGTCCTGATCTACTGCCGAAAGTAGCTCTGTCAGCTTGATCTTAAGAACGTCCCAAGCAATGTGATCCTCATTGGCACTCATAATCATAGGGTGCTGTGTGGCAACGACGTTATTGCCTATCAGCAGCTCCTCGTAGAGCTTTTCTCCTGGCCGCAGACCGGTGAACTCAATCGCGATATCGCCGTGGGGATTTTTTTCAGTGCGCAAACTCAACCCTGACAAGTGAATCATTTTTTCGGCCAGCTCGACGATTCTAACCGGTTCTCCCATGTCCAATACAAACACATCTCCGCCCTGCCCCATTGATCCAGCCTGAATTACCAACTGGGCGGCTTCAGGAATAGTCATGAAATAACGGGTGATTTTCGGATGTGTAACGGTGAGCGGGCCACCAGATTTAATTTGCTTGTGAAAGAGTGGAATCACTGAGCCAGACGATCCAAGCACATTGCCAAAACGAACCATGGTGAAGCGCGTTTTATTAACCCGCAGGATCTTTGTCGTATCCCCAAACAAGACAGGTGCCAACTCACGGCTGAGGGCTTGTAATGTCAACTCGGCTAGGCGCTTGGTACTACCCATCACATTGGTCGGTCGCACAGCCTTGTCGGTTGAAATCAATACAAAGTTTGAAACACCGGCCTGCAGCGCTGCTTGGGCAGTATTCAACGTACCGATCACATTATTCATCACACCTTCGGCAATGTTGTGTTCGACCATCGGCACATGTTTATAGGCGGCAGCATGATAAACCGTGTCAACACGCCAGGTTTTCATGACGTCCAGCAACTTGCCCTCATTGCGAACAGAACCCAATATTGGCAACAGACGTACAGAGAGGGATTCACGGGTAATACGCTGCTCGAGCTCTGACAAAATACTGTAGAGATTAAACTCACTGTGCTCAAACAGTAACAACGTGGTAGGACGAAGCGACAAAATCTGCCGGCATAGCTCCGAACCGATTGACCCGCCCGCCCCGGTAACCAGCACACACTGCTCTTTGATGCAGTGCTCCAGCAACTCATCCTGTGCGGGAACAGCATCTCGCCCCAGCAAGTCAGCGATATCCACCTCTTGGATATCATCCACCTTAACCCGCCCACTGGCCAAGTCCATAAACCCTGGCACACTTCGCACGTGCAGCGGAAAACACTCGAGAAACCCCAAAATTTCTCGGCGACGAGCTCGATTTGACGAAGGAATCGCCAGGAGAATTTCCTGAGCGCCAGTAGCATCAATCATTCGCTGAATATGTTTAGGTTTATAGACCTGCAGGCCGGAGATTACTCGATCAGAAATACTAGTGTCGTCGTCAATAAATGCGACAGGTCGCATAACACGCCCCATGCGCAAAGCAGCTACCAACTGATTACCCGCAGCACCTGCGCCATATATGGCCACGCGAGGCAGACCATCTTCACGGCTTGTGAATGGTACATGCTGGGCCGCAGCAAACCAGTCACCTAAGAAATACTGGCGCATTGCCAAGCGCAAACCGCCCACCATGATCAGGCTGAGCCACCAATAGTTGAAAATAATTGAACGCGGCACAACGCTCTGATGGTTGCTGTACCAATAAACAACAAACCCTAGAACTAATGATGAAAGGCTAACGGCTTTGACGATCGCGATAAGGGCATCATTGCCGAAGTAGCGCATTACGGCCCGATACATGCCGAAGCGAATGAACAATGGGACAGCAACGACGGGAGCACATATGAACAACCACAAATGAAGCTTGACCGGATTGCTCATCTCATCCATTCCCAGCCGAACGACAAACGCCAACCACAGCGCGGCCCAGACCAGAACAACATCTGTAGCCACTTGCAAAATACGCTTCTGCCGTCGTGGAAGACTCAACAAATACGTTCGTAAGCTATCCATATATACCTTAAACACCTCTCCGGTACCAACCAAACCGTTCATTCATACACATACGCAGTGACACATCCACAAGTGCTATCCGATCGAAGCCTCTGTAACGACATCGATTATTACTTGGCACGTGAGGTCCATTTCGGCGCGGGTCAACGTTGGGTGCACCAGGAACATCATACTCGTCTCACCCAATTCCTTTGCATTTGCCAGACGCTGAGCAGGTCGCAACCCAGTATTATCGAATGCTTTTTCCAGGTAAACCTCGGAACAAGAGCCTGAAAAAGCGGGGACACCACGTGCCGCGATTTCGCTCAGTATTCGATCCCGAGACCAGCCGTCCTTTAACTGCTCTGGCCGTACAAACACGTAGCATTTATAAGCTGCGTGAACACTATCCTCAGAAAACAGTGGAACCCTTAATGCTGGTAGCTCACGAGCAGCGTCCCATATACGGGTGGCGTTCTGCTCGCGCAGAGCTTGCCACGCCTTCATTCTACGCAACTGAATTCTGCCAATGACAGCTTGGACCTCCAACATCCGCCAGTTGGTACCAAAACTTTCGTGCAGCCAGCGAAAACCGGGGGCGTGTTGACGCTCATAGACAGCTTCCCAACTCTTGCCATGATCTTTATAAGCCCACATATCAACCCAGAGCGTACGGTCGTTAGTGGTCACCATCCCCCCCTCGCCACCCGTGGTCATGATTTTATCCTGACAGAATGACCAAGCACCGACATGCCCGATAGAACCGACCGGACGACCTTTGTAATAAGCACCATGAGCCTGCGCGCAATCCTCAATGACCATCAAATCATGCTGAGCGGCAAGGTCCATGATTGGGTCCATATCGCACGGCCAGCCCGCGAGATGCACACAAATAACTGCACGAGTGCGAGGCGTTAACACCGCTTCAATGGATTGCGCTGTAAAGTTTTGCGAGTCACGATCCACATCGGCAAAAATGGGTGTGGCCCCTGCATTAACGATGCTAGAAACCGAGGCCAGAAACGTTCGCGACGTTACGATGACTTCATCGCCTTCACCTATGCCCAACGCGATGAGGGCCAGGTCCAGCGCAACGGTGCCGTTGGCAAGTGCAATCGCGTAATCGGTGCCTGACCAAGAGGCAAACTCGCGCTCAAACTGGCGAGCTTCCTGCCCAGTCCAATAGTTGACCTTGTTGGACAGTATGACATCACGAACGGCGTTGGCCTCTTCTTCGGTGAACGAGGGCCAGGGGGAAAATGATGTTCCCAACATAAATAACACCTTAAATTTTATCAAGACAAAGTTAAGAAACTCAAACGCTTGGTCAGAATATCCCTTCCACCCAAGCTCCCCCGCTTATTTATTTGGATCCCGTAAACTTACTCATGGTAGCTTCGCCATCAGCGTTGATTCCATCCCTGACGACAACCTTTTTGATCGTCAGTATAATAATTTTCAGGTCAAGCCATAGCGAATTATTATCCACATACCAAACATCCAGCTTGAATTTCTCTTCCCAGCTTACCGAGTTTCTACCGTTGACTTGAGCCCAGCCGGTTACCCCAGGCCTTACGCAATGACGGCGATACTGTTCGGCGCTGTACAGCGGCAAATACTCCATAAGAAGAGGCCTGGGTCCGACCAAGCTCATGTCTCCTTTCAGAACATTCAGCAAACCTGGCAACTCGTCCAAACTACTGGAGCGCAAGAAGCTTCCGAAGAGTGTCATACGCTGCGCGTCAGGCAACGGATTGCCATGCTGGTCGACAGCGTCAAGCATCGTCCGGAACTTCATCATTTTGAAAGGTTTGGCATTTAAACCGGGTCTTATTTGACTAAACAACACTGGAGAACCGAGCTTTCGTTTGACCAGCCATGCGACTATGATCATGACGGGGCCAAATAAAATCAGGCCACACACGGAAGCAAAAATATCAAATGAACGTTTAAGCATTTTTATCTCAACAAAGATTATAGTCAGGCTTCAACGCTATTGCAGCACCTTTCACTGAGGCCTTCAGGCAAAGTCAATAAACGAATTAGCATTTCCAATACTGTTAAATACCCATTCCCTGCAACATAACAGCGTTAACTTTTTTAACGTCATACTTAAGCTCCGCCAACGTCCGAGATTTTTTTCCCATACTCGAAATAAGCTCTGACGAGTTAATAAACTTCAACATCGCAGAGGTGAGCCTTTCGACATCCTTAACCGGTATCAAAAAACCATTTTCCCCATCAGCCACTGTTTCGCGACAACCAGGAGCGTCCGTGGTGATAACAGGTCTGCCCATTGCCATGGCCTCAAGAACGGTGCGAGGCGTTCCCTCTCTATAAGATGGCAATACATAAACAGACGAGTCTGCAATTGCCGGCCTGACATCCTGCAAGCGACCTAGGAACTCCAATGTACCATCACCGACCCACGCATCCAGTTCTTCTTGCAGAATCGCATCAGGATTTTCATCGATCCATCCAACGACCTTGAACACGACATGTTCATACTCAGCCTTTATGGCCCTCGCGGCACCGACAAACTCACGCACGCCTTTGTCGCCGAGGAGCCGGGCAATCAAGAGAAAGCTGATTTTTCCAGGTAGGGGGACGACATTAAAGTCGCCCAAATCAACACCCGAACCGTTCACTACAGTAGAAGGCGTTTCAGATCCGATCAGTCTGAGTTGTTGGAATAACGCCTGGTCATCGGGGTTCTGAAAGAAAACTCGGGTCGCAGATCGCAGGGATACAGCATACAAACGTTGCACTAAGGCACGAAGCAAACCACGGCGCTCCCCTTCCCCATTACTCGATCCCTGAAATGCATAACCTAGACCGGTAATCAGCGCAAAACGCCGGCGAACTTTCATCAATCGAGCCGCGAGCAAACCATAGATAACCGGCTTCACCGTATAAGCTAAGACGGCATCTGGTTTCACACGCGCTATCAACTTACAAAGCGAAATGAGGGTGAAAAAGTCGGCAAAAGGGTTCATGCCGACTCTGCGCAGCGGAATTTCGTGCACGATCATGCCTTTCTCTTCCAGACGCATCCTCACAGAGCTATCCGAAGAAAGATCCGGCGCCGCGACATGCACGGTCAGGCCTCTAGCAAGCAACGCGTCCAATAAAGGCCCGCGAAAGTTGATCAAAGAATCAGGATAGCTGGCGATTAATAGAAAATTCATGTTTTATTGCTCTTCCAGCCAAGCTTGAAACATAAGAATATCCCACAAGTGATGCTGCCAATTTCTACGTCCGCTCAAGTGTTCCGCCCACTTTTTCCGGACGGGCTCAGGATGAAAGTACCCCTCTCGACGCAAGCGTCCTTCATCGAGAAGATTCTCCGCCCATTCTCTCAAAGGCCCTCTGAGCCAACTGTCCAGTGGGATACCAAAGCCCTGCTTAGGGCGCTCAATAAGCTCTTTAGGCACATAGCGATATAAAACCTCCCGCAATAACCATTTGCCCTGATTATCCCGGATTTTCAGGTCCAGAGGCATGCGCCAAGCTAGCTCAATAACTCGATGATCAAGCATTGGTACGCGCGACTCCAGACTGACGGCCATCGATGCGCGGTCTACCTTGACCAGAATATCGTCGGTCATATAAGTCTGCATGTCCATCGCCATCATCCAATGCTCAAAGCTATCGGTTACAGGCCATGTGACTTTGTCGGTGAATAGCGTTTCCGGTTCATGCGCTCCGATTACAACACTAGCAGGGTCGTCCCAATGGCTGTTCAGTTGATGATAAAAGTCTTCGCCACTGGCAATACCGAGTACCGAGGCCAGTTTATGCGCTTTATCTCCGGGGGTCGCTAGGTGCAAGCGTTTGGGCAGCATAGGCTTACTCAACTGAAACAATTGATCCCATGCACTCGGCGATAAAGCACGCAGCATTTTAGCAGTCGCACTGCGCGCAAAACCGGGCAAGCGATGCATTTTCTGCCAGACCTGCCGCGCTGTTAGATACCGGTTATAGCCACCGAACAGCTCATCACCGCCATCACCGCTAAGTACAACGGTAACCTCTCTCCTGGCCATATGACTGACCAAGAATGTCGGAATTTGCGAACTATCACTAAACGGCTCGCAGTACATGGATGCAAGCTTTGGGATAACCGCGAGGGCATCATTGGGGCGCACGTAGAGCTCCGTATGCTGTGTTCCCAAGTGCTTTGCCACGGCCTTCGCATGGACCGCCTCGTCATAACCACTTTCGTCAAAGCCAATGGTAAAGGTACGAACAGATTGTTTGCTTTGGGCCTGCATCAACGCAACAACTGTGCTGCTGTCGACGCCACCACTCAAGAACGCACCGAGTGGAACATCAGCCAACATCTGCTGCCCGATACTTAGTCGGAGCTGATTCTCCAGTGCGTCGGTCGCTTCCTTCGGCGAACCCTTAAAAGGATTAGCCAGCCCTGCAGTAACGGCATCGTTGACCGACCAGTAGGCTTGAGATACGGAACCCTTTGCAGCGGCAATATCACTCAGGCTCAAAGACACGTAGTGCCCAGCACGGAGTTTTGAAATGCCCTTATAAATACTGTAAGGCGCGGGAATACAATTATGGCGTAACATAAGAGAGAGCGAATTACGGTCGATCTCGGCTTTAAACTCCGGATACGCCTTCACCGCACTCAACTCAGATCCAAATAGCAAAGTATTATCCTGCCACCCCCAATAAAGAGGCTTCTCGCCCACTCGATCACGAGCCAGAGTCAATACCTGCTCTTGCCTATCCCAAAGCGCAAACGCGAACATGCCGACCAGCGACTTCAGCGCGTTCTCGATGCCCCACCGAGCAAGACATGCCAACAAGACTTCGGTATCGGAATGGCCCGCCCAAGGAGTACTACTACCTTCTGACTCAAGTTGATTGCGCAACGCGAGATGATTATAGATCTCTCCATTGAAAGCCAAGACATAGCGCTGGTCGTGGGAATGCATCGGCTGGTGGCCCGCGCTGGTGAGGTCAACAATCGCCAGTCGTCTGTGTCCCAACGCAAGTCCAATGTCATCAATCCAAATACCCGAATCATCAGGCCCGCGATACGCTATGGCATCGTTCATTTTGGAGATAACATCGTGAAGCTCAGCGCGCTTGGACGGATCGAAAAGACCGCTTAATCCACACATTTTAATTAATCCCGATTAAGGCCGCGAAAGTAAGCGCGAGAGAAGCCTTGATAATTAAATTGAGATAACAAGACCATCGGCAACAGTACCCAAGAACTTATTACACTAACCTGCCCGACTGGCCGCCACGGCGAGTATATCTCTGATTCGCGGAGCTTGAACTTGCACCGAAAAGACATTTTCTACTGCATGCCGCCCTTTGCTGCCATAAAAAAGACGTAAATCCCGATCGCCCAGGAGTGTATGAAGACAGCGATGCCAATCCGACATGTCTGTTGCTAACATTCCACACTGGTTGCTTTCAACAATATCAACATTCACACCCACGGGTGACGCAATAACCGGCACTCCGCAAGCCATATATTGAATTAGTTTATACCCACACTTTCCCTTTTCCCAAAGTCCATCAATCAGTGGCATGATTCCGATATCGAGTGCCTGAACAAACCCTGTCTCCGCATATTCGCTCCACGCTTGGACCTCCACGTCAATACCCTCAAGTTCGTTGATAACGCCCTCACTAGCCCCCATCAAAACTACGCGAGCACCATAAGTTTCACATGCTAACCTGAGAGCATCTCGAATTTGGACGACATATTTTTCAGTTGACGGGGAACCAATCCAGCCTATTACTAATTTCTTATTAGGGGGTGTAAGTGTGCTCGCGTAGCGAGAATGATCGACCACAGTCGGTATCACCTCAACATTAGCCGCTCCCGCTTTTATCGCGCGTTCCGCAAGATAGGCGTTGCCTGCAACTACACATCCTGCATGACGCATCACTGTGTCAATCTTGGAACCTAAAAGAACCCGGACCAAAGCATTCGAAGAAAGATCATAAGTGTGAAAAACCGCGTCATCGTAATCAACGATATACGGAATACCGAACAACTTTAACAACCTTTCAGCGAAGGCAGGGCAAAATGGAAATATCTCCTTTTCGATCCACACAACGTCATAGCGCGCCGCCTTGAACAGCAGAGCGAAACGCAAAATATATTGCTTAAACGTTAAAACAAACGATCTGCCGTTTCCCCGATAAAGGTTTTCAAGATACTTATCATCAAACAACGTCTGAATATCAACTTGCGACCCTTCAGCCTCCAAAAAAGGCAAAAACTGAAGCGTTCGAAGACGCGTACTGGCTCCCATACGAGAATATTTTGGAAGTAATAAAATTTTCATTTCGATCTCAACAGCTCAAATAATTTTACGGTTATCCGTTGCGTAGCCAATCGCGCCTGGAGCTCACTCACGGGATGCAATGATCACGGGGATATTTTCTGCCCACTCGGGTGAAGGAACCTCCCCGCAAAGAGAGGAAAAAGTATTGCCATTAAATATAAATAGGTAGTCAATGAAAATTGCCATGCATAAAACATCATGATCAACGCATACATAAAACAGCTAAGAACTGCCAAGTAATATCCTTTTCTCTTAACTGCAAAAACCCGAAGAATCGCAAAAAAAGCACCGACAATTGCCATACATATTATGACAGCCGGTAGCCCACCGAATAAGTATGGAGACGCTGCATAGGTAAGAACATTGAAGTCTTTATCAGTTAGACCAAGATCAAGAGGCGGACAAGAGTATAATCCCAACGACATCAGATCAATAAATTTCCCAAACACCAGATCAGCACAACCTAAATAGTCCTTACCCTCTGTCCATTGTGAAAAGGCTGTCACAGCATACCCCAGGTACAACAGGATAAAGTCATACCCCTTATCTCCACCAGTTTTCCCGGTTCCGACGGCAACGATGATGAACAAACCTATTAAAACGGCTAAAGACAGCAGTAGCCCCTTCAGCCTTATCCACCCCTCGTTGATGGCGGTATAACCCACAGCGACAAATATAAACATCATACTTGTTCTCTCCGCCATACTGAAAGCCGAGGTCAAATAAATAAGCGCTGCTACTAGGCAAGGTAAAGCTCGTTTTTGCTGTGCGTAGTAAAGCGACAAACACAGTGCGAACAGAGCAAAGTGCTGAGCCCCATAAGAGGGCTGGTGCTCCCAAGTATTCGCGATTCTCAACGCTAACAAAACGCTACCATAATTTCCGTTATAGCCGAACGCATAAATCTTGTAAAGAGACAGTACTAAACCAAAAAAAGCACAAAGCCAATAGAGTTGGATAATTATTCTATAGGGTGAGATCAGCTCAGACTTGGGATGCGGGATACCGCCTAAATACAACGATACATATACAAGCATGTAAACGATTACAAAAGATAGAACGCCCAACAAATAAACACTGTGCCCCCACTCCCAAGGCTGCTCAAGAGCCAACAAGTTAGCGCAATACATTAGCAGAGTAATGAACAGTAAGACGAAGACAGGTGACACTAAGGCATTCTTAAAAAATAATCTCAATTAAACCACCGCCTAACAACTACTAGTAAAACCAAAGGTGTAGGCAAGCTCAGTACCGAGCTCAGCTATCAATTAGACTTTCTTGCTACTCTCTTTCCCACCAAACTTATCGCAGCCGGTATGGCCGCAACAACGTGCATAAATTTTGACGATCGGAGCATTACGAGTGCTGTGGCGAAGTCACCGTTCTTCAAAGCCGAAATGACATAAGAAGCCAAGATACGGCCAATTGCTTTGCGCTGTATATAATCCGGAGCAAGTTCCTCCATCAACTCACGCACCATAAAATACTGCCTCTTTACATTTTTATAACTATTAGATTCGTGTTGCCGATACCCAACAACACTTACCTCAGGTGCAAAAAGAAAATCCACATCGCGAATAGGGAAATGCGTTAACAACTTTATAAAAGTAGGATAATCGTCTAACATTAACTTCGGATCCCAGCCACCAATTGCTCTCAAAGAGTCAGTTTTAAAAACGGTAGATTGCAATAGTATTGGAGAGGGGTAATTCAAGAAAATACTGCGACTCATTGCATCAGGGCTCAGACTAAAGAAATCATCCTGAGCAACCCCGTATATGGGCACTCTATTTTCAGGTGTTTTATCAAAGAAAGCATAACCGCCACCGATACAGAATTTCGCGTTCGGACTTGCGATTAACTTATCGACACATTTTTTTATCCCGGCCGGCTCTGGGATGTCATCAGATGCAACTAGGTAAATAAACTCCATATCTGCCCTCGCTAATCCGAGGTTCAGTGATGAAACAAGCCCCCCGTTTGGCTTGGATATAAACTCGATAGTACTATCGGATAAGCTTGAAATAAAGGATTCAATGGCTTCGCCAGAACCATCTGTAGAGCCATCGTCAATTACAACAACTTTCCGCCCTGGCAAATCGACTGCCAGAGCGGCCTTAATGCAACCAAACACATAATTAATATGATTATACGAAGGTATCACAAGCGTAATCATGCTTAGCTCATTTATAAATATTTATTGAACTGCCTTCAATTTGCGTGACATGCAAACACCCATAACAACCCAGTACGCCGCGTAATTGATTGCGTAGGCTACTGTCACACCCTGCAACCCTAGTTCATTGGTAAACAGCCAAGACAACAATACGAAAGAAGTAGAAAAAATAACTTCTGTGATCATGAAAAGCTTGAACATTGCTTTCCCAAGCATCAAGTAGGCTATAACCCAACTTCCGATCTTCAATGTATCGCCTAGCATCTGCCAGGCAAATAGATCAGTCATCGGCAAGAATTCAGGAGTAAAAAGCAGCTTCACGATCATTTCGCGAAAAAGATAGATTATCAGAGCACCCGCCGCAGTGAGAGGCAATATTATTTTATACCCACTCACAATTTCGGCCCTTATATCTTCCGACTTTTTCAACTCGGAGAACTTAGGTAAATAATAAACACTTAGCGTTGTGGTGATCAGCATAAGATAAGCGCCACTTAACCGCGTCAACGCCTCCCAATAACCGGCCGCCTCCCACCCGAAGCTCTCGCCCAAGTGATTTCGAACCAGAATTTGACTAATGGGCACACACGCCACAGAGGTGAGTGACATCGCCGTATACTTAGCCAAATTTCGAGCCACACCGAAATCAATTCGTCCGATAAAATATCGAATCTTGAACCAAGGAGCTGTATAGCAGAGAAAAACTGTAACAAAGAAACTCAACGACTGATAAACCGCCAATGCTACCAACGCGCCATACAGCCCCCACATAATCGCCATATACGCTGTAACGGCCAGAGCAAAAAGGCTCCCCGCAATATTTGATATAACATACCGAGGAATTTCTTTCTTACCGTTTAGTACTGCAAGCAATAAAGTATTCAGAACAAACAACACTAAAGTTGCTGAAAACCAAACAAATACACCGCCAAACGCACGATCTTTCAAAAAAGCCAAAGATAAATTTTCATTAAAAACGGTCACGAGCACGCCGGTCACCAGCGCTCCGATCACGGAAATGCTGCCAGCCGTGCGCCACACCGTGCGCTGCCGCTCTTCATCTTCATGATACTCAGCGGTGTATTTAGTGACTCCTGCGTTAATTGCGCCACTTGCAAACGTTGTGATCATCTGCACTGCATTTTGAAACTGGCCAAGCGCAGCATAGCCTACAGGTCCGACGTATACCGCAAGAATTTTATTTATACATAATAGTGTGACCATGCGTACAACTACTGCTATACCATTCAATAGACTGGTTTTAAGAAACGTCATTCTACCGTGGCGCCGTTAAAACTATTACATGCGTCGATAACGACGGAAACGTCGTCCATACTCATCGTCGGTCCAATCGGGAGACTAATGACCTCGGCGTGCATGCGCTCGGTGATATCAAAATTCAATTCATCCCATTCGGCATAAGCCTTCTGTTTGTGCGGAGGAATAGGATAATGAATTAGCGTCTCCACGCCCTTAGCACGTAAATGATCTTGAAAAGCAGTTCGGTTTTGACAACGAACAACAAACAGATGCCAAACATGCTCCAAGAAGGAGGTGGCATCAATAGACTTTTCAAGCGGCAACTTCAACGCTTGGTTTTCTATACCAGCCATGTAGGCAGCTGCAATACTGCGACGCACACTCGTATCTTTTTCCAAGTGGCCCAGCTTCACACGTAACATTGCGGCTTGCAACTCATCCAAGCGACTGTTCACGCCTTTGTAGATATTATTATATTTTGATTTCGACCCATAATTCCCTAAGGCTCGAATAGTTTCAGCGAGCTCATCATCATCTGTGGTTACAGCACCAGCATCTCCTAAGGCACCAAGATTTTTACCCGGATAAAAGCTGAATGCTGAAGCGCTTCCCCAGCTACCTGTCTTTTTACCTTTCACGCTTGCACCGTGTGCTTGCGCCGAGTCCTCCAGTACCAACAGACCATATTTTTGTGCGAATTCATTAATAGCTGGCATATCGCAAATTTGCCCATAAAGATGTACCGGCAATATCAACCTCGTGCGATCGGTGAGAGCGCCTTCTAATTTCGTAGGACACAAGTTGAAGGTAGTGTCGTCAGGTTCTACTAACACCGGAACCAAACCGTTCTCCGTAATCGATAGAATACTCGCAATGTAGGTATTAGCCGGAACGATGACTTCATCACCCTGCTTAAATCGCCCAAGCACTTTCCAAGCTCGTATGGTCAATGTCAGAGCGTCCAACCCATTTGCCACACCAATGCAGTGCTTTACACCACAATACGCTGCAAACTCAGCCTCGAACGCCGCTACTTCTCGACCCGATATATACCAACCAGAATCAATAACCCGAGTACATGCCTCAATTAACTCCGAACGCAGCGCGGCGTTAATGCTTTTCAAATCGAGAAAATTTACCATCTTTATATAACCTGATTAGTTTCTAAGGCGGCGAACAAGACAAGTATACAACCGCTGATGTAATACAACACACTGTATAAACTTATAACAATTTGCACATCACCATATCAATATCGCGCATGAGTTCACAAGTTTAAACGATGGCAAGGTAACTTAACACTGCAAAGAGGTTGCTATTCTAGACTGGCGTGTAATAGCTAAAAACTCTTCGTAGTTTCGAATGTAATCTGCTTCATCATAAGGTGCGCTTGCCAAGACAAGTAGTACACACTGCTCACTGAAGTCATGCATTTCACGCCACATGCCACCTTCAATCAAAATCCCTTTTGTTGCGCAATCCAGCCAAACATCCTCTCGCGTCACACCATCATCCAATACCATACGGCACTTGCCGACAAGGCATATAGCGACTTGTTGCAAGTTCCGATGGGCATGGTAGCCGCGACTTACGCCTTCAGCCGTTCGATATATATAGTAAACACGTTTTATCTCAAACGGAACGACCTTACCTTGCTCGATCGAAACCAGACTGCCTCGCTCATCACCTAACGTCTGGAAATCTATCCATTTAATAAGACTCATCATACCCTCTCGTAACCATTAGCAGGCTATATATCCTTCGACATCACTTTAGAAAAGTGACATACCACGGCATCGCCTTTGCCACACCATGCTCAATCAAATAGGCCGGTGAGTAACCAAGACTGGTTTTTATTTTTCCAATGTCAGCTTGAGAGTGCCTCACGTCACCAGCACGAAAATCTCTATATATCGGATCCTTCAGATAATCAACACCATTTGCCGCAAGCTCTTTTTTTAGAGCGTAAAACAGCGTATTAAGTGTCGTGCGACCACTGACAGCAACATTATAAATCTGGTTGCGAACAGCTTGGTCGACCGCAGTAGCCGCCAACAAATTGGCTTGAACAGTATTCTCTATAAAGCAAAAATCGCGACTTGTTTCACCATCACCATTTATAAAGATGGTTTCGCCTTTAATCATGGAGGCCGCCCATTTCGGGATAACAGCCGCATAGGCACCGTCTGGATCCTGCCGTTTCCCGAACACATTAAAGTAACGCAGGCCAATGGTATTAAAGTCATAGCAGCGCGCGAACACGTCAGCATATAATTCGTTGACATATTTTGTCACCGCATAAGGCGACAACGGACTACCGATCACATCTTCAACTTTCGGCAACCCTGGGTGATCACCGTAAGTAGAACTGCTAGCGGCGTAGGTAAAACTTTTGACCTTAGCATCCCGTGCAGCCACCAACATATTCAGAAAGCCGTCAATATTAGTTTGGCTTGTAGTTATCGGATCATTTAGGGAGCGAGGCACGGAACCAAGAGCAGCTTGGTGAAGCACATAATCGACGCCAGAACAAACCTCGTGGCAGACATCCAAATTTCGGATATCACCGTTAAAAAATTTGAACCTGAGCCACTGTTTTTCATCGACGCTCTGCTTTACCTCATCGAGATTCCGCTGGTGTCCTGTAATAAAACTGTCAAGGCCGACCACGTACTGATCCAACTTCAAAAGCGTCTCGAGCAAGTTCGAACCGATAAAACCAGCGACTCCGGTAACAAGCCAAACTTTTGGCTCATTTGGAAGGTTTTTCAAGAGTATTTCGTAACGCGTCATAGGGTCCACTTCGTAGAGAAAGAGAGTCTAAAAATTGCCCACTACTATGTAGGCATCTAAAATACAATCACAAACGAATATCAGACTGACCACGTTCCAAAAGGTATTTCAGGTCATAAAGTACGTGTTTGTCTTTACCGAGCGCGCGGATTTTAGCAGCCCCCATAGATCGAAACTCATTATGAGCCACCGCAACTACTACGGCGTCATACGTGTTTTCAACCGGGCTATCGATAGGCATTATGCCATATTCGTGTTCTGCCTCAGCGCCACTTACCCAAGGGTCATACACGTCCACAGCAATATTGTATTCAGCCAACTCTCGTACGATATCGACAATTCTCGTGTTACGCAGATCGGGGCAGTTTTCCTTGAATGCCAAGCCCATAATTAGCACCTTGGCACCGTCGACATGAATACGCTGCTTGAGCATCGCTTTTACCAACTGCGAAACGACATATGCCCCCATGCTGTCATTCAAACGGCGCCCTGCTAGGATAATTTCTGGGTGATAACCGATGGACTGAGCTTTATGAGTCAAATAATATGGATCGACGCCAATACAGTGCCCCCCTACCAATCCAGGACGGAAAGGCAAGAAGTTCCACTTGGTACCGGCAGCCTCGAGCACAGCCTCCGTATCAATACCCATTTTATTAAAAATAATAGCCAGTTCATTAATCAGTGCAATATTTAAATCGCGCTGCGTATTTTCGATAACTTTAGCGGCTTCCGCGACACGAATGCTACTTGCTTTATGCGTGCCAGCAACAATAATTTCGCGATACAGCAAGTCCACAAGATCAGCCACTTCTGGAGTAGAACCCGCGGTCACCTTTTTAATGGTAGTAACGCGGTGCTCCTTGTCACCTGGGTTAATTCGTTCTGGACTATAACCTGCAAAAAAATCAACATTAAATTTAAGTCCCGAAAACTTCTCCAAAACGGGAACACAGTCTTCTTCAGTAGCACCTGGGTAGACCGTCGACTCGTAAATAACGATATTGCCTTTCTTCAATACCTTCCCGATGCTTTCCGAAGCCTTGATTAAAGGAGTCAAATCCGGCTGATTGTATTCATCAATTGGCGTGGGAACAGTCACGACAAAGACGTTACATTTTTCAAGTTCATTTAAATCTGAGCTAAAACTGAGAGATTTTGCAGAAAGCAGTTCATCATCACTCACTTCCAGCGTCGAATCATGCCCCCCTCGAAGCGACTCAATGCGAGATTTATTGATGTCAAACCCAACGACAGAGCGGTGCTTTCCGAATTCAACAGCCAACGGCAGGCCAACATACCCCAAACCAACAATAGCAAGTTTTATGTTTTCTAATAACAACATGTGTTAGTTCCATAAGAAAAGCGCGATTCTATTTCAGCTTCGCACTGGTAAATTTAAATCGAATAGTCGATTACACTCGTATTGGCTAGGGAACGTGTCTCGCGAAAAATGTCACCGGGCGGTGTAGCCGTAGGTTTTAGCCTTACCTGAATTCTGACACAGGTTATTTGTGCACCAGAGAGCGAGGAAAATAAAATAATCCCACGCTACCGCCCCAAGGTTTTTAGTCATCCCCCTGAAGACTCGCCTGCTGCTATACGCCAGTCACGCCTCGCTGCCAACCTCACCTAGACAGCTCAAAGGGACAACAATCTGTCGCTGACGGCTTAACATGTTGATCAACAAAATGGCTCTCTCCTCACCGTCCATCGCCATGAAAATGGACTCAAAGCCGGAGAAATCGCCATCGAGGATAACTACCTTATCACCCGCATGATACGTAGGAACAACACCCAAATTTCCCCGCTCCTGCAGCGCATGAACAAGGCCAGACGCTACCCCCAGCGGGGAGCCGCCAAAAGCAACCATACGACTGACCCCCTTTGTCGACCGTAGCGGGGCCCAATTGGCACCTTCCGGGAGGTGTACAAATAAATACCCGGGAAACAGTGACTCCGTAATGAACTGTCGCCGACCACGACTGACCCTTTCGCGCCTGAGAACTGGGCGAGAGCATACATAGCCTTGCCGCTCGAGATTCTCCTGAGCACGCCCGTCTTGCTTAGGCTTGCATTGCACCAGGTACCAATCGTAACGCAACGGGGTATTGGGCCGCAGAATGATTGAGTGGTTATCTACACCCATAGCGTTTTCACGAATGTCGTTTTCCATGGCATGCTATTACATTTGCATCGCCAAGTGTATTTGTCAGACCATATTGACATCTGATACCGGCCATTTCTTTGAAATAGGACGTGCTCCCACGCCCGTCAACTCGACCTACTGCGGAAGATCATAAGTTCGTACGCAGATAATACTACCCTGAACACCCAATTCAACCAGAGCATGCTTTGACACTCCCAAGATATTCCCGGTGCTGATGCAGCTTGAGACTGCATCAGCCCCCCCCAGAAGCGATGGGACAGGCTGTCCTATGAAATATTCTTGCAAAAAATCCAGTGAAACGACGTTGGGGTTACACACGGCCGTCAGTCGCTCCCATGTCGCCCCAGCAAACTCAAAGCATTCGGTCGCTCACCAAGATCACGCCCGCTCTGGCCCGGTCCCAGATTTGAGGCATTTAGGCCATATTTGGTTCCAAGGATTGCTCACTGGTTTAAAAAATCATCTAAAAAAGCAAGCCTGATGAGCAGAACCAAAACTGACATCAAAATGATATCAAGTCGCAACCAGAGCGAAGATATATAAAGTCATTCAAGCAGTCCCTTGACACTACCATACGAATCAAACGCAGCCCTCACTAACTCGCCGACTAACGCGTGGCGTCGAAAAGCGCAGGCTGGGCACTGTCATGGCTCAAGGTGCTTTCCACAGCGGGAAGGCTGAATCCAGCTGCTCGCCTATCCTGACAATTTCTCAAATTTAAAAAATAGCGGCATACAGCACTAAAGATTCCTAGCAACACCCCGAGGAAGGCTCCCAAGATGACAATTAGAAGCTTATTGGGCTTAATTGGACTCGTGGGCTCAACTGCCTGCTTATCGATAGCGACCAGTTGTAAGTTCCCCATATCCATATTCAAATTGTGTAATCGAGCAATTTCTGCACGCATAGGCTCTACACCTTTAAGAAATAGATCCTCGTTCTTCCTCTGATTTAATACCTCGATCTGCCTATTAGATTGGAGCAATTGAAGTTCGTTGGCGATCTGCGCAATACGCTGCTCTGTAAAATCATCTGACTTGCGCTGCAATAATGCCGCCCTTTCAGCCTCTAACGCGTCAACACCCATAAAATACAATGGGACTTGCTGATTGTTAATCTCAGTGCGCATCATGCTGACTGCCTCACCTCGTTCACCCTCTCCCAGCGATGACGGGGTAGATGGTTTCCTAATACCCAAAGACTTTGCAATTCCTATTGCCTCGCTGAGCTGCGCCATTCGATCCGTACGGCGCGTTTTCAACTGTATCCTCAGAGCCTTAAGCTCGTCTTGCAGCTGCGCCCGCCTTAGCGCGTCAGCCTCCGTCAAAAGAGCGATCCTCGCTTCTTTTTCAGCGTTGTAACCTGAGCGGGCAGCATCCAGCTTGCCTTTAATCTCATTCAGTCGGTTTTTTACAATCACATCAAGGTCTGCAGCAATCTGATTTCGCTCTCTCGTGATGGCGTAATCTACAAGGCCGTTGAGGATAGCAACACCATCCACCCCTTTCGGGTAGTTCATTTCCATTTGAATATAGGCATTCAATGAGTCCGCTTTTTTTGCATCGCTGGATAAAAGTCTGACTGAATTACGATTAAATGCTTCAAAAGACTGTTCCAGGGTGCGGCCAGGCTGTTCAAATGACTTAAATAGCTTCTGATGTTCTCGAAAGAAACCAAGACGAGTCTCATACGACTCCAGAGAAGCACCCACCTTCGTCAGAGCTTCGTCTGGCGGGAGCCTATAAATTTCCGAGCGATTCAGGGCATCGAGCGCGTTGATAGCAGAAGGACGCAAAACAGTTGTCACCCGATACTCAGGCGTGGCAATAAACGCGTATGCGGCAGCCAACAAGCTTGCAAATATAGCAACAGATAAAATCAGTTTTCTCTCTTTCCAAATCGCTTGGGAAAGCTCGACAACGTCAATCTCCCTCGACGGGGGAGTGGGAGGGGCGGGGGGGGCGCGGAAGCTACTACTCACAACAAAAACCTGCCTTCAAAGAGAAACTGCGGGCTCGTTATGCAGACAAAATTGCGTTTTTTTATTCTAATTGGTTGACCGCCAAAACCCAGCGTCTCTGCCAAATTTTGAGCGCACAAAATGCCTGTTATCGAGAACAGATTCCATTCTGCCATCTCTTTGGCATATTACAAGTCTTGACATGTATGTCGGACGATTCTGACTTTTCTAGGAAAACTGTCGGAACCAACGGGGATAGGTAGCTAGGCAGCTTGAAGCGCCCTGCATGACTAGGTTTCTGACAAACGGTCACCCCAGCGCCGCCACCTCCTTATCACACCTGACCCAGAGAGCAAATCCTAAGCAATCGCCCTACCCCGACGCCTACCAACAAACACCCCCAACAACGGCCCAATCAACATCCCCACAATCAAAGCCACCACCACAAACACCGCCACCGGCATCTGCGCAGTACTCCACCCCAGGAACGTCAACGCAACACCCTGTTGGTTCTCCAGCACAAACGCCAAAACCACCAACGCCGCAAGCACTGCAACCAATACCGCAACAACGCGCTTAACCCCACGCATAACCTTCTCCTACCCCAAAAACACTCAGACGCCTTCTTCCTCTTCTTCGTTCACCCGATCGCGCAATTCCTTGCCCGGTTTGAAGTGGGGTACGAATTTGCCGTCGAGGCTGACGGATTGGCCGGTTTTTGGGTTACGGCCTACGCGCGGTGCACGGTAGTGCAGTGAGAAGCTGCCGAAGCCGCGGATCTCGATACGATCTCCGGTGGCCAGGCACTGGGACATTTGCTCAAGCATGGTCTTGATAGCCAGCTCCACATCCTTGGATGAGAGCAGCCCTTGATGGGTGACAATTCGTTCGATCAACTCCGACTTCGTCATATTTTTCCCTTCTTTTTCAAGCAGCTAGGAAAAGCGCTTCGAAGGTTTTAGCATGACTTGATGAATTTGAACAGCCCATGCGTCAACTAATCTGCGGGCAAAATAAACACCTGCTACAAGCGCGGGCACCCTCATTTGCAGATCACCAACATCTTCCGAGTTACGGCACCTGCTGGGTTCCAACCGAACAAGTAGTCACCCTCTTCGTCCTTGGCATCACTGGAGCGTGTTACAACCTTGTAGCCCTGCATCTTGCACTCACGGGCAGCACGCCTCTCGCACTTCTCCCACTTATTCCCCAGGCCCGAGCAGTCGATTTCGATACCGCTGGCGCCGCGCTTGGCGTAGGTCTTGGCACTGGTGGAGGAACAACCTGCAAGCACCATCAACGCGAGTATTACAATAATCCTGTTCATTCAAGCCCTTATAGGTCAGCAATACGAATAGCCTTCGTGAAGACTATAGTCAGTTCTGACATTGAGCTGAACGCCTTGGTTCTATGTTGTTGATTCATCAAATTTCAGGCACAAAAAAGGGCGACCGAAGTCGCCCTTTTTCTATAGCTTTACAGAACTTAGTTCTGCTTAGCCATTGCTTCGCGCAGCAGGGAGGCCATGGTGGTCTCGCCTTTTTCAGCTTCCGGAGCGGCTTTCAGGCTCTGGATGGCTTCTTTCTCTTCAACTTCGTCTTTCGACTTGATGGAGAGTTGGATTACGCGGCTCTTGCGATCAACGCTGATGATCTTGGCTTCTACTTCCTGGCCTTCTTTCAGAACGTTGCGCGCGTCTTCAACGCGGTCACGGCTGATTTCGGAGGCTTTCAGAGTCGCTTCGATATCGTCGGCCAGAGTGATGATGGCGCCTTTAGCGTCAACTTCTTTCACAGTGCCCTTAACGATTGCGCCTTTGTCGTTCTCTTGAACGTACTCGGAGAACGGATCGCTTTCCAGTTGCTTGATACCCAGGGAGATACGCTCACGCTCTGGGTCAACCGACAGGATAACGGTGTCCAGCTCGTCGCCCTTCTTGAAACGACGAACAGCTTCTTCGCCAACTTCGTTCCAGGAGATGTCGGACAGGTGAACCAGGCCGTCGATGCCGCCGTCCAGACCAATGAAGATACCGAAATCGGTGATCGACTTGATGGTGCCGGAGATTTTATCACCCTTGTTGAACTGGCCAGAGAAATCTTCCCATGGGTTAGATTTGCACTGCTTGATGCCCAGGGAGATACGACGACGCTCTTCGTCGATGTCCAGAACCATAACTTCCACTTCGTCGCCGACTTGTACGACTTTCGAAGGGTGGATGTTCTTGTTGGTCCAGTCCATTTCGGAAACGTGTACCAGGCCTTCCACGCCTTCTTCCAGCTCTGCGAAGCAGCCGTAGTCGGTCAGGTTGGTAACACGCGCAGTTACGCGAGTGCTTTCTGGGTAACGAGCCTTGATAGCAACCCATGGATCTTCGCCCAGCTGCTTCAAGCCCAGGGAAACGCGGTTACGCTCACGATCGTACTTCAGAACCTTGACATCGATCTCGTCGCCAACGTTGACGATTTCGGAAGGATGCTTGATACGCTTCCAAGCCATGTCGGTAATGTGCAGCAGGCCATCGACGCCACCCAGATCGACGAATGCGCCGTAATCGGTGAGGTTCTTGACGATACCTTTGACTTGCTGGCCTTCCTGCAGGGATTCCAGCAGAGCTTCACGCTCGGCGGAGTTTTCTGCTTCCAGGACGCTGCGACGGGAAACGACAACGTTGTTGCGCTTCTGGTCGAGCTTGATGACCTTGAATTCGAGTTCCTTGCCTTCCAGGTGCGTGGTGTCGCGCACTGGACGAACGTCGACCAAAGAACCTGGCAGGAACGCACGGATGCCGTTAACGTCGACAGTGAAGCCGCCCTTAACCTTACCGTTGATAACGCCCTTGACCACTTCTTCAGCTGCGAAGGCTGCTTCGAGAACAATCCAGCATTCAGCGCGCTTGGCTTTTTCACGGGACAGCTTGGTTTCACCGAAACCGTCTTCAACCGAGTCCAGAGCAACGTGAACTTCGTCACCGACATTGATTGTCAGATCACCAGCATCGTTGTAGAACTGTTCCAGCGGGATCAGAGCTTCAGACTTCAGACCAGCGTGAACGGTTACCCAGCGAGCTTGGTAATCGATATCAACGATAACACCGGTGATGATGGAGCCTGCCTGAAGGTTCAGGGTTTTTAGGCTTTCTTCAAAGAGTTCCGCAAAGCTTTCGCTCATTTTAATTCCTGTTGATAAGGGCGAAGAATACGCCCATCTCCACACCCCAGACGGTATGGGTCAGTTTCAATTAGAAGAAGCACCACAGGACTATGACTGGTCCCCTGCAGCCTTCTTGGTCACCCGGCGATATCGCGAATGGCGATCTCGCTCATGATGCGTTCCAGCACCTGCTCGATGGACAACTCCGTGGAATCCAGCTGTATGGCATCAGCCGCCGGCTTGAGCGGGGCTACTGCGCGCTGGGTATCACGCTCATCGCGTGCACGGATCTCATCTAGCAGACTCGACAGACTAACACCATCGACTTTGCCCTTCAACTGCAAGTAGCGGCGGCGCGCCCGCTCCTCGGCGCTGGCGGTCAGGAAAATCTTCAGCGGCGCGTCCGGAAACACTACTGTCCCCATGTCGCGACCATCGGCCACCAGGCCCGGCGGCTCTTGGAACGCCCGCTGGCGCTGCAACAAGGCATCGCGCACGGCCGGCAGCGCGGCGACCTGGGAAGCCCAGGAACCGACTTGCTCGTTACGCAGGTCGTCGGTCACATCATCGCCTTCAAGGATGATGCGCTGGGGATGACCTTCCGTCGCGCCGACGAACTGCACATCCAGATGCGCCGCCAGCAGCTTGAGGGATTCTTCGTTGGTCAGGTCGACGCCATGGTTGCGCGCCGCGAACGCCAGCAGGCGGTAAAGCGCGCCGGAATCCAGCAAGCACCAGCCCAGGCGCTTGGCCAGGATGCCGGCGATGGTGCCTTTGCCCGAGCCGCTAGGCCCGTCGATGGTAATCACCGGTGCTTTGATATTCACAATTGAGCCTCTTGGGCAACACGGATGCCGACTTGGGCACACAGTGTAAGAAAGTTCGGAAAAGATGTAGCAACGTTGGCGCAGTCACGGATACGAATCGGCGCCTCGGCCCGCAGGGAAGCCACGCTGAACGCCATGGCCACCCGGTGATCACCATGGGCCTGCGCTTCACCCCCACCCATCGGGCCACCGTCAATGATAATCCCATCGGCCGTGGCTTCACACTTCACACCCAGGACCAACAGACCATCGGCCATGACCTGGATACGGTCGGACTCCTTGAGGCGCAGCTCCTCGGCACCGCGTAGTACGGTTCGACCTTCGGCGCAGGCAGCGGCGACAAACAGCACGGGAAACTCATCGATTGCCAACGGCACCAGCGCCGCTGGAATCTCGATACCTTTGAGCTTGGCAGCACGTACACGCAAGTCAGCAACCGGCTCGCCACCCACTTCACGCGGATTTTCCAAGGTGATATCTGCGCCCATCAGCCGCAGGATATCGATCACCCCGGTGCGGGTCGGGTTGACACCGACATGCTCCAACAGCAACTCGGAGCCCTCGGCAATCGATGCCGCCACCAGGAAGAACGCCGCAGACGAAATATCCCCAGGCACTTCAATGTGGGTCGCGGCCAATTTATGGCCCGGCTTCACCGACGCCGTCGCGCCTTCCACCGCCACTGGGCACCCAAAACCACGCAACATGCGCTCGGTATGGTCGCGGGTTGGTGCAGGCTCGGTGACCGCGGTTTTACCCTGTGCATACAGGCCAGCCAGCAACAGGCAGGACTTAACCTGCGCACTGGCCATCGGCAATGCGTAAGTCAGACCTTTGAGCACTTGACCGCCACGTATGGTCAGTGGCGGGCGGCCTTCCGGCCCGGTCTCGATCACTGCACCCATTTCCCGCAGCGGCTTGGCCACGCGATCCATCGGGCGTTTGGACAACGACGCATCGCCGGTCAACACGCTATCGAAGCTCTGGGCCGCCAGTAAACCGGCCAGCAGACGCATGGACGTACCGGAATTACCCAGGTAGATCGGCCCCGGCGCAGCCTTCAACCCATGCAGGCCAACGCCATGGATAGTCACGCGCCCATGGTGCGGCCCTTCAATCACCACACCCATGTCGCGAAATGCCTGCAAAGTCGCCAGGGCGTCTTCGCCCTCAAGGAAACCTTCGACTTCTGTCACGCCCTCGGCCAACGAACCGAGCATGATCGACCGATGAGAGATCGACTTATCACCCGGCACCCGAATACGCCCGCTCAAGCGGCCTCCCGGGCTGGCGATGAAAGTCAGCTTATCGGCGCTCACTGCGGTTTCCATATAAGCCCGGCGTGCCAGGATCTTGCTGAAATGTTCACGCGCCACCCGCGCACGGGTGAACACGCCCAACAGTTGATGACCGTCACCCGCGTCAACCGCGTCACGCAGGGCGTCGAGGTCGCTGCGGAAGGTGTCCAGGGTACGCAACACCGCTTCGCGATTGGCAAGGAAGATGTCGTGCCACATCACCGGATCGCTGCCGGCAATCCGCGTAAAATCGCGGAAGCCACCGGCGGCATACCGAAAAATCTCCAGGTTCTCATTGCGCTTGGCCAGGGAATCCACCAAGCCAAATGCCAGCAAATGGGGCAAATGGCTGGTCGCAGCCAGCACTTCATCGTGGCGCTCGACCTGCATGTGCTCCACATCCGCCCCCAGCTCGCGCCAGAGACGATCCACGACGGCCAGCGCCGCCGGATCGGTTTGCGCAAGCGGCGTGAGGATCACCTTGTGCCGACGGAACAACTGTGCATTGGAGGCTTCCACCCCGCTCTGCTCGGAGCCGGCAATCGGATGGCCCGGCACAAAGCGCGGCGGCATTTCGCCAAATGCCAGCTGCGCAGCACGCACCACATTACCTTTGGCGCTGCCGACGTCCGTGAGGATTGCCTGCCCCAGATCCATGCCAGCCAACACCGCCAGCAGCTTCTCCATGGCCAGGATCGGCACGGCGAGCTGGATCACATCCGCGCCCTGGCAGGCAATTGCCAGGTCCGCCTCACAGCGGTCCACTACGCCCAATTCCACCGCCAGCTTGCGCGACTGCGGGTCCAGATCCACGCCCACCACTTCGCCGCATAATCCGCTTTCGCGCAGGCCCTTGGCGAAGGAGCCACCGATCAACCCCAGGCCGACCACCACCAGGCGACCGATCATAGGCATAGCAGGTTGCAATGCAGTGACATCAACCACGGGCCAGAACCTTGGCCAGCGCCTCAAGGAAGCGGCTGTTCTCAGCCGGCAAACCGATGGTGATACGCAGGTGGTTCGGCATGCCGTAGTTGGCCACCGGACGCACGATCACGCCTTCGCGCAACAGGCCCTGGAACACCGGGGCAGCCACCCGGCCGAGATCGACGCAGATGAAGTTGCCCTTGGACGGTATCCAACCCAGGCCCAATTGGCGGAAGCCTTCCTGTAACTGCAGCATGCCGCTTTCGTTGATGCGACGTCCTTCTTCCAGGTACTCGGCATCCTTTACCGCCGCACACGCAGCCGCCAGGGCCAGGCTGTTAACGTTGAACGGCTGGCGCACACGGTTCAGCACGTCGGCAACCACCGCCGTGGACAAGCCGTAGCCGACCCGCAGCGAAGCCAGGCCATAAGCCTTGGAGAACGTGCGCGACACCAGCAGGTTCGGGTAGGCCGCCAGGAAGTCGAGGCCGTCCGGCAGGTCGCTGCCTTCGGCGTACTCGATGTAGGCCTCGTCCAGCACCACCAGCACATGCTCCGGTACATCCTGCAGGAATTCGTTCAGCGCCTGCTCGTCGAACCAGGTGCCGGTCGGGTTGTTCGGGTTGGCGATAAATACCACGCGGGTTTGCGCGTCGATGGCCGCCAGCATCGCCGGCAGGTCGTGGCCCCAGTCCTTGGCTGGAATAACGCGGGCATCAGCCCCCACGGCCTGGGTCACAATCGGGTAGACCGCAAACGCATGCTCGCTGAACACCGCATTCAAACCCGGTGCCAGGTAGGCACGGCCGACCAATTCAAGGATGTCATTGGAGCCATTGCCCAAGGTCACCTGATTCAGCTCGACCCGGCACTTGTCCGCCAGCAGGGATTTGAGCGCAAAGCCGTTGCCATCAGGGTAACGGGTCAGCTCGGCCAGCTCTTCCCGAATCGCCGCAAGCACTTTAGGGCTCGGGCCCAGCGGGTTTTCGTTGCTCGCCAGCTTGACGATCCTGGACGGGTCCAGATTCAACTCACGGGCCAACTCGTCCACAGGCTTGCCTGGAACATAAGGCGAGAGTTGTTGCACGCCCGGCTGAGCCAGGGCGAGGAAGTTGCCACTCATGTCAAAGCCTCACAAAACCGCTTTCGGGTACGAGCCCAGCACCTTGAGTGCTACGGCTTCCTGACTGATTTTCTCCAGCACACCCTTGACCAGTGGGTCGCGGTGGTGGCCGATGAAGTCGATAAAGAACACATAAGTCCATTTACCGCTGCGCGAAGGACGCGTTTCGATGCGCGTCAGGTCAATCCCGTTATCGTGGAATGGCACCAGCAGCTCATGCAGCGCGCCGGGCTTGTTGCTCATGGAGACGATGATCGAGGTCTTGTCGTCGCCGGTCGGCGGCACTTCCTGGCTACCGATCATCAAGAAGCGCGTGGAGTTGTCCGGGCGGTCCTCGATCTTCTCGGCCAGGCGCGTCAGGCCGTACAGGCCCGCAGCCATATCGCCGGCAATCGCCGCCGAATTCCACTCACCCTTGACCCGCTTGGCCGCTTCGGCGTTGCTGGACACCGCCACGCGCTCGACATTCGGGTAATGGGCGTCCAGCCACTTGCGGCACTGGGCCAGGGACTGAGCGTGAGAGTAGATACGGCTGATGCTGTCGGTCTTGGTGTTCTCGCCCACCAGCAGGTGGTGGTGAATACGCAACTCGACTTCGCCACAGATCACCATGTCGTGCTCGAGGAAGCTGTCCAGCGTGTGGTTGACCGCGCCTTCAGTGGAGTTTTCCACCGGCACCACGCCAAAATTCACCGCGCCGGCCGCCACTTCGCGGAACACTTCGTCGATGGCCGCCATCGGCTTGCTGATCACCGCGTGGCCGAAGTGCTTCATGGCCGCCGCCTGGGTGAAAGTGCCTTCGGGGCCCAGGTAGGCCACTTTCAGCGGCTGCTCCAGCGCCAGGCACGAGGACATGATTTCGCGGAACAACCGCGCCATCTCTTCGTTACCCAACGGCCCCCTGTTGCGCTCCATCACGCGCTTAAGCACCTGGGCTTCGCGCTCAGGTCGGTAGAACACCGGCACTTCGCCTTCCGCCAGCGACGCCATTTTCACCCGTGCCACTTCCTGGGCGCAGCGCGCACGCTCACTGATCAGCTCCAGGACTTTCTCGTCCAGGCTGTCAATGCGTACGCGCAGGGCTTTGAGTTCTTGCTCAGACATTAGCCGTGTTCCTTTTCGAACTCTGCCATGTAGGCCACCAACGCGTTGATCGCGTGGATGTCGACAGCGTTGTAGATGGAGGCACGCATGCCGCCGACCGAACGGTGGCCCTTGAGGTTCAGCAGGCCGCGCGCGTCGGCGCCGGCCAGGAATGGTTTGTCCAGGCGATCATCGGCCAGGCGGAACGGCACGTTCATCCACGAGCGGTCAGTCAGGTTGATCGGGTTGCTGTACAGGCCGCTGGCGTCGATGAAGTCGTACAGGGTACGTTTCTTCTCTTCATTGCGCTTGCCCATGGCAGCCACACCGCCCTGCTCTTTCAGCCACTCGAACACCAGGCCCGACAGGTACCAGGCAAAAGCCGGCGGTGTGTTGTACATCGAGCCGTTATCGGCCGCGACCTTGTAGTTGAGCATGGTCGGGCACAGCGAGCGCGCGCGACCGAGCAGGTCTTCGCGGATGATATTGACCAGAATGCCACTCGGGCCGATGTTCTTCTGTGCGCCGGCATAGATCATGCCGTATTTGGATACGTCGATCGGGCGCGAAAGGATGTCCGAAGACATGTCGCACACCAGCGGCACGTCACCCACTTCCGGCACCCAGTCGAATTCCAGGCCGCCAATGGTTTCGTTCGCTACGTAGTGGACGTAGGCCGCATCCTTGGACAGCTTCCACTCGTTCTGGCCTGGAATGGCGAAGTAGTCGTAGGGCTTGGCGGTGCCTGCCACATTGACGTGACCGTAGCGCGAAGCCTCTTCAATGGCTTTCTGCCCCCAGATACCGGTGTCGATATAGTCGGCAGTGCCATCTTCCGGCAACAGGTTCAGCGGCAACTGAGCGAACTGCTGGCTCGCACCGCCTTGCAGGAACAGCACTTTGTAGTCGGATGGGATGTCCAGCAAGTCGCGCAGGTCCTGCTCGGCCTTGGTGGCGATGGATACGAACTCATCGCTGCGATGGCTCATTTCCATCACGGAGAGGCCTTTTCCATGCCAGTCGAGGAGTTCACCCTGCGCACGCTGCAGGACTGCTTCAGGAAGCGCCGCGGGACCGGCACAGAAGTTATAGGCTCTCTTGCTCACATCCAATCTCACTCTGATCTGGTGGTAGTCACGCAAACATATCAGGCGACACCCGATCCAATGTGGGAGCGGGCTTGCTCGCGAAAGCGGTGGGTCAGTCAGCTTATGTGCCACTGACACTCCGCAATCGGGAGCAAGCCCCCTCCCACAGTTGGATTTTCATCGCTGTCGATATTTCCATCCGGACAAACAACAAGGGGGCGAATCTTCATCCGCCCCCTGTGTGTCCGCTTATTCCTGCGGTTCTTCTTCGTCTGCGGCAGCATCGAGGGTTGGCTCATCGACGTTGTCATCGCCGGCTGCGATTACCTCGCCGTCGAATTCCTCGCCTTCCAGCTCTTCATCTTCAACTTCCGAAGGCTCCTGAACACGCTCAAGACCGACCAGTTTTTCATCCTTGGCCAGCTTGATCAGCGTCACGCCCTGGGTGTTACGGCCCAGGCTCGAGACTTCAGCCACACGAGTACGCACCAGGGTGCCCTGGTCGGAAATCAGCATGATCTCTTCGCCATCGAGCACCTGCACCGCGCCGACCAGACGGCCGTTGCGGTCGTTGCTGACCATGGCGATCACACCTTGGCCGCCACGCTTGTACTCCGGAAACTCGCTGATAGCGGTGCGCTTGCCATAACCACGCTCGGAAGCGGTAAGGATCTGGCTGCCTTCTTCCGGGATCAGCATCGAAATCAGCTTCTGCCCTTCTGGCAGGCGCATGCCACGCACACCGCGGGCGGTACGGCCCATGGCACGCACGTCGGATTCCTTGAAGCGGGTGACCTTGCCGCCGTCGGAGAACAGCATGACTTCACGCTCGCCATCGGTAATGGCAGCGGAAATCAGTACGTCGCCTTCGTCCAGCTCCAGGGCGATCAGGCCCACGCTGCGTTGACGGCTGAAGGATTCCAGCGGGGTCTTCTTCACGGTGCCCTTGGCGGTGGCCATGAAGATGAAGTGACCTTCGGTGTATTCCTCGACCGGCAGCATGGTAGTGATGTATTCATCACTGTCCAACGGCAGCAGGTTGACCAGCGGGCGACCACGGGCGGCGCGGGAAGCTTCCGGGATTTCGTAGGTTTTCAGCCAGTACACCTTGCCCTTGCTGGAGAACAGCAGCAGCGTGGTGTGGCTGTTGGCGACCAGCAGGTGAGCGATGTAGTCCTCATCCTTGACGCCGGTAGCCGATTTGCCTTTACCGCCACGGCGCTGGGCCTGGTACGCAGCCAGCGGCTGGGTCTTGGCATAGCCGCCGTGGGAGATGGTCACCACACGCTCTTCTTCCGGGATCATGTCACCCAGGGTCAGGTCGAGGCGTGCATCGAGGATTTCGGTGCGGCGCACGTCGCCGTATTCGGCGCGGATCACTTCGAGCTCTTCGCGGATCACTTCCATCAGGCGCACGGCGCTGCTGAGGATGCGGATCAGCTCGCCGATCTGGTTGAGGATCTCCTGGTACTCGGCCAGCAGCTTCTCGTGCTCAAGGCCCGTGAGGCGGTGCAGACGCAGTTCCAGGATGGCCTGAGCCTGTTCCGGCGACAGGAAGTACTTGCCTTCGCGCAGGCCGTACTGTGGGTCCAGGGTCTCTGGACGGCACGAGTCGGCGCCGGCACGTTCAACCATGGCCACCACAGCGCTGGATTCCCAAGGCGTGCTGATCAGCGCTTCCTTGGCTTCCGACGGGGTTGGCGAAGCCTTGATCAAGGCGATGACCGGATCGATGTTCGACAGCGCAACGGCCTGGCCTTCCAGGATGTGCCCGCGCTCGCGAGCCTTGCGCAGTTCGAACACGGTACGGCGCGTTACCACTTCGCGGCGGTGACGTACGAAGGCTTCCAGCAGGTCCTTGAGGTTCAGGATGCGTGGGCGGCCGTCGATCAGTGCAACCACGTTGATACCAAACACGCTTTGCAGCTGGGTCTGGGCGTAGAGGTTGTTGAGGATCACCTCAGGCACTTCGCCACGACGCAGCTCGATCACTACGCGCATGCCGTCCTTGTCGGACTCGTCGCGCAGCTCGGTGATGCCTTCGAGCTTCTTCTCTTTAACCAGCTCGGCGATCTTCTCGATCAGGCGCGCCTTGTTCAGCTGGTACGGGAGTTCGGTGATGACGATCTGTTGGCGGCCACCGACCTTGTCGATGTCTTCGATCATCGAGCGGGCGCGCATGTAAATGCGCCCGCGACCGGTGCGGTAGGCTTCGATGATGCCGGCGCGACCGTTGATGATCGCGGCGGTCGGGAAGTCCGGGCCCGGGATGTATTGCATCAGCTCATCGACGGTCAGCTCCGGGTTGTCGATAAGGGCCAGGCAACCGTCGATGACTTCACCGAGGTTGTGCGGCGGGATGTTGGTGGCCATGCCCACGGCGATACCGCTGGAACCGTTGACCAGCAGGTTGGGGATGCGGGTGGGCATGACAGCCGGGATCATTTCGGTGCCGTCGTAGTTCGGCACCCAGTCCACGGTTTCTTTATGCAGGTCGGCCAGCAGCTCGTGCGCCAGCTTGGTCATGCGCACTTCGGTGTATCGCATGGCCGCGGCGTTGTCGCCGTCCACCGAACCGAAGTTGCCCTGGCCGTCTACCAGCAGGTAGCGCAGGGAAAACGGCTGGGCCATCCGAACGATGGTGTCGTACACCGCAGTGTCGCCGTGAGGGTGATACTTACCGATCACGTCACCGACAACACGGGCAGATTTCTTGTACGGCTTGTTCCAGTCGTTACCCAGCTCGCTCATCGCGAACAGCACACGCCGGTGCACGGGCTTCAAGCCATCGCGCGCATCAGGCAGTGCCCGACCGACAATTACGCTCATCGCGTAGTCGAGGTAGGACTGTTTCAGCTCGTCTTCGATATTGACCGGGAGGATTTCTTTGGCCAGTTCGCCCATGAGAAGCCTGATTCCTTTTTCGGGTGAAACTTCGTCGCATCCATATGGGACGAACGAAGCTCGCCGCTGCCGGCACAGTGCCTGACAACGACTTACGACAAATCAACGAGTTATGACACGGATCTGCACGTTATGGGCAACCCCTCGAGGTGGCCCTGGAAACCGCCGGATGTTATCACAATCGCCGCCACGCACCTATCCCCCTGATGCGCATGGAGACTAGTAATTTGACGGATGACAGGCTTGAGGGCGACGAGAGGGGCTCAGAGGTGGGGTGGTGCTTTTTTTTGAGGCTGGATCTGGAGGCTTTGTTGACTTTAAGGGCCAATCGGGGGCAAGCCCCCTCCCACCTTTTGACTGTGCTCACAATCGAAGTGTGGGAGGGGCTTGCCCCCGATAGCCATTTCACAGACACCACAGCCCTCAATGCAGCCGCTTACGGCACATCAACCTGGCCAATTTGGCCGTATCCGGCCGCTCGACCACGCCCTTCTCAGTCACGATCACGTCAATCAGGTCAGCCGGGGTGACATCAAACACCGGATTAATGGCATCTACCTTCAAGCGTTGCCCCATCACCTCCAGCAACTCGCCGGGATCACGCGCCTCCAGCGCGACGTCATCGCCAGTAGCCATCATCAGGTCGAGGGTCGAGCTCGGCGCCACCACCATGAAGCGCACGCCGTGGTGCATGGCGCAGACGGCCAGCTGATAAGTGCCGATCTTGCTGACCACATCGCCATTGGCGGCAATGCAGTCGGCGCCGACAATCACCCAGGTCACGCCCTTGGTCTTGAGGATATGCGCCCCCGCCGAGTCGGCATTCACCGTCACCGGGATGCCGTCGCCCGCCAGCTCCCAGGCAGTCAGCCGCGAGCCTTGCAGCCAGGGCCGGGTCTCGTTGACATAGACCTGCTCCACCAACCCTTCAAGGAACGCTGCGCGGATGACGCCGAGGGCCGTGCCGACGCCGCCCGTGGCCAAAGCGCCGGTATTGCCATGAGTCAGGAACGCCTGGGCGTTGCCCTGGTGCTTGCGAATCCGCTCCACGCCTAGCTGGGCCATAACGAAATTGGCCTCCCGGTCGCTTTCATGGATCGCAATGGCTTCGGCTTCCAGCACCGCCAGCGGATCGGCGTGCTTCTTGAGGCGGTCCAGGCGGTCGCGCATGCGCTGCAAGGCCCAGAACAGGTTCGACGCAGTAGGTCGGGTATGGGCTAACAGTGCGTAGTCTTCTTCCCAGGCGGCCTGCCAGTCACCGCCTTGAGCGATGCGCTCACGGGCAGCCAGCACCAGGCCATACGCGGCGCAGATGCCAATGGCCGGCGCGCCCCGTACCAGCATGGAGCGGATGGCATCAGCCACTGCCTCTACGGTACGGCAGGCTACCCAGCTTTCCTGGGACGGCAAAACACGTTGATCGAGCAGATACAGCGCGCCATCACGCCAATCGATGGCCTTCACGTTCTCTGCAGCCAACAGTCGGTCGCGCATCCCTTACCCCGCACTCATGAACAAAAGCCGCGGATTATAGCGATCCGCCAGCCAGGACGCTCGGGTATACTTCGACCTTCTTTTATAGCTGCCTGGGAAGAAGCCTGCGATGACCACCTCTGCCGCCCCGCTCGACTTGCTGCTGCTGCCGACCTGGCTGGTACCCGTCGAACCTGCCGGCGTAGTGCTCAAGGAGCATGGCCTGGGCATCCGCGACGGATGCATTGCCTTTATCGGCCCGCGGGCGGCGGCGTTGAAGCTTGCGGCCAAGGAAGTGCGCGAGCTGCCCGGCATGCTGCTCAGCCCCGGCCTCGTCAACGCCCACGGCCATGCAGCAATGAGCCTGTTCCGTGGCCTGGCCGACGACCTGCCGCTGATGACCTGGCTGGAAAAACACATCTGGCCCGCTGAAGCCAAGTGGGTCGATGAAGCCTTCGTGCGCGACGGCACCAACCTGGCCATCGCCGAACAGCTCAAGGGCGGCATCACCTGCTTTTGCGACATGTACTTCTACCCCAAGGTCGCCAGCGACTGCGTGCACAACAGCGGCATGCGTGCACAGATCGCGATGCCGATCCTCGATTTCCCGATTCCCGGCGCCAGTAGCGCCGACGAGGCGCTTCGCCAGGCTATCGAGCTGTTCGGCGACCTCAAGCATCACCCGCGCATCAAGATCGCCTTTGGCCCTCACGCGCCATACACCGTGAGCGATGCCAATTTGGAGAAAATCCGCGTGGTTGCCGAGGAGCTGGACGCCACGATCCATATGCATGTGCATGAAACCGCCTTCGAAGTGCAGCAAGCCGTGGAGCAGACCGGCGAGCGGCCATTGGCGCGCCTGGGTCGCCTCGGCTTGCTGGGGCCGCGCTTCCAAGCCGTTCATATGACCCAAATCAGCGAGGATGACCTGGCTTTGCTGGTAGAAAGCAACACCAGTGTTATCCATTGCCCGGAATCGAACCTGAAACTGGCCAGCGGCTTTTGCCCGGTGGAGCGCTTGTGGCAGGCAGGGGTCAATGTGGCCATCGGCACCGACGGCGCCGCCAGCAACAATGACCTGGACCTGCTGGGCGAAACCCGCACCGCCGCGATGTTGGCCAAGGCCGTCGCCGGTTCGGCCACCGCCCTGGATGCGCACCGCGCCCTGCGTATGGCGACCCTCAACGGTGCGCGGGCCATGGGCCTGGAAAGCCAGATCGGCTCGCTGGAAGTGGGCAAGGCCGCAGACATGGTCGCCTTTGATTTGTCGGGGCTGGCGCAACAACCGATCTACGATCCGGTCTCACAGCTTATATATGCCACCGGACGTGATTGCGTGAAACACCTTTGGGTCGCCGGCAAGCCATTGCTCGACGATCGGCAATTGACCCGCATGGATGAACAACAGTTGACCGCCACGGCCATTGCCTGGGGCCAACGCATCAGCGGGCACAGCGAATAACGAAGGTACTGAGCCCATGCGCTCAGCACCGACCCACCGATTTATCAGATTTAGAGGATTGACCATGAGCAACGTCGACCACGCCGAAATCGCCAAATTCGAAGCCCTGGCCCACCGCTGGTGGGACCGCGAGAGCGAGTTCAAACCCCTGCACGACATCAACCCGCTGCGGGTCAACTGGATTGACGAACGCGTCAACCTGGCCGGCAAGAAGGTGCTGGACGTCGGTTGCGGCGGCGGCATCCTCAGCGAAGCCATGGCCCAGCGCGGCGCCACGGTGATGGGCATCGACATGGGCGAAGCGCCCCTGGCCGTGGCCCAGTTGCACCAGCTGGAATCCGGCGTGAGCGTGGAATACCGCCAGATCACCGCCGAAGCCCTGGCCGAGGAAATGCCCGAGCACTTCGACGTGGTCACCTGCCTGGAGATGCTGGAGCACGTACCCGACCCATCCTCGGTGATCCGTGCGTGTTTCCGCATGGTCAAGCCCGGCGGCCAGGTTTTCTTCTCCACCATCAACCGCAACCCCAAGGCTTACCTGTTCGCGATCATCGGCGCCGAATACATCATGAAGCTGCTGCCCCGCGGCACCCATGACTTCAAGAAATTCATCCGCCCCTCCGAGCTGGGCGCGTGGAGCCGACAGGCCGGGCTGACGGTCAAGGACATCATCGGCCTGACCTACAACCCGCTGACCAAGCACTACAAGCTGGCCAGCGACGTTGACGTCAACTACATGATCCAGACCCTGCGCGAGGAGTAAGCCTGTGAAGTTGCGAGCGGTTCTCTTCGACATGGACGGTACCCTGCTGGATACCGCGCCGGACTTTATCGCCATCTGCCAGGCCATGCGCGCCGACCGGGGCCTGGAGCCGATCAACCCGCAGCACATCCGCGATGAGATCTCCGGCGGTGCGCGGGCGATGGTTGCCGTGACCTTCTCAATGGACCCTGAATCACCCGGCTTTGAAGCACTGCGCCTGGAGTTCCTCGAGCGCTACCTCAAGGACTGTGCAGTTCACAGCAAACTGTTCGACGGCATGGCTGAGCTGCTGGAAGACATCGAGAAAGCCAAGCTGATCTGGGGCGTAGTCACCAACAAGCCCGTGCGCTTTGCCGAACCGATCATGCAGCGACTGGGCCTGGCCGAGCGCTCGGCCGTGCTGATCTGCCCGGACCATGTGAAGAACAGCAAGCCGGACCCCGAGCCGATGATCCTGGCGTGCGAAATGCTCGGCCTGGACCCGGCCAGTGTGTTGTTCGTCGGTGATGACCTGCGCGATATCGAGTCCGGTCGCGGCGCCGGCACCCGCACGGCGGCGGTGACCTACGGCTATATCCACCCGGATGACAACCCACGTCACTGGGGTGCGGATGTGGTGGTGGACCACCCATTGGAGCTGCGTAAAGTGCTGGATAACGCGCTGTGCAGTTGCTGATGGCTTACCGATCTTACTGATCCATGTAGATCCAATGTGGGAGGGGGCTTGCTCCCGATTGCAGTGTGTCATTCAACACATTTATTGCTGAACCACCGCAATCGGGAGCAAGCCCCCTCCCACAGGGGATTTTCAGTGTTTTCCAGCCAAGTGTTGATCACCCGCTAAACTCTGTCGAGGCTATTTATGTTTGATTACTCCGCACCTCCAGAACTGCTCAACGGCCGAGTCATCCTGGTCACCGGTGCCGGTCGGGGAATTGGCGCAGCAGCGGCCAAGACCTATGCCGCCCATGGCGCTACCGTGCTGTTGCTGGGCAAGACCGAAGCCAACCTGGCCCAAGTCTATGACGAGATCGAAGCCGCCGGTCACCCTCAACCGGTGGTGATCCCGTTCAACCTGGAGACCGCCCTGCCCCATCAGTACGATGAGTTGGCGGCAATGATCGAGAAGGAGTTCGGCCACCTCGACGGCCTGCTGCACAACGCGTCGATCATTGGCCCGCGCACGCCCATCGAGCAGTTATCCGGCGAGAATTTCATGCGGGTGATGCATGTGAACGTCAACGCGATGTTCATGCTGACCGCCACCTTGCTGCCGTTGCTCAAGCTGTCCCAGGATGCATCGGTGGTGTTCACTTCCAGCAGCGTCGGGCGTAAGGGCCGTGCCTATTGGGGTGCGTATGGGGTGTCGAAATTCGCCACCGAAGGGCTGATGCAGACACTGGCCGATGAGCTTGAGGATGTGGCGGCAGTACGCTCGAACAGCATCAACCCCGGCGGCACCCGCACCAGCATGCGGGCCCAGGCGTATCCGGGGGAGAACCCGATGGAGCGGCCGGCGCCGGAAGAAATCATGCCGGTGTACCTGTACCTGATGGGGCCGGACAGTGCCGGCATCAATGGGCAGGCGTTTGATGCTCAATAATAGCTGACACAACCCAGATCAAAATGTGGGAGGGGGCTTGCCCCCCTCCCACATTGATACCCAGCATTCTTTAGTTTTTGACTACTTCCTCAAGGGTGAAGCGGCCCAACGGGTTCTGCAGGAAGTTGCTCACATTCTTGCGTGAGATGTTGATATACGGGCTGTAGTACAGGTCAATCCAGTTCACATCCTGTTTCGCCAGCTTCTGCAACTCCACATACATCTGCTCACGCTTGGCCGGGTCAGCCTCCACCCGTGCAGCCGCGACCAACGCTTTGACCTTGTCGTTCTTGTAGCGGGTCATGTAGTTCTGGTTGGTGTCGTGGCCCAGAACGAAGGTGGTCTTCTGGTCCGGGTCGAGGATGTCGTTGGTCCAGTACATCACCGAAATGTCGTACTCACCGTCCACCAGCATCTGCCAACTTTGGGTCGGGTCGACCTTTTGCAGGTTGGCGGTCACGCCGACCTTGGCCAACTGGTCCTTGATGATTACCGCAATCTGCTCGTCAGCCTCGTTGCCGGCGTTGACCACGTAGTTGAGCTTCAAGTCCTGGGCGCCGGCCTCTTCCAGCAGCTTTTTGGCCGCCGCAGGGTCATACGGGCGTTGCAGGTTGTTGGCGTAGTGATACAGCGAGCCCTTTGGAATGTAGGAATAGGCCACAGTGCCTTGACCGTATGTGGCGGTCTTCACCAGCGATTGCTTGTCGATGGCCATGTCAAGGGCCTCGCGCACTTGCGGCTTGGCCAGCAGGCCGTGCTCGTGGTTGATCAACAGGTGATCTTCACGGGTGGACGGGTCGGAGTGGATCACCACATTTTTGTCTTTTTTCAGCTCTTCAACCCGCGAAAACGGCACGAAGATCGCCGTGTCGAGTTCGTTGTTCTGCACCATGCGCATGCGCGTGTTGTCATCGGTTACCGACACCCACTCCACACCGTCGAGGCTGACGTTGCTGGCCTGCCAGAAGTTCGGGTTCTTCTTCAGGATCACCCGGTCGCCCTTGCGCCATTCTTCCACGGTAAACGCACCGGAAGTCACCGGGTTTTCCGAGTAGGCGTCTTCGCCCAGGGTGGTCATGGCTTTTTCCGACAGGATCGATACCGTGGGCGACGCCAGTTGCGAGAGGAAGGCTACCGCCGGGGTTTTCAGGGTCACCACCAGGGTCTTCGGATCGCTGGCCTTGGCGGTATTGATCAGGCTGAACGGGTCGCTCCACAACGACGCCTTGTTGTCGCGGATGCGCAGCAGGCTGAACGCGGCATCATCGGCGGTGATCTTTGATCCGTCGGAGAACTTCGCCTCGCGCAGTTTGAAGGTGTAGGTCAGGCCGTCCTTGGAAATCTCCCAGCTTTCGGCCAGGCCCGGTTCCATCTTGGTGCCCAGGTTATCCACGCGTACCAGGGTGTCGTAGACGTTGGCAAATACCCAGGTGTCGCGGTTTTGCGCGCTTTTGATCGGGTCAAAGGTGGTGCTGTCTTCACGGCAGCCGATGGTGAGTACGCCGGCGGCCTGGGCCAGGCCAGCGGTCAGCGACCAAGCGGTGAGCGTTGCGGCGGCGAGCAATTTCAAGTGGCGCGATTGCATATCACAACTCCTTGTTAATGAATGGCAGAGGGTCAAAGCAAAGGTTCTTCAAGCACGCAACTGTACCGATGCTCGTGCAGGAAATGGGTCGGCGGCAACACCACCGAACACATCGCTCGGGCATGCCGGCAACGTGGGTGAAAGGCGCAGCCTGAAGGCAAATCCAGCGGGCTCGGCGGCTCGCCGGGCAACGGCTGCGCGGGCAACGGCCGATGCGGATCGATCTCGGGAATCGCCTCGATCAACGCCGCCGTGTACGGATGACGCGGCGCGGTAAACACCGCTTCCACCGGCCCTTCCTCGACGATCTTGCCCAGGTACATTACCGCCACGCGGTCGCACAGGCGCCGCACGATGGCCAAGTCATGGGCGATAAACAGGATCGCCAGGTTCATGCGCTGTTGCAGCTCCAGCAGCAGGTTGATGATCTGGCCCTGGATCGATACATCCAGCGCCGCCACACATTCGTCGGCAATGATCAGGCGTGGCTCCACCGCCAGCGCCCGGGCAATACCGACGCGCTGGCACTGGCCGCCACTGAGTGAGCCTGGTTTGCGCGTGGCCAACTCGGGGCGCAGGCCAACCAGCGCCAGTAGCTCATTGACCCGCGCCGGGATCTGCGCCACAGCCACCTTGCGCTGCACGCGCAACACCTCGGCAATGATCTCGCCGATGCTCTGGCGTGGGTTCAGCGCAGCGTAGGGGTCTTGGAAAATCATCGCGGTTTCATGGCGCAGGCGGGCGATGTCAATGGCGCTGCCATGGGCCATGTCGACACCGTCAAACAGCACCTGCCCGGCGCTGATCGGGTTGAGGTGCAGAATCGCCCGGCCGAGGGTGCTCTTGCCGCTGCCGGATTCGCCCACCAAACCCAGGGTTTCACCGGCGGCCAAATTCAGCGACACCCCGTTCACCGCCCTCACCCACTGCTTGCTGAGGCCGAACAGGCCAGTGCCGGACGCGGCAAAGCGCACCTCCAGGTCCTTGATCTGCAACAGGCTCATGGTCGCCCTCCCAACGGATAGTGACAGGCCACGCGTGCGCCCTGGGGCAACACCTCGGCACATAAGGTACCGGCCTGGGGGCAGCGCGGGTGGAAGCGGCAACCATCGGGCAATGCATCCAGCAACGGCGGCTGGCCGGGGATAGTGCGCAACAAGGCATGGCCGCTGCTATGGGCCGGCTGGCAATCGATCAGGCCAGCGGTATACGGATGTTGCGGGTGCGCCAGCAGCTCGTATTTGCTGCCATGCTCGCACAGGCGCCCGGCGTACATCACCGCGATGGAGTCGCAAGTCTGCGCCACTACACCAAGGTCATGGGTGATCATGATGATCGATAGGCCACGCTGGTCACGCAGGTCGAGCAACAGGCGCAGGATTTGCGCCTGCACCGTCACATCCAGGGCCGTGGTCGGCTCATCGGCGATCAGCACTTTCGGGTTGCAGCCCAGGGCCACGGCAATCATCGCGCGCTGGCGCATGCCACCGGAAAACTCATGGGGGTAGTTGTCGATCCGCGCCTGCGGGTCAGGGATCCCGACCTGGCGCAGCACCTCAATGGCCTGCAAGCGTGCGTCTTTTTTCGATGCCCCTTGATGCAGACGGATGCCCTCGGCGATCTGCTCGCCAATACGCATCAGCGGGTCCAGGTGGCTGCCGGGGTTCTGGAAGATCATGCCCAGTTGCCCGCCTCGCACGGCGCGCATGCCGGCATCGTCGAGCTGCAACAGATCCTGGCCGGCCAGGTGTACAGCGCTACCTTGCACGCGTAGATTCGCAGAGGGCAGCAGGCGTATCAGGCCACGACAGGCCATGGTCTTGCCGGACCCGCTCTCGCCCACCAAGCCGAGGATTTCACCTTCGGCCAGGTCGAAGGACACACGATCCACCAGGGTGACATCGCGCCCGGCGTTATGGGCGATCACGCTGAGGTCGCGTACTTGCAGCAGGCTCATGAGCGATCCCCCAACACTTGGGCGACGCCATCAGCCAACAGGCTGAAACCCATGGCCAGGGTCACGATAGCCAGGCCCGGGAACGTACAGATCCACCAGGCGGTGGTGATAAAGGCTTGCCCTTCGGCCACCATCGTCCCCCACTCGGCGGTAGGCGGTTGCACGCCCAGGCCCAGGTAACTCACGGCGGCACCGTTGAGCAGCACCAGCACCGCGTCGGACATGGAAAATACGATGGAGCCAAACAGCGCGTTGGGCAGCAAATGCCGGAACAGAATGCGCCCATGACCAAAGCCCAGGCTCTTGGCGGCCAGGGCAAACTCGCTTTCCTTGAGCACCAGGATCTGCGAGCGAATCAGCCGCGCATACGACACCCAGCCCACCAACGCCATGGCGATATAGAAACTCTTCAAGCCCGGCCCGAGGATGGCCATGATCGCCAGCATCAGCACCAGGAACGGAAACGCCAGCACCACATCGATCACACGCATGCAGAAGCTGTCGAAACGCCCGCCGACATAACCGGACACCGCACCGATGAAGGTGCCGATGATGAACGGGAAGATCACCCCGACAACCGCCAGTTGCAGATCGATGCGTGCGCCCCAGATCACCCTCGAAAGGATATCCCTGCCGTAGTTATCCGTGCCAAACGGATGTGCAAGGCTGGGGGCCAGCAAACTCATGTCGGTATTCTGCGCGATAGGATCAAAAGGTGCGATCCACGGCGCAAACAACGCCAGGCCCAACCACGCGAACAGTATCAACAGGCCCCACGCGGCGGTCATTCGCCCGTTGCGAAAGCCAAAGCGCAGGCGCAAGCGCCATGGGGCAATCAGTGGGCGGCTGCTCATTGCATCTTCACCCGTGGGTCGAGGGCCACCGTCACCACGTCGGCAATGAAATTGACCAGCACCGTGGCACACGCCAGCACCATCGCCACGCCCTGCACCACCATGTAGTCACGGGTGAAGATGCCACGCACCAGCAACTGGCCGATGCCCGGGATAGCGAACAGACTTTCGATGACCACCGTGCCGCTGATCAGCCAGCCAATGTTGACCGCCAGCAGGTTGACCGCCGGGACCAGGGAATTGGGCAGTACATGCCGACGAAACACCGCGGCTTCCGACAGGCCCCGCGCTCGGGCGGCGGTAACAGGATCGGCCTGCAACTCCATCAGCATGCTTGCGCGCAGGTTGCGCACCAGCACCGCCGCCAGCGCCAGGGCGATGGTCAGGCAGGGCAAAACCATATGGTGCGCCTTGTCCAGCCAGGTGCGACCGTAGCCGGACACCGGAAACAAACCCCATTGCACGCTGAGCAGCAGGATCAGCATCAACCCCAGCCAGAACGCCGGCATGCCCAGGCCGACCGTGGTAAAAACGCGGATCAGGTTATCCGCCCAACCGCCTTTGTTGCGTGCCGCCACTGTCGCCAACGGCACCGCGATCAGCAATGCCAGGACCACGCTGCCCAGCACCAGCACCAGCGTCGGCTCGATACGGGTCACGATCAGTTTCAGCGCATCAACCTTGTACAGCAGCGATTGACCGAGATCGCCCTTGAGCAGGTTTTTCAGGAAGTAGAAATATTGCAGCCACAAGGGCTGATCGAGGCCGAATTGGGCGCGGATTTTCAGCAGGGCATCCGGCGTGCTGCGTGAGCCCAGCAGCGCCCGCGCCGGGTCGCCAGGAATCGAGCGCACCAGCACAAAGGTAATCAGGCTGATGCCAAACAGCACCGGCAGCAGTTGCAGCGGCCGGGACAGGACAAAACGGTAACGCGCCAGGTTCATTCTTCAGCCTCGGTGGCGAGCGAGAAAGTCCAGCAGCACCGGGAAGTACGCCTGGGGCTCCTCGTAAAATGGCATATGGCTGCTATTGGGGAATACATGCAATTGGGCATGCCGGGCCGCCAGCTTCATGCGCATGGCGCAGGCGGGGGTGAGTTCGTCGTGCTGGCCGGTGGTAATCAGGATCGGCATCTTGAATCCGGCCATTTCCTCGAGGCGGTTCCAGTCCTTGAGGTTGCCGATATAGAGGAACTCGTTGGGGCCTTGCATGGTTTCGTAGGGGCCCATGTTCCAGTCGTCCAGGGAACGCTTGAGCGGCTCCGGCCATTGGTCGAGGCGGCACACGTGACGATAGTTGAGCAAGGTGATGGCAGCCTGGTATTGCGGGTGGTCGAGGGTGCCCATGGCTTCATGGCGTTGCATCATGGCCACGGTTTCGCTGCCCAGCGCCCCACGCAGGCGTTCGAGTTCCTGGGACAAATGCGGGATGTCGCCGACGGTGTTTTCCAGTATCAGGCTTTTCAGGGCATCGGGGTAATGGATGGCATATTCGATACCCAGCCAGCCGCCCCAGGAGTGCCCGAGCAGATGCACGCGGCCCAGATCCAGGGCTTGGCGCACGGTCTCGACTTCTTCGACATAACGGCGAATTTCCCACAGGGCGGCATCGGTCGGTCTGGCTGATGCGCCCGTGCCAAGCTGGTCGAATGCAACCACTCGCAGGTTATGCGCTTTGAGCCAGCCATGGGCGTCGCGCAGATAGTCACACGGCAGGCCCGGCCCGCCGTTGAGACACAGCAGCACCTCATCGCCTTCGCCGAAGCTGTAGACCACGAGGTTGTGGCCGTCGACTTGCACGTTGTACTGCTGGTCGGGGGCAATTTCACGCCACATGCATACATTCCTTGTGTTGTATCGGCCTGGCGGGTAGCGGCCGTTTATCAGGTAAACACTACCGAGGATGCCGTGCGTCCATAACCTAGTATTTCTTATAGGTTTGGCCTGGCAGTCCTTCGCCGGGGCGTGGCATTCTACTTGCCGCAAGTCGAGATTCAAATGAATTCGGGAGCAGAACGGATGCTGGCCAAGCTGACCGCCTTCAATAATCGCCTCATGCCAGGCAGGAGCCTGGATGAACAGATGGACAATACGTTTATCCTGGCCCAACAACTGGGCTTCGATGCATTGGTGTATGACTACACGCCGGTACCTATCGACCTCAATGGCACGCTGATCACCCCTTCGGTGCTGGAGCTGCGCAACACCCCGCCGGACTGGCATGCCTTATGGTGCAGCGAAGGGTTCTACCAGATCGACCCGGTGCAGCACCTGGCGTTGAGTACGGTATCGCCGTTTGTCTGGTCCTATGAGGCGAAGACAGAGACGGCTCTGCAGAAGATCATCGACCCGTGTCACGCGCCCGTATCCTCTTACTTGCACGAGCGTGAGCTGACCTGTGGCGTCAGCGTCCCTATTCACCTGCCCCGGGGCGGCTTCGCGTCGCTGACCGGGTTGCGCACCGGCAAGGCGCGCACGGTATTGAAGGACGCACAACATACGTTGGCCGATTTCAGCCTGATTACCCATGCCCTGCAGGAAGCGGCCTACCCGCTGTTCAGCAAGGAGCTAAGGGCCTACCCGCATATCCACCTGACCAAGCGCGAACGCGAATGCCTCAAATGGGCCGCCGACGGCCTGACCGCTGCCGAAATTGCCACGCAATTGAGTCGTTCCCTGGCGGTGGTCACCCTGCACCTGGCCTCGGCCATGCACAAACTGGGGGCCAAGAACCGCGTACAGGCGGTGGTGCGGGCCACCCATTACCGTCTGCTGGAAGGTTGACCCACCGGAAAAACCTAGCTGTTTTGCTAGTTACCTAAACTTTTTGTTCAGACTATCGTAGCCCTGATCCTTTTTTCAGAGCGGGGCACGAAATGGAATTCATCGAAAAAGTTCGCGAAGGCTATGCGCCCTTTGGCGCGTATCAGACCTGGTATCGCGTCACGGGCGACCTGACCACAGGCCGTACGCCATTGGTGATCATCCATGGCGGCCCAGGCTGCACCCACGATTATGTCGATGCCTTCAAGGACGTCGCCGCCAGCGGCCATGCGGTGATTCACTACGATCAGTTGGGCAATGGCCGCTCCACGCACTTGCCGGATAAAGACCCATCGTTCTGGACCATCAGCCTGTTCCTCGACGAGTTGAACAACCTGCTGGACCACCTGCAGATCAGCAATAATTACGCGATCCTCGGCCAATCCTGGGGCGGCATGCTGGGCAGCGAACACGCGATCCTGCAGCCCAAGGGCCTGCGCGCGTTTATTCCCGCCAACTCACCGACCTGCATGCGCACCTGGGTCAGCGAAGCCAACCGCCTGCGCAAGTTGTTGCCTGAGGGCGTGCACGAAACCCTGCTCAAGCACGAGCAGGCCGGCACCTATCAAGACCCTGAATACCTGGCCGCCTCGCGGGTTTTCTATGATCAGCACGTGTGCCGCGTCAAACCTTGGCCGGAAGAAGTGGCGCGCACCTTCGCCCAGGTCGATGCAGACCCGACGGTGTACCACGCCATGAGCGGTCCGACCGAATTCCACGTGATCGGTAGCTTGAAGGACTGGAACGTGAACGGTCGCCTCGCGGCAATCAAGGTGCCGACCCTGGTGATTTCCGGCCGACATGACGAGGCCACGCCGTTGGTGGTCAAGCCGTTCTTGGATGAAATCGCAGACGTGCGCTGGGCATTGTTTGAAGACTCCAGCCACATGCCCCATGTGGAAGAACGCCAGGCGTGCATGGGGACGGTGGTGAAGTTCTTGGATGAGGTGTGTTCAATGCCACACAAAGCCCGCAAGGCTGGCTAGATTCCAATGTGGGAGGGGGCTTGCTCCCGATGACCGTGTATCAGTCAATATCTTCAGTGGCTGACACACTGCTGTCGGGAGCAAGCCCCCTCCCACATTTTTAGACCTCTGTGGTTTCGGGTTTTGCGGTTTTCTTTGAGGTATCCGCTACCAGGGGAATCTCCTTGCCCTCTGCATCAAACAACTTCCCGCCCCTGTAGTAATCCCCGTCACGCAACGCGGCCACATCGCGGAAGCACAAACTGCGCTCAGTCCCCGCCACAAACACTGACTGCTGGTCCGAGTTACCGGCGGTGAAGTGGTTAAAGGCCAGGTTCAGCAGGATCGCCATGATCGCCGACGAACTGATGCCCGAATGGAAGATGGTCGCGAACCAGCTTGGAAAGTGATCATAGAAGCTCGGCGCGGCAATTGGGATCATGCCGAAGCCAATGGACGTGGCCACGATAATCAGGTTCATGTTGTTGCGGTAATCCACCTTGGACAGCGTGCGAATACCACTGGCCGCCACCGTGCCAAACAACACAATGCCTGCACCGCCCAGCACCGAGGTCGGCACTGCGGCGATCACCCGGCCCATGAACGGCAACAGGCCGAGCACCACCAGGAATACCCCGCCGGTAGCCACAACAAAACGGCTCTTCACTCCAGTCACCGCCACCAGGCCAACGTTCTGGGCGAACGCGCTTTGGGTGAAGGAACCGAAGATCGGTGCAAACATACTCGACAACATATCCGCACGCAGGCCATTGCCCAGGCGCTTGGAATCCACCTTGGTGTCGATGATCTCACCCACCGCCAGGATATCCGCCGAGGTTTCCACCAGAGTCACCATCACCACGATGCACATGGAAATGATCGCTGCCACATGAAAGGTCGGCATGCCGAAATGGAAAGGTGTGGGGAAGCCGAACATCGGCCCCTGGGTCACGCCGGAGAAGTCAGCCATACCGAGCAGCACCGCGATCACCGTGCCAATCACCATCGCCAGCAGGATCGACAAGCGCGAGATGGTTGCGCTGCCGATTTTGCTCAACAACAGCACCAACACCAGGGTCAATGCGGCCAGGCCGATATTCGACATGCTGCCGAAATCCGCCGCACGGCTATTGCCACCCATGGCCCAACGCGCCGCCACGGGCATCAGGGTCAGGCCGATGGTGGTGATCACAATGCCGGTCACCAGCGGCGGGAAAAACTTGGTAATTCGCGAGAACACCGGGGTGATCAACAGGCCGATCAGCGAAGCGGCCATGACTGCGCCGAGAATCGCCGGGATCCCTCCCGCACCGTCACTGCCGACAATCGCCACCATGGTGGCCACGCCCGCGAACGACACGCCCTGCACCAGCGGCAACTGACAGCCGAAGAACGGCAGGCCAAGGGTTTGCAACAAGGTGGCCAGGCCACCGGCAAACAGCGATGCCGCGATCAACAGGCCGATATCCGCAGGCGACAGCCCGGCTGCCTGGCCGACGATCAACGGTACGGCGACGATGCCGCCGTACATGGTGAGCACATGCTGCAGGCCGTAAGCCATGTTGGCGGCGACGCCCAGATTCTCGTCTTCGGGCCGCTGCGGTGACGCCTTCGGGATAGTCATGGTGAGAGGTTCTCTGTTTTTGTTGTGCGCTCACTGTATGCAATATTAAGACTGTATGTCCATAGAGTTGTATACAATCAATCGAACAAGATACCCTCCCGCGGCGTTACAAAAATAATCCGGCCGTCATGAGCCAGAACGCCAAAGGACCAACAATAATGAAAAAGGCACTACAGGGCGCCACCGTTGCATTGACCCTCCTCGGCGGTGGCGAGGCTGTCGCGGTGGAATGGATGAACAACAGCGTAGGTTTTCGCTACGGCCAGCACTTCACCAACCCGAATAATCCCGACGATTTCAGCAAGCGCATCTACAGCTTTACCCACGCCAGCGGCTACCGCTATGGCAGTAACTTCCTCAACCTGGATGTGTTCCTGTCCGACAGCCGCGACCCACGCAAGGGCACCGACCACGGCGGCAGCGAGGTGTACGCCGTGTACCGGCACCAGCTGTATGCCTCGCGGGTGTTCGATCTGCCGCTGGGCAATGGCCTGGTCAAGGATTACGCGCTGACTCTGGGTTTTGACGCCAACCGCAACAACAACTTCGCCTCAGCCAAAAAGCGCGCCCTGGTGATCGGCCCGACCTTGAAGTTCAACACCGTCGGCGTACTGGACCTGAGCCTGATGTACTACAAGGAAAGGAACCACACCGGCATCCCCGGCGCGCAAGAGTCAAACCATACGTTCGACGACAGCTACATGCTCAACCTGACCTGGATGCGCCCTTTCGAGGTCGGCAACCATGCGGCGAAGTTCCAGGGGTTTATCAATTATGTCGGGGAGAAAGGCGAGGACTACCATGGCCGCGATACCGCGCCAGAAGCGCTGATGCGTACGGCTCTGATGGTGGCGGTACGGCCGGGGAAAAGCGTCAAGCCGAACCTGTACCTGGGGGTGGGCTATGAATACTGGCATAACAAATTCGGTGTGGACGGGGGGCGGGGAACCCGCACCTCAACACCCACCCTGAACATGGAAGTGACGTTCTAACTGAATAAATTCAGGACCAATGTGGGAGGGGGCTTGCTCCCGATAGCGGTGTATCAGCCAGCACATCTGCCACTGACATACCGCTATCGGGAGCAAGCCCCCTCCCACATTCTTGACCGCGTTGTCACTTCAGATCAGTTGCCAGTTCCGAGCGATCTGCCTTCGGCCGCGCCAGCCAATACCCCAACACCGCCAACGGCGCCGTCGCCAACATCACAATCACCGTAATCATCAGCGGTTGCTCGATCATCGACGACACCAACAAACTGGCCAGGAAGCACAGCCCCAGTTGCAGGGTGTTTTGCAGTGCCGCCGCCTTGCCGGAGTTTTCTGCAAACGGCATCAGCGCATTCGCTACCACAATCGGGTAGCTGGCGCCGTTGCACAGCGCCATCAGGCAGAACGGGATCAGCAAGGTGGTCAGGGTCGGCACGCTCAGGGTGGCGACCAGGTACAACGCCACCATGCTCAAGCAATACGCAGCCAGCAACCACGGCAACAGGGTTTTGCCCGGCAAACGCTGCAGGGCACTGCGGCAACTATAGCCACCGACAAGAAACGCCAGGGTCGGCAACACATAGCTGAGGCCGATGTCATTCGGGCTGTAGCCCATGCCGCCCAGGATGAACGGCGAGGCCGTAAGCCAGGCGAAAAAGCTGGCTGAGCAGGCTGCGAAGATCATCACATTGCCGGTGAACACTTTAGAGGTGAGCAACTGCCCATAACCGAGGCGCGTGGGGGCGCCCTCATGCTCAAGACGCTTGGGCAGGCTGCGCAGGAACAACGTCGGCAACAGCAGCAACAGCGACACCACCAGCAACACACCGAAGATCGCCTGCCAGCCAAAGTGATTCAACACCAAGGCGCCTAACAGGGGCGCCAGGGCCGGTGACAGCGACATCAACGGCATGATGCTGGCGAATACGCGGTGGGCCTTGTCGGCCGGGTAGCGATCGATCACCAAGGCTTGCCAGCTTACGGCGGCAGCACATACGCCAATCGCCTGGATAAAGCGCAGGGCCAGCAGTTGCGGCGCGGTCTCGACCCAGAACATACCCAGGCACCCGAGCACAAACAGGCTCAGGCCCGTGAGCAGGATCGGCTTGCGCCCAAGGCGGTCCGACAACGGCCCCCACACCAACTGCCCCACCGCAAAGCCGGCAAGGAAAATACTCAAGCTGGCGCCCACCGCGCCGGCGCCAATCTGCAACTGCTCGCCCATGGCGCCAAACGCCGGCAAGTACATGTCCATGGCGAGATAACCGAGCATGCTCAGCCCCGCCAGATACCAGGTAAAACCAAAAGAATTTTTCATCGAAGCCTTGTAGATACTGCCATCAAACTATTTGCTGACTGGCGCCCATTATGAAGCTGACAATATGTGTGTGAAGCGATAATAATTGGACGCTCTTATCAATAAATTTGAAGGCAGCCCTCATGTGGTCTGAATACTCCCTGGATGTAGTCGATGCCGTGGCCCGTCACGGCAGCTTCAGCGCCGCCGCCCAGGAACTGCACCGCGTGCCGTCGGCCATCAGCTACACGGTACGTCAGCTTGAGGAATGGCTGGCCGTGCCTTTGTTTGTGCGCAGGCATCGCGACGTAGAGCTGACGCCCGCCGGCCGCCTGTTTATCGACGAAGCCCGCGGCGTGATGAAAAAAATGCTTGGCACCCGGCGCTTGTGCCAACAGGTGGCCAATGGCTGGAGTGGCCAGTTGAAGGTGGCCGTGGACTCCATCGTCAAACCCCAACGTTGCCGCCAACTGGTGCTGGACTTCTATCGGCAGTTTCCCGAAGTGGAACTGCTGCTCGAATACGAAGTGTACAACGGCGTGTGGGATGCACTGGCCGATGAGCGCACCGACATCGTGATCGGCGCCACCAGCGCGGTGCCGGTGGCCAGCCACTTTAGCTTCCGCGATATGGGCCTGTTGAACTGGTTGTGCGTGGTCAGTACCCGGCACCCGTTGGCGGCGGTGGAAGGTTTGCTCAGTGATGACCAACTGCGCCCCTTCGCTTCACTGTGCATGACCGACACCTCGCGCAACCTGCCCAAGCGCGACACCTGGACCCTGGATAACCAGCGCCGCCTGGTGGTGCCCAATTGGGCTTCGGCGCTCGATTGCCTGCGCGATGGACTGTGTGTGGGCATGGCCCCGGCCCATCAGGTGTTGCCGTGGGTCGAAAAGGGCGAGTTGGTGGCGCTGCAATTAAGCCGACCGTTCCCGGCCAGCCCATCATGTGTCGCCTGGGCGCAGAGCAAGCTTTCGCCGGCCATGGCGTGGTTGCTGGAGTACTTGGGGGATACAGAAACCATGAATCAGGAATGGTTGAATGGCCCCACCCTCTGAACCCTACACAGAACCACTGTGGGAGGGGGCTTGCTCCCGATAGCGGTGTATCAGTCGATATCTTCAGTGGCTGAACCACTGCTATCGGGAGCAAGCCCCCTCCCACACTTTGATCGTATTTCAACCCAATAAGCGGGTGATGGCACGCACAATCATTTCTACTTCCTGGCGCTGCAAAGTCAGCGGCGGCAACAGGCGAATGATCTTGCCCCGCGTGACGTTGATCAACAGCCCATGCTCCTGGGCGGCACGTTGCGCCAGGTCGCGGTAAGGGCCGGCCAGTTCGATCCCGATCATCAAGCCCTTGCCGCGAATCGCCCGTACCTGCGGGTGCTCGTCCAATTCCATGTGCAACCGCGCCAGCAGGTATTCACCCTGGTGTGCCGCGTTCTGTAGCAAACCTTGCTGTTTAATAATCTCCAGCACGGTACAGCCCACGCGACAGGCCAGCGGGTTACCGCCGAAGGTGCTGCCATGACTACCAGGCGTGAACAGCTCGGCCACGGCGGCCCGGGCCAGGCAGGCGCCGATGGGCACACCATTGCCGAGGCCTTTGGCCAGGGTCATCACATCCGGCACGATGCCTTCGTGCTGGAAGGCAAACCAGGTGCCGGTACGCCCGATGCCGGTCTGGATCTCGTCAAGCATCATCAGCCAGCCGTGGCGCGTGCAGTGGTCGCGCAGGGCTTTGAGGTAACCGGGAGGGGCCACCAGCACACCACTTTCGCCCTGGATCGGTTCCAGCAGCACCGCGGCGATGCGTGTGCCGTATTGCCTGGTGATCGTCTCCAAGGCGGCCATATCGCCGAAGCCAACCTTGATGAAGTCCCCGGGCAGGCGCTGGAACCCCAGGCGCACCGACGGCCCGTCGCTGGCGGCCATGGTGCCAAGCGTGCGGCCGTGAAAGGCGTTCTCCATCACCACCACCAGCGGCTGTTCAATGCCTTTTTTCCAGCCATGCAAGCGCGCCAGTTTCAGCGCCGTCTCATTGGCCTCGGCGCCGGAGTTGTTGAAAAACGCACGGTCCAGCCCGGACAGTTGGGCCAGGCGCAGGGCAAGCCGCTGTTGCCAGTCGATGCTGTAAAGGTTGGACGTGTGCAGCAGCAGGCCGGCCTGTTCACTGATGGCCGCTACCAGCCTGGGGTGGGAATGACCGACATTGGTCACTGCTACGCCGGCGACCGCATCCAGGTATTCGCGGCCCTGCTGGTCCCACAGGCGCGTGCCCAGGCCACGACTGAAGCTCAGGGCCAAAGGTTGATAGGTGCTCATCAGGCAGGCGGCGGTCATGGGGGGTGGCTCCAGTGCATGGGTGGGATGGTTTCAGTATCGTTAACCACCCTTGCTGGATAAACTCTGAATTCCTGCAATGACTTTAAACCAGGGGTTGATAATGGACCTGTTCCAGGCAATGTCGGTGTACGTGAAAGTCGTCGAGACCGGCAGCATGACCGCCGCCGCCCACGAATGCGGGATGTCGACCACCATGGTGGGCAACCATTTGCGTGCCCTGGAGCAACGGCTGGGCGTCAGCTTGCTCAAACGCACTACGCGTAAACAGAACCTTACGGAATTTGGCGCGCAGTACTATCAGCGTTGCCTGGAAGTATTGGGGCTGGTGGCCGACTCCGAGCTACTGGCCGAGCAGATCCACAGCGACACTCCCAAAGGCAGCCTGCGTATCACTGCGCCGCCCGTGTTCGGCACTGAACGCCTGGTGCCGGCCCTAAGCGAGTTTTCCCAGCGCTACCCGCTTATCGACCTGTACGTGGTGCTGAGCAATGAGCGAATGGACCTCGTAGACAGCGGCTTCGACGTGGCAATCCGCCTGGGTGAACTGGCAACATCCAGCGTGATCGCCAGGCCCATGCAGCCCTACACCCTGACGCTGTGCGCGTCACCTGCGTACCTGGCGCGCCGGGGTACGCCGCAGACACCAGATGACCTGCAGCAGCACGATTGCCTGGCGTTCGCCTACCCCGCGAACGATAACTGGCGCGATACCGATAAACTCTGGCGCATGACCGGGGACGAAGGCCAAGTGGAAGTCCCGGTTGGCGGCTCATTGACCATCAACAGCTCGCAAGGCTTGCGCCAGGCGGCCATCAACGGCATGGGCATCATCATGCTGGCCGATGCCCTGGTGCAACCGGACCTGGAGAACGGCAAGCTGGTGGCCTTGCTAACCACCTATAAGCTACCCAGCCGCCCCATGCACCTGCTGTATCGCCAGGACCGCTATCGCCTGCCCAAGCTGCGGGCGTTCGTCGACTTCGCCATGGAGAAATGGGCGCCCTAGAAGGCCACGCCCAACTCGCGCAAACGCGCAGCGGTACGATCGGCCGACACATGGTGGATACCCTGCCAGCCCAAGGCGACAGCCGCGTCGATATTGCCTTCGACATCATCGATAAACACCACTTCACTCGGCTGGATATCCGGCAGATGGGCACGAACCTGCTCAAGACTGGCGTGGTAGATCGCCGGGTCAGGCTTGATCAACTTCAATTCGCCGGACACGACGATATTGCGAAAACGCTGCAGGAACGGGTAATTGGCCCGGGCATAAGGGAACGTTTCAGCCGACCAGTTGGTGAGCCCGAACAACGGTACATTGGCCTGGTGCAGCGCCTTGAGAATCGCCACGCCTTCGGGCAACTCACCGCGCAGCATCTCGTGCCAGCGCTCGTAATAAGCCTGGATCAAGGTGTGGTGATCGGGGTGTTGGTCAATCAGGGTACGGGTGGCTTCAGCCAGGGTACGACCGGCATCTTGCTCGGTGTTCCAGGCCTGGGTGCAGATGTTGTCGAGGAACCACTGCCGTTCGGCATCGTCGGCAATCAGCTTGCGGTACAGGTGCTGCGGGCTCCAGTCGAACAGGACACCGCCGAAATCAAAAACTACTGCACGAATCGTCATCAGATCCTCCGTTAGTGTGGCTTGATAGCAGCTGGAGTCTGGCAGATCTGGAAGAGAGAGGCGCGCGCCGGGGCGTAAGAAGTGTCTGAAAAGACTCGGATCAAATGTGGGAGGGGGCTTGCTCCCGATAGCAGAGTGTCAGCCACTGAAGATAGTGACTGATACACCGCCATCGGGAGCAAGCCCCCTCCCACATTTTGGTCTGGATCAGACCTTAAGCTTGGACCAGGCCGTTGATCTTGACGGTCGGGTTCACGTCCGCGTCGTAATCCACGCCATCGACTTCAAAGCCGAACAAGCGCAGGAACTCAGCCTTGTAACCGGCAAAATCGCTGATCTCGTTGACGTTGTCGTCGGTAACCTGGTTCCACAGCGCAGCCACGGCGTCCTGCACCTTCGGTTCCAGCTCAGCGAGGTCGGCGCGCAGGCGGCCATCGGCGTCGAGCTTAGGCTCTTTACCGTACAGGCTGTCCTTGAACAGGCCGTAGACCTGCTCGATGCAGCCTTCGTGGGTGCCCTGCTCTTTCATCACCTTGAACAGCAACGACAGGTACAGCGGCATGATCGGGATCGCCGAGCTGGCCTGGGTGACCACGGCCTTGAGCACCGACACACGGGCATCGCCCTTGAGCGCCGCGAGGTTTTCGCGCAGGGTCAGGACTTTTTTATCCAGGTCTTTCTTGGCTTCGCCGATGGAACCGTTCCAGTAGATATCCTGGGTCAGCTTCTCGCCGAGGTAGGTGAACGCGGTGGTCTTGGCGCCTTCGGCCAACACATCAGCGTCACGCAGGGCGTCGATCCACAGCTGCCAGTCTTCGCCGCCCATGACCTTCACGGTGCCGTCGATTTCTTCCTGGGTTGCAGGCTCAAGAGTGGTGTCTACCACCACGCCCTTGTCGGTGTTGATACCGCGCAGGGTCACGGCCTTGCCGATTGGCTTGAGGGTGGAGTTGTGCACCACGCCTTGCGGGTCGGTACGGCGTGGCGCGGCCAGGCTGTAGACCACCAGGTCGATCTTGCCCAGGTCTTTCTTGATGGTGTCGATGGTCAGGCGCTTGATCTCGTCGGAGAACGCGTCGCCGTTGATGCTCTTGGCGTACAGGCCTTTTTCCACGGCAAACTTCTCGAACGCCGCGCTGTTGTACCAGCCGGCGGAGCTCAGCTTGCCTTCTTCGCCTTCTTTCTCAAAAAACACGCCCAGGGTATCGGCGCCGCAGCCAAACGCGGCACTGATGCGCGCGGCCAGGCCGTAACCGGTGGAGGCACCGAGCACCAGCACTTTCTTGGGGCCGCCTTCGATTACGCCATTCTTGGTTACGTAGTCGATCTGCTCTTTGACGTTCGCTTCACAGCCAACAGGGTGGGCGGTCACACAGATAAAGCCACGAACCCGCGGTTTGATGATCATAAAAATTTCTGCCTCTTCCAAGGTGCCGAAGGCCAATGGTGGCCATTCAACTTCAATCGTACCGGTCTATGACGTCCAAAAAACCGAAGCGTCACGATAGTCGCAAATCTTCTGTTCTCAAAATTCAATCCACAAACCTTAGGAGGGTGCGCGGCAACGGTTACAAATTGTGCAAGGGCTTCACAATTTCGCCCTATTTAATAACCCCTCGCGGCTCTATAAACCCTTATGATGACGATATTGTTTCATTATGTTTCAAAGCTGGAGCCGTGTTCCATGAGCAAAAGTGCTGTCGGCAAAAAGCTGGTGTCCCTGGCCTGGGTACTCGGCGTTCTGCTGTTGATCGACTGTTTCCCGCGTACCTGCCTGGTATTCCTGCTGCTGGTGGTGCTGTGCGGTATTTATGATTTCCTGCGCAACGGCCTCTATGACCGCGCCACCCTCAAGAAATACTTCATCGGCAACGGCCGCAATACCTGGGTGCTCGCCCCCTTCAACACCCTGCTCGACCTGCTGAGCAGCCGCAACCGCCATGTCTACACGATGCATGACCTGCCACCCGCCTGGCGCGAAGACCTGCAACACGTGATCGACGACGCCATGGCTCACAAGGATGAAATCATCGGCTACCTGGACGAGCGCATGGCCGAGAAAAAACGCGGCATGTTGTTTTTCCAGTGGTACGGCCGCCCGATCGAGACCACCCTGGATATTCCGCAGCTGCGCAAGAAATTGCCCTTCGTGAAGACCATCGGTGTCTCGGTGTTCAACGAAAACCGGTCCACCTCCTTCCACTTCGGCCCCCTGCGCATGATGTTCCGCGTGCTCTACAACATGGCGCCGGCGCCGCATCACGAGGGGGTGTATATCCAGGTGGGCGAGCACAAGCACTACTGGCACGACGACCCTTTGTTTATCTTCGATGACACCTTGATGCACGCATCCTTCAACAAGAACGACGCCAAACGCTACTGCCTGTTCATCGACATCGTGCGGCCGACCCCGCTGCCCTCGGTGCTCAACGCCGTGATCGCGGGCTTTGCCGGCCTGGTCTTTACCCTGCGTCGGGTTTTCTACAAAAACTGGAAGCTGATTGAGTAAGTTCTGCGGCATGATGGTGCTGGACGGTGTTTGCGCTTGACCTCTGGCCTGAGGTAAATAACCGTCTCGTGCGACCGTAAACGGCGCCCACCATTCTCAGGCCATCGCAACTCAGTGAGCGCGGTGGCTATGCTTTCAAGGAATCAGAATGCCCCAACGTCAAGTCATCAACGCCTCCGTCAGCCCCAAGGGCAGCCTCGAAACCCTGTCACAACGTGAAGTCCAGCAACTGAGTGAAGCCGGCAGCGGCAGCATCTACACCCTGTTCCGCCAGTGCGCCCTGGCCATTCTCAACACCGGCGCCCACATCGATAACGCCAAGACCATCCTCGACGCCTACAAAGACTTCGAAGTGCGCATTCACCAGCAGGACCGCGGCGTGCGCCTGGAACTGCTCAACGCGCCGGCCGATGCCTTCGTCGATGGCGAAATGATCGCCAGCACCCGCGAGATGTTGTTCAGCGCCCTGCGCGACATCGTCTACACCGAGAATGAGCTGGACAGCCAGCGCATCGACCTGAGCAACTCCCAGGGCATCACCGACTACGTGTTCCACCTGCTGCGCAACGCCCGCACGCTGCGCCCGGGTGTGGAGCCTAAGATCGTGGTGTGCTGGGGCGGGCACTCGATCAACACCGAAGAATACAAATACACCAAGAAAGTCGGGCACGAACTGGGCCTGCGCAGCCTTGACGTATGCACCGGCTGCGGCCCCGGCGTAATGAAAGGCCCGATGAAGGGCGCGACCATTTCCCACGCCAAACAACGCATCACCAATGGCCGTTACCTGGGCTTGACCGAGCCGGGCATCATCGCCGCCGAAGCGCCGAACCCCATCGTCAATGAGCTGGTGATCCTGCCGGACATCGAGAAACGCCTGGAAGCCTTCGTACGCGTCGGCCACGGCATCATCATCTTCCCGGGCGGCGCCGGCACCGCCGAAGAGTTCCTGTACCTGCTGGGCATCCTGATGCACCCGGACAATCGCGACCTGCCGTTTCCGGTGGTTCTCACCGGGCCGAAACACGCCGCACCCTACCTGGAACAATTGCATGCGTTCGTCGGCGCCACCCTGGGCGAAGCGGCGCAGCAGCACTACCAGATCATCATCGACGACCCGGCCGAAGTGGCTCGCCAGATGACCACCGGGCTCAAGGACGTGAAGCAATTCCGCCGCGAGCGTAACGACGCGTTTCACTTCAACTGGCTGCTGAAGATCGACGAAGGCTTCCAGCGCCCGTTCGACCCCACCCACGAAAACATGGCCAGCCTGCAACTGAACCACAGCCTGCCCCCCCACGAACTGGCGGCCAACCTGCGCCGGGCGTTTTCGGGGATCGTGGCGGGTAACGTCAAGGACAAGGGCATTCGCCTGATCGAAGAGAACGGCCCGTATGAGATCCACGGCGACCCGGCGATCATGAAACCGCTGGATGAGCTATTGAAGGCATTCGTGGCCCAGCACCGCATGAAACTGCCGGGCGGCGCGGCGTATGTGCCGTGCTATCGCGTGGTGCAGTGAGGTAGCGGCGGTCGGTCATAGTTTGTATCTGTTTGGGGCGTAGCCAACGGTGTGAGGATCGAGCATTCGGACTAGGGTTTTACTACCGACTGACTCACACCTGCGAGCGACCTATGGACCAACGGATATTGTCCTCTGTCATTCCTTACCCTAAGGTAAGGAATATCACGATGGAGATCTTCACTATGGCTACCGCCACACTCACTTCAAAAGGGCAAATCACCATCCCTGTCCAGGTCAGGACAGCCTTGGGCCTGGAAACAGGCGACCGGGTGGAATTCGTCGAGATGGAAGACGGCAAGTTTTCCATGATCGCCGCCAGCAAAACCGTCAAGGACCTCAAGGGGTTGATCCGCAAACCCGCTCACACCGTGTCTATCGAGGACATGAACCGTGCCATCGCGGCCCAGGGAGCAACCGCTGGATGATTGGCCTGGATACCAACGTGCTGGTGCGTTATGTGACCCAGGATGACCCTGCGCAATCGGCCAAGGCGTCCCAACTGATCGAATCGCTCACCGCCGCCTCACCCGGTTTTGTCAGCCTGGTGACGCTTACGGAGCTGGTGTGGGTGTTGCAGTCCTGCTACCAATCGACCAAAAGCGACGTGGTGACGGTGCTGGAAACCTTGCTGTACACACGGGAACTGACCGTCGAACACGCCGATATCATCTGGCAGGCCCTGCGCAAGTTCACCGCAAGCAAAGCGGACTTTGCCGACTGCCTGATCGAACGCTGTGGCCACGCGGCCGGTTGCGAGTACACCGCAACGTTTGATCTGAACGCGGCCAAGGCAGCGGGGATGAAACGGATCGGCTAGGCCGGCTTTTTTGTAGGAGCGAGCTTGCTCGCGAAAAACGCCAACGATTACGCGAGCACTCAGGGAGCACGCGGTGCCTGTGGTTTTTTCGCGAGCGAGCTCGCTCCTACAATGGAAGATGGCGTTGGGTCAGCGGACCCAGCCACCGATCTGCCAATGGTAGCCATCATTGCGCTGCACCCAGTGCGGGTGTACGTAACGATAACCCTGACGCACCGGTTCCCAATGGCCGTGCACTGCTACATAACGCCCGCCTTCCCAACGCCAGTAACCGCGTGACCAGATATAACCTTCGCGCACCGCCGGCTCGACTTCGATCACCTGCACCGGCGGCGGTTGCGGCGCCACCACATCAACGTACTCGTGTTGTACCGGCCTGCGCTCATGCACAACACGCTCTTGCACACACCCGGAAGCGGCGACCACCATGGCGGCCAATGCTGCATAACGTAGCAACATACAAAACCCTCGGGCGCGAACGCCCAACACCTGCACTGGTAAAAATCCCCCTTGTTTCAGCCACGCTCCTGCTTGGCCCTGGGTACTTTTTAACAGGCGGTGTCTGTCGGGTTGCTGAACCTGCCAGCCTCAGTAAGTACAGGCGACAGTCGGTCGCTTCAGGCGCACCAGCACCAACCCCGCCACGACCACGGCAATGCCCGCGTAGGTCGATGCGTGGATCACATCGCCAAACATCAACGCCGCCCACACCAACGTCACCGGCGGCTCCAGGTACACCAGCGCCGCCACATGGGTGGCCGTCATCACCCGCAGCAGCATCCACAGGCTCAAATAGGCGATGAAGGTGGAGAACAGAGTCAACCAGACAATCGAGATCAGTACGTTGGTGTCATGGGGAATACTCAGGGTGTCGGTGTAGATCACGGCCGCGGTAAAACCTATCAAGGTCAACAGCGACTGGATAAACAGAGGCAACACCAACCCGCTGTCCTGGGTCTGCACCGAGCTACGCTCGTACAAGGTCGCCAGTGTCAGCCCCAGTGCCGATACCAGGGGTAATAGGTACATGACCAGCCCGATATCCTGCCCGCCGCCACCGTACTGCCCGGCAATCACAATCGACACACCGACAAAGCCGATCACCAACCCCACCCATTGCCAGCCGCCACTGCGCTCGGACGCCATGCCCGTCGACAATGCCGCTGTCATCAACGGCTGCAGCGCCGCAATGATCGCCGCGATCCCGGGGGGCAGGCCATTCTGGATGGCGACATAAACGCAGCTCAAATAAAGGAACTGCGACAGGAAACCGACAACCGCGTGATGGCGGATCTGCTGCCAGGTCACCTCCAGCAACCGCTTGTTCAGGAACAGCGCCAGGCACAGCGAGACCAGCAGGAAACGCCAGAACAGCAGATTGAACGCCCCACCACCCTGGGTGCCGAGCTTGGCGCCGATAAAGCCTGAACTCCACGACAAAACGAAAACCGCCTGCAACAGCAGCAACCCTAAGGTAGATCGCTTCATATCGCCTCCCATCGCTGTGATTTGACTCAAAGGCTAAAGGCTGCACATGCTTGCGTATATTTGAATTACACGAACAACAAATCCGAAAAATCCGAATTATGCCTAAACAACTGAACATCGAGCTGTTGCGCACCTTTCACGCCGTAGCGCGCTTTCGGCGCTTTAACGACGCGGCCGAGCATGTGCACCGCAGTGCGTCCACCGTCACCACGCAAATCCAGAAGCTGGAGGACCAGGTCGGACAGCGTCTGTTCAGCCGCAGTAACCAGGGCGTGGAATTGACGCTGTACGGCCAGAAACTGCTCGGCGAAACCACCGAATTTCTCAAGAGCCATGACCGCCTGCTGATTTCGCTGATGCCCCAGCGCATGCAGGGCAAGATACGCCTGGGGGTGCCGGATACCTACGCGCCCGCCTTCATCCAGGAATTTTTACCGCGACTGATCGCTGACAACCCCCTGCTGGAACTGGAGATCGAAGCGCGCACCAGCGGTGAGTTACTGGACTTATTCACGGCCAACCAACTGGACTTGGCGATCACCGTCAGCGCGCACCCGCTCGCACAAGGTGAACGCCTGGGGGCCGTGCAGCCGCTGTGGGTGGCGACCGAAGGCTTCAACTCGCCGCCGAACGTGCCATTACCCATCACTGTGCCCATCACTGGCTGCCCCTATCGCGCCGCAGCGCTGCAGTCGTTGAAGGATCATGGGGTCTACCACCGGCTACTGCTGGAAAGCCCCAACTCGTCTGCGGTCGAAGCCTGTGTACGCAGTGGCGTGGCGGTTGGCCTGATGGAGCAAAGCCGTATGGGCGAAGGGCTGATCCACATGTCAGAACTGCCACCTCTACCCGCGCAGCATCTGTACCTGATGTGCGATACCGGCAATGCGCTGGCGCTGCATGTGCATGAGCAAATCCGCCACTTCAAGGTCTGAACTGCGTGTCTAGTCCTGAAATAGGTTTACACCTGTTTCAGTCTCAAACCGCCCGATGCACCGCATCGGGCGTTTTGTATTTCAGGGACAGGTGTGGCCGTTC
>NZ_LMGQ01000009.1:0-164545 GCF_001427465.1 Pseudomonas sp. Root569 | reverse complement strand
CTTGCTCCGCCTTCTGTAGGAGCGAGCTTGCTCGCTCCTACAGAAGGCGGAGCAAGCCCCCTCCCACATTTTGACCGCGTACGACTCAAGTCAATGTTGCGTCTGTGACGCTGCCGTATACTGCTCGCTTGTCTTGCTGGAAGAGTCCCATGAACAACATCGACCCCGCCCTGTTTGAAGAATGGATGATGACCGGCCTGGTCACCATCCTCATTATTTTCATGGGCTTCATCGTCTGGGACCTGGCAAAGAAATCCAAGGCAGGGCGCTTTGGTTCGTTCATCCTGTTCTTCGTGCTGGGCCTGGGCGTGGCCGCGTTCATCATCAAGAGCGTGGTGATCGGCCTGATCGAGTCCGGCGCTCTATAAACGCGCCGGTACTGCCTTCCATTGGCCCTGATCCAGGCCATCGATAGACCAATCACCAATGCGCACGCGCACCAGTCTTAACGTCGGCAGGCCCACCGCCGCGGTCATGCGCCGGACCTGGCGGTTACGCCCTTCGCGAATGACCAGCTCCAGCCAATGGGTCGGCACACTTTTGCGAAAGCGTACCGGCGGGTTGCGCGGCCATAACGCGGGTTCATCCAGTAGCCGCGCCTCGGCAGGCAAGGTCATGCCGTCATTGAGTTCCACGCCATCGCGCAGGCGTTGCAGCTGTTCTTGCGTCGGCTCGCCTTCCACCTGCACCCAATAGGTTTTCGCCAGCTTGTGCTTGGGGTCGGCAATACGTGCCTGCAACTGACCGTCATTGGTCAGCAACAGCAGGCCTTCGCTGTCACGGTCCAGGCGCCCCGCCGGGTAAATGCCGGGAATGTCGATAAAGTCCTTGAGGGTCGCACGCCCACTTTCGTCGCTGAACTGGGTCAGCACGTCGAACGGTTTATTGAACAGGATCAGCTTCGGCTCGGACGGTGGCGCCTTGGCGACACGACGGGCAGCGGCATGTGGAGGTTTCACGCCAGGGCGGCGTGAATCAGGTCGGGTAGGACGGGGCATGGCAAAAGGAAAATCCAGCGGTCAGGACCGACAATGCTAGTGGCCTGACCGCCAAATGACCATCCCAACCGCTTAGCGGAACGGCGGCTCGTCGAAGCTGCGCAATTTACGCGAGTGCAACGAGTTCAGTTCGGTGCGCAACAGATCGACCGCCTCGATGCCGATTTTCAGGTGCTGGCTGACCGCACGTTCATAAAACGCGTTGGCCGAACCCGGCAGCTTGATCTCGCTGTGCAGGGGTTTGTCCGATACGCATAACAAGGTGCCATAGGGCACGCGCAGACGGTAACCCTGGGCAGCGATGGTGCCACTTTCCATGTCCACGGCCACGGCACGGGACAGGTTGATCAACGGACGTTCCTGGGCCCAGCGCAGTTCCCAGTTGCGATCGTCGTAGGTCAGCACGGTGCCGGTGCGCAGGCGTTTTTTCAGTTCTTCACCTTTTTCGCCAGTAACATTCGCCGCGGCTTGCTGAAGGGCCAACTGCACCTCGGCCAGGGCCGGGATCGGGATGTTCGGCGGCACCACACGATCAAGAATGCCGTCACGACGCATATAGGCGTGAGCCAGTACGTAGTCACCGATGGTCTGGGATTGGCGCAGGCCGCCGCAGTGGCCGATCATCAGCCAGCAATGCGGGCGCAGCACCGCCAGGTGGTCGGTGATGTTCTTGGCGTTGGATGGGCCGACGCCGATATTCACCAGCGTCACGCCGTGGCCATCGCTGGCTTGCAGATGGTAGGCCGGCATCTGGTAGCGGTGCCAGACCACGCCTGCGGCAATCGCCGAGGCCTCGCCGTGGTCCATGCTCTTGTCGATCACCACGTTGCCCGGCAACACCATGCGGATAAACCGTGGGTCGCTGCGCAGTTGCTCCAGGCCGTGCAGGATGAACTGGTCAACGTAGCGATGGTAGTTGGTCAGCAGGATCCACGGCTGTACATGGCGCCAGTCGCTGCCGGTGTAGTGCACCAGACGACGCAGGGAAAAATCCACGCGGGCCGCATCGAACAGCGCCAAGGGCAGCGGGTCGGTGTTTTCCCAGTCGTAGAGACCGTCGGCGATGCCATCGGTGGCGGCGGACAGGTCGGTACTGGGGAAGACCCGGGCCAGGGTCGCGGCAGTTACGCCGGAACCGGCCAGTTCGTCGCCCTGCTCGACCACGTAGGGGTAAGGGATGTTCTGCTGGCTGACGCCCACTTCCACCGTCACGGTGAAATCGTGCATCAGCGGCACCAATTGTTCGAGCAAGTACTTACGGAACGCGGCCGGGTGGGTCACGGTGACGCTGTAGGTGCCGGGTAACTGGACCTTGGCATATGCCCGGGTAGTCTGTGGGACTTCGCCATGGCAGTGGTAGGTCAGGCGTAGTTCCGGGTAGCGAAACAGCGCGCGTTGTGCGGCGTCGGGCTCGATGCGATCCTTGAGGTATTGCTTGAGGGCTTGATTGAGCGCACTGGTAGCACGCTCATGCAGGGCCGCCAGCCGGTCCACGGCCTCTTCGGCGGTTTTAACGACAACAAAAGCTTCGGTCACGGTAAGCATCCTGTGTTCTGGACTTGCAGACCTTTATCTTGCCTGTATCCAGGCTTCACCGAAACACCAGGATTGGAATGCATTTTAAAATGTGAAGGTGACAAGCCCTAATACCATGTAGGAGCGAGCTTGCTCGCGAGAAACCCATAGGCGCCGCGTTTATTCAGAAAGTACGCGTTATCGTTGACGTTTTTCGCGAGCAAGCTCGCTCCTACAGTTGACCGTGTTTATTCAGGGGGATGGCGGGGTTGAGCGCGCGACTATGGCGTCTACATCCACCCCTCGCGGCAAGGTACCGTACACACGCCCCGACGATTCGCCCAACCGGCTGGCGATAAACCCATCGCTGACCGCCGCATTCCCGGCCTCCAACAACAACTTGGCCTGCAACGCCACGGCGATATCCTCAGTCAGCTGCCGTGCGCGGTACTGAATGTCCTGGGTGTCCATAAAAGCCGACTTCAGTTGCTCGATATGCCGCGTCAACAGCTGGTCGCCATGCCCATCGCCCAGTTCGACAAACAGCGCCTCCAGCACGCCCGGCTCTTTCGACAATGCGCGCAACACGTCCAGGCACTGCACGTTACCTGAGCCTTCCCACGTTGAATTCACTGGTGCCTCACGGTACAGGCGCGGCAGGATGCTGTCCTCCACATACCCGGCACCGCCCATGCATTCGGCGGCTTCGTTGATCATCGCGGGCGCACGCTTGCAGATCCAATACTTGCCCACCGCCGTGACCAGCCGGGCGAACTTGGCTTCCTGCTCATTATCAAGATGATCCAGCGCGCGGCCCATGCGAAGGCTCAAGGCCAGGGCCGCTTCGCTTTCCAGGGCCAGGTCGGCCAAGACGTTTTGCATCAGTGGTTGTTCGCCGAGTACGCGGCCACCGACTAAACGGTGGGCACAGTGATGGCTGGCCTGGGTCAGCGCCTGGCGCATCAAGGCGCTGGAGCCGACCATGCAATCGAAGCGGGTCATGGCGACCATTTCGATGATGGTCGGTACGCCTCGGCCTTCTTCGCCGACCATCCAGGCCAGGGCGCCGCGAAACTCCACTTCGCTGGAGGCATTGGAGCAGTTGCCGAGTTTGTTCTTCAAACGCTGGATATAGAACTCGTTGCGCGTGTCATCCGGGCGGTGCCGGGGCAGCAGGAAACAGGTCAGGCCCTTGTCGGTCTGGGCCAGGGTCAGGAAGGCATCGCACATCGGCGCCGAGCAGAACCACTTGTGGCCCACCAGTTCGTAGGCCTGGCCGGGGCCGCCCGCGCCCACGGGGTAAGCGCGAGTGGTGTTGGCGCGCACGTCGGTGCCGCCCTGCTTCTCGGTCATGGCCATGCCGATGGTGGCGCCGGCCTTGTGGGCGATACCGACATTGCGCGGGTCGTATTGGGTATTGAGGATCTTCGGCAACCAGAGGTCCGCCAGCTCCGGTTGCAAACGCAGGGCCGGGACGCAGGCGAAGGTCATGGTCAACGGACAACCGGTACCGGCTTCGGCCTGGCTGTGCAGGTAGGTCATCGCCGCACGCGCCACATGGGCGCCGGATTGCGGATCAGCCCAGGGCAACGACGGTAGGCCATGCTCGACGGCGGTGCGCATCAGCTCGTGATAGGCCGGGTGAAATTCCACCAGGTCGATGCGATGACCATAACGGTCATGACTGCTGAACACCGGTTTGTTCTGGTTCGCCAGGAACCCGGCTTCCATCAACGGCCCACCGGCCAGTGCACCGTAGGCATCGATACGCGATTGCGCCCAGCCAGCGCCAAAGCGGCGCGACCATTCTTGCAGGGGCAGATCGATGCGGTAAAGGTTGGTGCCGTCCAGGGACGGTGGCTGGTTGATGACGTCGTGGGTTTCAGCAAACTGATGCAGGTTCATGACGGGCCTCTTGGAGATAAGGCCACATCGATTTCAGGCTGTCTGTAGGAGCAAGCTTGCTCGCGCCTACACAAGGCACCGTTCGATTGAGGCCGGTTATTTCAGTTAAGCACCGACCTCACGCTCAAAAAAGTGGCATACCCGCCGAATGTTCGGCGCTTTCGCCCTCTGTCGTGCACAGCACATGGCGCTCCAGCACGGCCTGCAAGGCGTCGAAACGCAGGGGTTTGGCCAGGCGATCAGTCATGCCGATACCGTGGCAACGCTCACGTTCCGGCCCATCGGGCGAGGTAGTCAGGGCGATCACCGGCAACTCACCGCAGCCGGGCAAAGCACGAATCTGACAGCACAACGAGAAACCACCTTCAGGTACGTCCAGCAGTACTGCATCAAAACGCTCACCTTGCAGTTCTGCCAGTGCGGCCGGGCCGTTATCCACGGTTTTGACCTGGTAGCCCAGTTTGAGCAGCATGCCACGCACCGCCAACTGGCCCACGCTGTTGTCGTCCACCAGCAGCACCTTGCATTCATGGGGCAAACGTTGGGCGTGGGGCCCCGGCGCGCGCTGCTTGGGTTGCGCAGGCGCAAGGCCGACGTCCACTTCCAACTGGAAGCGGCTGCCTTTGCGCGGCTCCGAATGATGGGTCAAACGCCCGCCCTGCAGTTCAATCAACTGCCGGCAAATCGCCAAGCCAATGCCCAGGCCCCCGTATTCGCGGGTCGTCGAGCCGTCGAGTTGGAAGAAGCGCTGATACAGCGTGGCCTCGTCGAGAAAGGCAAAACCGATACCGGTGTCGCTCACGATAAAGCTCAGGTGCAATCCGCCATCCGCTTGAGGCACACCGACCACACGCAAGCGCACAACGCCGATGTGGGTAAATTTGAACGCATTGTCCAACAGGCAATCCAGGCATTGGAGCAGCTTGCCCGCATCGCCGATGACCCGGTCCGGCAGTTCATCCGCGACGTCGATGGAAAACTCCAGGCCCTTGGCTTGGGCACTGGCGGTGAACTGCTGGCGCGCAGTATCAAGCGCCCCACGCAGGCTGAACACTTGGGGCTGTGCCACCAGGCGGCCGGCCTGCAATTCGGTCAGGGTGAGGATGCCGTTGACCATGCGCATCATGTCCCGCGCCGAGCCGGCGGCGGTTTGTTGGTACTGCGCCAGGTCATCGGTCAGGGGGACGGTCTGCATCAGCTCCAGAGAACCGATCACACCGTTCATCGGCGTGCGCAGTTCGTGGGTCAGGGTGGCGAGGAATTCATCTTTGAGGCGATTACTGCGGGCCAGTTGCTGGTTGAGCGCCTCCAGCTTCTGGCTGGCGTCGAGGAGGATTTGCGCCTGCTGCTCACGCATGCCGTTGATGCGGTCGGCCAGGGCCAGGGACAGCAGCGCCACTTCAATAGCCGAGCCGATCTGGCTGGCATACATGGTCAGGAACACGTTAGGCAGGTAACCCAGCACCATCAGGGTGTTGACCACCCCGCCAAGCAGGAACGCCGACCAGGCGATGATGAAGTAGCGCGCCATACGCTGCCCGCAGTACCAGGCCTTGATGGCGGCGACAAAAATGGTCACGGTAAATACCAGCGCCAGGCCCGTGGCCAGGCGCAGGGCCACGGCGTAGCTGGTCAGCAGCGCCAGCGCCATCACCAACCCACCACAGGCCGCCAGCGCCAGCAGCATCCGGTTGATCCAGCGACTGTGCTGCGCGGTATGCAGGAAGCTGCGGGCGAACAGGCTGCCGAACAACGCCGCCGAACCGATCAGGAACGGCACCGCCGCGTTCGCCCACCACGGGTTGTTGGGCCAGAAGTACTGCACCGCGACGCCGTTGACCGAGAGCTGGTACAAACCGAACGATGCGATATAGAGGATGTAATAAAGGTAGCTGGTGTCGCGCACGCTCAGATAGATGAACAGGTTGTAGATCAACATGCCCAGTAACACACCATAGATCGCCCCAAGCACATACAAGCGCAGCGGCTGTTCTTCCAGGTATGCCGTACCCGCCCATAACGTCAACGGCGCCTGGATCGAGCCCTGGCTTTGCAGGCGCAAGTAGAGGGTCTGTTGCTGGTCGGGCAGGAAGTTGAGCTTGAACAAGTAGTTGCTCTGGCTCACCTCACGGCTGGAAAACGGCAAGGCGCTGCCGGTGCGGGCGGTCAGCCGGTAGTAACCGGCGCTGTCGCTCTGGTAGAGGTCCAGGCGATTGAGCGGCGGGTAGGCCAGCTCCAGAAACCAGGCGCGTGGTGCACGGGGATCCTTGGCAGTGTAATGCAGGTTGAGCTTGAGCCAGAACACCGAGCGCGAATAGCCGGCGTTGAGGGTGGCTTTGTCATGGGTCTTGAACTGTGCGGCGTAGGCGGGGGAGCTGACATCGGCGATGGTGAGGGTATCGGTGGGATCTTCGAGCACTTGCATGACCTGGCCAAGCGGCAGGCTTCGCGTGTCCGGGTTGAACTCGACGGCGCCGGCAAGCATCGGCAGCCCGCACAAGATAAAGATCAGCAAATAGCGCATAAAGCCCCAGCGTGGCCTGTCCGGCTGTGTCAAAAGCCCCCCATTCCTTTTGAGAAGACGTACACCGGCGATACAGTAAGTTGTTTGGATGCACTTTAGCATAGCCATTAAAGGCCATTGGACAGCATTGAAATATTTTTTTGAAAGGCTCTGGATCGAGGCTTTCAGCATTTAAACCGCAGGTTCGAGCCGCAGAAAAACGTCGTAACTGCGGGCAGACTTCAACCATCGCCAGACGGCCACGCCAAAAGCGTTTGGTGGTAAGCTCGCGCACCATGAATATCTACAGCTCTCGCCCCGTTGTCCTCTGTCTCTCCGGCCACGACCCCAGTGGTGGCGCCGGCCTGCAGGCAGATATCGAAGCCCTGCTCGCCCAGGGCTGCCACGCCGCTGCGGCCGTCACCGCCCTGACCGTGCAGAATACGGTCAATGTCAGTGACTTCCGCGTGCTTGACCGCGAGTGGGTCATGGCCCAGGCCAATGCCGTGCTCAGTGACTCCGAAGTGGCGGCAGTCAAGCTGGGCATGCTCGGCTCCACCGCGATGGTCGATACCGTGGTCGAACTGCTGCAGGCGCACCCGCATCTGCCGGTGGTCTGCGACCCGGTGCTGCGCGCCGGCGGCGGCGGTAGCCTGGGCAAGGACGAAGTCGGCTACGCGATGCGCGAACGGCTGTTGCCACTGTCGTTGATCGCCACGCCCAACCTGCCGGAAGCCCGCATCCTCGCCGAGTTGCCCGACGGCAGCGCGGACGAGTGCGCCGAGAAGCTGTTGCCGTACATCAAGCACCTGCTGATCACTGGTGGCCATGGCGACGAGCATGAAGTGCACAACCGCCTGTACAGCCGCGACGGCACGCGCCGCACCTTTACCTGCCAGCGCTTGCCAGGCAGCTATCACGGTTCGGGCTGCACCTTGGCCAGTGCATTGGCCGGGCGCATCGCACAGGGCGAAGGCTTGGCCAGCGCCGTGCAATCGGCCCTCAACTATACCTGGCGCACCCTGCGTGACGCCGAGCAACTCGGCCAGGGCCAGTACGTGCCGCGTCGGTTGCCGCTGGATTTCTGCTCGTAACTTATCGCTTGTCACAGCAAGGGGCTTGCCCGATGAAACTACGTGGCCTTTACGCCATTACCGACAGCCAGCTCTTGGCCGGCAAGTTCCTCGCCTACGTCGAGGCAGCACTGGAAGGTGGCGTGACCTTGTTGCAGTACCGTGACAAAAGAGGCGACGACGCGCGGCGCCTGCGTGAAGCGGAAAAACTGCACGAACTGTGTTCACGCTATAAAACCCAATTGATCATCAACGACGACGCCGAGCTGGCTGCACGCCTGGGCGTTGGCGTGCACTTGGGCCAGACCGACGGCCCATTGACCCCGGCCCGTGCACTGCTGGGCTCCAAGGCGATCATCGGCGCCACTTGCCACGGCCAGATCGAACTGGCCGAACAGGCCGCCAAGGAAGGCGCCAGTTATGTCGCCTTCGGTCGCTTCTTCAATTCCACGACCAAACCCGGCGCGCCTGCCGCCACCGTTGAAATGCTGGCCCAGGCCCGCAGGCGCTTGCAGCTGCCGATCTGCGTGATCGGCGGCGTCACCCTGGACAACGCCGAACCGCTGGTGGCCCACGGTGCCGACCTGCTGGCGGTGGTGCACGGCCTGTTCGGTGCCGACAGCACCCAGGACGTCACGCGCCGCGCCCGCGCCTTCAACGACCTTCTTAAATATTCAGCTTAGAGAGCCCGATCATGTCCCGTTCCGAAACCCTGTTTGCCAATGCCCAGAAGCACATCCCCGGCGGTGTGAACTCCCCCGTGCGTGCGTTCAAGAGCGTGGGCGGCACGCCGTTGTTCTTCAAACATGCCGAAGGCGCCTATGTCACCGACGAAGATGACAAGCGCTATGTCGACTACGTCGGCTCCTGGGGCCCGATGATCCTCGGCCACAGCCACCCGGACGTACTGGACGCAGTGCGCCAGCAGCTGCAACACGGCTTGTCCTACGGCGCACCGACCGCCATGGAAACCGAGATGGCCGACCTGGTCTGCTCGATCGTGCCGTCGATGGAAATGGTGCGCATGGTCAGCTCCGGCACCGAGGCCACCATGAGCGCCATCCGCCTGGCCCGTGGTTTCACCGGCCGCGACAACATCATCAAGTTCGAAGGCTGCTACCACGGCCATTCCGACAGCCTGCTGGTGAAAGCCGGCTCCGGCGCGCTGACCCAGGGCGTGCCGAACTCTGCCGGTGTGCCGGCAGCCTTTGCCAAGCACACCCTGACCCTGCCGTTCAACGACATCGCCGCCGTCGAGCAGATGCTCAGCGAAGTCGGCCAGGACGTGGCGTGCATTATCGTCGAGCCGGTTGCCGGCAATATGAACTGCGTACCGCCGGCCCCGGGTTTCCTTGAGGGTCTGCGCGAGCAGTGCGACAAACACGGCGTGGTACTGATCTTCGACGAAGTGATGACCGGTTTCCGTGTCGCCCTCGGCGGCGCCCAGGCGCACTACGGCGTTACGCCGGACCTGAGCACCTTCGGCAAGATCATCGGCGGCGGCATGCCGGTGGGCTGCTTCGGCGGCAAGCGCGAAATCATGCAGCACATCGCCCCTCTGGGCCCGGTGTACCAGGCCGGCACCTTGTCGGGTAACCCGCTGGCAATGGCCGCCGGCCTGACCACCCTGCGCCTGATCAGCCGCCCGGGCTTCCACGCCGAGCTGACCGACTACACCACCCGCCTGCTCGACGGCCTGCAACAACGCGCCGATGCCGCCGGTATCCCGTTTGTCACCACCCAGGCTGGCGGCATGTTCGGCCTGTATTTCAGCGGCGCCGACGATATCGTCACCTTTGATGACGTAATGGGCAGCGATGCCGACCTGTTCAAGCGCTTCTTCCACCTGATGCTGGAAGGCGGCGTGTACCTAGCGCCGAGTGCCTTCGAAGCCGGGTTCACCTCGATCGCCCATGGCGAAGCCGAGCTGAAACTGACCCTCGATGCTGCCGAACGCGCCTTCGCCGCCCTGAAATAAGTAACGGCATTCTCTGACGTTGCCCCGGGCAGCGTCAGATTTGCTACTTTGCCTACAGATATTCCCTGCATTTTTCGAGAATTATCCTGCAAACCGGCAGATAACTTGCCCAAGCAGCAGAAAAACGAGTAAAGACTTTGTAAGCAGGGGCCTGCTTATTTCATAATGCGCGCTGATTGGACTCCCCCGAGAGTCCGCGTGCCCCGTCAGAGGTAAGTCGATTCCCATGAAACGCACCGGCCGCACCCTGGTTCTGGGCTGCCTGTTGCTCCTTCAGCCACTGCTGGCACATGCCCAGGCAGGCGGCAACTCGTTGTTAATCCCAGCGATGGGTCGTTGCACCCTCAATACCCAGCCAGACAGCCAGGCCGAAGCGCTGAGCGCGTGCCAGAAACAGGCCGATGACGGGGATGCGCAGGCGCAATACGAGTTGGGCGAGTACTACCACGACAGCAAGAACCCGGCCGTCGACCTCAACAAAGCGTTGAGCTACTTCGAGAAAGCCTCGTTGCAGGGTCATGCCCAGGCGCAGTTCCAACTGGGTAACATGTTCTTCCGCGGCGAAGGCGTGCCGGCCAATAACGTGCAGGCGTACATCGTGCTGAAAATGGCCGCGGTCAACGGCGCCGAAGACGCACTGGATACTGCCGACGAAGTCGCCGAGCACATGCAGCGCGATGAGCTGGAAGTGGCTACCCAGGTGCTGGGGCAGATTTTCCGCAATTACCTGCAGGAACTGCAGAGTGCCGATGGGCGCTCGCCCTTCTCACCCCTGCCCTGATTTCGGCTAGCCCCTTCTTCTATTGCCATCGGTCTAACGCCCTACTTCTCAGGCATCGGCATCGGAAACGGCATGACATTGCTAGTGCCCCGCGCCTCGCTGATCTTCGGCGTGCCCAGGCGCTCGACTTCATCGATGCGTACGATCGAATGCATCGGCACAAAACTGCGCACCACGCCTTCGAACTGGGCCTTGAGCTTTTCTTCGCCCGGGTCGACGACCAACTGGGTGCGCTCGCCAAAGACGAATTCTTCCACTTCCAGGAAGCCCCACAGATCACTTTGATAGATCTGCTTGGCGTACATTTCGAACACCTGGCCCTGGTTGAGGAAAATCACCTTGTAGATTGGAGCTTCACGTTTGGTCATGGTGGGCGCAGAACACATGGGGATATAAAAGAGGGCGCGAACTATAGCATGGCACCCGATGCGCAGCGCTAGGAACCGATGGGCATGCCCCCTATAATGCGCGGTTCTTTACCACCAGTTGACGATTCCCATGGCCAAGAAGCTTTATATCGAAACCCACGGTTGCCAGATGAACGAGTACGACAGCTCGCGCATGGTCGACCTGCTGGGCGAACACCAGGCCCTGGAAGTCACCGCCCGCGCCGAAGATGCCGACGTGATCCTGCTCAATACCTGCTCGATCCGCGAGCGGGCCCAGGACCGTGTGTACTCCCAGCTGGGCCGCTGGCGCGAATTGAAACTGGCCAACCCGGACATGGTGATCGCCGTCGGCGGGTGCGTGGCCAGCCAGGAAGGCGCTGCGATCCGTGATCGTGCGCCCTATGTCGACGTGGTCTTCGGCCCGCAAACCCTGCACCGCCTGCCTGACATGATCGACGCCGCACGCATCACCAAGCTGCCCCAGGTGGACGTGTCGTTCCCGGAGATCGAGAAATTCGACCACCTGCCCGAACCGCGCATCGACGGGCCGAGCGCCTACGTGTCGGTGATGGAAGGCTGCAGCAAGTACTGCACCTTCTGTGTGGTGCCCTACACCCGCGGTGAAGAAGTCAGCCGGCCGTTTGACGACGTACTATCGGAAATCATCCACCTGGCTGAAAACGGCGTGCGTGAAGTGACCCTGCTGGGCCAGAACGTCAACGGCTACCGTGGCCTGACCCACGACGGGCGCCTGGCCGACCTGGCGGAGCTGATCCGCGTGGTCGCCGCCGTCGACGGCATCGAGCGCATTCGCTACACCACCTCGCACCCGCTGGAGTTTTCCGACAGCCTGATCCAGGCCCACGCCGAAGTGCCGGAGTTGGTCAAGCACCTGCACTTGCCGGTGCAATCGGGCTCGGACCGCATCCTGTCGGCGATGAAGCGCAACCACACGGCGCTGGAATACAAATCCAAGCTGCGCAAGTTGCGCGCCGCTGTACCGGGCATTTGCATCAGTTCGGACTTTATCGTCGGCTTCCCGGGCGAAACCGAAAAAGATTTCCAACAGACCATGAAGTTGATCGAGGACGTCGGTTTCGACTTCTCCTACTCGTTTGTCTACAGCCAGCGCCCAGGCACGCCGGCTGCGGACTTGGCGGATGAAACCCCGGAAGCGCTGAAAAAAGAGCGTTTGAACGCGCTGCAACATCGCCTCAACCAACAGGGTTTCGAGATCAGCCGACAAATGGTCGGTTCGATCCAGCGCATCTTGGTTACGGATTACTCGAAAAAGGACCCGGGTGAATTGCAGGGCCGTACCGAGAACAACCGCATCGTCAACTTCCGTTGCGATGACCCCACCCTGATCGGCCAGTTTGCCAATGTGCACATCGATGCGGCGCAACCGCACTCGCTGCGCGGGTCTCTGGTGTAATAATTTGCAGATCAAAATGTGGGAGGGGCCTAATGCAACATTCCGATGACGTAAGTGCTTTCGTACCCGCGCCACTGGCGTTATTCTCTCTCTCACCTCATCAGCCAAAGGGCGGCTAAAAGCAACCTTGAACGCACCCATAGCAGAACCCCATCGTTTTCTCCTCGAGCCTTTTGAGGCTCGCCGTTTCGCCAACCTGTGCGGACAGTTCGACGAGCACCTGCGCCTGATCGAACAACGCCTGAGCATCGAGATCCGCAACCGCGGCAATCAGTTCGAACTCATTGGTGAACCCCAACACACCACGTCTGCAGAAAACCTGCTGCGTCGCCTCTACCGCGAGACCAAGGGCAGTGAGCTGTCGCCGGAAACGGTGCACCTGTACCTGCAGGAGTCCGCCGTGGAAGACCTGGCCAACAACCCGGTGGCCGAAGCCAGCGTGGCCCTGCGTACCAAAAAAGGCATGATTCGCCCACGCGGCTTGAATCAGCAGAAGTACGTCAAGGAAATCCTCGGCAACGACATCAACTTCGGCATCGGCCCAGCCGGTACCGGCAAGACCTACCTGGCCGTGGCCTGTGCGGTCGATGCCCTGGAGCGCGAGCAGGTGCGACGCATCCTGCTGGTGCGCCCGGCGGTCGAGGCCGGCGAAAAGCTTGGCTTCCTGCCCGGCGACCTGGCCCAGAAAATCGACCCTTACCTGCGCCCGCTCTACGACGCACTCTACGAGATGCTCGGCTTTGAATACGTCGCCAAGCTGATCGAGCGCCAGGTTATCGAGATCGCCCCGCTGGCCTACATGCGTGGGCGGACGCTGAACAACAGCTTCATCATCCTCGACGAAAGCCAGAACACCACGGTCGAGCAGATGAAAATGTTCCTCACCCGCATCGGTTTCGGTTCCACCGCCGTGATCACTGGTGACGTCACCCAGGTCGACCTGCCCAAGGGCACCAAGTCCGGGCTGGCGCAGGTGATCGAGGTGCTCAAGGACGTGCCGGGCATCAGCTTTACGCACTTCATGCCCAAGGACGTGGTGCGCCATCCTCTGGTGCAGCGCATTGTCGAAGCCTATGAGCGTTTCGACCACAAGGACGACGCACCGGCCAAGGACGTTCGCCGCGATGCTTGAGCTTGACCTGCAGCTGGCCACCGAAGCGCCCGCCCCCAGCGAAGCCCAGTTCCGCCAGTGGTGCGCCCTGGCCCTGCGACAGCGCAGCGCCGACTCGGAACTGACCATTCGCCTGGTGGACGAGCCCGAAGGCCGCGAGCTGAACCATACCTGGCGCCAGAAAGACTACGCGACCAACGTGCTGTCCTTTCCTGCCGACGTACCCGACGAGCTGCTGGATATCCCGTTGCTGGGCGACCTGGTGATCTGCGTCGAAGTGGTCGAGCGCGAGGCGAAGGAACAACGCAAGGAACTTGAGGCCCATTGGGCCCATCTAGTCATCCACGGCTGCTTGCATCTCTTGGGCTACGACCATATAGACGATGACGAAGCCGAGGAAATGGAAGCACTGGAACGAACGTTGCTTGCCGAACTGGGTCATCGCGACCCGTACGCAGACGACGAAAGCTGATCAACACTCAACTGTCATATCAAAGGATTTAGAGTAATCGCTATGAGCGAAGACCGATCGAGCAACGGGCAGAAGTCATGGCTGGGTAAACTGACCCAGGCTTTTGCCCACGAGCCGAAAAACCGCCAGGAGCTGCTGGAGTTGCTGCGCGAGGCCCACCAGAACAAGTTGCTGGACAGCGAAGCGCTGGCCATCGTCGAAGGCGCCATCCAGGTGGCTGACCTGCAAGTACGGGACATCATGGTCCCGCGTTCGCAGATGATCAGCATCAAGGCGACCCAGACCCCACGGGAATTCCTCCCGGCCGTGATCGACTCGGCGCACTCGCGCTACCCGGTGATCGGTGAAAGCCATGACGACGTCATGGGTGTGCTGTTAGCCAAGGACCTGCTGCCGCTGATCCTCAAGGAAAACGGCGACAGCTTCAACATCAAGGACCTGCTGCGTCCGGCCACATTCGTGCCTGAATCCAAGCGCCTGAATGTGCTGCTGCGTGAATTCCGCGCCAATCACAATCACATGGCCATTGTGATCGACGAATACGGCGGCGTGGCGGGCCTGGTGACCATCGAGGACGTACTGGAACAGATCGTCGGCGACATCGAAGACGAGCACGACGTCGAAGAAGACAGCTACATCAAGCCGCTGCCCAGCGGTGACTTCCTGGTCAAGGCGCTGACGCCGATCGAGAACTTCAACGAGTTTTTCGACAGCGAATTCTCCGACGACGAGTTCGACACGGTCGGCGGCCTGGTGATGAGTGCGTTCGGGCATCTGCCCAAGCGTAACGAAACCACCGAGATTGGCGCCTATCGCTTCCGCATTTTGAATGCCGATAGTCGTCGTATCCATCTGATCCGTTTGACACCTATTGCCCGCTAAGGAATGACATGCAGCGCCTGAACCGCCCCGGCTGGCCCGGTAACCTGCTGGCCGTGGTGGCCGGCGCCATCACTACCCTGGCGCTGGCGCCGTTCGATATCTGGCCGCTGGCGCTGGTAGCGGTCGGTTTGTTCTATATCGGCCTGCGCGAACTGACGCCCCGCCAGGCCCTGGGCCGTGGCTGGTGTTTCGGTTTCGGCCTGTTTGGTGCCGGCACCAGTTGGATCTACTACAGCATCCACCACTTCGGCGGCGCTTCGGTGCTGCTGGCGGGGTTCCTGATGCTGTTGTTCACCGCCGCCATTGCCTGGTTCTTCGCCCTGCCCGCCTGGCTATGGGCGCGCTGGCTGCGCCGCAATGAGGCGCCATTGGCGGATGCACTGACGTTCGCAGCACTGTGGGTCGGCCAGGAAGCGTTTCGAGGCTGGTTCCTCACCGGTTTCCCTTGGTTGTACTCCGGCTACAGTCAACTCGACGGCCCGTTGACCGGCCTGGCGCCGCTGGGCGGGATGTGGCTGATTTCCTTCGCCCTGGCACTGACTGCCGCGCTGCTGTGTAACCTGCCGCGCCTGTTGGCGAGCAAGCGCAATGCCTTCATCGGCGCGGGTCTGGTGTTGCTGGTAGCACCCTGGGCCATCGGCCTGGCCCTCAAGCATCACGCCTGGACCTCGCCTTCGGGCGCCCCGTTGAGCGTGGCCGCGATCCAGGGCAACGTCGAACAAAGCATGAAGTGGGACCCCGAGCAGCTCAATGCCCAACTGGCGCTGTACCGCGACATGAGCCTGAGCTCCAAGCGGGTCGACCTGCTGGTATGGCCGGAAACCGCAGTACCTGTACTCAAGGAGTCCGTCGAGGGCTACCTGGGCATGATGGGCAAGTTTGCCGCCGATCGGAATACCGCGTTGATCACCGGCGTGCCGATTCGCCAGGAAGTGCACCACCAGAAGCGCTACTACAATGGCATCACCGTAGTCGGTGAAGGCGACGGCACGTACCTGAAGCAAAAACTGGTGCCGTTTGGCGAGTACGTACCGCTGCAGGACATGCTGCGCGGGCTGATTGCCTTCTTCGACCTTCCTATGTCGGACTTTGCCCGCGGCCCATCGGACCAAGCCATGCTCCAGGCCAAGGGTTATCAGATAGCGCCGTTCATTTGCTATGAAGTGGTGTACCCGGAATTCGCTGCCGGCCTGTCGGCCCAGAGCGACCTGCTGCTGACCATCAGCAACGACACCTGGTTCGGGCGCTCTATCGGCCCGTTGCAGCACCTGCAAATGGCACAGATGCGTGCGCTGGAAGCGGGCCGCTGGATGATCCGCGCCACCAACAATGGCGTGACCGGGCTGATCAACCCGTTCGGGCAGATCACCGCACAGATCCCGCAATTCGAGCGTGGCATTCTTTACGGTGAAGTGGTGCCGATGCACAACCTCACGCCGTACCTGCAATGGCGTTCGTGGCCGTTGATTATTGTGTGCCTGGGGTTGTTTGGCTGGGCGCTGTTGGCTGGCCGGATGTCCAAAACCGTTTAACCGGACAAACACCAAACAAATGTGGGAGGGGGCTTGCTCCCGATAGCAGAGTGTCAGTATCAAATGTACTGACTGACACACTGCTATCGGGAGCAAGCCCCCTCCCACATTTTTATCCTACGGTGTTACTGATAAAACACCCGGTATCCCACCTGCCCCACCGCCTCATTGATCAACTGCCCGCTCTGCCACACCGCCTTGACCTCCGGCATCCAGCCGCCGAGCGGCCGGCCGTGGTCTACGCCCAGAAAGCCCACCGGCCCGGGCACCACAGTGAAACCGGCCTTCTCAAAGCTCCACACCGAACGCGGCATGTGCCAGGCTTGAGTCACCACCACCACACGCTTGATACCTTGCGGTAATAGAATCTCAGCGCTCATCTGGGCGTTTTCCCAAGTGGTACGACTGCGCTCTTCCTTCCAGCGCACGCTGACACCGAAGTCATCCTGCATCGACACGGCCATCAGTTCAGCTTCACTGGGTGGCGTGCCGTAGTGCAAACCGCCACTGGTCAGCACTGGCAACCCGGACGCTTTCGCCAATCGCGCCGCATAACGCTCACGCTCCAAGCCAATGCCGGTGGGCTGGTCGCTGCCCCAGGCAATATCCCCACGTTCACGTCCCGAGCCCAGCACCACAATTGCATCGGCACGCTGGGCCAGGGTGGCCCAGTCTTCGCGAGCCAAAGGCGGTTCAGTCTCGAGGGCACGGGCGCCCCATTGCACCATCACCGGCAGGCTGATCAACCACATCCCACCCAGCCCCAAGGCAAAACACAAGCCAGCCAGGCGTGGGCGGCTACGGCGAAACCACCAGGCACAGGCCAACAGCAGTAAAAAAATACCGGGCGGCAACAACAATTGTTTAATGAAATAACGAAAAGGCATCGGGCATCTCCTAAGATGCCCGAAGCCTAAATGCAACGGGGTTGAGCGACAATCTTTACCAGCCTGTTTCGAGAAAGTTAACGCATGACGCTGTGCTTCACTTGCGCCGCACGGACCGGGTTTTTTCCGGCCCGCGACCGGCCGCCAGATCCTTCAGCCAGACAACCTTGGCCGAACGAGGAGGCTCTTGGATAGGCGGGGAGGCCTGTCCATGAGAGGCGCGGTGGTGATTCAACTCCAGGTAGTTCTTGATCAGTTCAAGTTCAGCCTGGCTCAAGCCTCGCAACTCCAGCTCCAGAGGCCGTTCATCACGCAATCGGCCTGCGGTTCTTGCGGCATCCAATGCCCGACCCAAACGGTCGATCAATCCCTCATACAACTGCGGTTTCGTTAAAGTTCGCTGCGATTCAACCATCCCCTCACCTCATTGAAGAAATACTTGCTCCCCACTAAACAGCGTAGCCCCCGTTGCTGCACCTGCCCGCTGCCGCGACAGACGGCCCTTGCCGCGCAATCAGGGTTTCCCTCGATAGAGTGGGGTCATGTATGCTACGGCGCTTCCTGTAACTCCACTTCCCGCAGGGTTTGGGCACGGACGCGCCGCTTCTTGGTGTCGAACAACCCGGACAGTGCACCGAAGAGGATTAGGCCACCCCTATCCAGTTCAAAAGTAGCCATGCACGAACAATATCAGCCCCGTGAAATAGAAAATGCCGCCCAAACGTTCTGGGACGAGCAGAAGTCCTTTGAAGTCAGTGAACAGCCAGGCAAGGAGACTTACTACTGCCTGTCGATGTTCCCTTACCCCAGCGGCAAGCTACACATGGGGCACGTGCGTAACTACACCATCGGCGACGTGATTTCCCGCTACCAGCGCATGCTCGGCAAGAACGTCCTGCAACCCATGGGTTGGGACGCCTTCGGCATGCCGGCGGAAAACGCCGCGATGAAAAACAACGTGGCCCCCGCCAAGTGGACCTACGAAAACATCGCCTACATGAAGACCCAGCTGCGCAGCCTGGGCCTGGCGGTGGACTGGTCCCGCGAAGTGACCACCTGCAAGCCGGACTACTACCGCTGGGAACAATGGCTATTCACTCGCCTGTTCGAAAAAGGCGTGATCTACAAAAAGAGCGGCACCGTGAACTGGGACCCGATCGACCAGACCGTACTGGCCAACGAGCAGGTCATAGACGGTCGCGGCTGGCGCTCCGGCGCGCTGATCGAAAAGCGCGAAATCCCGATGTACTACTTCAAGATCACCGCCTACGCCGATGAACTCTTGTCGAGCCTCGATGACTTGCCGGGCTGGCCTGAACAGGTCAAGACCATGCAACGCAACTGGATCGGCAAATCCAAGGGCATGGAAGTACAGTTCCCGTACAACGTCGATTCCATCGGCGAAGCCGGTGCACTCAAGGTCTTCACAACTCGTCCGGATACCCTGATGGGCGCGACCTACGTCGCAGTGGCCGCCGAACACCCGCTGGCCACCCAGGCAGCACAGAACAACCCCGAGCTGCAGGCGTTCATCGCCGAATGCAAAGGCGGCAGCGTGGCCGAAGCAGACGTCGCCACCCAGGAGAAAAAAGGCCTGCCGACCGGATTGTTCGTCGAGCACCCGCTGACGGGCGACAAACTGCCGGTCTGGGTCGCCAACTACGTGCTGATGCACTACGGCGACGGCGCCGTCATGGCGGTGCCGGCCCACGATGAGCGCGATTTCGAATTCGCCACCAAGTACAACCTGCCGATCAAGTCCGTGGTGCGCACCAGCTCGGGCGACACCAACCCTGCACCATGGCAGGACGCCTACGGCGAGCACGGCACCCTGATCAATTCCGGCGAGTTCGACGGCCTGGATTTCCAAGGCGCCTTCGACGCCATCGAAGTCGCGCTGATCAAGAAGAATCTCGGCGCCTCGCGCACCCAGTTCCGCCTGCGCGACTGGGGCATCAGCCGCCAGCGCTACTGGGGCTGCCCGATCCCGATCATCCACTGCGAGAGCTGTGGTGACGTGCCCGTACCGGAGAACCAGCTGCCGGTTGTGCTGCCGGAAGATGTCGTGCCAGATGGCGCCGGCTCGCCGTTGGCGCGCATGCCGGAGTTCTACGAGTGCAGCTGCCCGAAATGCGGCGCGCCGGCCAAGCGTGAAACCGACACCATGGACACCTTCGTCGAGTCCTCGTGGTACTACGCCCGCTACGCCTCGCCGCACTATGAAGGCGGCCTGGTGGAAAAATCCGCAGCCGACCATTGGTTGCCAGTGGACCAGTACATCGGCGGCATCGAACACGCCATTCTCCACCTGCTCTATGCGCGCTTCTTCCACAAGCTGATGCGCGACGAAGGCTTGGTGAGCTCCAATGAGCCGTTCAAGAACCTGCTGACCCAAGGCATGGTGATCGCCGAGACCTACTACCGCCGTGAAGCCAATGGTGCCTACACCTGGTTCAACCCGGCGGATGTCGAGCTCGAGCGTGACAGCAAGGCCAAAGTGATCAGTGCCAAGCTGAAATCCGACGGTCTGCCGGTGGAAATCGGTGGCACCGAGAAGATGGCCAAGTCGAAGAACAACGGTGTCGACCCGCAGTCGATGATCGACCAGTTCGGCGCCGACACCTGCCGCCTGTTCATGATGTTCGCCTCGCCGCCTGACATGAGCGCCGAATGGTCCGACTCCGGCGTCGAAGGTTCGCACCGTTTCCTCAAGCGCGTCTGGCGCCTGGCCCACGCCCATGTCAGCCAGGGCTTGCCGGGCAAGCTGGACGTCGCAGCCTTGAACGACGAGCAGAAAGCCATTCGTCGCAGCACGCACCTGGCCATCCGCCAGGCCAGCCAGGACGTAGGGCAGAACCACAAGTTCAACACCGCCATCGCCCAGGTGATGACGCTGATGAACGTGCTGGAAAAAGCCCCGCAGGCTACAGAACTTGACCGCGCGCTGATCCAGGAAGGTCTGGAAACAGTTACTCTGTTGCTCGCGCCGATCACGCCGCACATCAGCCATGAACTGTGGAGCCGTCTGGGCCACAGCGGCGCCGTAATCGATGCCGCCTGGCCAGTGCAGGATGACAGCGCCCTGGTACAGGACACGTTGCAACTGGTCATCCAGGTCAACGGTAAACTGCGCGGCCAGATCGACATGCCGGCCAGCGCCAGTCGTGAGGACGTGGAAGCCGCCGCACGCATCAACGAAAACGTGCTGCGCTTTACCGAAGGCCTGACGATCCGCAAAGTGATCGTGGTGCCCGGTAAACTGGTCAACATCGTCGCCAGCTAAATCGGATCGGGCGCGGGGCTTGGGCCCTGCGCCGAACTAAACCTTTAGGGCCTCGATACGGCCCACATGGTTTCAAGGGGAGCAACAAAATGATCAAACGCAATCTGCTGGTTATGGGCCTTGCCGTGCTATTGAGCGCTTGCGGCTTCCAGCTGCGTGGCACCGGTACCAATGAGCTGTCGCTCAAGGAACTCGACGTCAGCGCCCGCAACGCCTATGGCGACACCGTGACCCAGCTGCGCCAGACCCTGGAAAACAGCGGTGTGCACGTGTATAACGGCGCGACCTACAAACTGATCCTGACGGATGAAAAAGAAACCCAGCGCAATATCAGCTACGCCAGTGCCGGCCGTGCATCCGACGTCGAGTTGAACACTGCGCTCTACTTCGAAGTACAAGGCCGCGATAACTTGCCGCTGATGGGTGACAAGATCCAGGTGCAGAAGGTTGTCAGCCACGACGGCAACAACCTGGTGGGTTCAGACTCCGAGACCCTCCAGGTGCGCAAGGAAATGCGTCGCGAGCTGATCCAGCGCATGATGACGCGCCTGCAAATGCTGACCCCGGAAAAGCTCGCCGCCCTGCAGCAAACCGCCGACAACAAGGCCAAGGCTGATGCCGATGCCCTGAAAGCCGCGCAAGAGTATGAAGACAACACGCCGAAACAATCGCCTGTTGAAGTCCCAGTCGAGTAAGCCAGGCGGGGCGCCCCTGGCGCCCCGTTCGACCCGCCTATGAAACTTGCCCCTGCCCAACTCGCCAAGCACCTGCAAGGTGGCCTCGCGCCTGTCTATATCGTCAGCGGCGATGACCCGCTGCTGTGCCAGGAAGCGGCCGACGCGATCCGCGCCGCCGCACGTCAGCAAGGCTTCGACGAACGCCAGGTCTTCAGCGCCGACGCCAGTTTCGACTGGGGTACATTGCTGCAGGCCGGCGCCAGCATGTCGTTGTTTGCCGAAAAACGCCTGCTGGAACTGCGCCTGCCTTCGGGCAAGCCGGGCGACAAAGGCGCGGCGGCATTGATGGAATACTGCTCGCGCCCTGCCGAAGACACGATCTTGCTGGTCAGCCTGCCCAAGCTTGACGGCAGCGCCCAGAAGACCAAGTGGGGCAAGGCGCTGGTAGAAGGTCCGCAAACCCAGTTCGTCCAGATCTGGCCAGTGGACAGCAACCAGTTGCCGCAGTGGATTCGTCAGCGCCTGTCACAGTCGGGTCTGGCGGCGACACAAGATGCCGTGGAGTTGATCGCCGCCCGGGTCGAGGGCAACCTGCTTGCCGCCGCCCAGGAGATCGAAAAGCTCAAGCTGATGGCCGAAGATGGGCAGATCACTGTCGAAACCGTACAAGGCGCGGTCGCCGATAGCGCTCGCTTCGATGTGTTCGGCCTGGTGGATGCGATTCTCAACGGCGAGCCCGCCCACGCCCTGCGTATGCTCGAAGGCCTGCGTGGCGAAGGGGTGGAACCGCCCGTGATTCTCTGGGCCCTGGCTCGGGAGTTACGGGTACTGGCGAACATCGCCCTGCAATACAGCCAGGGCACCCCCCTGGACAAATGTTTCAGCCAGGCCAGGCCTCCGGTGTGGGACAAGCGCAAACCGCTGATGAGCAAAGCCCTGCAACGGCACTCGGCGCAACGCTGGGCACAACTGTTGCTGGAAGCCCAGCGCATCGACGCCCAGATCAAGGGCCAGGCCGCCGGCTCACCGTGGATGAGCCTGAGCCGTTTGTCGCTGTTGATGGCCGGCCAGCGCCTCACCCTGCCCGCTGAATAACCCACCGATCCAATTGTGGGAGGGGGCTTGCTCCCGATTGCAGTGCATCAGTCGACATTTTCAGTGGCTGACACACCGCGATCGGGAGCAAGCCCCCTCCCACATTTGACCGCGTACCTTTCCTACATGTCGTCAGGCTTTACAGCCGGGCAACTTCGGCAGATGATTTGCACCGCTCCATTCCACACCCTAGCCAGAGAACCATCATGAGCAAAAAGCCATCCAAGCATGGCCCCAACAAGGCCAAATCCATCATCGCCCAGCCCTTGTTCCGCAGCCGCCAGGAACGCGCCGGCAAGGGCAAAGGCAGCTACCGCCGCGAAGCCTTCCAGTCTAATAGCTGGGAGGCTTCTTACTTTCTGGCTGCCTGAAGGCAAGCGCCCCTCTGGCATGATAAGGTCTATACCTGATTTGTAACCCCCTGGACCTGTGCATGCCCTCTAGTCTTTCTCGTCGTTGGCACCTTCGCCAATTGATCGCTGCCTCCAGCCTCATTCTGCTCGTCGCCTGCGCGGAAAAACCTACCGCCGCGGATGCGCAACCCCTGCCCAAGCTCCAGACCGCACCGGCCATCGCGCCAGCCGTGGTTGCCCCGCTGGCAGTGGACAACCTCGACATCCAACCGACCCAGACCTTCGCCGAATGGCAGGCAGGCTTTCGTGCGCAAGCCCTGCAGGCCGGGATCACAGCCGACGTTTTCGATAACGCCTTTGCCGGCGTCACGCCCGATATGGCGGTGATCCGCGCCGATCGCAGCCAGCCGGAGTTTTCCCGCCCAGTGTGGGAATACCTCGACGGCGCCCTGTCACCGGTGCGCGTGCGTAATGGCCAAGCGCTGTTGGTCAAGTACGCCGATATCCTGCAAAGCATTGAGCAGCGCTATGGTGTCGACCGCCAGGCGCTGGTCTCGGTGTGGGGCATGGAGAGCAACTTCGGCGCGTTCCAGGGCAACAACTCGGTGATCCGCTCCCTCGCCACCCTGGCCTACGAAGGCCGTCGCCCTGCCTTTGCCCAGGCGCAACTGCTGGCAGCACTGCAGATCATCCAGCATGGCGATATTCAGGCCGACCAGATGAAAGGCTCGTGGGCCGGTGCAATGGGCCAAACCCAGTTTATCCCGACCACCTATAACACCCACGCCGTGGACTTCGACGGTGACGGTCGCCGTGATATCTGGAACAGCCCGTCCGACGCCCTCGCCTCCACTGCGCATTACCTGCAGAGCTCCGGCTGGCAGAAAGGCCAGCCTTGGGGGGTTGAGGTGCAGCCACTGCCGTCGGGCTTCGACTACAGCCTGGCCGATGGGGGCATACGCAAAACTGTTGCGCAATGGCTGCAACTGGGGATCCAACTGCCGCCAGGCGTGAGCCTGCCGGCCAATGTCGATCAGTTGTCCGCCGCGTTGCTGCTGCCAGCCGGTTACCGCGGCCCGGCATTCCTGGTACTGGATAACTTCCGCGCGATCCTCAAGTACAACAATTCGTCATCCTATGCGCTGGCGGTTGGCCTGTTGTCGGAGCGATTTGGCGGCGGCGGTGTGATTCGTGGCAGTTGGCCAAAGGATGAACTGCCGCTGAGTCGTTCCCAGCGTATGGATCTGCAGACGGCCCTCAGCGCCAAGGGTTATGACGCGGGCAACCCGGACGGGATTATCGGCGCCAATACGCGCAAGGCGATTCGTGCGGCGCAGCAGGCATTGGGCTGGCCGGCGGATGGGTATCCGACGGTGAAGTTGCTGGAATCCCTGCAAGGCCGGTAGATTGACTTATGGCGACTACCGTAATCGGGGGCAAGCCCCCTCCCACACCTGGAATGCATTCCAAAAATGTGGGGGGGCTTGCCCCCGATTGCGGTTTAGCAGACTGTAAAAAACTCAGTGGTTGAACACTACGCCCTGCTCCAGCACCAACTGCTGCTCCCCCGCATCCAGGCGCACCAAAGCGCCCATCGGCAACGTCAGGTTCGGGTCGCAATGACCACTGCGCCAGCCTGCCAGCACCGGAATGCACAGCGGTTCGAAGGTCTGCTTGAGCAACCGCTCCAGCGCGACGTTATCCACACCCGCCACGTCCCCTACCAGCACACCGGCAACCTGAGCCAGCTTGCCCGCCAGGCGCAGGTGAGTCAGCAGGCGGTCGATACGATAAAGCGGCTCGTTGACGTCCTCGATAAACAGGATGATGCCTTCGGCGTCTATCTCATACGGCGTGCCCATTATTGCGGCAATCATCGACAGATTACCGCCCAGCAAGCGCCCACAGGCAATGCCTGGTTCGATCGTGGTCAATGGATAGGCCGCAGGGTGCGCAAGCACGCTGCCGGCGCCCAGTTGACCACGCAGCAGGCTGAGCAATGAGGATTCGGTGGGTTGTTGCTTGCCGCCAAGCAGGTCGGCATTGAGCATCGGCCCGTGGAACGTTACAAAACCGGCATAACGGTTGATTGCCAGGTGCAAGGCGGTGATATCGCTGTAGCCCACGAATGGCTTGGGGTTGGCGCGCAGCAGGTCGAAGTCCAGCGCGTCGAGCAAGCGCGGCGTGCCGTAGCCGCCGCGCAGGCAAAGGATGGCATCGATGTCGGGGTTGGCGAAGGCGGCGTGCAGGTCGCGCAGGCGCACTGCATCGCTGCCGGCCAGGTAGCCGTCGCGTTCGTATACACCGGGATAAATGCGCAGGTCGTAGCCACGGGCACGCATCCATTGCCCGGCTTTTTCAACGTCCAGTGCAGCAGGGCCGGCGGGGGCGATCAGGGCGATGGTGCCTTCAGAACGAAGGGCTGGAACGGCTGGCGTCATATACAACTCTCCCTAGTCAACGCGGAACGAAATGTGGGAGGGGGCTTGCCCCCGATGGCGGTGTGACAGTCAATTCATGAAGAACTGATACACCGCTATCGGGGGCAAGCCCCCTCCCACATTGGACTTGCGGTGTTGCAAAGGCCTCTATCAGGAAACCAGGCTCGCCTTGACCAGCTTGGCCTGCTCATCGGCATGGTACGAAGAACGCACCAACGGGCCGGACGCCACGTTCTTGAAGCCCATCTTGTAACCTTCCTCGGCGAACCAGGCGAAGGTGTCCGGGTGCACGAAACGCTGCACTGGCAAGTGGCTGCGGGACGGTTGCAGGTACTGGCCAAGGGTAAGCATGTCGATGTCATGCTCGCGCATGCGCTTCATGACTTCGATGACTTCTTCGTCGGTTTCGCCCAGGCCGAGCATCAAGCCGGACTTGGTCGGAATGTGCGGCATCATCTGCTTGAATTTCTGCAGCAGGGTCAGCGACCACTGGTAGTCCGAACCCGGACGCGCAGCCTTGTACAGGCGCGGCACGGTTTCCAGGTTGTGGTTGAACACATCCGGCGGCTCGGCGGCGGTGATTTCCAGCGCGACGTCCATACGCCCACGGTAGTCCGGCACCAGGGTTTCGAGCATCACATTCGGCGACAACTTGCGGATTTCGCGGATGCAGTCGGCAAAGTGCTGGGCACCGCCGTCACGCAGGTCGTCACGGTCAACCGAGGTGATCACCACATACTTGAGTTTCAGGTCAGCGATGGCGATGGCCAGGCTTTCCGGTTCGTTGACGTCCAGAGGCTTCGGACGGCCGTGGCCGACGTCGCAGAACGGGCAACGACGGGTGCAGATGTCGCCCATGATCATGAAGGTGGCGGTGCCGCCGGAGAAGCATTCGCCCAGGTTCGGGCAGGACGCTTCTTCGCACACGCTGTGCAGCTTGTGCTTGCGCAGCAGCGCCTTGATACGGTCGACTTCCGGCGATACCGGGATGCGCACGCGGATCCAGTCGGGTTTCTTCGGCAGTTCGGTGGTCGGGATGATCTTGACCGGGATGCGTGCAACCTTCTCGGCGCCGCGCAGCTTGACGCCGGCTTCCACCTTGGCACGCGGGGCCGGGGCTGGACGCTCGGTGATGTCCAGCGTCGGGATCATGGTTTGCACTGCATCAGTAGTCATAATCAGTCGATTCCGCCCGTGAGGGTCGTCTGCTCAGCATAGTCGAGGTGTTTGACGAGCTGCGCACGCAGCCGGGCACTAACCTCGGCAAATTTAATCGGTGTGGCGTGGTCACTCAGCTGTGTCATCGCCAGCCCGGCGTAACCGCACGGGTTGATGCGCTGGAACGGCGCCAGGTCCATGTCCACGTTCAGGGCCAGGCCATGAAAGGAACAACCATGGCGAATCCGCAAGCCCAGGGAGGCGATCTTCGCGCCATCCACATACACACCGGGGGCATCGGGCTTGGCTGCGGCGCTCACGCCATAACTGGCCAACAGCTCAATCAGGCAAGCCTCCATGCGGCTGACCAGGTCGCGCACGCCAAACCCCAGCTTGCGCACGTCCAGCAATAGATAAGCGACAAGCTGACCGGGCCCATGGTAAGTCACTTGACCCCCTCGGTCGACCTGCACCACCGGAATATCACCCGGAAGTAGCAGATGCTCTGCCTTGCCGGCCTGGCCCTGGGTGAATACGGGTGGATGTTCCACCAGCCAGATTTCATCCGGGGCCGAGGTGCCGCGCTCGTTGGTAAAGCGCTGCATGGCATGCCAGACCGGCTCGTAGGCCATCCGGCCGAGCTCGCGAAAGCCCAGGACTTCTGACATCACAGCACCATGTGCACGAAGCCGGTGGCCCGAAGTTCGCTGTTGATGTTGTAGAGCTGGTCTTGATCGGTGGCAACGATGTGCAACTGGATCGTGGTGTACTTGCCGGTGGAGCTTTGACGCTCGTCCACGCGGTTGTCGTTGATCGTCGCATGCTTCCTGACGATCTCGAGAATCTTGTCCTTGCGGCCCACGCCGGTATCGCTGATCACCTTGACGGGATAATCCGTCACCGGGAATTCGATCTTTGGCGCCTTTACTTCTACGTCTTTATCGGTCATGGCAGAACAGCCTCGTAAGCGCTAAGCCGTGGCGACGGGCAAAGCCCCGCGCTGGATCAACGCGGGGCTTTGCAGGTGCACACAATCAGTTGAACAAGCCGTAGAAGAATAGACGGATGCTATCCCATACGCGGCGGAAGATACCACCTTCGTCGACCGCGTCCAGTGCGATCAGGTCGGCGCTGTGCACCACCTTGTCTTCCAGCTTGACTTCGACTTTACCGATCACATCGCCCTTGGCGATTGGCGCAACCAATTGCGGGTTCAGGGTCATGCTGGCAGCGAGCTTTTTCAGCTGGCCCTTAGGCATGGTCAGGGTCAGGTCGTCGGCCAGGCCGGCCTTGACTTGGGAGGTGGCGCCTTTCCATACCGGCGCGGTCGCAAGCTCGGCACCCTTCTGATAGAAGGTCTGGGTTTCGAAGAAGCGGAAGCCGTAGGTCAGCAGTTTCTGCGTCTCGGCCGCACGGGCCTGCTCGCTGTTGGTGCCGAATACCACGGCGATCAGGCGCTGGCCATCACGTACGGCGGACGACACCATGCAGTAGCCGGCTTCGTCGGTATGGCCGGTTTTCAGACCGTCGACGGTCTTGTCGCGCCACAGCAACAGGTTGCGGTTAGGCTGCTTGATGTTGTTCCAGAAGAATTCCTTCTGGGAGTAGATCGCATAGTGCACCGGGTCGACACGGATGATTGCGCGCGCCAGCAGCGCCATGTCGTGAGCCGACGAGTAGTGCTCAGGGTTCGGCAGGCCAGTCGGGTTCATGAAGTGGCTGTTGGTCATGCCCAGGTCGCCGGCCGTCTTGTTCATCATGTCGGCAAAGGCGTCTTCGCTGCCGGCGATATGCTCGGCCAGGGCGACACTGGCGTCGTTACCGGACTGGATGATGATGCCGTGCAGCAGGTCGCTCACGGTGACTTGCGAACCCACCTTGATGAACATCCGCGAACCGCCGGTGCGCCAGGCGTTTTCGCTGACGGTGACCGGATCGTTTTCGCCGATCTGGCCGCGACGGATTTCCAGGGTCGCGATGTAGGCAGTCATCAGCTTGGTCAGGCTCGCCGGCGGCAGGCGCTGGTCACCATTGCTCTCGACCAGCACGTTGCCACTGGCGGCATCCATGAGGACCCAGGACTTGGCGGCCAGTTGCGGGGAGGCCGGCACCATTTCAACCGCCCAGGCGGCCGGGGTGATGATCAGCGAGATAAGCAGGCACGTGCGTTTGGCTAAGGTGGTGATGTTCATCCGTCTCTCGAAATTGCTTATGGAAACTTGCCCTCGCGGGCAAAACTATTCAGACAGCCCGCTTCCAGGCTGTCACGTATTCGGTTGCCCGCTCACCCCTTGCCCCTGGGTTTTTATTGTTCACGAGCCAACAACCTGGGCTCGAGCGCGCATGCGCGCCTGAGCCATCAAACCAATACTGCTTATTCTGCGGTGACCACGCTGGGTTGCCCCAGGTTAGCCAGGCGTACGCTGTTCTGCACTTGGGCTACCTCGCTCGGCGAGCCGATCGGGCCCATGCGTACACGGTGCAAGGTTTGCTGGTTACGCACGATGGAGCTGATAAAGACTGGCGCGCTGACCATGCCGCTGAGCTTGGACCTTAACAGTTCTGCCGCATCCGGGTTGGCGAAAGCGCCGACCTGCAGGTATTGCCCGCCCGCCATCGAGGCGCCCGGTGCTGCGTGAGGGACGACGACGGTATCCGGAGCATGTTGCGCCGGCGGCGGCGTCCACTGCTCGATCTTGCCGGTCGATGCCGTCACTTGCGGTTGGGGGGTTGCCGGTTCGTTAAGCATCAACGGCGCCGGCTTGCCACGCTGGGCCCAATACTGCGCCGGGTCGATGCCCTCGACTTTCACCCGCGCAGTGCCGGTTTCGGCGTAGCCAAGCTTCTTGGCCGCAGCGTAGGACAAATCGATAATCCGGTCCGAATAGAACGGCCCACGGTCGTTGACCCGCAGGATCACCGTGCGGTTGTTGTCCAGGTTGGTTACACGCACATAGCTGGGCAGCGGCAAGGTCTTGTGGGCCGCGCTCATGCCATACAGGTCATACACTTCGCCATTGGCGGTGTTCTGCCCATGGAACTTGGTGCCGTACCAGGACGCGGTACCCGATTGCACGTAGGTCTTGGATTCCTGCAGCGGGAAGTAATTCTTGCCCAGCACGGTATAGGGGTTGGCCTTGTAGGGGCCGGTGTGCAGGGTCGGCGTGGCATCCGGGATTTTCGACACATCCACATCCCACCACGGCGCGCCGTCTTTGTGCGCGCGGTTGATGTCCAGGCCCGGTTGGGCGCGGACCACCGCACCGCCGGCCTTCTTGGCAGGCGCACGGTTAGGGCTGGTTGAGCAACTGGCGACCAGCAGGCACAACGCGGTGAACGCCACCAGCTTGAGCGGTTTTTTGAACGGCGATACCCGCATTACTTGTTGCCCCGTGCTTTGACCAGCTCGTCTGACAGCTGATGTACGGCCATGGCGTACATCACACTGCGGTTATAACGCGTGATTGCGTAGAAATTCTTCAGGCCCATCCAGTATTCCGGGCCGTTTGCGCCTTCCAGGCGGAATGCCGTCACCGGCATGTCATCGCGTGGCGCATTCTGACTCGACCAGCCCAGCGCTCGCAACTCCCCGACGGTCTTGACCGGCTCGATACCCTGGGTCAGGCCCTCATCGGCGCGCTCACCGCTGACATCGGCGCGAATTACCACCGGCTCACCGGCTACCCAGCCGTGGTGCTTGAAGTAGCTGGCTACGCTGCCAATGGCATCGTCGGGGTTGCTCCAGATGTTGATATGCCCGTCACCGTCGAAATCCACCGCATAGGCGCGAAAGCTGCTCGGCATGAACTGCGGCAAACCCATCGCACCCGCGTAGGAGCCCTTGAGGGTCAGCGGGTCGACCTGCTCTTCGCGGGCCAGCAACAGGAATTCACGCAGTTCCTTGCGGAAGAATTCGGCGCGGGGCGGGTAATCGAAGCCCAGGGTCGATAAGGCGTCGATCACCCGGTAACTGCCGGTATTGCGCCCGTAGAAGGTTTCGATGCCGATGATCGAGACGATGACCTGGGCCGGTACACCGTATTCCTGCTCGGCGCGGGCCAGCACCGCCTCGTGCTGGCGCCAGAAGTCGACGCCCCGGGCTACGCGGGCGTCGGTGAGGAACATCGGGCGATATTCCTTCCACTGCTTCACGCGCTCGGCGGGGCGGGAAATGGCGTCGAGAATCGCCTGCTTCTTCTGGGCTTCGCGGAACACGCCCATCAGTTGCTCACCGGCAAAACCGTAGTCGCGGGTCAACTCACCGACAAATTCGGCGACCTGGGGTGAACCATCGTAGTCACCGGCCTGCGCCTCTTGCGTTGCGCCCAGGAGCCCAATCAGGCCCACACAGGTCGCATGCCGAGTCGCCCAGCCGCGCATTACTTGCATTGACATCTTCACCTTATTCAAACCTGTGCGATCCATTTGCGATGCGTATGAATCGACATCAAAACCCCAAACGCTGACATCAATGTCACCAGCGAAGTTCCGCCGTAGCTAATGAATGGCAACGGCACCCCAACCACCGGCAGCAGGCCACTGACCATACCGATGTTGACGAAAACGTAAACAAAAAAAGTCATGGTCAGGCTGCCGGCAAGCAATTTGCCGAACAGCGTCTGTGCCTGGGCAGTGATCACCAGGCCACGACCAATCAACAGCAGATAGATCAGCAACAATGCGCAAATGCCTACCAGGCCGAACTCTTCGCCCATCACCGCAATGATGAAGTCGGTGTGGCTCTCGGGCAAGAAGTCCAGGTGGGACTGGGTGCCCAGTAACCAGCCCTTACCAAATACTCCGCCGGAACCGATGGCCGCCTTGGACTGGATGATGTTCCAGCCGGTGCCCAACGGGTCGCTCTCCGGGTCAAGGAAAGTCAGGATCCGTTGTTTCTGGTAGTCGTGCATAAAGAAGAACCACATGGCCACGGCCACGGGGATGGCCGCGGCCAGCACGCTGAGGATCCAGCGCCAGCGCAAGCCGCCCATGAACAGCACGAATGCGCCGCCGGCGAGAATCAGCAACGAGGTGCCGAGGTCCGGCTGGCGCACGATAAGAATGAAGGGCACGCCGATCAGGATCAGGCTGATGCCCACATGCTTGAGCTGTGGCGGCAAGGTGCGCTTGGACAGGTACCAGGCAATGGTGGCCGGCATCAGGATCTTCATGAATTCCGACGGCTGGAAGCGGATCACCCCCGGGACGTTGATCCAGCGCGTCGCGCCCATGGCGTTGTGGCCCATGACATCCACCACCACCAGCAGCAGCACGCCGGCGACATAACCCAGGGGCACCCAGCGTGCCATGAAGCGCGGCTCAAGCTGGGCGATCACCACCATCGACAACAGGCCCAGGCCGAACGAGGACGCTTGCTTGATCAGCAGGTCCCAGTTCTTGCCACTGGCCGAATACAACACGAACAGGCTACCGGCCGCCAGGGTCAGCAGGAGGATCAGCAACGGCCCATCAATGTGCATGCGTTGCAGCAACGTCGCACGGCGACGCATCACGTCCTCGCTGGAGAGGATGCGGTCAAAATTACTCTTCACGGGCCGTAACCTCGGGACTTGAAGGGGGGCCGCCATATTCGGGCTTGAGCTTGCCATCGGCGGCCAGCAGCCAGGCGTCCATGATCTGGCGCACCACAGGTGCGGCGACGCCGGAGCCGGACTCACCGTTTTCGACCATCACCGCCACCACGATCTTCGGGTCCTCGGCCGGGGCAAAGCCGACAAACAAAGCGTGGTCGCGGTGGCGCTCCTGAACCTTGGAGCGGTCATATTTCTCGCCCTGCTTGATCGCGACCACCTGGGCCGTACCACTCTTGCCGGCGATGCGGTATTGCGCGCCGGCCGCCGCCTTGCGTGCGGTGCCACGGGCGCCGTGCATCACTTGCTGCATACCATGGTTGACCTTGGCCCAGTCGGACGGGTCGCGCAGCACAATGTCGGGGATCGGGTCTTCATCCACTGGCTTTTCGCCTTCGATGGTTTTGGCCAGGTGCGGACGGTTCCAGATGCCCTTGTTCGCCACCAGTGCCGTGGCCTGGGCCAGTTGCAGCGGCGTAGCCTGCATATAGCCCTGGCCGATCCCGAGGATCAGGGTTTCACCCGGGAACCATGCCTGGCGGCGGGTCGCACGCTTCCACTCACGCGACGGCATCAGGCCGGGAGATTCTTCGAACATGTCCAGGGAGACTTTCTGACCGAGGCCGAACTTGCCCATGTAGGCAGACAGGCGATCAATCCCAAGCTTATGGGCCAGGTCGTAGAAGTAGGTGTCGTTGGAGCGCATGATCGCGGTGTCCAGGTCGACATAGCCGTCACCGGAGCGGTTCCAGTTACGGTATTTGTGGTCGTAGTTGGGCAGCATGTAGTAGCCGGGGTCATAGACGCGGCTGGAGGCCGTGACCACGCCGGAATCCAGGCCGGCAATCGCCACCGCCGGCTTGATGGTCGAACCTGGCGGATACAGGCCGCGCAGTACCCGGTTGAACAGCGGCCGGTCAATGGAATCGCGCAGCTCGGCATAGGCCTTGAAACTGATCCCGGTGACGAACAGGTTAGGGTCGAAACTCGGCTGGCTGACCATCGCCAATACTTCGCCGGTCTTCGGGTCCAGGGCCACGACCGCACCACGCCGGCCACCCAGGGCCATCTCGGCCGCTTCCTGCAGCTTGATGTCCAGGCTCAGCACGATGTCCTTGCCCGGGATCGGGTCGGTGCGCTTGAGCACGCGCAATACACGGCCACGGGCATTGGTCTCGACTTCTTCGTAACCCACCTGGCCGTGCAGTTCGGGCTCGTAGAAACGCTCGATGCCGGTCTTGCCGATATGATGGGTGCCGCTGTAATTGACCGGATCGAGGGTTTTGAGCTCTTTCTCGTTGATCCGCCCCATGTAGCCGACCGAGTGGGCAAAGTGCGGGCCTTGTGGATAGTGGCGCACCAACTGTGCCACCACTTCCACACCAGGCAGGCGGAACTGGTTCACCGCAATGCGGGCGATCTGCTCTTCGGTCAGCTCGAACAGGATCGGCACCGGCTCGAACGGCCGGCGCCCCTGCTTCATGCGTTTCTCGAAGATCACCCGGTCTTCCGGCGTCAGTTGCAGTACCTCGACGATCACATCGAGCACCTGCTGCCAGTCGCCTGAACGCTCGCGGGTCATGCTCAGGCTGAAGCTGGGGCGGTTATCCGCGACCACCACGCCATTGCGGTCGAAGATCAGCCCGCGGGTCGGTGGAATCGGCTGCACATGCACACGGTTGTTTTCCGACAGCGTGGAGTGATAGTCGTACTGGATCACCTGGAGGAAATACAGCCGCGCAATCAGCACGCCCATCAACGCCACCACCAGGATGGCACCGAACACCACCCGCGCGCGTACCAGACGTGCGTCTTTCTCGTGGTCCTTGATGCGGATCGGCTGGGTCATCGGGGGCGGCGCAGACTATTTGTGATAAGGGTGCCCGGACAGGACTGTCCAGGCGCGATACAGCTGTTCACCGATCAGGATCCTTACCAACGGGTGCGGCAATGTCAGGGCCGACAGCGACCAACGCTGATCAGCGCGGGCGCAGACTTCCGGCGCCAGACCTTCCGGGCCACCCACCATGAAATTGACCGTACGCGAATCCAGGCGCCAGCGGTCCAATTCCACCGCCAACTGCTCGGTGCTCCAAGGCTTGCCGTGCACCTCGAGGGTGACGATGCGCTCGTTGGGGCCGACCTTGGCCAGCATGGCTTCGCCTTCCTGACGGATAAAGCGCGCCACGTCGGCATTCTTGCCCCGGGTATTGAGCGGTATTTCCACCAGCTCAAGCGACAGCTCAGCGGGCAGACGCTTGGCATACTCGTGCCAGCCTTCTTCCACCCACTTGGGCATGCGTGAACCGACAGCGATCAGACGCAGGCGCACAGCCGTTCCTTATTCCTGATCTTTGTTGAGCTTGTCGAAGTGCGCGTGGCCCACTTCCGGGCTGTGGTGCTTGCCATCGGCGGCACGGCTCTGCTCAGCGCCTTTCCACAGACGCTCCAGGTCGTAGAACTGGCGGGCGTTGGAGGTCATCATATGAACGATCACGTCGTCCATGTCCAGCAGCACCCAGTCGCTGTCGCCCTTGCCTTCTTCACCCAGTGGCTTGACGCCTTGGGCTTTGACGGCTTCGCGAACCTTGTCCAGCATCGCGCCGATCTGGCGGTTGGAAGTACCGGTAGCGATGATCATGAAGTCGGTGATGCTTTGCTTGTCGCGTACGTCGAGCACCTGGATGTCCTGGGCTTTAACGTCTTCCAGGGCGGCCACGGCGACTTTCACCAGCTCTTCGCCAGCCAGTTCCGGGCCAACGTGGGCTTCAACCGGCAGCGGCGCGCTTTTGAAGGTGCCTTTGCGCTTAACTTTGCTTACGTCTTTGTTCGTCATATAAAACTCGTTTTGCTCGTATGTTCGGGCGCTTGCTGCACAACTCGTGCGTTCAAGCGCGCCTTTTCAGTTCGACGCACGGTAAAGCCCGTGCGCATCGATGTAGGCCAGGACCGCGTCAGGCACCAGGAAACGTACCGACTTCCCGCTGGCCAGCAGTTGACGGATCTGGGTGGCGGACACCGCAAGCGGGGTCTGCCAGACGAATGCAATATTCCCGTTCGGCCCGGTCAGGGCCAAGGGGTCACTTACCGACCGCGCGGCCAGCAGGTTGCGCAAAGCATCCGGCGGTTCGCTGTCGGCATCCGGGCGTTGCAAAACCAGGATGTGGCAATGCTGGAGGAGTTCCTCCCAGCGGTGCCAAGAGGGCAGGCCGCAAAATGCGTCCCAGCCCAAAAGCAGAAATAACTGGTCATCCGCGGCCAACTCGGCGCGCATCAATTCCAGGGTGTCGACAGTGTAGGACGGTTTATCGCGCTTGAGTTCGCGATCGTCCACCACCAGCGGCGCTATGCCCTCTACCGCAAGGCGCACCATTTCCAAGCGCTGTTGCGCCGACACTTGCGGCGTATCACGATGCGGCGGCCGGAAATTGGGCAGCAGCCGCACCTCGTCCAGCGCAAGGGCATCCGCGACTTCCAGGGCACTGCGCAGGTGGCCGATGTGCACGGGGTCGAAAGTACCACCGAGCAGCCCAATGCGTTTAGCCATCAACTGCGCACGTGACCGTCACCGAACACCACGTACTTCTCGCTGGTCAAGCCTTCGAGGCCAACCGGGCCGCGCGCGTGGAGCTTGTCGGTGGAGATACCGATCTCCGCCCCCAGGCCGTACTCGAAACCGTCGGCAAACCGCGTCGAGGCGTTGACCATCACCGAAGCGGAATCCACTTCGTTGAGGAAACGCCGGGCATCGCTGAAATGCTCGGAAACGATAGCGTCGGTGTGCTTGGAGCCGTACTTGTTGATGTGTTCGATGGCCTGGTCCAGGTCATCGACGATACGGATCGACAGGATCGGCGCCGTGTACTCGGTGTACCAGTCCTGCTCGCTCGCCTCGATCACGCCCGCGCCGAGCAACGCCCGGGTACGCTCGCAACCGCGCAGCTCCACGCCCTTGTCGCGGTAGATGGCAGCCAGCGGCGGCAGCACGCGCTCGGCAATGCCGGCGTGCACCAGCAGGGTTTCCATGGTGTTGCACGGGGCATAGCGGTGGGTCTTGGCGTTGTCGGCGATGCGAATCGCCTTGTCGAGGTCAGCGGCGATGTCGATATAGACGTGGCACACACCGTCCAGATGCTTGATCACCGGCACCTTGGCATCGCGGCTGACGCGCTCGATCAGGCTCTTGCCACCCCGGGGAACGATCACGTCGACGAACTCCGGCATGGTGATCAACGCACCAACGGCGGCGCGGTCGGTGGTTTCCACCACTTGCACCACTTCGGCCGGCAATTCGGCCACGGCCAGGCCTTGCTGGATGCAGGCGGCGATGGCGCGGTTGGAATTGATCGCCTCGGAACCGCCACGCAGGATGGTAGCGTTGCCGGACTTGAGGCACAGGCTCGCGGCGTCGATGGTCACGTTCGGACGCGACTCATAGATGATGCCGATCACGCCCAGAGGCACGCGCATCTTGCCGACCTGGATACCGGATGGCAGGTAGCGCATATCGCGGATTTCACCGATGGGGTCAGGCAGCTTGGCCACCTGACGCAGGCCTTCGATCATGTCGTCGATACGTGCCGGGGTCAGCGCCAGGCGATCCAGCAGAGCCGGTTCCAGGCCATTGGCACGGCCGTTGGCCAGGTCCAGCTCGTTGGCGGCGGTCAACTCGGAGCGCGAGGCATCCAGAGCATCGGCAGCCGCCAGCAGCGCACGGTTCTTCTGCGCGGTGCTCGCACGGGCGATCAACCGCGAAGCCTGACGGGCAGCGCGACCCAGGCGGGTCATGTAGTCAAGAACGGACTCAGTCATGGTCAGGGAGTCTTGGCAAAGAGGAAAGCGGCAGATTATAGCTGTGACGCAGCACGACTGACAGCGGTGAGGGGCGGATGGTCGAAATGAACTGTAAAAACCTGCGGTTCAGGCGTAATTAAGCTGGGAGTTGTTATTATTCGGTCACATTTAGCCGTAATAACCCTGAACGCCATGTCCGGTTTTACCCCTCTGCTCCCCGCCAGCGCCCTGCCCGACTGCTTCTTCGACCGCGATGCGCAACTGCTTGCGCGAGAATTACTCGGCAAAGTCATTCGCCATCGCGTCGGTGATATCTGGCTCTCGGCGCGAATTATTGAAACCGAAGCCTATTACGTGGCCGAAAAAGGCAGCCACGCCTCCCTCGGCTACACAGAAAAGCGTAAGGCTTTGTTTCTGGACGGTGGCCATATCTATATGTACTACGCCCGTGGCGGCGATTCATTGAACTTCAGTGCCCATGGCCCGGGCAATGCCGTATTGATCAAATCGGCCTACCCATGGGTCGATGAAATCTCCGGCCCGGCCAGCCTGGCCCAGATGCTGCTGAACAACCCGAACGCCGATGGCAGCCCTCGCCCGACGCAAAAACTCTGTGCCGGCCAGACCTTGCTGTGCAAGGCGCTGGGCCTGAAGGTGCCGATGTGGGACGCCAAGCGCTTTGACCAGGAGCTGCTGTATGTCGAGGACGTTGGCCAGGTACCTACGCAGATTATCCAGACCACGCGGCTGGGCATCCCCAGCGGGCGCGATGAACACCTGATGTACCGCTTCGTAGATGCTGGTTATGCGCTTTATTGCACGCGGAACCCGCTGCGCCGGGGGCAGGTCGAAGGCCGCGATTATTTCTTGATTTGAACAGGTGGACCCACGCAACACATCCAATGTGGGAGGGGGCTTGCTCCCTCCCACAGTTGATCATCAGCGTTTCAGCATATGCATTACAGAGATGGAGTGGATTGTATGGGCCAATGGCTCGATAGCATTACCGGCTGGCTGACCCTGAACCCGCAATGGCTGGCAGCGGCGGTGTTTATCGTGGCGTGCGTGGAATGCCTGGCCATCGCCGGGCTGATCGTGCCGGGCACGGTATTGCTGTTCGCGATTGCCGCGCTGGCCGGCAGCGGCGCGCTGTCCTTAAGTGAAACGCTTTTGCTGGGCTTCCTCGGCGGTTTATTGGGCGATGGGGTTTCCTACTACCTCGGCCGACATTTCCATCAGAACATCCGGCGCCTGCCTGGCCTTCGTCACCATCCTGAGTGGATGAATGGCGCGGAAACCTACTTTCACAAATACGGTATCGCCAGCCTATTGGTCGGACGGTTCATCGGCCCGCTGCGCCCCATGCTGCCAATGGTCGCTGGCATGTGCGACATGCCCTTCCCGCGCTTCGCCGCCGTGAGCATTATTGCCGCAGCGGGCTGGTCGGTGGCTTACCTGATGCCGGGCTGGGCCGCCGGCGCCGCGTTCCGCCTGCCGCTGCCGGAGGGTTTCTGGCCGGAGGCGGCAGTTATCACAGCCTGCCTGGCGGTCCTGCTGGGGCTGAGCTTGAACAGCAGCTGGCGCGGCCATCGTCGCGCCACCTTGTGGATCGGTTGCGCCAGCCTGGTCTTGTTGATTGCGCTGTTTATCGGCTACCCCCACCTCAACGACTTCGATCAGGGCCTGAGCGCACTGGTGCAGGAGCATCGCAGCCCTTGGCTGGACGAGGTCATGGTGCGGGTCACCCAACTGGGTGAGTTCAGGAAGATGTTTGTCGCAAGCGCAGTGTTCACCGGCTTGCTGCTACTGGCACGGCAATGGCGCCACGCTCTGTTTGTCGGCGCCACGCTCGCCGGCGCGGCGGTGATCAACACCGGCACCAAGCTGTTTTTCGCCCGTGGGCGCCCGGAAATCCTCACAGACCCGTTGACCAGCTTCAGCATGCCCAGCGGCCATGCCTCCGGCGCCTTTGCATTCTTCCTGGCGCTTGCGGTGCTGGCCGGCCGTGGCCAACCCACACGTCTACGCCTGACCTGGATGTTGCTGGGTTGTATTCCCGCGGCCTTCATTGCCCTGTCGCGGGTTTACCTGGGCGCCCATTGGCCCACGGATATCCTGGCCGGCACGTTGCTGGCGATGACCGTGTGCGCGTTCAGCCTCACCGTCAGCGAACACCGCAGCCCATTGCCTGCGATGTCGCAAAAAGCCTGGTGGCTGGTGTTGCCGGCCGTGGTGGCCGTACTCGGCTTTATCGCTTTTACCGGCACGCCCCACGCACTGCTCAGGTACGCCTATTGACCCTTGGCCGGGCCGATCCAGTCCACCGAAGCGCTGCGGCGCTCAACACAACGTTCGCGCCGCTCCAGTAGCATTTCATCGGCAATTTCAGCGGCGCGCTCGGCGATGTACTCCGGGCCCCGCGTTGCATCCTGCTGGAGCAATTGTGTGGTCACGCTGACAAAGTACGCGTCCCAGGCAACTTGCTCCGATGGTGTCAGACGAATCATGGTCATCCCCGATCAATTAGTGTGATCGGAAAATATTGCAGGCGGCGCAGCTGAGATGGCCGAGCAAACTCTGAAAGCTCCGTCAGATAAATCTGAATCAGGTGAACAGTTCGCCCTGCAGCTCATCCAGCAACATTTGAATCGCATCCAGGCGTTGCTGCGGGTCGTCGAATTGCAGCAGGTCGACCTTGTCGGCCTCGGTGAACGGCAATAGATAAGCCAGCTGATTGCCCAGAGCTTGCTGCCCCTCTGCGTGGCCGCCCATGTCCAGAGAGGCGACCATCGGGTGCTCGGCCAGGGCCTGGAGCAACGCAAGCAAGTCGGCGTCCTCCTCTTCAAGCGGCCGGTCCGGCAGCTCTTCCATCCATTGCACGTCGGCCACCAGCAGTTGGTCTTTCTGCACGCTGGCATCACGCACACGGAAACGCCGACCGCCTTCGACACGAATCCCCAGCAGGCCGTTTTCCTGTTGCTTGAAGTCGCGAATCAGCGCCTCACAGCCAATCAACGCGTAGCCCTCCGGCGCCATGCCGACTTCCTTGCCGTCGAGGATGCACACCACGCCGAAGCTTTCGCCCTTTTTCATGCAGCGGCTGATCATGTCCAGGTAGCGAGCCTCGAACAGTTGCAAATCGAGGGTGCAGCCAGGGAACAGCACAGTGTTGAGCGGGAACAGCGCCAGACTCATAAAGGTTTCCTTAAACCTGGATTAAACAATTACCGATACTGCCAGCGGCAGGAACACTGCCGTGGCCACGCCCATCAGGCTCATCGCCAGCGCCGCGAAGGCGCCACACTCTTCGCTTTCCTGCAGAGCCACCGAGGTGCCGACGGCGTGGGCAGTCATACCCAGCGCCATGCCGCGCGCTTCGGGGCTGTGTACGCCCAGGCGTGTCAGGTACGCCGGGCCGATCATCGCACCGACCACCCCAGTGATCAGCACAAACACCGCCGCCAAGGCCGCAACGCCACCAATCTGCTCGGCGACCAGCATGGCGATCGGCGACGTCACCGACTTGGGCGCCATGGTCATCAGCACCATATGTTCGGCTCCGAACCACCACCCCAGCCACACACACAAACCAGTGGCCAACACCCCACCTATCACCAGCGTAGTAAAAATCGGCCAGAACAATTGGCGAATCCGTCGCAGGTTGAGATAAAGCGGCACCGCCAGGGCCACTGTTGCAGGCCCGAGCAGGATGCCCATGATCTCGGTGCTCTTGCGGTATTCGGCATAGCTCAGGCCACAGGTGAGCAGCACGCCGATCACCAGCAGCATGGACACCAGCACCGGCTGCAGGAAGACCCAACGGGTATTCTCGAACCCCGCCAGCACCAGTTGATAGGCGCCCAGGGTGATGCCGATGCCGAACAGCGGGTGGTGAATGACGGCCGTCCAGGCACCCTGCCAGTCAAAGATCACTGCCCCCGCTCCTTGCGCTTGACCATTTGCTGCATCAATACGCCGATAAAGCCCATGGCGATCACCAGCGACAATACCAGCGCACCGACGATGGCCCAGAAGTCGGCGGCGATGTCCTTGGCGTATACCATCACGCCCACGGCCGGGGGCACCAGCAGCAGCGGCAGATAACGCAACAGGCTGCTGGCCGCCAGGCTCAGGGGCTCGCCGACTTCACCGCGCCAGACCAGGAAACCCAGCATCAGCAACAGGCCCACAATCGGCCCCGGCAGCACCGGCAACAGTAAATGATTGATCGCTGTGCCGATCAATTGGAACAGCACCAGCCAGGTCAGGCCACGTAACAGCATTCGCTCTCTCCCCTTCAAAGCTCGCCCGCATTATAAGCATGCCCACTCTATGCCCCGGCATTCGCCAAAAGCATGGTGGGTTGACCAGGCGGGGTGCCCATGATGATCTACATTGGTTCTCTGTAACCCATAAAAAGCCCCCATTCTCGGGCGGATAAAAACGATGAACCCAGGAGAGATGCAATGCCCTATGTACCTGTAGCGCAGCTCAAAGATTATGTCGGCAAGGAACTGGGACGTTCCGAATGGCTCACCATCGACCAGGCGCGTATCAACCTGTTCGCAGAAGCCACCGGCGATCATCAGTTCATCCACGTCGACCCGGTCAGGGCCGCCGAGACCCCATTCGGCAGCACCATCGCCCATGGTTTCCTGTCGCTGTCGCTGATGCCCAAGCTGATGGAAGACATCCTGATCATGCCCGAAGGCCTGAAGATGGCAGTCAACTACGGCCTGGACAGCGTGCGTTTTATCCAGCCGGTGAAGGTTGATTCCAAGGTGCGCCTGAACGTCACCCTCACCGATGTCACCGAGAAAAAACCGGGCCAATGGCTGTTCAAGGCCACCGCCACCCTGGAAATCGAAGGCCAGGAGAAGCCCGCCTACATTGCCGAGTCGTTGTCGCTCTGCTTCGTATAAGGCCCGGACTGTGGTGAGGCGATAAACCTTGCCACAGTGTATGTAAATTTATGTATGAATCCTGCGGCTGCGGCATACTCGGCGCTCAATTATCCGGATCCCGCTATGCGCCCACTCGTTCCCCTCGCCTTTGCCCTGTTGCTCACCGCTTGCGGAGACGGCGAATCGCTGTTGCCGCCCGATGCGCGCCTGCCCGATGGCGGTCGCTACCGGGGTGACGTGGTCAACGGCCTGTTGCAAGGCCAGGGCCGCGTGGACTACCCCAATGGCAGTTGGTACGCCGGCCAGTTCGACAAAGGGCAGTGGCACGGCAAGGGCGAATGGCACGGTAGTAATGGCGAAGTCTATAAAGGCGAGTTCCAGCAGGGTCTGTTTGATGGCCAGGGCAGCCTGACCACCGCGGGCAGCAGTTACGTCGGGGGGTTCAAAAAGGGTCGACGCAACGGCGAAGGCACCCTCAAAGAGGGGCAGATGACCTATCGGGGTGAATTCAAGGACGACCAGTACGCAGGCCTTGGCCGCCTCGAGCTGGCCGATGGCAGCCAATACCAGGGCCAGTTCGCCCACGGCAAGCCCAATGGCGAAGGCCAGCGCAATGACGACAGCGGCAATCAGTTCAGTGGCCGCTTCGTCGATGGCCAGTTGGAAGGCAATGGCACCTTCAACAGCGCCGAGGGGGATATCTATGTCGGCCAATTCAAGCAGAACCAGCTCAACGGCAAAGGCCGCTACGAAAACGCCGACGGCGACGTGTGGATCGGCCAGTTCAAGGAAGGCGCCCTCAGCGGCCAGGGTGAGTTGATCGGAGTGGATGGCAGCCACTATGTCGGGCAGTTCAGCGATTGGCGCTTTACTGGCGAAGGCCGGCTGAATCTCACCGATGGCAGTTTCTACATCGGCGGCTTCGACAGCGACAACTACCAGGGCCGCGGCACCCTCGTCCTCGCCGACGGCACCGTGCAGGGCGGCACCTGGGTCAACGGCCTGCGCGTGCGCGATGCCGATGGCAAGCTGCTGCCCGACCCACTGGAAACCGGCGTGCTGGCCCAAGGCCGCTTGCTCGATGACGTCTTGGCCGCCGTGCCACCATCGACCTCCGCCGTGGAGCTCTACACCTTGGCATTGGCGGGCGACGGCAAGCAAAGCGTGTTCCTGCGCGAAGCCGATTACGTCAGCAACATGCTCGCCACCCGCTTCGGCGCGCGCGGGCAGGTGCGCCTGGTCAACCACCGCGACCATATTACCGACCGCCCGCTGGCCACCCGCGAAAGCCTGCGACGCGCCGTGCAAACCTTGGCCGAACGTACCGGGCCGGAAGACCTGATCTTCATCTACATGACCAGCCATGGCACACACGAACACGAACTGGTGCTCGACCAACCGCGCATGGAACTGGCCGACCTGCCAGCCGATGAGCTGGCCGCGGTGCTTGCACCGCTGAAAAACCGCGACAAGATTATCGTGATCTCAGCATGCTATTCCGGAGGCTTCATACCGGCACTCAAGGATGAACGCACCCTGATCATGACCGCCTCCCGTGCAGACCGCGTGTCGTTTGGCTGCTCGGAAGAAGCGGACTTCACCTACTTCGGTGATGCCCTTTTCGCACAAGCTTTTAACCAGACGGATGATTTGCAACACGCCTTCAAACTGGCACAACTGCACGTGGCCGAACGCGAACAGGCGGACAATTTCGAAGCCTCCGAACCGCAGATCTGGGCCCCCAAAGGCGTGATCGCCCGCTGGCAATTATTACGCAAACAGCAGGCACGAAAGGCGCTCGAAAGCGTCTCAATGAATAGCAAGGAAGCCAAAGGCAACTAAGCTGTAACGTGTAACAAGGGGGAAACACCATGTACCTGACACCTCAGCACATCTTGCTGGCCGGGGCCTCCGGGCTGACTGGCGAGCACCTGCTCGACCGCCTGCTCAACGAACCTACCGTAACCCGCGTACTGGCACCGAGTCGCAAGCCGCTGGCTGAGCACCCGCACCTGGAAAACCCCGTAGGCGACCCCGCCGTATTCCTGCCGCAACTGAGCGGCCAGGTGGATATCGCCTTCTGCTGCCTGGGCACTACCATCAAGCAGGCGGGCACCGAAGCGGCCTTCCGCGCTGTCGACCTGGATCTGGTCGTGGCCTTCGCCAAGCGCGCACGGGAGCTGGGGGCGCGGCACCTGATCGTGATCAGCGCTATTGGCGCCGACCCGAAATCCTCGATCTTCTACAACCGGGTCAAGGGCGAAATGGAACAGGCATTGAAGGCCCAGGACTGGCCGCAACTGACCATCGTGCGGCCTTCGCTGCTATTGGGCGAACGCTTGGAACCACGCCTGGCCGAGCAACTGGCCGGGCCGTTGTCGCGTTTGATTCCAGGCAAGTATCACGGCATCGAAGTCTGCGAACTGGCCCGCGCCATGTGGCGCCTGGCGCTGGAAGAGCAGGATGGGGTGCGAGTGGTCGAGTCAGATGAGCTGCGCAAGCTCGGCAAGTAAATGTAAACACACAACCAATGTGGGAGGGGGTTTGCCACCGATTACGGTATGTCAGTCACCAAATAGTTGACTGGACTACCGCTATCGGGGGCAAGCCCCCTCCCACATTGTTTTGTGTTGCTGGTGGATTTTGCGTTACAAACCGCCGGTGGCGTTGAAGCCGACGCCCAGCACCGTCAATATCGACAATGGCAACAACAGGGTATCGAGCAACGCACTGGCCGGCAGGTCAACATGGGGATAGCTCGGCGCCTCGGTACCAAAGCGGTCCTTGGCACAGCAACCGCCATTGATCGCATACAAATCCAGGCGCGTGCCGGCATACACCACCGGCGCGCCAGGTTGCGCGGCGTCCAGGGTGCGCGCCGTGGCGCAGCCCGTCAGTTGCAGCGCCAGTAATAGCAGCAGCGTTTTATTCATCGCCGCCCAAATGGTGCTCGCCCCAGCGCGGCAGCATGTCCTGGGGGATGTTCAGCAGGTTCAGGATGCGTGCCACCACGAAGTCCACCAGATCATCGATGGTCTGCGGCTGGTGATAGAAGCCCGGCGACGCCGGCAAAATGGTCACGCCCATGTTCGACAACTTGAGCATGTGTTCCAGGTGAATGCTTGAATACGGCGCTTCGCGGGGCACCAGGATCAATTGGCGGCGCTCCTTCAAGGTCACGTCCGCCGCCCGTTCGATCAGGTTGTTGCAAGCCCCCGTGGCAATTGCCGACAGGGTACCGGTGGAGCACGGCACCACCACCATCGCCGCAGGCGCACCGGAACCGGAAGCTACGGGCGACATCCAGTCTTCCTTGCCGTAGACCTTGATCTGCCCTGCCGCTGCGCCGGTGTACTCGGTGAGGAACGCCTGCATCGTCTGCACCTTGGCTGGCAGTGCGACATCGGTCTCGGTAGCCATTACCAACTGCGCCGCCTTGGAGATCAGGAAGTGCACCTCCCGGTCCTCGCGCACCAGGCAATCCAGCAGGCGCAAGCCATAGGGCGCGCCGGACGCGCCGGTCATCGCCAAGGTGACGCGTTCCGGGCCGCTCATTTCAGCGCCTCGGCCAATTTGCCATGCAGGCCGCCGAAGCCGCCGTTGCTCATGATCACTACGTGGGTGCCCGGCTTGGCGTGATGTTTGACCTGTTCAATGATGGATTCCAGGGAATCGCACACCGTCGACGGCACGGTGCACAGTGCGGCAATTGCCGGCAGGTCCCAGCCCAGGTTGGCCGGTGCGTACCACACCACCTGGTCGGCATCGTTGACGCTTTCCGGCAGGCCATCGCGGTGCGCGCCGAGCTTCATTGAGTTGGAACGGGGCTCAACGATCGCAATGATCTGGGCGTCGCCGACGCGCTTGCGCAGGCCATCCAGGGTGGTGGCAATCGCGGTTGGGTGATGGGCAAAGTCGTCGTAGATGGTAATCCCATTCACGTCCGCCACTTTCTCCATGCGGCGTTTCACGCTTTTGAATGCGCTCAATGCCGCAATGCCCATGGCTGGCACCACGCCTACATGCCGAGCTGCGGCCAGGGTCACCAAGGCGTTGGCCACATTATGCTGGCCGGTCATGCCCCAATCGACGATGCCTTGAGCTTCGCCTTCGAACAGCACTTCAAACCGCGAACCATCTTCGCTGAGCAACCTGGCCTGCCACTGCCCGCCTGTACCGGTGGTCTGTACCGGGGTCCAGCAGCCCATGTCGATCACACGCTGCAAGGCCGGCTCGGTAGTCGGATGGATAACCAGGCCTTCACTCGGGATGGTACGCACCAAGTGATGGAACTGCCGCTCAATGGCCGGCAGGTCGGGAAAGATATCGGCGTGATCGAACTCGAGGTTATTCAGGATCGCTGTGCGCGGGCGGTAATGCACGAACTTGGAGCGCTTATCAAAAAAGGCGCTGTCGTATTCATCAGCTTCGATCACGAAAAACGGCGTATCGCCCAGCCGCGCCGAGACCGAAAAATTCTGCGGCACACCGCCGATCAGGAAACCTGGGCTCATGCCCGCATGTTCCAACACCCAGGCCAGCATGCTGCTGGTGGTGGTCTTGCCATGGGTGCCGGCCACTGCAAGTACCCAACGGCCCTGCAACACATGGTCGGCCAGCCACTGAGGCCCCGAGACATAAGGCAAGCCCTTGTTCAGTACATACTCGACCGCCGGGTTGCCGCGGGACATGGCGTTGCCGATCACCACCAGGTCCGGGACGGGGTCGAACTGCGCCGGGTCATAACCTTGGGTCAACGCGATACCCTGCGCTTCAAGTTGCGTGCTCATGGGCGGGTAGACATTGGAATCAGAGCCGGTTACGTGATGGCCCAGTTCTTTGGCCAGGACCGCCATCGAACCCATGAAAGTGCCGCAAATACCGAGAATATGAATGTGCATAGTTGACCTCGTAAACATCGCGGCAGGTTAGCGCAGGGACGGCGAAATCGCACTCTTTAGGTGACTGCCTTACCTCTATACCCCCGCGCGCCCCAGCTTCGCCTGCATCTGCGCCAACGCGTCGTTCATGGCAGCTATCCTTTTTTTAACCAAGGCTGCTCGTTCCGCAAGCCCTTTGTTAGGCTGGTCAGGTTCTTCTTCCGGGTTCCATATTTTGTAGAAAACGCCGAAACTGTCAGCGAGTTCGCTGGTGTGATTTTCCAGGATAAGCAACTCGTCTTCCAGCTGGCCTATCATTCCCTGAGGTTGGTCGGACCATGTAACATCATCTATTTCCAGGTCCGGCCACAATTCCCGCAACGATTGCGAAACCTTCTTCGCATCCTTCATGGAAGTCTCAAGCTGAGCTCGTAAAGCGGGTTCGACAGGCTCTTGCGTCGGATCCTGCGCGTCGCCAGAATTCCAGCCTGGCACGCGGACATCGGGGCGTTCAAAATGCGCATTAAGCTTTATCTGCACCAAGTCGGTAATGATGGTAGTCAGAACGTCAGTAACAATGTTTGTGGTAACGTCAATAACGGCGGAACTAGGGCTACGGACAAAGCCTCGCAGCGGGGCGCCATAAGGTGTCCCAGTGGCGCTATCAAATGCGTACCACTTTCCGTTGCGCTCTACAGCGCTGACAGGAACTGCATCACTATTGGCGCCGAGTGGCCGGTAGATGCCGTTGGCGATATCGTCTTTGCCCCCCGCAAGAGGAAGTTCGAAATGGCCGCTGCGCCTGCCCAAACCGCGTAGTTTCTTGAACCCTGCTTTACCAAGTTTAAACACACCACGACCCGCATCATAAACAGCCTGAAGAGGATTAACCGCCTTCAATGCCGCAGTCCCCCCTCCCTTAATGAAGTCTAAAGCCGCCCCCATCCCGGTTTTGACTCCAAACTTGACACCTTGAATACCGCCTTTTAAAGCGGGAATAAAAAACCCAAACAGATCCAGAGCCAGATGAAACATTCCCTCGACAGGCTTGCCATTAACAAAGCTCTCTGCCGCGTTATAGAAAGGGATCAAACTCAAAAAAAACGCGTGGATCGACTTTGTACGTTGTTCCTCCTGTTCTTGCTGCGTGTTGCCATTGGCCTCAGTTTTTGCCTCATCCATACCCCGCGTGTAATAAGCACTGACAGAGCCCGCCAGCTCTTCGGTTCTCGCTGATGAAAAGGTCGCAGGTATATCGGGATGCTCGCCCCGCTTCTCTTTTTCCAGCGATTTATTGGGATAAATAGAAAAAGCCAAAAAATCCACAGGGTCCTGTTTCGGCGATGAACTGCCCACTGTCTGCCACAAAATCGTCACTGCTGGCTCTTTGCCTTCTGGCGAGTCAGGCCGGGGCATGGAGAAGTACAAACGTGAGCCTGGGAACTGCAGGCCTGGCCTTGTGGGATCGGCATCCTTAATGATGCGTCCTTGGGACGGGGAGTAAAGATAATGGACAGTCTTCCCATTCAGTTCGGCGCGGATGAGGATTGCGCCGCTGTTTATATACGGGTGAATTTTATGATCGGGGCTTACCTGCCCTTGATTGGCTTCGGGTGTCGTCAAGTTGAAGGTTGTGACCTTGCCGTACTCGATCATTTTACGATCTTCGAGCGGCAACAACGAAAGCTGATATTTGAATTGCTGTGTGGCTGCGTCTTTCAGGCCTTGGGCATAGGCATCAAACTTATCATCAAATAGTTCTTTTATCTTCGGCAGCTTAGGTACTCCCTGACTAACGATAGCTGTTGTGAAGACCGGGTCACTGGATATCCAAGGCTGCTTATCCAAATCGCCTGACATATATATATCCAGCAATGAGTAAGGCTTACGGTCGGGAGAACCTGGAGCTTCCTGCGCAAGCAGCGGCTGTTCAAAAAATTTTTCGTTCTCGGCACCATACACTCGCCGCAAATGGGTGAGCGCCAGCTCTCGCCGGGTAGGCATCGGCTTAGTCAATGCCTCCACGGAATCCGCCAGAGCCTTCTGTTGTGCCTTCATAGCATTTACGGCGAGCTCTATCTCTTCGGGAGAGTATGCATCGTCGTTCTTTTGAACAATGACGCCATTGGCAATCGCCCAGTCGATAATGGCTGCCAACTGCGCGAATTGCTGCTCGCGCTTTTCTACCTCGGAGACGGGGGTAGTCTCATCGAGCGTCATGATCTCCTGATACGTCATGCCTGCCGTGCTACCGGGCTGCTTTGCCTCTATCCGAGCTACAGCGGCACTGAACGCTGCCCATTGATGGCTGCCATATACCATCGTCGAAGGTATTCCCTTGACCAAAAACTCGGGGGCCGAAATCGACAGCAACTGAAAGGCTATGACCTTGGCGTATGCCTCGCCGAACCGGGTAGCCAAATAAGCTTCGAACCGCTTCACGATTTCAGCAGGGTGGTAGCCCCAGTTACCTTGTTGACGCAACGGATACCCAGCAAGCTCGTTGCGATTAAGACCTCCAGCAGGATCCACATCCAGTGCTAAAGCGCTCAGCAGAACGTCCCTGACACTGGTTGCGCCCGCAAACGCATCGATACTGTCCTGAAGCAACTTGCCCAAGGCTTGACCTTCTGGGGAGTTGAGAATTGCATCGAGCATTTTGGCAGGCTCATCCTTGGCAGATCGTTGCGCCTCAGGAATCGTGCGAAGCAGAAGTTCAATAAGACTCGGTGCATCGTGGCCAGAGCCAGAAGCCGACTGCTGCTGACGCGCTTTCCACGTGGCAATGACCTTTCGTAACTCATCTTGAGCGTCAGCAGTAAGCGGAGCGTCTTTAGTTAATAGCCCGCCATAATCAACTGTGGCAGTAGAGGGGGAGGAGGATGCGGTGCTACGTCGGGATCGCGAAGGCGCATGAGCATTTGATATGTCTGTCGTGGCAGTATCATCCGCAGCATTATTTTTTGCTATCTGGTCTCGCTGAAAGAGCTCCATCCGGCTTGACGCCAGCCCCAATGAGCTGAAGCTTGAAATCATATATTCACGTTCCAAAATCCTGTGCGAGACAGGCGCGGTGAAATAAGTATGGCCCTTCCATGGCCAATCCAGTGCATGTCAGGGCCGGCACTGATAAACGACAACAAAACACCTTTGGCAAAATTTACAAGTACAGCAACGCTATAAGCAATACACCCAGCAGTTCGGGTTCTCAATAACGAGTACGCTTATTCCGATGGTTCAGCTTCAGCCTTGGGCGCGGCTTTATTCATTTTATCCATTACCTCTTTTTGTGCCCGATCCAACTCTGCTATTCTCGCCTCGGCCGTTTCTATGCGTTGTTTCAATCCTTCCATTCCTGAAGCAGCCGGTTTATCCGCGAGATGGGGTTTAAAAAAGACCTTCCATTGTTCAGCAACGGGCGCAGTGTGCTCTTCGGCATAATCCAATAAATGCTCAAGTCGATTCATGCGCTCAAGCGGGTCTTTCGGCCATTCCTCATTAGGAAGAAGGCCCATCTCGATATCCCCATATCGGAGCCCTGCCGCGCCATTGGCCACCGCGAATCCAGTAACCTGAATGTCGTTCATTCTAGGGTAAAGGTTCCCCAGATCAGGCTCTGTTGAACCCGAAGGCCGGTCTACCGATGACTTCGCAATGGGAGTGGGTGGCACCATCGGCTGAGGTAAATAGGAAGCCTTGATCTGTTCACCGGCCGCAGTGGAACCCGCATACGAAGCGATATTAATAGGTGCGGAAACCAGCCCTGTGATCCCGGCGCTGATCGCAGCTTCGCGCGCCGTAGCGGCCGCAGACGGCGAAGAAGAAATGACCCCATTCTTTACCAGACTTGTCGCGTCTTGCAAACGGATTACCGCATCCGCAACGGTCATTTTTGGTTGGCTGGGGGGAGTCGGAGCCTTGTTTAGCCAATTGCTTACGTGCGGGTTGGCTGTCGGCGTATGCACGTCCTTATGAGCTTCATTGTTACCTTTCGCGGCACTGGCTTTATCCCTTGCAACCTTGCCGTTTTTATCGAGAGGCCTTCCGATCTTATCAACTAGAAAGCCTTCTTTATCGACCCTTTTGCCGTCCCTATCGATCAAATGCCCTTCAGCGTTGACCAAGCGACCCTGAGGATTCACGAGGCGGTTCTCGGAATCGATAAGGTGTCCTTTGTCATTAATCGGCTTGCCATGGGTATTGATCAACTGCCCTTTATCATTTACTGCTTGGCCTTTGGTATTTATTTTTTGTCCCAGATGATTAATGGGGTGATTTTGAGCATTTATCAATTGACCTTTGTTATTGACCGCATGCCCTTGAGTGTTGATAAGCTGCCCATGTTGGTTCACTAGCTTATTTTGACTATTATAATAACTTCCCGCCGGCGCATAATGAGGTAACTTCGCCGCACCGGAGGTGCCATTCGCCCCCCCAGAGCCATGGTGTACCGTAACAGGATGTATAACGGGGGGTTTAGGAGTAATTGCCATATTATTCACCTCACAAATAACAGATATAATTTTCATCACGACGCCCTAAGGCTTCTTTTCCCTACGTGGTTTCCAAATAAGAAATAGTTCCTTACGCAATTCTGCTTTACCCAGCTGGCCGGCTATTGACCACATTTTTTAACTGAGTATCGAGTAGGAGGCGGATTGTCCCCGCTGTCCTCTCAAGCCACCGGAGGCAGGGTTCCGTATGAAGTTGTGCCGCACCCGGCCGTCCAGTTCCTCAAGAGTTCGCTTGCTCTAGCCTGAAGTAACTTCCCGACACAGCAGCATGGGATTTATCCACTCAATGACGTTAGCCATCTTATGGCCCCAGGCTTCCTTCAGATTCGCAGTCACCTGCGACCCCCTTGCCTAGCGCACACAAAAAAGCCCACCGATAGATTCGATGGGCTTTGCTGGCATGACAGACCTTAGCCGGGGTTAGCTTCAATTTTCGATTTCAGCGAGCCCATCAATGCAGAAAGGGTAGCCATCCGTGCCTCCATGGCGATTGCGCGGGGCTTGATATCATCTTCGTCAGCATCCGTGACAGCGGGCTGAAACGAAATATTATGCTTGCGTGCTTCTTTAGCGAACTCGCCCTCGGCAAAATCAAGCATGGCTTCGAGCGCATCCAGACGCGTATCGTTATCCAGCATCAGCCATTTCAGCGATATGGACACAGGCTCCTCATTACGCAGTTCGCCCAAGGTATTGACGATCTTAAATACGCTGCTTTGAATATGATCGACGATCCGTCCTTCTTCCACACTTTGTACAGTGGCATTGACGGGTTGCGGATTGATGATTGGTTTGAGCGCTTCATTAACGCTTCCGGCAATAAGCAACCCCATCGTACTAAAGGGCGCGCTGATTGCTGTGGTGATGGCTGCGGTCTTGAGGAGCGTCTTGGTCGTGGGCGGAAGCGCTGTCTCTTTGGCTTTCACCAGTTCATCGGCATTCTTCTCAAGCTTGGACGAAGAAAAAGGTTCTACCTCCTGCCCATCGACTCGTCCTGCCGTGGGCTGTGCAAACAACTTGTCGCGGGCTTCAGCATCTTTGCGGGCTTGCCATTCTTTTTGATGCTTGGCTTTGTATTCATCCACCCCGGGCGATTGATGAACATCTCCCCGACTCGCCTCTCCCGGTAGCCGGGCACCGCTCGCAGGCCCTGGCCCGGCGAAGTCGCTGACCTTGGAATCAACGAACGCTTGATCAAATTTTCCATCGGTGGCCCCCGCCCAGCTGCTGGCAGGCACGTCGCCGGCTTTTGGGGCTTCTAACGTACGATTTGGAATGTCGACTCGCGATCCACCCGTTAGGCTCTCTAGAATTCCGCCTATTCTTGAACACTTTATACGCTGGTGGGTGTGTGTTGAATTTGAAAGTATCATAATGAGTTACCTGATGATTAATAATTATTAGAAAGCCATCCATTACCTTCACTTGATAAGTGACAAACCACGCCTAAAAGTTCCACTCCACCCTTGTTAAAATACAGAAGCATAACGACTGGCAACGCGAGAAATACATACCACCTACGCCAACTAAGCACTAACTTTCCAGAGCGCTGATAACACCGAATTGTGCAGCCTGAACACCAAATGGCGTCTTGGTGATCACATTATAAGCGTACCAAGCCCCATTCTTCAGGATCGCCACCGTGGGTCGCCACAAGTTGTCGTCCGCCGATTTGAAAAACCCTTTTACGATATCGCCCTCCTTATAGACTTTGGAGACATCATAACTTTTATAATGGCCCCTCAGTCTTGACAGCACCTCATCGCCTTTACCTGCGAGGTATTTGATATCCCGATATCCGGCCTGTGCCCCCTTATTCAGGTTTTTGGCAATATCTACGGTGTCGGTATACCCCACCGATGCGCCGACGCCGGCAAATACTCCGCGTTTAAGAATAGTCAGCATGCCTTTACCTGCCTTGGAGGCTTTGCGACCGGCATTGGCCGCAGGAAGGGCAAAACCAAGAATATCGAAGCCGATATTAAACACTGCCCCTTTGACATCCCCCTTGATCGCATCTTGAACACCATCATAAAAAGGCACGAGGCTCAGGAAGAAACCCTTGAGGTTTTCATCAATCGCACGTCCTTTCTCAACCTCTGTCACCCCTGCGGCCTTGAGCTTGAGGTCCTCATAAACCTGCCCGGCGAAACGCCCCGCTGCCTGAGCAAGCGCATTGGTTTTCTTTGAAAAGTAGGAGCCCGGCATTTCACCCGCCAGGTCTGGTGGATCACGATCTTCATTGAGCGTTCCAAACGGGTTATACACATGCAACGAGCCGGGAACATAGCCCTTGCCTGCGTCGCTAAAATACGAACTGTCATTGAAACCAGCCTGGCTGCCTGGGACAGTATGCTCCTTGACTATTCGCCCTTCGAAAGGCAAAACGCTGTAAGCAGAAACTTCGCCCTCGCTGCCCACCACTTTCATCATTAAACCTTGCGTGCCCTTGAGCTCCTTGAGTTCCTGATCAGTGGGTTCCCTAGGCCAAAAAACTTTAGTGGTCAGCACGTCAAGTACAGAGGGAAACCCATTCAGGAAAGGTCGAGACACTTCGAAAAAGCTCACATCCGATTGACTGATCTTCTCTCGATCGGCAATGGGCAACAACGAAAACAGATATTTGAATTGAATAGCCCATGCACTTTCGTGAGTTTTCCTGAACTCCAGGAACGCTTCTGAAAACACTTTATTGATATCAGGCTTAAGCTCCCCAATACGCGACTTGATTTTGCTGTATGGAAAGTTCTTTTCGTCAAGCGACTTCCATTTATCCACCTTGATTGGGCCACTCATGTAAATATCAAGCAGGGACAGCGGGGTGTGTCTGACCTCCCTATCCTGCAATACTTTGAGTGTCGGGTCGATATCGGGAAAAACGCGCTTGATCTCCTCCAGGGCCAGCGCCTCTCGAGTTATGGGGAGCGTTTTCAACACTTCATGCGCCCATAAAATTTCTGTTTGCTGCTTGATCGATGCTTTTCTTATCCGCTCTAACTCATCCGTTGCGACAGTGAACTTCGAACTGTTCCCTGTCATTCTGTTTGCAAAACCCCAAGCGAGAATAGAGTCGTGCATTGCCGCGAGCAACTCACTCTCGCCCTCGAACGAAACAGAAGGTACAGCGCCATAATCCATCACTTGGTTATAGGTCATGTTTGCCGTTGCGCCAGGTACTTGCAGCTCAATACGCATCACGCTTATGCAGAAATTCATCCAGGCAGCAGAGCCGAAGACAATGCCGAACGGTATGTTTTTTACCAGAAATTCAGGCGCTACCGCTGCTAATAATAAGCGCGCAACCAAAGGAGCCAACACAACCCCAACCTTCGTTTCAAGGTAAGCGACAAAGCGCTTGACGATTACATCCGGGGGCAAGCCGACATTATCTTTGTGATACAGGTCATAGCCCGCCACATTGAAACGTGATTTATCTGCACTGGGATCAAGTTCATGTACGAGTGCCGCGTTTACGCTCTCAATCGCGCTGGTCGGGGTCTTGATCGACTTGAGTAAGGTCTGAATGTCGTCACCCAGCGCCAGCGCCTTGGGCGAGCGAATGAGTTGGTCCATGACCCATGCAGGGTTATCCCCAATCATCTTCTGTGTGGTTTGGGGAAGCGCATTGAACAGCAGGCTAAGTAAACTCCCCGCACCAAGTCCCGCCTGCGTATCGGAGACTTGGATAAGTTGCTGCCTTTTCCACTCATCTACCAAGCCCTGCCTCTTGCGCAGCAAGGTGCGGCCCAACTTTATGTCCCACTGCTTTACACCACCTGATTCAACACCCGGCGCCCGGTGAGCAAGATCGAAAGACAGCGCCTGCGCCGTCTCACCGGCCTCCTTGGCATTGACAGGGACCCGGTTGCCTTGCAGCGTGAGCATTTGCGCAACAGTCATCTCACTGCGCTGCTCGCTGGCGAACAGGCTCGAACGAGGGTCAATGGGGAGCCTGACTGCTTCCAGATCAACGCGCACGCTGGCATCGCCTGCCTGGGAGCGCAGTGCCGTAATAAGGGCATGACGGTCAGCGTCATCCCCCAAGGCCTGCTGGTGAATAGACAGCGCTTCATCAGAACGCGCCGGTACATACCAATCAGGTAGTTCGAAGCTCGGGTTACCGATCAGTTGCCTGACCCGAGTCGTCACCTGTGCAGAGGTAGACGGGGTGGGTTCGCCATAAAATTGCGCCACTAGATTAAGCGGAACTTGGCCATCACGCCCGTAAAAGGGGTATACAAACTCTTGCCCGGGCTCTGGTGCAAACACCTTGGAAATAGACAAAAGGGTTCGAGAAATATCAGACCATCCAGAGTCATCTGTAAGCGAAAACGTTTTAATCGAGCTGCCTACATAACCAGAAATCTCTCCTCGAGATGGATTTACCTTTAAATAACCTGTGTTGATATTTTGCTGTTTCGCCCACGCGAGGAAGCTTGGGCTCTGAAATGCACTATTTAATTGTGAACGCCAGCGCCCCAGCGTGGATTGCTGAGGTACGTCAACCAACGGTGGGCGACCAAGCGTCTTGTCGACGCCGGCAGCCAAGGTCTTGGCATAAGACCTCGCCACCTCAGCGTCAGCGGCTGTACTTGAAACGGCTGTGGACCCAGCGGCGCCCTCGGGGTAATCGACTCGGGGGCCAACGTTAGGTTGCTCGGTAGCCGCTTTATCGTGAGACGCGAGGATAGGGTCTGCAGCGGGTGCCAAAATAGAAGTTAAAGCAGGCGCAAGCAGAGGTGTGGTCAGCTGCGAGATATTCATGGGTTCACCTCGGTGCAAAGGTTAGGCTTCCTGACAAGAAACCTTTCTATATGCACTTAGTGGATCACCAGGAAAAAATCGCCCCCCCTAAACTTTAACAAAAAATAAAGCATGCTTTAAAAGCACCGCTGAAAGCACTTACACCCCGCGACTTTTATAGCCTCAGTGATTTCCAAACAAAATAATACCGACGCGTTATAACCTGCCAGCATACTTATTTATTACCTTTTAAAAAAATCGAAAAAACCAGGTGTAGCCTAAACAACACTACCTCGCGAGATCCGGTGTTTACGCAACTTCCTGTAAAGTGTATTGCGACTTAAACCCAGGCAGCTAGCCGTTTGGGTCATATGCCAACACTGTTGCTCCAACGTATCAAGCAGTACACGTCGCTCTGCGTCATCCAGAATGGCCCCTTGGTACGCCTCACTGACCGGTTCAGGCCGAGCCTGGCGAACCTCCCTGGGAAGCTCCTCAAGACTGACGTTGCCACTCTCATTCAGTGCCACCAATGTGCGCAACACTGTGCGCAACTGGCGCACATTTCCAGGCCAGGCGTATCCCAGCAGGGCTTGGCGAGCTCGCGCGTCCAGTACCACCGCTAGCCTACCGGCTTCCTGCGCCAGCAAAAAGTCGAGCAGTTGCGCCTTGTCACTGCGTTCGCGCAGGGGCGGCAACCCAATCTCCAGACCGTTCAACCGATAGTACAAGTCTTCGCGAAAACTGCCGTCCTGCATGCGCTCCAGCAAGTTACGGTGTGTAGCGCTGATAATCCGCACGTTCACGGCTTGAGCCTCGCCACCGATGGGCACCACCAGGCGATCCTCAAGCACTCGCAACAGGCGAGTCTGCAAAGCCAGTGGCATGTCGCCAATCTCGTCAAGAAAGAGCGTGCCGCCATCGGCCTGTTGCAACTTGCCGCGCATGCCCTCCTTGAGAGCCCCGGTAAAACTGCCAGCACGGTAACCAAACAGTTCGCTTTCGATCAGGCTTTCCGGAATCGCGGCGCAGTTAAGTGCGATAAAAGGCTTATCAGCACGTTGGCTGGCCTGATGCACAGCCTTGGCAAAGGCTTCTTTGCCGGAACCGGTTTCTCCGTTGATCAACAGCGGAACGTCACGCTCGAACACTCGCACGGCCCTGCGAAAGTCATTTTGCAAGGCCGGATCGCCCAGACAGATGCCGGGCAGTCGTGGTGCCTCAGGTGATTTGACCACGGGCGCTGTCACGCTACGCGGTTGGCCGCGCAACGCGGCGAATAAATGCCGCCCTTCTCGCGTACGCAGGGGCCAGCTGGCGCTGGCATTGGCACTGGCTCGACCGAGCAATTGGTCCAGGGAGCAGTCGAAAAATGCTTCCACGGGTTGCCCCAACAAACCACCGCGCAGCTGCCCCAGCAGGTTCAACGCGCTCTGGTTGACCGCGCAAATGCGCCCTTCACCATCGAACGCCAACAGCCCCTCACTGAACAGGCCCACCGACTCGGCCTGCAGGTGAAAGCGCAGCAGCCAGTGGTGCTCAAAATGGCGTAGAAAGTAGCAACTCTCGATCATCTTCGCCGACAGGTTCACCAGCGCCATGGTGTGGAATTGGCTCTGGCGCGATACCGCTTCGCGTGCCGAGGACACATCGAGTACCGCCAGCAGCTCACCGTGGGGGTCGAACACCGGACTTGCCGAGCAGGTCAGCCCGGTATGGCGGCCACGGAAGTGTTCATCGCGGTGAATGGTCAAGGACTGGCGCTCCACCAGGCAGGTGCCAATGCCGTTAGTGCCTTCGCAGGCTTCACTCCAGTCCGCGCCCAGCCACAACCCGGCGCGCTCGAAGATCTTGCGCTCAGAGGGCGCGGTGACACAGTTGAGGATCACCCCGCGCGCGTCGGTGAGCAGCACCGCATGACCGGCGCCGGACAGTTGTTGATGCAGGCTGTTCATCTCGCTGCCGGCGATATGCAGCACTTGGCGCAAGCGCTCGCGGCTTTCCAGCAGGCGGCCGTGTTCAAGCACCGTGGGGGCGATGGTCTGCGCAGGGTCGAGGTGATAATCCTCCACGCAACGCAGCCAGGAACGAGCGATGGATGGATCGCTGCCCGGCCCCTGGGACAGCTCCTGTCCGCGGGTGACGGTCAAGACTTGCTGGGCATGGCGACTGAATGTTCTTATTATTCTCCCTGCGTGAGAGCGCCCAGCATCCCCCAGCCCTCTGCCCATTGCAATCCCGGGACGACCCACCGGTCACAGGCTGTACCGTTTATGGCACAAACTGTCACACCACCTGTACCGCAAGGGTGACAGCGACGCATGGCGCCAACGCCCAACCCGTTGATTTGGCTGGCCAGCGCTGCAGTGGCCCAACCTTTGCTCTACGCTTTATCACGCGCTTGTCGCGATGTACTCCAATAAACATAAAAGCAGGAGATGCCACCATGCGTTACGCACACCCCGGTACTGAAGGCGCGATCGTTTCGTTCAAGGCCAAGTACGGTAACTACATCGGCGGCGAATTCGTTGCGCCGGTCGATGGCAACTATTTCACCAACACCTCGCCGGTCAACGGCAAGCCTATCGCCGAATTCCCGCGCTCCACGGCCAAAGACATCGATAAAGCCCTGGACGCCGCCCACGCCGCCGCCGATGCCTGGGGCAAGACCTCGGCCCAGGACCGCTCGCTGGTGCTGCTGAAAATCGCCGACCGCATCGAACAGAACCTCGAGCTGCTGGCCATCACCGAAACCTGGGACAACGGCAAGGCCGTACGCGAAACCCTCAACGCCGACATCCCCCTGGCCGCCGACCACTTCCGCTACTTCGCCGGCTGCATCCGCGCCCAGGAAGGCAGCAGCGCCGAAATCAACGAACACACCGCCGCCTATCACTTCCACGAGCCGCTGGGCGTGGTCGGCCAGATCATCCCGTGGAACTTCCCGCTGCTGATGGCCGCATGGAAACTCGCCCCAGCCCTGGCCGCCGGCAACTGCGTGGTGCTCAAGCCCGCCGAGCAAACACCGCTGGGCATCAACGTGCTGATGGAACTGATCGGAGACCTGCTGCCGCCGGGCGTGCTGAACGTGGTTCACGGTTTCGGCAAGGAAGCCGGCGAAGCACTGGCCACCAGCAAGCGCATCGCCAAGATCGCCTTCACCGGTTCCACGCCAGTGGGCTCGCACATCATGCATGCGGCGGCCGAGAACATCATTCCGTCCACCGTCGAGCTGGGCGGCAAGTCGCCGAACATCTTCTTCGCCGACATCATGAAAGCCGAACCGCAATTCATCGAAAAAGCCGCTGAAGGCCTGGTGCTGGCGTTCTTCAATCAGGGCGAAGTGTGCACCTGCCCATCTCGCGCACTGGTGGAAGAATCGATCTACGACGACTTCATGAAAGTGGTGATGAAAAAAGTCGAGTCGATCAAGCGTGGAGACCCGCTGGACACCGACACCATGGTCGGCGCCCAGGCGTCCGAGCAGCAGTTCGACAAGATCCTCTCCTACCTGGAAATCGCCAAGGGCGAAGGCGCACAACTGCTGACCGGCGGCAAGGTCGAGAAGCTGACGGGCGACCTCGCCACCGGCTACTACATCCAGCCGACCCTGCTCAAGGGCACCAACGAAATGCGCGTGTTCCAGGAAGAAATCTTCGGCCCGGTGGTGAGCATCACCACCTTCAAGGACGAAGCCGAAGCCCTGGCAATTGCCAACGACACCGAGTTCGGCCTGGGTGCCGGCCTGTGGACCCGCGACATCAACCGCGCCTACCGCATGGGCCGGGCGATCAAGGCCGGCCGTGTGTGGACCAACTGCTACCACCTGTACCCGGCGCATGCCGCGTTTGGCGGTTACAAGAAGTCCGGCGTAGGCCGCGAGACCCACAAGATGATGTTGGATCACTACCAGCAGACCAAGAACCTGCTGGTGAGCTACGACATTAATCCACTCGGGTTCTTCTAACCCGCAACACCCTCTCACCTTTGAAACGCAATCAAAGGTGGGAGGGGGCTTGTTCCCAATAGCAGAGTGTCAGTCGACATCTAGGTGACTGACCCACTGCAATCGGGAGCAAGCCCCCCTCCCACATTTGGATCTTCATAAGTATTTGCGATGCGCATTCGGCATACAGAGGCCGAGTTAAAACAATAAGAATGAAAGGTACTTCCCCATGCCTAGCGAACCCACTGGCTCTTCCGTCGACTTCGAAAAAGTCGGCACCGAATACTTCCAACAACGCGAACTGAAAAAAGGCGCCGCCGGCTGGGTACTGTTAGTCGGTCTCGGTGTCGCCTACGTTATCTCCGGCGATTACGCCGGCTGGAACTTCGGCCTGGCCCAGGGTGGCTGGGGCGGCATGTTCCTCGCCACCTTGCTGATGGCGACGATGTACCTGTGCATGTGCTTTTCGCTTGCAGAACTGTCGTCCATGATCCCCACCGCTGGCGGTGGCTACGGTTTTGCCCGCAGCGCCTTTGGCCCTTGGGGTGGGTTTCTCACGGGCACCGCGATCCTCATCGAATACGCCATCGCCCCTGCGGCCATCGCGGTATTTATCGGCGCCTATTGCGAGTCACTGTTCGGCATTGGCGGCTGGATGATCTACCTGGCGTTCTACATCATCTTTATCGGCATCCACATCTTTGGTGTGGGCGAAGCCTTGAAACTGATGTTCGTGATCACCGCCGTCGCCGCAATTGCCCTGGGCGTATTCCTGGTGTCGATGGTGCCGCACTTCAACGTCGCCAACCTGCTGGACATTCCGGTGACCGAAGCCAAGGGCGCCAGCAGCTTCCTACCGTTCGGCTACGTCGGCGTGTGGGCGGCGATCCCTTATGCCATCTGGTTTTTCCTCGCGGTGGAAGGCGTTCCATTGGCCGCCGAAGAAACCAAGAACCCGAAACGCGACCTGCCCCGCGGCCTGATCGGCGCCATTGTGGTGCTGACCAGTTTTGCCCTGCTGATTCTGGTGATCGCGCCGGGCGGTGCGGGCACTTACGCGCTGATCAAATCCGGCAACCCGCTGGTTGAAGCGCTGGCGTTGTCCTACGGCGGTTCGACCTGGATGGGCAGCTTCGTCAACCTGGTAGGTTTGGCCGGCTTGATCGCGAGCTTTTTCTCGATCATCTACGCCTATTCGCGGCAGATCTTTGCCTTGTCTCGCGCTGGCTACCTGCCGCGCAAACTGTCCGAGACCAACAAGAGCAAGGCGCCGGTGCTGGCGTTGGTGATCCCCGGGATTATCGGTTTTGGCCTGTCGCTAACCGGCCAGGGTGACTTGCTGATTTTGGTGGCGGTGTTTGGCGCGACGATTTCCTACGTGCTGATGATGGCCGCGCACATCACCCTGCGCATCCGTCGCCCCAAAATGGACCGACCGTACCGCACGCCGGGCGGCATCTTCACTTCGGGCGTGGCGCTGGTACTGGCCTGCGTGGCCGTGGTGGCGGGCTTCCTGGTAGATCCACGAGTGGTGATTGGCGCCGCGGTCATCTATGGAGTATTAATTGCTTACTTTGCTTTCTACAGCCGGCATCACTTGGTAGCAGGCACGCCGGAAGAGGAATTCGCGGCGATCCAGGCCGCAGAGGCCGCCTTGCACTGATTGCCGAAAACCTCGACGCGGGCGCTTTCTCTAGGTTTTGCCCGCGTCATTCAGGAGACACTGTATGGCAAGCTTTTCCCACGCGGTGGGTGCCCTCACCTACCGCTTCGACGACCTCAAGGACGTGATGGCCAAGGCCAGCCCCGCCCGCTCCGGGGACTTCCTCGCTGGTGTCGCCGCCCAAAACGACGGCGAACGGGTGGCAGCGCAGATGGCGCTGGCGAATATCCCGCTCAAGCACTTCCTGCAGGAGGTGCTGATCCCCTATGAAAGCGATGAAGTCACCCGGCTGATCATCGACACCCACGATAAACAGGCGTTTGCGCCGGTCAGCCACCTCACCGTCGGCGGCCTGCGCGACTGGCTACTTAGTGATGCCGCCGATGAACACGCCCTGCGTGCATTGGCGCCAGGGCTGACCCCGGAAATGGCCGCCGCCGTGTCCAAGATCATGCGTGTGCAGGACCTGGTGCTGGTGGCGCAAAAGATCCGCGTGGTTACCCAGTTTCGCGGCACCATGGGATTGCGCGGGCGCCTGTCCACACGCTTGCAGCCCAACCACCCCACCGATGAACCGGCAGGCATCGCCGCGAGTATTCTCGACGGCCTGCTCTACGGCAACGGCGACGCCATGATCGGCATCAACCCGGCCACCGACAGCATCGCCTCGATCTGCGCCATGCTGGAGATGCTTGACGCGATCATCCAGCGCTACGAAATTCCCACCCAGGCTTGCGTGCTGACTCACGTCACCACCTCCATCGAGGCGATCAACCGTGGCGTGCCCCTGGACCTGGTGTTCCAGTCGATTGCCGGCACCGAGGCGGCCAACGCCAGTTTCGGCATCAGCCTGAGCGTGCTGCAGGAAGGTTACGACGCCGGCCTGAGCCTCAAGCGCGGCACCCTGGGGCAGAACCTGATGTACTTCGAAACCGGCCAGGGCAGCGCCTTGTCGGCCAATGCGCATTTTGGCGTCGACCAGCAAACCTGTGAAACCCGCGCCTACGCCGTGGCGCGGCACTTCAAGCCATTTTTGGTGAACACCGTGGTCGGCTTTATCGGCCCGGAGTACCTGTACAACGGCAAGCAGATCATCCGTGCCGGCCTCGAAGACCACTTTTGCGGCAAGCTGCTCGGCGTGCCCATGGGTTGCGATATCTGCTACACCAACCACGCAGAAGCCGACCAGGACGACATGGACACCCTGCTGACCCTGCTGGGTGTGGCCGGTATCAACTTCATCATGGGCATTCCCGGCTCCGACGACATCATGCTCAACTACCAGACCACCTCGTTCCACGACGCCCTGTACGCCCGCCAGACCTTGGGTTTAAAGCCGGCGCCGGAATTTGAACAGTGGCTGGCAAAAATGGGCATCTTCACGCAAGAAGGCGGCAAGGTGCACTTTGGCAACAGCCTGCCACCGGCGTTTCGCCACGCCTTGGCGCAATTGGGATGAAGGAGCCGACCGTGCAACCAGAACTGCCTGACAACCCCTGGCTGGAACTGCGCCGCTTGACGCCGGCGCGCATCGCATTGGGCCGCACTGGCACCAGTATTCCTACCAGCGCCCAGCTGGATTTCCAGTTCGCCCACGCCCAGGCGCGGGATGCGGTTCACCTGCCCTTCGATCACGCCGGGCTCAGCAGCCAGTTTGCCGAACGCGGCCGCGACAGCCTGCTGCTGCACAGCGCCGCCCCCGACCGGCACATCTACCTGCAACGCCCGGACCTTGGGCGGCGCTTGAGCGATGAGTCGGCCCAGACCTTGCGCGACTACGCCTTGGCACATCCCGGTGGGGTGGACTTGGCGATTGTGGTGGCCGATGGTCTGTCGGCGCTGGCGGTGCATAAACATACCGCGCCATTTCTGGCACGCCTGGAAGAACAGACCCACGCCGAAGGCTGGTCCTTGTCACCGGTAATTCTGGTGGAACAAGGCCGCGTGGCGGTGGCCGACGAGATCGGGCAACTGCTCGGGGCCAAGATGGTGGTGATCCTCATCGGCGAACGCCCGGGGCTCAGCTCGCCGGACAGCCTGGGCCTGTATTTCACCTACAACCCCAAGGTCGGCCTCACCGACGCCTATCGCAACTGCATCTCCAATGTGCGGCTGGAAGGCTTGAGTTATGGCATGGCGGCCCATCGTCTGCTGTACCTGATGCGCGAGGCGTGTCGCCGGCAGTTGTCGGGGGTCAATCTCAAGGACGAGGCGCAGGTTCAGACCCTCGAATCCGACGATCCGGACCTGATGAAGGGCAATTTCCTGCTCAGCCCACCGGCTGATCGATAGCAGCACGATTGCGCTTTTTTGTCGCATTAGGCAGCATCAAGCCACGGCCGCTCGCGTGATCATACCCCATTAGGAAGTTGAGGCCTGGCATGCGGATTACTCAAGCGACCCTGGAACACCTGGACCTGTTGACCCCGCTATTCGTCAAATACCGCGAGTTCTATGGTGCCTTGCCGTTCCCGGACTCATCCCGGGCCTTCCTGGAAAAGCGCCTGCGACGCAAGGAGTCAGTCATCTACCTCGCCCTGGCTGATGATGATGACAAGCGGCTGCTGGGGTTCTGCCAGTTGTATCCGAGCTTTTCCTCGTTATCGCTCAAACGAGTGTGGATCCTCAACGACATCTACGTGGCCGAGGATGCGCGTCGGCAACTGGTGGCCGACAACCTGATGCGCACCGCCAAAAAGATGGCCAAGGAAACCCATGCCGTACGCTTGCGGGTCTCCACCAGCAGCGACAATGACGTGGCGCAGAAGACCTATGAATCCATCGGTTTTCGTGAAGACACCGAATTCAAGAACTACGTACTGCCGATCAACGAAGACTGATCCCCCCCCCAAAACACCTCAGATCCACTGTGGGAGGGGGCTTGCCCCCGATTACAGTGGGTCAGGCGCAGATTGGTTACCTGACACCCCGCCATCGGGAGCAAGCCCCCTCCCACAAAAAACCAAGCCCAACCGCTTCACACTTTCACGACACTCCCCGCTACAAAAGCCACACGCTTTTCACCATTCAATCCGTATAATGCCGACCTTTCAGGGCCGTAAGAACCGCGACAACTATTTGTAGCCTTATTGCCCGAGCTTCCGCACAGGCCTGCTGAGCCGGGCCGTTCACACAGGTGCCATCCATGGATTTCAACCCGCTCGACCTTATCCTGCATCTCGACGTCTACCTCGACATGCTGGTAACCAATTACGGTCCGTGGATCTACGCCATTCTGTTCCTGGTTATTTTTTGCGAAACCGGCCTGGTGGTCATGCCCTTCCTGCCGGGTGATTCCCTGCTGTTTATCGCCGGTGCCGTAGCAGCCGGTGGCGGCATGGACCCAGTACTGCTGGCCGGCCTGTTGATGCTGGCGGCGATCCTCGGTGACAGCACCAACTACGTCATAGGCCGAACGGTCGGCGAGCGCTTGTTCAGCAACCCGAACTCCAAGATCTTCCGTCGCGACTACCTGCAAAAAACCCACGATTTCTACGATAAGCACGGCGGCAAGACCGTAACCCTGGCGCGCTTCCTGCCGATCCTGCGGACCTTCGCACCGTTCGTCGCCGGCATCGCCAAAATGCCCTATCCGCGCTTCTTCGGTTTCAGCGTACTGGGCACCATCCTCTGGGTCGGCGGCCTGGTGACTCTGGGCTACTTCTTCGGCAACGTGCCGTTTATCAAGAAAAACCTCTCGCTGCTGGTGGTGTTCATCATCCTGCTGTCGCTGGTGCCGATGATCATTGGCGTGGTGCGCAGCCGCTTTGGCCGCACCTCCTCCGAAGCCAACCCGCACTGACCGGCAATGTGGTCCCTCAGCGCCTGGCGTCGCCGGCGCCTGCTGGCCAAGCACCCGATTGCCGATGACACCTGGCAGCGGGTGCGCCAGCACCTGACCTTCCTCGACGGCATCAGCGCCGAGCAAGACCAGTGGCTGCGCGAAGCCTGCGTGGTCTTCCTCGCCGAAAAACACCTCACCGCCCTGCCCGGCGTCGAACTGCACCAGGAACAACGCCTGCTGCTCGCCGCCCAGGCACAGCTGCCACTGATGAACCTCGGCGATCTCGACTGGTACCAGGGCTTTCATGAAATCGTGCTATACCCCGACGACTTCCTCAGCCCGCAACGCCATCGCGACGCCAGCGGCGTCGAGCACGAGTGGGACGGTGAACACAGCGGCGAAGCCTGGCAACAAGGCCCGGTCATCCTGGCCTGGCCCGGCGTACTCGCCAGCGGTCAATGGGAAGGCTACAACCTGGTCATCCACGAACTGGCCCACAAGCTGGACATGCTCAACGGCGACGCCAACGGCCTGCCGCCCCTGCACCACGACATGCGCGTGCAGGAATGGGCCAGCGTGATGCAAAGCGCCTTCGATGACCTCAACCGCCAACTCGACGCCAACCCGGACGCCGAGACAGAAATAGACCCCTACGCCGCGGAAAACCCGGCGGAATTCTTTGCCGTTACCAGCGAGTATTTCTTCAGTGCCCCGGATTTGCTGGCCGACAGTTATCCACAGGTGTACGCCCAACTCAGCCGCTTTTACCGCCAGGATCCCCTGGCGCGCCTGACCCAACTGCAAGCCCACGACCCGCGCTACCAGCCACACGGCGAATGACCGTACGACGCTTGGCGCATGGCATCGGCGTCAGAATATGCCTATAATCGCCGCCACTTTTAGGCCAATCCGGCCATGTCATATGGCCAACTACGGGGGCAACGCCCAATGAGCTACAGCAAGATTCCGGCTGGCAAAGACCTGCCGAACGACATCTACGTCGCGATCGAAATTCCGGCCAACCACGCGCCGATCAAATACGAAATCGACAAAGACAGCGACTGCCTGTTCGTTGACCGTTTCATGGCCACCCCGATGTTCTACCCGGCCAACTACGGTTTCATCCCCAACACCCTGGCTGACGACGGCGACCCCCTCGACGTGCTGGTAGTGACCCCTTACCCGGTTACCCCAGGCTCGGTCATCCGCGCACGCCCAGTCGGCATCCTGAACATGACCGACGACGGCGGCGGCGATGCCAAAGTCATCGCAGTGCCACACGACAAGCTGTCCCAGTTGTACGTGGACGTGAAGGAATACACCGACCTGCCGCCACTGCTGCTGGAACAGATCAAGCACTTCTTCGAGAACTACAAAGACCTCGAAAAAGGCAAATGGGTGAAGATCGACGGTTGGGGCAACGCAGAAGCCGCCCGCGCCGAGATCATGAAGTCGGTTGCCGCCTACAAAGGCTGATACCCGCGCTTCATTGCCACGGCAAATAAAAAAGCCCCGTTAATTCGGGGCTTTTTTATGGGCAAGATTAAACATCAAGTTCAATGTTTATTTAATCGTGTTTAACTAAGCGCCCCACCTGAAAAACCAAGCCACAACTAAGCCAAATCCTACATATGCAATTCAACGCATGGTTTATTTGATTAGTTTTTCCGGCCAGTAAACTCTGCGTTTATGAATACATCAGGTGATCGTTTAAAAGCGCTACTTCGGGAAGTTCATCTTTCCGCCTCCGACTTTGCCAAGAACCGCGGCGTCACGCCTCAACACGTGAACAACTGGTTCAAGCGCGGAGTTCCCATGGGCCGACTCAACGAGATCGCAGAACTGCTCTGCGTCTCCAGTCGCTGGCTGCACGACGGCCGAGGCCCCAAACATCCGCCTGCCAACTACCTGTTGGAAGGCCCCACCGCAAGGATTGCAGCCACCCGCGAAGACACTGGCAAATACCTCACAGGCCCCGCCTGCCGCCCGGAAAAAACCGACGTGGAGATCGCCCTCCACCCCACATTCACCTCAACCGAATGCATCCGAATCTCGCTGCACACCCTCGAAACCCTCAACGTCAAACCCGACCGCGCGGTAGGTGCCTACATGGTCGACAACAGCATGATCGACATCATCCAACAAGGCGCCACCCTCGGTATCGACCGAGGCCGCACCCAAATCATCGACGGCGAAATCTACGCCGTCGAACACGACGGCATGCTACGCATCAAATACCTCTACAACCGCCCCGGGGGCGGCCTGCGCATGCGCAGCCACAACGCCGCCGAACACCCGGACGAATATCTGAACCACGAAGAACGCTTCGAACAATGCTTCAAGATCGTCGGCTGGGTATTCTGGTGGTCCACCCTCAACAACCGCCGCCCACCCGTGCCGCTGGATGAACACCTGCTGGGTTGGGAAGGCTCTAAATCGGAACCGGAGGTGGGCAATTGAGGTGAATGTGGGTAGAATGCGCCGCACATTTGGCAGGGGGATGGCTTAGCTATTTGACCTGCTTGGCGATGCGGAGGAGTTCCCGCTGATGCCCCTACTATTCAGCCCGACGCAATGTGGGCTGAGCGATTTGAAGGCTGCTGAGGTTTGTCAAAAACAAGCTGAGGCAGTCCCCGAGAAGCCGGCCACAAGCCGGCTTTTTAATATCTGTCAATAAATCCCCTGTTGGCCTACTCCCCCTCAAGCTCATTGGACCTTTCCTTCCCACGCACCGCCTCCAGCCTTAAGCGCAAAAAGCCCACCCCCCGCAAAGAAACCTCTTACAATCCCTCTCTCAATTTTCCAACATGCGTCAGATCCGTTAACCACCAATCGAGAGGCGGGCCTGTGATCAAAACAGACAGCACACCCGAACAACTGGTGAACGTCGAAAACCTGTCCATTCGCCTGCAACGTTTTGCTGATGATCGCGACTGGCACCAGTTCCATTCGCCCAAGAATTTGCTTTTGGCCCTCACCGGCGAGGTTGGCGAGCTTTGCGAAGTCTTTCAATGGATGAGCGAGACCGACTCGATTGCAGCAGCGAAGCGTCCGGAAACTGCCCAAGCGGTGAAAGATGAACTGGCTGATGTCCTGATGTACCTGGTCCGTTTAGCCAGCGTGTTAGGCGTCGACCTCGACGAAGCTACCCGGGACAAGCTTGCCCTTAACGCTTCGAAGTACCCCGTCGATAAAGCCAGAAGCACCAGCAAAAAATACGACCAACTCTGATACCCCACGCGCTAAGGACTTCTCGTGATCGTTTACGCTGCGACCAAACAGCAATTCCTCAAAGACAACGATAACGACGATATCGAAGAAGTCATTCTCAGGCACTACAAGGAAGCCACGGGGAAAAGAGTTGGGGCGTCGGAGATCAAATCCTGGCAGGGCTCGCTGACGTACATGGCAAAGGTGCTCCGAGATGAAGGGCTGCCGAATGACGCCGGCTTGGCTATCGAGTTGCATATCCCACAGTCTTCGAAGCGTATTGATTTCTTGCTGACTGGGAGGGATGCGAATCAGGGTAAAAATGCTGTCCTGATCGAGTTGAAGCAATGGAGCAAATCAACTGCAACGTCCAAGGACGCGATAGTCAAAACTGCGCTAGGCGGCGGGCTAGTGGAAACTATCCATCCGTCCTACCAAGTCTGGTCATACGCCGCATTGCTCGAAGGCTTTAACGAAGCCGTCTATGACAAAAGCATCGAGGTTCGACCCTGCGCTTATCTTCACAACTATGTCAGCGATGGGGTTATAAATTCTGCGCATTACCATGCATATATCAGCAAAGCTCCACTGTTCCTCAAAGGGCCGGATGAGCTTGAAAAACTGCGTACGTTTCTCAAGACCCACATCCTTCATGGCGATAACAAAGAAATTCTCTATGAGCTTTCCAATGGAAAAATTCGCCCGTCGAAAGCACTAGCTGATGCACTTAAAGGACTTCTGAAGGGCCAGCCGGAATTCATACTGATCGACGATCAAAAGGCGACGTTTGAATCCGCACTGGCGGCGGCGAGCGCTGCCTCGGAAGCGGCGCCGAAGGTGATTATCATTGAGGGCGGCCCTGGTACGGGTAAAACCGTGCTGGCGATCAACTTGCTCGTGAAGCTTACGAGCCAGGGATTATTGAGCAAGTACGTCTCAAAAAATGCCGCGCCGCGAAAGGTGTATGAGAGCAAATTGGTGGGAACGGTCAAGCGTAGCCACTTCTCCAATCTTTTTTCTGGCTCAGGCGCTTTCATTGATACCGAACCCAACACCTTTGATGCGCTCATCGTAGACGAAGCTCACCGTCTTAACGAAAAAAGCGGGCTTTACGGCAATTTGGGTGAGAACCAAATCAAGGAACTGATCGAGTCGGCCAAATGTTCAATCTTCTTTATCGACGAAGATCAGCGCGTCACGTTGAATGACATAGGCAGCAAGCAAGCCGTACGTGCTTTTGCGAAAGCCAAAGGCGCGGAGGTAGAGGAATATACGTTGTCCTCGCAGTTCCGTTGCAGCGGGTCTGACGGTTATCTGGCTTGGCTCGATGACGTACTGGAGATACGCGCAACCGCCAATCCGCTGCTCGACAATAGCGAATACGAGTTCAAAATCTTTGACAGCCCTCAAGCCATGCATATGGCTATCGAACAAAAAAACCAAGGTAACAAAGCCCGGGTTGTTGCCGGTTACTGCTGGCCGTGGCGCAGCAAGAAAGATGCTCGAGAATCCGACATCGTCATCGGCGACGACTACGAACGCCAATGGAACCTTGATCAGGACGGCAGTTTGTGGATCATCGCGGAGAATTCAGTTGATCAGGTCGGGTGTATTCATACATGCCAAGGCCTGGAAGTCGATTATATCGGCGTCATCATCGGGCCCGATCTCATCGTGCGGAATGGGCGCGTTCTTACCTCTGCCCTTGAGCGAGATAAAAACGACAAGTCCATTCGCGGCTGGAAGAAAATGATGAAGGAGCAACCCGATCTGGCAAAGCAGGAAACGGACTTGATCATCAAGAACACCTATCGAACGCTGATGACCAGGGGAATGAAGGGTTGCTACCTCTACTGCACCGACCCAGAAACCGCGCAGTACTTTGCGAGCCGGCTTGACGATCACGCGAACGCTAAATGACCTGCTGGTGCTTGCCTCAATAAGGTTGAGACAAGCACCCTCACATTACTTGGACTGCAAACAGTCCACAGCCCGGTCCGTCACCATCTTCGCCATCTCCACCAAATGCATCACCGCTCTCTGTGGCGCGGCCAGCGGCTCCCCATGCACCTTCGACGTCGCCACCGCACAGTGCAGCAACTCCGCCACACGCACCCAAGCATCCTCAAAGCTCAGATCTTCATTAACGACAAATGGGTAGGTCACACTCGATGATGACGAATCGGAAACAACGTTATCCATAGCAAAACTCCAATCGATGATTTGAAGCTGCCATCTACGCGACTAAACGAAAGGCGGCAGCTGTACGCAGGTTAGTCGACCGGTCGATTGGTAACCCGGCGCACCCGAAGGTGCCCTGCGCACAGCCACCATAAGATGCAGGCGAAGGGGTGCCTGACTCATGAGTTGCTTATGCGCCAATCGAAGCTGGGCGACTAAACCCGATCACTGAATTAGCAGTGACGATCCGCAGCTTAGTCACAGAGTTTCGCCGGCGCAAGCGGCTGGAATTCTCTAGGAAATGTCCCGCAAATGAAAGGGATCAAACCTGCTGGCTACTCAAAATCAGGCAATTCATTCGCGTTATGCGCAGCAGTACGGGGCCCCCAATCGCTCGTTCATTATTGTCTGCTTTAAGTTGACAGTAAGACTCCTACCACCCGATTTATCCCCGGTCACCCACCCATTAATCTGTGCCCATGTTGAACGCAACGCCCAACCAACCTAACAAAAAAGGATTCAATCATGAGCGCTCCAACCTACAACCGCTTGAACAAAGACGACGCCATTGTTCTGCTGGTCGACCACCAGACCGGCCTGATCTCCCTGGTGCAGGACTTCTCCCCCAACGAGTTCAAGAACAACGTGCTGGCCCTGGCGGACCTGGCCAAGTTCTTCAACTTGCCAACCATCCTCACCACCAGTTTCGAGCAAGGCCCTAACGGGCCGCTGGTGCCAGAGTTGAAGGAAATGTTTCCGGACGCGCCGTATATCGCTCGCCCTGGTCAGATCAACGCGTGGGACAACGAGGATTTCGTCAAGGCGATCAAGGCCACGGGGCGTAAGCAGATCATCATTGCCGGTGTGGTAACCGATGTGTGCGTGGCGTTCCCGACCTTGTCGGCGCTGGCGGAAGGGTTTGAGGTGTTTGTGGTGACGGATGCGTCTGGCACCTTCAATACCACGGTGCAGCAGGCGGCGTGGAGCCGGATGACGCAGGCCGGTGCGCAGTTGATGAACTGGTTCTCGGTGGCGTGTGAGTTGCACCGCGACTGGCGCAACGATATCGAAGGGCTGGGGAATCTGTTGTCCCAGCGGATTCCTAACTATCGCAATTTGATGAATGGGTATGCGGCGCTGACTGCCCAGTCTAAGTAAGTAATCATGCTGTATAACAAGCCTGCTTGTGAGAAGCAGGCTTTTTCATACCACGGCTTACCCAGCCAGCAATTGCCCAACCACCGCCTCCAGTTTCGCCACTGCTTCTACTCGCTTCGCAGTAGATATCCGCCTGACGTTATGCAGCTTCCATTGCACCGCAGGCAACTCTTCGATCCCAGGCAAATTCAACTTCGCCCAATCAGGCTCTCCTTGTTTTAGCGAGATCAGAAAGGCGGCATCCTGCTCGCAGAATTGTTGCTGGATCGCAGCCAGCAAAGCCTCTCTAGTCACCTCTAATTCTTCAAGAGTGACCGGTGCTCGCGTCATGCCAGCAAATTCAGCCTGAAACATATCCGCCAGTGGCTTCCACCGTGGAGCAAGCAGCTCAGCCATGGGCCGCCCATGACTGATCAAATATACCAAGAAGCCTTCAAAAATTTCGCGTGTCAGCCCTTCTTCTCGAAGCATCACCATCACGTCGAAAAGGTCTCTTGGATGTTGCCGATCCAGTGCAGCGCAAATTTTACCGCCGTAGAGGTCGGGCAAGGACACCACCGCTATCGAGGCGAACCCAAACTCATCCTCGACCAACGGCACTACGTCACGCTCCAGGGGCTGCAGGGCAGTCCCGCGCAGCACAGGCGAAACCTCAATTTTAATTTGGGCCTGAGCGTTTCTTACGAGAATCCGAAGCTCATCCTCTCGATTTGCTTGAACGGTCGCAATGCCCAAAGGGAGGCCTCGTGCTATGGCACCGGCAATGCGCTCCAACGCCTGACGAACGTCGGCCAATGCCTGCTTGCGGGCAGAGTTGGGCAGATACGCCAGGTCTATATCTACCGACAACCGAGGCAAGTCCCGCACAAACAGGTTAATGGCGGTCCCCCCTTTCAGTGCGAAACATCGTTCTGCCGCTACGTAAGGAATGACCTGCACGAGCAGACGAACCTGAGCGGCATAACGTGGTTCAAGTGGCATTGGCAAAACGCTCCGGAACGGTAATGAGGAACTCTTTATCGAGTCGACCGCCCCGGATGATTTGCCGCTTGCCCTTACCCATGTCGATGCTGGAACGATCTATACGCCCATACCACGCATGGTTCGCATTACGTGCCAGCAAAAGGAACACGCGTTTGACGCGGATCGAGTTGCACGCTTCAAGCAGCTTTTGCAGGCGTTTGGGACTGAGTGTGGCCAGACCGCTCAATACATCGGCCACACCGCTGAACAGCATTTCATCGTCGCTTTGATGGATAAGCTCAAGCACCGCACGCTCCGGGGTGGAGATTTTTAGCGCAAATTGACGGTAAGGCACTTGGAAAACTTGTAACGCCATATCTTCCAGTTCCGCAAAGAGTGCGCCTCGGTAGAAATTTACTTGGGCCTCCCATTCGTGCTTGCGGAACCAGCCTGGTAGAAGGGCTTCTGGTGTGCCGAATAGATCGACTGTCTGCTTTCCGAAGGTCAGGTAGTGGCTGTAACCGGCCAGGCTCAACGCCGTCGCACCACCCGGCCAAATCTGCACCGTTGCGTCTTGTTGCAATGCGAAGACACCGCCGTGCCAGCCAAGATCGTCGCCGCTGCGTTTCCACGCACCATGCCCCACACGCTCTACCCAGCCCGTGTGCTGATACTTTTGGATGAGGCTCGGCCCAACACCGTTCTCGTGCAGCCACACTTGAGTAGCAATGGAGCCCGATGGCCATTTCGCGAGAAGGTGGTTTATTTTCATGATAAATATCACCCTATAAGTATATTTATATTAAAAATATTAAACCACGAGAAAGTTGGATGTGACTATCCTTGCGAAGCTTTTGATTGCAACTGTGAATGGGTACGTTCAATACCAGGGTGCAGTGACGCGCAGCGTCACTGGATGCGTTACCACGCGTGTGGCAACGATCAAGTGGCCGAGTGGGTTATTTAGTCCAGGATCAGGTGTGGTAGAAACCGGCTTGAGTCCTTGGTGATCAAGCTATTGTCCTCGCGTACACCGATGCCAGCGGCCTGGTCGCCAATTACCCAAGAGCCGATCAGCGTGTAGCTGTCCCCAAATTTCGGTAGTGGTGCAAACTCTTGAAGGATGAAAGGCGCATCCGTGTAGGGCCCGCCCTCTTTCACAATCAGCCCATCAGCCGTTTGCAGCTCGATGTTCGCCCCTTCCCGCGAGAAGAACGGCTTGCGCACCCAGCCCTTCGGCACGGCCTTGCCTGGGTCAGTATCCAGGTGCGACGCGAGCAAATTCGGGTGGCCTTTGTTGAACTCCCACAACAACGGCAGGATGCCTTTGTTGGAGAGGATAGACTTCCACGCCGGCTCGAAAAACTGCGTATCGCTCTCGGCAATGGCGGCGCCGAAGGGTTCGTGGAAGATGAACTCCCAGGCGTGCAGTTTGAACAGGTGGGGGATCCAGCGATCTTCAAGGTCGACGAAGCGGCCTTCGTTGGTCAGGCCGATGTCTTCGATGTCGATGTGGCGGGATTCGATGCCGACTTTTTCCGCGACGAGGCGCAGGTAGTCGGTGGTGCCTTTGTCTTCGATCGAGTTTTTCATCGAGGCGAAGTAGAACGGCTGGTTGACCTGCAGCTGGGCGAAGGCCTGGTGCAGTTTGGTGTCGATGCTGTTGAATTGGTCGGCGTGTTTGGGCAGCAGGCCGCGTTCGATGCATTGCTCGAGCCAGCCCCACTGGAATGCCGCGGCCTCGTAGAGGCTGGTGGGGGTGTCGTAGTTGAGCTCGAGCAGTTTGGCGGGGCCGGTGCCGTTGTAGGAGAAGTCCATGCGCCCGTACAGGTGCGGGTGGCCTTCAAGCCATGAGGTGCGGATCATGTCGTAGAAAGGCGCGGGGATGCTCAGGCGTTCGAGCAGTTCTTCACTGTGGACCACGCGGGCCACGAGGTCCATGCACATGTCATGGATCTCGGTGGTGGGGTCTTCAAGGTCGCGCTCGATTTGCTGGAGCGTGAACTGGTAATACGCGCGCTCGTCCCAGTAGGGTTCGCCGTCGATGGTGTGGAACAGAAAGCCGAGGCTGTCGGCGGTCTGTTTCCAATCATGACGCTCTGCGCAGTGGATCTTCTTCATGCCTGCCTTCCTTAACTGCTCGACCCGCCGCCGCCCCAGCCGCTGCGGGCGCTGGCCTTGCTGCCGAAGCCGCCACGGGAGGTGGCCGAGGACACCGAGCTGGACTTGTTGGTGGAGCGCAGCGTGTTGGTGTAATTGCTGCTGCCGTACCGGGCCTGGTTGGAGCGGCCGAAGGTGGCCCCATTGGAGACGCGCTGGTTGAGCGTGGAGTTGCCGTAGTTGCCGCGATCATCGCGGTAGCGGTACACCGGCTCGGAACGGTAGCTGTTGCGATTGCTGCTCAGCATGTTGCCGATCAGCAGGCCGGTGAGCAGGCTGCTGGTGGAGAAACCCGAGCCACCGCCGCTTGCTTGGGCGTTGGTCGCTTGGGCATTGGCGGCGTCGACCTGGGATTGAGTCACCTGGCCTTCGGCGGTCAGCTCAAAGCCGCCGAGCCTTGGGATGAACTTGCCGGTGGAGTCTTGCTGGCACCAGTCGGCGACGAAGTCAGCATCGCAATCGGCCTGGCTGTCGTACACCGGCGCAATGCGGCGATGCTCGGCCATGGCGGTCATGTAGGCGTCCGAGCAGACGTCTACCGGGAGTTTTTCATCGGCGCATTGCTGCACCGACTGGAAGTTGTACTTCTTCTGCAAATCGTAGGTTTTTTCCGTTGGCCCGCAGCCGGATATCGCCATGGCGACCGACGCGGCCAGCGACAGCTGGACGTACTTGCTTCGTTTCATCGAGAGCTCCGTGCGCAATCAGTTCGAGGTGGGCGTCATGCACGCGGCATTCAACATGCCGACGCTGATGGCCACGGCGGCCACGTAGATGCCGGCCGCGAGTTCGCCCTTTTTGATGCGCTCGGACGTGCCTTTGAGCACCAGGCTGGTCAGCAAAAACGCCAACAGTTGGACGACGGCTGCAATCACCGCCCAGACCACGAAGTCGACGAGGCTGACGGAGTAGGCAATCACGTTGCTGGCCGGAATGGCGAAGCCGACGATGGCACCGCCCAGGGCGACCGCTGCGGATGTGTTGCCCGCCCGGATCAGCTCGAATTCCTTGTGCGGGGTGATGCGGGTGTAGATGAACTGGAACAGCGCGAACAGTACCGCAGCCCCCAGGATGTAGAGGACAAAGCCGAACACGGCAGCTTTGTTCAGGGAAATGGAGAGAGCTTCTAGCATGGGATGCTTCCTTTTTTAGAGCGCAGTCAGATCGGTTGTGTACAGCGAAATGCCCAGCGACGTGCTCAAGCTGATGGTGCCTTCGGCGTCTTCTTCGACGGAAAACAGCAAAAACTCGCGGCGGTCGGTCAGGCCGGTGTCGCGTGCGTATAGCATCGAACGGTGCTCAACGCTGTAGGCCGCCTCCGGGCTGACGATTTGTTCGTTCATTGCTACCAATTCGGTCTGGCCGTCTTCGCTGCCCCACTCACGGAAGAACTCGACGCCGTCGTGGGTGTAGGTCGGCAACCCGATCAGGCTCTGTGGGCCCGCCAGCCGGCGCAGTTCCGCTTCACTGCTGACGGTGACGTTACTGAGGTAGTTGAACAGGATCACCGACTCGACCTGCCCGGCGATGTCACCCGTGGTGTGCACCTGCAGCCAATAGTCTTCGTCGTTCATGTAATAGCGCGACAGCCAGGTCGACTGCCCGAGGTCAACGGTGCCGTTGGCCCAGATTTCCTGGGAACCGGGTATTACCACCGAGGTTTTCTCATCGAGCAACAGTTTCAGGCTCGTGTCGAACATCAGGCCTTTGCCCGGTGCCAGGCCCAATGGCCCGGTGACCGGCAGTGCCTGGCTGGTCGGCGCTTTCGAGTCAGTAGTGGCGTTCGGAGCTTCGAGCCCCATCAGTTGTTTAAACCATCCCATGGGAGATTTCCTTGAGCCGGGTGGAGGCGATATAGAAGAGTTCACCGCCCTCGACGCGTGTGGCGCTCGGCGGGTTGATCGCGGGTTGCTGGGCACCTTTGGCGCGATAGCCGATAAGGGTGGCGTTGTGCTGTTCTTTCAGCCGGGTGTACAGCTCGCCGAACGTGGCCTCAAAGGCCTCGGGCAATTTCATCAGGTATTGGGTGGCACCCTGCCCCACGCACAGCAGCTCATTGATAACCACGGACGAGCCTGGGTCCTGGGAGGCACGCACCAGCATTTCAATCGCCATGCTTGAGGTGCATTCCAGGCGAGGTGCGTAGGAGCTGGCGAGTGCGGCGATTTCACTTTCGTTGAAGTGGGCGACCACATGCCCGACGGGGCTCAATTGATTGACCGCCAGCACTGTGGCCAGGGTCAGGTCGTCAGATGGGGTTCGCACCAACACACGTTCAGCACCGGGAACACCGGCACGCAGCAGAAACGCGGTGGAGGACAGGCTCTCACCGCGGATGAACGCCGCTTTGCCCGGCATCGGGTTTTCTTCGAGGGTGCAGTCGCAAATCACGATCAGGTTGTCGTTGGAGGTTTCATCTTGCAGCAACAACTCGATGACCCGCTCACTGGATGCGCCCTCCCAGCCGATCAGCACGGTATGGCCGGCCTTGCCGGTGAAATCGCCTTTGCCCTTCATGCCTTTTCTCCATGCATCGATGACACTGCTGGTGGTTTTGCCGATGGCGGCCGTAAGCAGCGCAATGCCGCCGAGCATGACCCAGGTCGCCACGAAAATGCGCCCCGCCGCGGTCTGCGGGGCGAGATCGCCATAGCCGACGGTCAGTGTGGTGGTCAGATAGAAGTAAACAAAGGTTGCGGGGGCGGTGAGGTGTTGCTCGCCCAGGAACACCATGCCCAGATATGCCACGCCCAGGTGTACGCCCAAGGCAACGACCAGGCCTGCCCAGCCGAAGCGGTGAAAGAGGGACGAAGCGTACCGGCGCAATAAAAGAAAGATCGACATTTCATCCCTGGTTCCGTGGGTACTGGGTTCCTGACGAGGCGCTCACCTCGGCATTTGGATGCTTGAGTGCGCTCACCCGGCATTAAACCTGCTGCGCGGTACAGAGAGAAGCACCTTGGCGGCAATAAACCCGGCGAACGCACCGAAGAGATGACCTTCAAAGGAAACACCCTGCCGAGGCAGGAAGCCAAAGATCAGGCCGCCATACAGTACCGCCGCCACACCAGCGGTTATCAGGTTGCTCCAGCTTCTGTGGAACCAGGCGCGTGCGAGCAGGTAGGCCCATAGCCCGAATACCCAGCCGCTGGCACCGACGTGAACGCCTGCAAAACCGAACAGCCAGACCAACGCGCCACCCAGCACAATCACGATTGCGCTGACGGCAATAAAGCGGTGGAGTCCGTCGAGGATAACCAGGGTGCCCAGGACCATAAAGGCAATCAGGTTTGCGCTCAGGTGGGCAAAGGACGCGTGCAGAAACGGTGATGTGAGGATGCCAAACAGGCCGTGCAGCGTTCTCGGGACCAGCCCGAATGCCATCAGGCTGTAACCGGTCGCTACATTGAGCAGTTGCAGCGCGACCATCAAGAGGGCCAGGCCTGCGATTGTCTTGAAACCCTTGAAGGCGTCCATTCTCACCTCGGCATAAAAAAGAAGGGCACAAATGCCCTTCTTTCAGCTGCGTCGCTTATTCAGCCGACTTTTGCTTCAGACGCTCAAGAATCGCATTGGCACTGCCTTCGTTCGGCGTTATGCCAGCGTCGCGCAGTTTGCGCTCCAGGTCGGTGCCCGTCGACGCCTCAGCCAGTTCATCCTGGGCTTGCAGTTCCGCGGCGCGTTGCTGCTGTTTGGCCTGCAAGCGATTCAGCGTACCGACGGCGGTTTCCAGCTTGCCGTTGGCACCGCCGCTGGCAATGGATGCGCTGACCTGGGCCTTCTGCACGCTGTCGCGAGCCTTGGCCATGTCCACTTGCTGGCGCAAGCTTTTGATCCGGCTCTCGGCCTTGGTGATGTCCTTGCGCATGCTCTCGGCGTAGCCACCGAACTCGGCGGTTTGTTTTTGCTCGACGTCCCGCTCGTTGGTCAAGGTCGAAATGGCTTCGGCGACTTCCAGGGCCAGATCTTCACGATTGGCCTGGATCGCGGCCATCGCCTTGGTTTCCAGGTCTTTGATCTTGGCGTCGTACTCGCCAACACGGTCAGCGGCCAGTTTGTGCTTGGCCATGATGCTGACCAGCTCACGCTTGGCATTGGCCAGGGCGCTGTCAGCATCGCGGATTTCCTGGTCCAGGATGCGCAGGGCCTGTTGGTCGACGATCGATTCGCCGACTTCATTGGCACCGCCACGCAGCGCGGTGAACAATTTGCTCCAGATGGACTGAGTCATTAGGTTTTCCCGAATAATTAGTTGAAGAAACGTTCGAAGGCTTCGCTGGCGCGCTGCACGTTGTCGACCAGGGTTTTCACCTCGGTCACGATGTTGGTCAGGCTGGAGTCGGAGCTGAGCGCGCCGAACATGTTGTAGACCACCTGCCCGTTGGGCATGGACTCGATGCCGATGGAAGACAACGGGAACATCTCCCGGCTGCGCAGCACCGCGTCGTTGAACTTGGCGACATCGTTTATGGACTCGACGTCGACCAGCACGGTGTCCACGATGATCTGCTCGCCCACCACTGCGATGTAAATCGGCAGGCCCCCGAAGTCGTTCATTTCCAGCTTGATGCTGGACTCGGAGCCTTGGACGAGGGAAAGCGTAATGTCTTTGGACGTCACTTCATCCAGGGCCTGCAGCGCACTGAAGAGGCGATCGATGTTCCAGTTGGTACCTGCGCTCATGAAATTCTCCGACATGAATGAGCCAGCCAGAATCGGTTGGCGAAGCTGTTTCTCCATCTGCTTGAGCAAGCTTCGGTTTTCGGGAAGCACCCAAGCCTCGTGTTTCACATAACCGGCGGCCGCCAGGCCCGCGCGCATCTGCTTCATGTAAAAGCTCGATGGCTTTTTTGCAGACTGTTTCAAGCGCTCTCCCTGAAGGCTGGCTGAATCGGTATCGGGCCCTGCAGCAGGGCTCGATGGAGAGCTGCTATTCATCGTACTGACCTCGCTGTGAAAAACTCACGCGTGAGAAAATCTACAGGCAATGTTCATTGCACTCAATAGCTCACGCGTGAGATTTTTCCGAAGCTGATTCCGCCCATGTGAAAGACCATATCTTGTGAGTGACCAGGCATTGTCTCTTCTGAGTTGACGGTATTACCCATTCCAGCCGATTTATCCCCCACCACTCACCCATTAATCTGTGCCCATGTTGAACGCAACGCCCAACCAACCTAAACAAAAAAGGATTCAACCATGAGCACTGCAACCTACAACCGCTTGAACAAAGACGACGCCATCGTACTGCTGGTCGACCACCAGACCGGCCTGATCTCCTTGGTGCAGGACTTCTCCCCCAACGAGTTCAAGAACAACGTGCTGGCCCTGGCGGACCTGGCCAAGTTCTTCAACCTGCCGACCATCCTCACCACCAGCTTCGAGCAAGGCCCCAATGGCCCGCTGGTGCCTGAGTTGAAGGAGATGTTCCCAGACGCGCCGTACATCGCCCGCCCCGGCCAGATCAACGCCTGGGACAATGAAGACTTCGTCAAGGCGATCAAGGCCACCGGTCGCAAGCAGATCATCATTGCCGGGGTGGTGACGGATGTGTGCGTGGCGTTCCCGACCTTGTCGGCGCTGGCGGAAGGCTTTGAAGTGTTTGTGGTGACGGATGCATCGGGCACTTTCAACACCACGGTGCAGCAGGCGGCATGGAGCCGGATGACCCAGGCCGGTGCACAGTTGATGAACTGGTTCTCGGTGGCCTGTGAGCTGCACCGCGACTGGCGCAACGATATTGAAGGCCTGGGGAATCTGTTGTCCCAGCGCATTCCTAACTATCGCAACTTGATGAATGGCTATGCGGCGCTGACTGCACAGCAGAAGTAAGCCAGCCGAGTGTGACGATAAGCCTGCCCTGAAAAGCAGGCTTGCGGTGTTTGAGCCGGACCTACCCCGCCAACTCTCGCTCAATTTGTTCAATGCTGGGCAAGCTGGATTGCAACTCTGCCGGCAAAGACTCCACCAGTTGATATTCCGCCACGCCGATAGGCCGGTTGTTATCGCGCAGTGCATATTCTGCCACCACCTCATTTTTACCCTTGCACAACAACAGGCCAATGGTCGGGCCATCCTGTGGGTGCTTCAGCTCGGCATCCACAGCGGCGAGATAGAAACTCAACTTGCCCAGATGCTCGGGCTTGAACTTGCCCGCCTTGAGCTCGATCACCACGTAGCAACGCAGCTTCAGGTGATAGAACAACAGGTCGACGAAGAACTCATCACCGCCGACCTTGAGCAACACTTGGCGGCCAACGAAGGCAAAGCCTGCGCCCAACTCCAATAAAAAGTCAGTGACATGCTTGATCAAGGCGTTTTCGATATCACGCTCTTGTGCATTCAGGCCCAGGCTGAGGAAGTCAAAGCGGTAAGGGTCCTTGAGGGATTCGCGAGCCAGGTCGGATTGAGCTTTGGGCAGATGACTTTCGAAGTTGCTGACTGCTTTGCCACTGCGCTCCAGCAGGCGATTTTCAATGTGCATCACCAGCGTGTTGCGCGACCAGCTGTATTTGATCGTTTGGGTGATGTACCAACGACGGGTTTCAGGACCGGGAAGTTTGTCCAACAATGCGATCTGATGGTACCAAGGCAATTGTGCAAGCACCCCTTGCACAAATTCCGCATCCGGCCACGCTTCGGCAAAAGCGCGCATGTACTTGAGATTGCGCGGCGAAAAACCCTTGATGTCGGGAAAGGCCGCCCGCAGATCCTGTGCAAGGCGTTCGATCACTTTGCTCCCCCAGCCTTGATCATTCTGACGGGTCAGAATATCGCGGCCGATCTGCCAATAGAGCAGCACCAGTTCACGATTGACCGCGATTGAGGCGCGCTGTTGTGCGTTATGGATACGACCTTTGAGATCTGTCAGCCAATCGCTGTAGCCCTCGGGAGGCTCGGCCAGGCCGATAGCGGTTTCGCTCATGCCTTTTACTCTTGTGTTTTCAGCAGGCTAGTCAGGCCATCGTGCCGTCACAAGGGCTCATGAATACTCCAGGAAGGGTCCTGCACACCTTACGGAACGGTCCTGCTGGCACTGGTTGCGGCCCTTGACTCTCCCCTATACGGCACCCCCTACCCTGAATGCTCATTTCAGGAGCCTTCAGCATGAGTCAGCGCATCCTGGTCATTCTCGGCCACCCGTCCACCGATAGTTTTTGTTCAGCCCTAGCACAGACTTATATCCACTCCGCGAAAACGGCAGGCCACGACGTACGCGTCCTACGCCTGGGTGACCTAAGGTTCGACCCCATCCTTCACCACGGTTATACCCAGGTCCAAGCGCTGGAGCCCGACCTGCTCAGCGCCCAAGCCAACATCCTTTGGGCCGAGCACCTGACATGGGTTTTCCCTGTTTGGTGGGGCGGTATCCCGGCACTGATGAAAGGCTTTATCGACCGAGTTTTCCTACCCGGCTTCGCCTTCAAATACCGCGCAGGCAAGGCATTCCCTGACAAGCTGCTCAAGGGCCGAAGCGCGCACTTGTTAGTGACCCTGGACACGCCGGCGTGGTATTACCGCTGGGTCTACCGCATGCCGGCCATCCACCAGATGCGTCGCACCACGCTGGCGTTGTGCGGCATCACACCGAGCAAGACGCTGCTGTTCGGGCCGGTGCTGGGCTCTACATTGACGCAGCGGGCCCGGTGGCTGAAACAGGCCGGCGCATTATTTGAGAAAGGGAATTTTCATGTACATCGGCAAAGCCGCGCAGTTGTCCGGCACGACCATCAAGGCGATTCGTCACTATGAGGCGATTGGATTGATGCCCGAGCCTCAACGCCAATGCGGCTACCGCGTTTACACGGCGCAGAGCGTGGAGCGATTGACCTTTATCAAATGCGCCCAGCAGCTGGGGTTCAAACTCAAGGAGTTGCAGGAGATTTTGCTGGGATACGACGGTGACGCCCTTCCCTGGGACCGGGCGGAGCAAGCAATCGCCAACAAGAAGCACGCGTTATCTACACAAATCGCCGTGCTGCAACGAATGCAGGCGGGCTTGATTGCGTTTGAAACCCAACTGAAAGACGCCCAAGGGCACTGCTCGTCAATCAGCAGCGTCGCCATTTGACGCAGCCTTTACGCATGAGTTGGCGCTGACTTTTACGAGCCCCTTGTAAGGGCAATCTGATTTTCCAAACCGTTCATCCAGCCGCTTTTCGCTGCGGCAGACTCCGACGCCTTGCCTTCTGTCGAGACGTCATGGATGACCCACGCCACCCTCATCGCCGCTATCGAACACGAGCTGGATGGTTTCCATCAGAGCCTGGTGGAGTACCGCCAGCAGATGGGCGCCTGGTATGCACGTGCTCTGGATTCGGTCAGTCATACAGCGGATATGCCGTCGTTGCTGGGCATGGACCGGGTGTTGCGGGTTGGGGATTCCCAGCGTTCGGTAAGCCTTAGCGACGCGGATTTTTCTACCGTGGCCCGCTGCCCGGTGGGTGGCGTGCTGAAGATCGAGAGCAAATTCGAATCAGCGTATGACGTGCCGATTGGCGATATCCCTGTCGAGGTGATTGGCCTGGATGACGGCAGTTCCACGCGGGTGATGCTCGATAAGCACGGCAAGGGTTCGCACTACTGCGCCGCCGGCGGGCGCTATCAGGTGCTGGAAGGCTTCGGCCCAAAAGCCACAACGCCCTACCACTACCAACTCGACCACCTCGGCACACCGCAGGACATCGTCGCGGCGAACCGCCTGGTGATCCAGGGTGACCGTCACTACGACTACGACGCCTTCGGCAACCTCATCCGCGAACGACGCGGCAAGGGCCATCAGCTCGTCACTGAATACCGCTACGACTGCCAGCACCGGCTGATCAGCGTGACGAAGCCCAACGGCGAAACCGCCAGTTATCGTTATGATCCGTTTGGGCGGCGCATCAGCAAGACCGTGGACGGCAAGACCACCGAGTTTTTCTGGCAAGGCGACAAGCTGATTGCCGAGCATCATGCGGACCGACACCGCAGCTACATCTACGAGCCCGGCAGCTTCCGCCCCCTGGCACTGCTGGAAGGCTTCGGCCCAAAAGCCACAACGCCCTACCACTACCAACTCGACCACCTCGGCACACCGCAAGAACTCACCACGCCCGAAGGCGAAATCGTCTGGTCCGCCCACTAYCGMGCYTACGGCCAGATTGCCCGCCTCGACGTAGGCAAAATCGACAACCCGCTGCGTTTCCAGGGTCAATACTTCGATCAGGAAAGCGGCCTGCACTACAACCGCCATCGCTACTACAATCCGGATGTTGGTCGCTACCTGACGCCGGATCCGGTGAAGTTGGCCGGTGGGATCAATGGATACCAGTACGCTCTCAATCCTACGGGATGGGTGGATCCGCTAGGATTAGCGTGTACTCGTGGCAAGTGTCCGGGACAAAAAAGCCAAGCGTCTCATCGACATGAAGAGGAAACGCCAACGGTAGGTAGCTCAACTCATTCCTTCACTTATGAGCAAGCGTTGAACAAGGCACTTGAATGGTTACTGGAAAACGACTTTCGGGCAGAAAAACCAAAACTAGGAAAGTTCGGTGAACGTAAAGATCAGCCCATCGGAATGCAAACAGCTGACGCGAGGACTGGTTATCGTATTGAATACGACGATAGGCATGGCGCTCACATTAACGTATGGACCCACAGAAAAATGGCCCTCATTACACGTTTGAAGGCACATCAAAAACTGTGTTTCAGCTCACCAAGAGGTTCGCAAAGAAATGAGCTATCTTGACGATGAAATAATCAACGACTTCAAGCAAATGAACGTCCAATTCAGCGTTCACTCAGAAGCTGAACACGATTCAATGGTTGACTTAATAAATGAGACCACTCCTTTTTCAGGAAGCCAAATAGCTTGGAGCTCATTCAAAGAAATCACTTACATTGGTCCTTCCTCTTCGTACACTACGTTAGAGAAACTAGAAAAAAATAAAGTCCGCTACGGAGCGGAATATAACTTTCATCGGTGATGCAACCGATAAAGCATATTCAATCACTATCAACGATCTTATGCACTCACTACATTTTTTTTCGAAAGTACCTCAACATACGTACATACTTCAAAAACAGCTAGACTGGATTGCCTGCATTTCATTTGAGGGCGATGTTGACTTTGTAAAACTTTAGAACGCCCGAACCGCGAATTCTTTATAAAAAACAAACAAACGTCTAAGTACGACCTCAACCACTTCGCCGCGTACTCCGGACAAGAGGCCAGCCCTCTAGACCATGAGCCAAATTCGCCGCACAATCGGCTCACCAAATGAGCCGAATACATCCCCTATTCGGCTCACGCACCCAGGCGCTTTCCCATGAATCACCCGCACTGGATCTGGCAACACACCGACTGGCCCCACTTCCACTGGCAGCCCGGGCGTCTGGCGGCCTTGCTACGGGAGTGCGGGCAAGCCCAAGGCAAGCTTCTGGGCATGCTCGGTTCTGTCAGCCAAGCGGTCAGTGCGCAAAATGAATTGGATGCACTGCTGCAAATTATCCTGACCTCCTCGGCCATAGAAGGTGAGCAATTGAACGTCGGCTCGGTGCGTTCATCACTGGCGCGACGAATGGGCTTGGAAGCCACGAAGGACGGTCAGGTAAGCCGCCGCAGTGAAGGGCTGGCGGATTTGATGATGGATGCCACCCAGCAATTCGACCAACCCTTCACCCGCGCTCGGTTATTGAATTGGCATCATTTATTGTTCCCTGCTCCCGAAGCAGGCTACGCCGCGCGCGCAGTCAAGGTCGGTGAATTGCGAGGCGATGAGCCTATGCAGGTCGTGTCAGGGCGACTTGATCGGCCGACCGTCCATTTCGAAGCACCACCACGTAAAGGCCTGGAGCAGGCTCTGGATGATTTCCTCGAGTGGTTCGAAACAAGCCGCGATCAACCTGAGCTGGATCCATTGTACGCGCTGGCGTAGCGCACTTCTGGTTCATCACCTTGCATCCGTTCGATGACGGCAATGGACGGCTGACGCGTGCTATCACTGACTTGGCCCTGGCCCAGGGTGAGCACCAAGCCATTCGATTTTATGCAATGTCGGCCAGCATCCTCGAAGATCGCGCCGGTTACTACAAGGCATTGGAATCCAGCCAAAAGGCCACGCTGGATATTACCGACTGGCTGGAATGGTTCTTGAAAACGCTGCTGGGTAGTCTGCAGCAGGCGATGGCGCGGATTGACCGGGTGCTGAACAAGAGCCGGTTCTGGCAAAAACACCATGGCGTTCCTTTGTCTGTCGAACAGGTTAAGGTACTCAACCGCCTGCTCGATGGGGGGTGAGCGGGGCTTCGAACAGAGCATCAGCGCCGCGCAGTACCAAGCGGTGGCAAAAGTGTCCAAGGCGACAGCCACAAGACACTTGGCCGACCTACTGGAAAAAAAATGCCTGACACGCCTCCCCGGAGGCGGCCGCAGCACGCGTTATCAGATCAATCCCACCCACGAGTAGCCCCCTACTCATTTGCCCCCATCCCCCATGTCTGCTAGTGTCGCGCCGGTTTACCGTCTACCGGAATTGCCGCCATGGCCCGCAAAAAAGTTGCACTGGATTTCGAACAATCCCTCGCCGACCTGCAAACCCTGGTCGAGCGGCTGGAGAACGGCGAGTTGTCGCTGGAGGACTCGTTGACGGCGTTTGAGCAGGGCATCGGCCTGACCCGCGACTGCCAGAGCGCGTTGGCGCAAGCGGAGCAGAAGGTCCAGGTGTTGCTGGAGCGTGATGGGGAGTTGGCCGAAGAGCCTTTCGATGCGGAACAGCCGGAATGATCGACGCGTACCAGGCCAGTAGCCAAGCCCGGGTGAATGCGGCGCTGGAGCCCTTGTTTATAGCGCCAAGCCCGGAAATGGCGCGCCTCTATGAAGCAATGCGCTACAGCGTCATGAATGGCGGCAAGCGTGTACGCCCGTTGCTGGCCTATGCAGCATGTGAAGCCCTGGGTGCACCTGCCGAAGAAGCTAATGGTGCCGCCTGCGCGGTGGAGTTGATCCACGCCTATTCCCTGGTGCATGACGATTTGCCGGCTATGGACGACGACGATTTGCGTCGCGGCCAGCCCACCACCCATAAAGCCTTTGATGAAGCCTATGCGATCCTGGCCGGTGACGGCTTGCAGAGCCTGGCGTTCAGCGCATTGCTGGACCCGCGCTTGAGCAGCGTCGACGCCGAGATCCGCCTGCGCATGGTAACCGCATTGGCCCAGGCCGCAGGCCCAGCCGGCATGGTCGGCGGGCAAGCCATCGACATGGGTTCGGTCAGCCTCAAGCTGGATCAAAAAGCCCTCGAACACATGCATCGCCATAAGACCGGCGCGCTGATTGAAGCCGCTGTGCACCTGGGCGCCTTGGCCAGTGGCCGTGCCCAAGCCGCGCAGTTGGCGGCTCTGCAAACCTATTCCCGGGCTATCGGCCTGGCGTTCCAGGTACAGGACGACATTCTCGACGTAGAAAGTGACACTGCCACCCTGGGCAAACGCCAAGGCGCCGATATCGCAAGGGACAAGCCGACATACCCTGCATTACTTGGGCTGGAAGCTGCCAAGGCATATGCCATTGAACTGCGTGACCAAGCCCTGGATGCACTGCGACCTTTCGACGCGGCGGCCGAGCCCCTGCGGGACCTGGCGCGGTATATCGTCGAGCGCCGCCACTGACAACCCCGGCCATTTGCGCCGCATATCGGCCAAGTTCGGCGCTCTGCGTGGGCAGTTTGCACGGCTTGAGGTAAACTGCCGCCTCTTCTATACCTATAACGATTCGCCTGATGCCCACGACGTTTCAAGAGATTCCCCGCAAACGCCCGTCCACGCCCTTGCTCGACCGCGCTGCCACGCCGGACGGCCTGCGTCGACTGGGTGAAGCCGAGCTGGAAACCCTGGCCGATGAGTTGCGCCTGGAATTGCTCTATACGGTCGGCCAGACCGGTGGGCATTTCGGTGCCGGGCTGGGCGTGATCGAGCTGACCATCGCCCTGCATTACGTGTTCGACACCCCGGATGACCGGTTGGTGTGGGACGTGGGCCATCAGGCGTATCCGCACAAGATCCTCACCGGCCGTCGCGAGCGCATGGGCAGCCTGCGCCAGAAGGACGGCCTGGCCGCCTTCCCGCGACGTTCGGAGAGCGAGTACGACACCTTTGGCGTCGGCCACTCCAGCACTTCCATCAGTGCAGCGCTGGGCATGGCGATTGCCGCCCGCCTGCAAGGCAGCGAGCGCAAAGCCATTGCCGTGATCGGCGATGGCGCGCTGACCGCCGGCATGGCCTTTGAAGCGCTCAACCACGCGCCGGAAGTGGACGCCAACATGTTGGTGATCCTCAACGACAACGACATGTCGATCTCGCGCAATGTCGGGGGCCTGTCCAATTACCTGGCGAAGATCCTTTCCAGCCGCACCTACGCCAGCATGCGCGAAGGCAGCAAGAAAGTGCTCTCGCGCCTGCCTGGCGCGTGGGAAATTGCCCGTCGCACCGAAGAATACGCCAAGGGCATGCTGGTGCCCGGCACCCTGTTCGAAGAGCTGGGCTGGAACTACATCGGCCCTATCGACGGCCACGACCTGCCGACCCTGATCGCCACCTTGCGCAACATGCGTGACCTCAAGGGCCCGCAGTTCCTGCATATCGTCACCAAGAAAGGCAAAGGCTTCGCCCCGGCGGAAGTCGACCCGATTGGCTACCACGCGATCACCAAGCTTGAACCCCTCGACGCCCCCGCCGCTGCGCCTAAAAAAGCCAGCGGGCCGAAGTATTCCGGTGTGTTCGGCGAATGGCTGTGCGACATGGCCGCCGCCGACCCGCGCCTGGTGGGCATTACCCCGGCAATGAAGGAAGGCTCCGACCTGGTGGCGTTCAGCGAGCGTTTCCCGCTGCGTTACTTCGACGTGGCGATTGCCGAGCAGCACGCCGTCACCTTCGCCGCCGGCATGGCCTGCGAAGGCGCCAAGCCGGTGGTGGCGATTTACTCCACCTTCCTGCAACGCGGTTATGACCAGCTTGTTCACGATGTAGCGGTGCAGAACCTCGATGTGCTGTTCGCCATCGACCGCGCCGGCCTGGTGGGCGAAGACGGCCCCACCCACGCCGGTAGTTTCGACCTGTCCTACCTGCGCTGCATCCCCGGCATGCTGGTGATGACGCCGAGCGACGAGAACGAACTGCGCAAGATGCTCAGCACCGGCCACCTGTACAACGGCCCGGCCGCCGTACGTTACCCGCGGGGCAATGGCCCGAACGCGGTCATCGAGAAAGACCTGGAACCGATTGAGATCGGTAAAGGCATCGTGCGTCGCCAAGGCAGCAAAACCGCATTCCTGGTATTTGGCGTGCAACTGGCCGAAGCGCTGAAAGTCGCCGAGAAAATCGACGCCACTGTGGTCGACATGCGTTTCGTCAAACCGCTGGATGAAGCACTGGTGCGCGAGATCGCAGCTAGCCATGAGCTGCTGGTGACGGTTGAAGAGAACGCGATCATGGGCGGCGCCGGCGCGGCGGTCAGCGAATTCCTGGCGCGGGAGAATATCCTCAAGTCGGTGCTGCACCTGGGCCTGCCGGATCTGTACGTCGAGCATGCCAAGCCGGCGCAGATGCTGGCCGAGTGCGGGTTGGATGAGGCCGGCATCGAAGCCTCGGTCCGCGAGCGCATGGCATTGCTGGCCCTGTAGAAACCGGGACTAAAATGTGGGAGGGGGCTTGCTCCCGATAGTGGTGGATCAGTTAAAAATACTGAGACTGACAGACCGCTATCGGGGGCAAGCCCCCTCCCACATTTATTTTGTGTCACCTTCAAACGCTATGGACAGCCCATGAACCGCCTGTGCCTTGCCCTACTGCTTCTACCTTGCGCCGACCTGCTCGCCGACACCCGCGACCAGGCGCTTAAGCTCTCCGACGTGGTTATCAGCGCCAACCGCCAGGTGCAGGCGCGCAACGACAGCAGCGCTGCCAACACAGTGTTCACCCGCGCCGACATCGACCGCCTGCAGCCCGGTAGCGTCACCGACCTGCTCAGCCGCGTGCCGGGTGTGCAGGTTGCGCCGACAGGTGGGCGTGGCAGTTTGCCGGGGATCTTCATTCGCGGTACCAAGACGGCTCAAAGTTTGGTGCTGGTGGACGGCCAACGCATTGCCAATGCCACATCGGGTGACAGCGGCCTGCAGTTCTTGAGTGTGGATCAGATTGAGCGGGTGGAAGTGCTGCGCGGCTCACGCTCGGTGGTCTATGGCAGCGATGCAATTGGCGGGGTCATCCAGATTTTCACGCGACGCAATGCCGAAGCCGGCATCTACCCGCGCCTGCACCTGGGTTTTGGTAGCCACCAGACCTGGGAACGCAGCCTTGGCTTGTCGGGCGGTGATGGGCGCACGCGCTTCAACCTCGGCGCCAGCCTGGATGAAACCCAGGGCATCGACTGGACCCGAGAATCCTTTGCAAGCGACGGTGATCACGATGCTTATCGCAACAAGTCCATCAGCCTCAACCTCAGCCACTCGCTGAATGACGACGTGGAAGTCGGATTTAACCTGTTGGATGGCCGAGGCAAGGCCGAGTATGACAACCCCTTCGGCCGCAATATCAGTTTGACTGAGGCCGTGGGTATGAGGCCCTACACTCACTACACCGTGAGCAGCGCCAGCAGTTATGTCGATGCCAAGCTCAACGATGCCTGGCAAACCCGCGTAGAAATGGGCCACAGCGAGAACCGCGACAAAAAGCGTGACCGCTTGAGCGACTACAACAGCGCCTTCAATACCTATCGCGATTCGGTTAACTGGCAGAACGACTTGAGCCTGACTGAGCGTAACAGTCTGATCCTGGGCGGCGACTGGTATGAAGACCGCGTCCACACCAGTGAAAACCTGAAAGCCGATAGCCGCTGGAACCGTGCCGTGTTTATCCAGCATCGATTCAAGGCCGAGGCGTTTTCCACTGAGTTGGGCCTGCGCCACGACACCAACCAGCAATTCGGTAGCCAGAACACTTGGAGCGGCACCCTAACCCTGCCGCTCAACCCGAATAACGATCTATTACTGTCCTACAGCGAAGGCTTCCGCGCGCCGAGCTTCAATGACCTGTATTACCCGTTCAGCAGCAACCCCAACCTCAAGCCCGAACATTCGAAAAGCTATGAATTGCAATGGCGTAGCCAACTGAGCGACACAACGCGCCTGGAGGCTTCGCTGTATCGCACCGACCTCAAGGACGCCATCGTTGCGCAGCAGATAGATTTCTATATGCCGCGCAATGTGGCGTCAGCCCGGATCAATGGTTTTGAAGCTGCGCTCAAGCAGGAGTTGTTTGGCTGGCAAGGTAACCTTGGGCTGTCGATCATCGACCCACGCGATCGGGACAGCGGCCACACGCTGGAACGTCGCGCACGCCGCACCTTGAGCCTGGATCTGGATCGTCAGTTTGATCGTTTGGGCGTGGGGGGCAGTTGGCAAGCCGTCAGCAGCAGCTATGACGACGCAGAGAACACCAAGCGCCTGTCGGGCTATGGCTTGCTGGGGCTGCGCAGCAGTTGGGCATTGACGCGGGGCGTGTTGTTATCGGTCAAGGTTGATAACGTGCTGGACAAGACTTATGCGCGGGCGAGGTACAGCTATGACGAGCCCAATTATGAGAACAATCGTGACTATCGCGAAGAAGGCCGGGTGTGGATGTTTGGGGTGACTTGGACACCGGAGATCTGAACCGACGTCATTGCAGGCAAGCCAGCTCCCACATTTGAAATGCATTCCCCTGTGGGAGCGGGCTTGCTCGCGAAAGCGGCCTCACAGGTCCGGCGCAATCACCTGACACAACCGCGCCACCGCCTCCAACATCTGCCCACTGGGCCGCTCCAACCCCTTGTCTGGCACTAACAAGACGCGTGCCGCCATCGTCGGCCATGCTTTCCACGCATCCATCTGCGCCTGGTCACCCACCAGAATCAACTCGGGATCACGCCGCAGTACCGATTCCAGACTGACCTGCGGGGCCGGCAGCTCAAGATCATCGAACACATTGCGCGCCCCGCACACCCCCAGCGCATCGCTGATGATCTGCCCACCGCCCACGGTATACAGCGGCTGGTTCCATACTTGATAAAACACCTGCAAGGGCTCGGCACGCCGATAGCGCTGGCGCAGTTCGGCGAGGCGTTGGCGCAGCTTATCGGCCAACACCTGGCCGGCCTGCGCGCGGCCCAATTGCTCGGCAATGGCCTGGACCTGGGTGGTCAGCTGTTCAAGACTATGGGGTTCGGCGACGTACACCGGGATATTCAGGCGCTGCAATTGCTCGCGCTGGGCCGGGCCAACACTGCCAGGCCACAGCAGAATCAAGTCAGGCTTGAGGCTGAGCAGGCGCTCCATGTCCAACTGGCCGTAATGCCCGACCGACGGCACTTTCGCCAACGCTGCTGGGCGTTCGCCGCCATCGAGTACGCCCACCAGCTGGTCGGCGGCGCCCAGTTCAACCACGATTTCAGACAGTGACGGCGCCAGGCTGACCACTCTCTCGGCCGCCATCGCCTGGACACTGAATACCAGCAGCAGTGCCAGCCAGTAACGGCTCATCCCAGTTGACGCGGAATGCGGTAGAGGTAAAACAGCACCATGGTCGACATTGCCAGCAGAAACAGCGGCACTGCTTCCAGCCCGACAAACACCGCCAGCGCACCGATCCAGGCCGGCAGCGCGGCCACCAGCAAGGCCGTGCGCCGACGCGCCGCCAGGGTGATCCAGGCAGCGGGTTCCTCAGGGGTATCGAGGGCTTTGGAGGTAGCGATCAGCGCATGTTTATAACCGTGGAAATAACGCAGGCTGAGAAACATCGACCCCACGCCAGCAATGAAAAACGGCATGGCCAGCACGGGAAGCAGGGATTCGGCGCGGCCAAATACCAGGTTGATCACAAACAATGGGAGCAACGCCAGGGCCAGGTACTGCCACCAGTTGAAAGACAGTCGCCGCTTTACCTGGCCTCGGGTCACGCGCGGTCGACCTCGCCCTGGTGCTCGTTGCCCATCATGTGGTCGAGCTTGCTGGCCTTGGTGGCCAGGTAGAGCTTGTTGTGCGGGTTGTGCCCGGTATGCAGCGGCACGCGCTCGGCCACGGTGATGCCCATCTCGGTCAAGGCCTTGACCTTGCGCGGGTTGTTGGTCATCAAGCGCAGGGATTTGACACCCAGGTGCTCAAGCATCGGCAGACAGATCGCGTAGTCACGCTGGTCAGCGGCGAAGCCCAGGCGTTCGTTGGCTTCCACGGTGTCGGCGCCGCCATCTTGCAGTTCGTAGGCACGGATCTTGTTCAGCAGGCCAATACCGCGGCCCTCCTGACGCAGGTACAGCAGCACGCCACGGCCTTCACGGGCGATGGCTTGCATTGCCGCTTCCAGTTGCGAGCCGCAGTCACAGCGCTGGCTGAACAGCGCATCGCCGGTCAGGCACTCGGAATGCACACGCCCCAGCACCGGCGCACCATCGGTGATGTCGCCGAGGCTGAGCACAACGTGCTCGCGCCCGGTGGCTTCTTCGAGAAAGCCGTTCATGGTGAACGTGGCAAAAGGGGTAGGCAGCTTGGAAGCAGCGACGAAAACGACGGGCACCGTGTGCTCCTGATTTCAGATTTCACAGAGGCGGCCATTGTAACAGTACGTTCCTACAGACGCTTAAGCTGAATTATCGCTGATAAAGATCAATAGGTTCGATTGGCCTTCGGATTGATTCTATGTAGGCGCGAGCTTGCTCGCGAAAGTTGTCAACGTTAATGCGGCCATTCTGAAGCAACGCGGCGCCTATGGTTTTTTTTCGCGAGCAAGCTCGCGCCTACAGTGAACTAGAACGGATAGGGCTGGTTCCAGCGTGCGAAAATCCCTTTCAACTCGCCCGTCTTGACCAGACTGGTCAGGCGCTGGTCATACACCGCCATCAACGCCCGCCCGCGCTCGGAATCGGCAAAGCCGATGTAAAGCGGCAACTCGGCGATATGCGTGAGTTTGAACAGCGCCGGCTCGTGGGATTGGCTGAGCACATACTTGGCTTCAGTGAGGGCGTCGATATAAAAATCGGCGCGGCCGTGTTGCAGCATCGGCAGGATGCCGCTGCGCCGCTCGATCTGGTTGAAGCGACGCACGCTGGGCATGTATTGCTCGTACTTGTAGCCCCGCACCCAGGCGAGGCGGTAGTCGCCCAGCGTCGCCAACGTCGGCGTTGGCGCTGTTGCCAGCCCGAGGGCGTAAATGTGGTCGGCGTCGAAGTTCCACCGGGGATACAACACTGCGCTGGCTTCATTGCGATAGCTGCCGACATAACCATCCACCTCGCCGCGCTGAGTCAGGCCGACCGAGCGGGTATAGGGCACGCTGCGAGTTTGCAAGGTGATACCAGCGGGCTCGAAAATCTGACGCAACAGGTCCCAGGCCAGGCCGCTGCCATCTTGGTTGGTGTAGTCGTTCCACTGCTCACTGGCCAGCACGATCTTACCAGGCACAGGCATCTGTTCCGCCTCGGCCACGAAGGCAAAGGCACACAGCACGGTCAGCAGCCAGCGGCGCACAGCCATAGTGACGGCCTCTCCTGGAGTAAACCTATTAAGGGTAGCAGGACGCCAGCTTAGGGCGCCCGGCGAAAATGCTGGTAGCCGCGCACCGCCGGGGTGACGTCCTGGCCGTTGGCATCGAGCAGCGTCACGCCCTGCCCGGCTTCGACCCGACCGATCACATGCACTGGCCAGTTGCCCGCCTGCAACGGCACCAATTGAGACGCTGGCAAAGTGAACGCCAGCACGTAGTCATCGCCGCCGCTCAATGCCGCCACACGGGCCTGGTCTTCGCCGACAAATGCCAGCAAGGCCGTGGATAACGGCAACCTGTGACGTTCGACCACCAGGCGGACCGCCGAGGCCTTGGCGATATGCCCACAATCGGCCAGAAGCCCGTCGGAGATGTCCATGGCCGCAGTCGCCTTGCCCCGCAGCGCCAGCCCCAGGGCCAACTGCGGTTGCGGCGACCAGTAATGGGCCAGCAGCGGCTCGGTGATTGCCGCATCCGCCGTGCGCTGGCCCAATACCAGCGGCAAAGCGCCGGCGGCATTGCCAAGCTCACCGCCGACACATAGCAGGTCACCCGGCCGTGCACCGCTGCGCGTCAACGCCTGCCCGGCCGGCACACTGCCAAACACGGTCAGGGTCAGGCTCAACGGCCCGCGGGTGGTATCGCCGCCCACCAAGCCCACGCCGCAGCTTTGCGCCATGGCGTTCAAGCCTTGGGCATAGCGTTGCAGCCAGTCGATATCGACGGTCGGTGTGGTCAGGGCAAGGGTGAATGCGAGGGGGTTGGCGCCCATGGCAGCCAGGTCGCTCACTGCCACGGCCAGCGAGCGCTGGCCGAGCAGGAAGGGATCACACGGGTCGGCAAAATGCACACCGGCCACCAGCGTATCGGTAGAGACAGCCAACTGCTCCCCGGCGGGGAGCGCCAGCAAGGCGCAGTCGTCGCCGATCCCCAGGGCAATGCCTTCGCCGCCTTGCGCACAGGGCGCAGCGGCGAAGAACCTGCTGATCAGCTCGAACTCGCCCATTCGGGAACTCAAGCGCAGGTTAGCGCTTGTGCTCCTTCACTTCGGCTTCGCGCAAGCGCGGGGCCAGTTTGTCGAGCACGCCATTGACGAACTTGTGGCCGTCGGTCGAACCGTAGACTTTCGCCAGTTCGATGCCTTCGTTGATTACCACGCGGTACGGTACGTCAACGCGCTTGAGCAGCTCCCAGGTAGACAGGCGCAGTACCGCCAGCTCAACCGGGTCCAGCTCTTCGAGGGTCAGGTCCAGGCATGGCGACAGCGCAGCATCGATCTCGGCCTGGTTGGCCGGAACACCGTGCAGGATATCGTGGAAGTAGCTCTGGTCAGCAAAGGTGAAGTCGTTATCGACGCGAAATTGCGCTTCGATCTCGTTCAGCGAAGTGCCGGCCATGTGACGCTGGTACAGCGCCTGGGTGGCGAGCTGACGGGCCGCACGGCGCTTTTCACTTTTCGAGGGCTTGCCGGCATCGGCCGGACGCTCGTCGCGCGGGTTGAAACGATCGCTCTCGTCGGAAATCACTTGGCCTCCAACTGCGACAGCAGGCTGACCATTTCCAGCGCGGACAAGGCAGCTTCAGCGCCTTTGTTACCGGCCTTGGTGCCGGAGCGCTCGATGGCTTGTTCGATGGAGTCAACGGTCAGCACGCCAAAGGCAACCGGCACGCCGAACTCCATGGACACCTGGGCCAGGCCCTTGGTGCATTCGCCAGCCACGTATTCGAAATGCGGGGTACCGCCACGAATGACCGCGCCCAGGGCGATGATCGCCGCGTACTCGCCCTGTTGAGCAACTTTTTGCGCAACCAGTGGAATTTCGAAGGCGCCAGGGGCACGGATAAGGGTGATGTCGCTCTCGCTCACACCGTGGCGAACCAGGGCGTCAACGGCACCGCTTACCAGGCTTTCAACCACGAAGCTGTTGAAGCGGCCAACCACCAGGGCATAGCGGCCTTTGGGGGCGATGAAGGTACCTTCGATGGTCTTCAGGGTCATTCGACAAATCTCTTAAAGAGCCGGGACGCGAAAAGTGCGTCCCTCAGTGATGATTTAACCGCGAACAAGGGGCAGAAATCGCCAGCCTTTATTCGGAGGGCACGTATTCTACAACTTCCAGGTCGAATCCGGATATCGCATTAAATTTCATCGGTGCGCTCATCAGGCGCATTTTGCGTACACCGAGGTCGCGCAAGATCTGCGAACCGGCACCGACGATGCTGTAGGTGGTCGGTTTTTTCACTGGTACGGCGTCAGCGGTTTCGCGGATATGCGCCAGCAAGACATCGCCGTCCAATGGGTGACCGAGCAACAACACCACACCGCTGCCCGCCTCGGAGACCGCAGCCATGGCGGCGCGCAGGCTCCAACGACCCGGTTGCTTGACCATCAGCAGGTCGCGCAGGGGATCCATATTGTGCACCCGCACCAGGGTCGGTTCTTCGGCGCAAATATTGCCCAGGGTCAGGGCCATGTGTACGTCGCCTTCCACTGAATCACGGTAGGTCACCAAATTGAATTGGCCCAGTTCGCTGTCCAGCGGCTGCTCGGCAATCCGCTGAACGGTACGTTCGTGGATCATGCGGTAGTGAATCAGGTCGGCGATGGTGCCGATCTTGAGGTTGTGTTCGGCGGCAAAGGCTTCAAGCTCAGTACGACGGGCCATGGTGCCGTCGTCGTTCATCACTTCGCAGATCACCCCGCTCGGCTCGAAACCGGCCATGCGCGCCAGGTCGCAGGCGGCTTCGGTGTGGCCGGCGCGTGCCAGGGTGCCGCCCGGCTGGGCCATCAACGGGAAGATATGGCCCGGGCTGACGATGTCTTCGGCCTTGGCGTCTTTGGCGGCAGCAGCTTGCACGGTGCGCGCACGGTCAGCGGCGGAAATGCCGGTGGTGACGCCCGTGGTGGCTTCAATCGATACGGTGAACTTGGTGCCGAAACCCGAGCCATTGCGCGGCGCCATCAGTGGCAGCTTGAGCAATTCGCAGCGTTCGCGGCTCATGGGCATGCAGATCAGCCCGCGAGCATGCTTGGCCATGAAGTTGATGTGCTCAGGCAGGCACGCCTCGGCGGCCATGATGATATCGCCTTCGTTCTCGCGGTCTTCGTCATCCATGAGGATGACCATCTTGCCTTGGCGGATGTCTTCAACCAGTTCTTCGATGCTATTGAGCGCCACGCGGCACCCCCTTGGTCAGGATTTCAGGTAGCCGTTAGCGGCCAGAAAACTTTCAGTGATGTTCCCGGATGCAGGCTCTGCGGCCTTTTCGCCCATCAGCAGGCGCTCCAGGTAACGGGCAAGCAAGTCGACTTCGAGATTCACCCGGCGACCTGGCTGGTATGACGCCATGATGGTTTCGCTCAAGGTGTGGGGAATGATGGTCAGTTCAAATTCGGCGCCATTGACGGCGTTCACGGTCAGGCTGGTGCCGTCGACGGTGATCGAGCCTTTGTGGGCGATGTACTTGGCCAGCTCTTTGGGCGCGCGGATACGGAATTCCACGGCACGCGCATTTTCGCTGCGGGCCACTACTTCGCCGACACCGTCGACATGGCCGCTGACCAGGTGACCGCCCAGGCGCGTGGTAGGCGTCAGGGCTTTTTCCAGGTTGACCGGGCTGCCGGCCTTGAGGTCGTTCATCGCGGTGCAGTCCAGGGTTTCCCGGCTGACGTCGGCGGCAAAGCCTTTGCCCGGCAGCTCGACGACGGTCAGGCACACGCCGCTGACGGCAATGCTGTCGCCCAGCTTGACGTCGCCCAGGTCCAGCTTGCCGGTTTCAACCAGCAGGCGGACGTCGCCACCTTTGGGGGTCATTGCACGGATGCTGCCAATGGCTTCGATAATGCCGGTGAACATGTCGTTCTCCTGAAAACGAGGGCGGGCGCTCAAGCGCAGGCCGGGAATTATACGCTCGCTGCCGGGACGGGAATGGCAGTGACTCGCCAGTCGTCGCCTACAGCACGCATTTCAGTGATCTTGAGTCGAGGGGCGTCGGCCAGCTTTTCAAGCGGCCAGTCCAGCAGCGGCCGGGCGGCGGATCCGAGGAATTTGCCGGCGATGAAAATCACGTATTCGTCCACCAGGCCCTGTTGGGCAAACGCACCCGCCAGGCTCGGGCCGGCTTCCACCAGCACCTCGTTGACGCCACGTGCGGCCAACGCCACCAGAGCAGAACGCAGGTCAACCTGACCGTCCACGCCCGGCACCACCAGGCACTCGGGGCCGCGGGGGTACTGGTTTTGCGCGGTGACGCAGGTGATGACCAATGCCGGTCCGGCTTTGAAAAAGGGGGCGTTGAGCGGCACCCGCAGCCGGCCATCGATCAACACGCGCAACGGTGGGCGCGACATGGCCAGGGCCGTGGTGGCTTCATCCAGACCCAGCTCAGCGGCACGTACGGTCAAGCGGGCATCATCGGCCAGCACCGTGTCGGCACCGGTCAACACCACACTGGCCTCGGCACGCAGGCGCTGGACGGCGGCGCGGGCAGCGGGGCCGGTGATCCATTGGCTTTCGCCGCTGGCCATCGCGGTGCGGCCGTCCAGGCTCATGGCCAACTTGACCCGCACAAACGGCAGGCTGTGCTCCATGCGCTTGAGAAAGCCCGGGTTTAGCGCCCGCGCCTCAGCTTCCAATACGCCGCTGCGCACCTCGATACCGGCCTGGGCCAGACGCTGCATACCGCGCCCGGCCACTTCCGGGTTGGGGTCCTGCATGCCTGCGACCACCCGCGCCACGCCAGCCGTCACCAGCGCATCGGCGCAGGGCGGCGTATGGCCATGGTGGCTGCACGGTTCAAGGGTGACGTACACCGTCGCGCCACGGGCCTTGTCACCGGCGGCGCGCAAGGCATTCGGCTCGGCGTGGGGCTCGCCGGTGCGCTCGTGCCAGCCTTCGCCGACAATCTGCCCGTCACGCACAATCACGCAGCCTACCCGCGGGTTGGGGTGAGTGGTGTACAGGCCCTTGCGCGCCAATTCGAGGGCGCGGGCCATGTAATGGGCGTCGAGGACCGTCTGTTCAGCGCTGGGAGAGTTCATTTCTTCACCGGCTCACGGGCCAGGCGGTCGATTTCTTCGCGGAACTCATTGAGGTCCTGAAAGCGTCGATACACCGAGGCAAAACGAATATAGGCGACTTCGTCGAGCTTTTGCAGCTCGCCCATCACCAGCTCGCCGACGACCAGGCTCTTGACCTCGCGCTCGCCGGTCGCACGCAGCTTGTGCTTGATGTGCACCAGCGCCGCTTCCAGGCGCTCGACACTTACCGGGCGTTTTTCCAGGGCGCGCTGCATACCGGCGCGCAGTTTTTCTTCGTCGAAAGGCTGGCGGCTGCCGTCGGACTTGATCAGACGGGGCAATACCAGTTCGGCGGTTTCGAAGGTGGTGAAACGTTCACCACAGGCCAGGCATTCGCGCCGACGACGCACTTGATCGCCCTCGGCGACCAGACGCGAATCAATGACCTTGGTGTCGTTGGCACCGCAGAAGGGACAGTGCATGGTTGGCAGGCAACAAAAAATGGGAGGGCCATGGTAGCGCATCCCCGTGGCAAGACAAGCCATAGCCTTTACGGTATATAGGCAGGCCTATATGTTTCATATTTTTAAGCCACGGATTTTGTCCTTTCTGGAGCCGTACATGCAGTTACGACCATTTGTTCTACTCACCCTGTTCAGTTTTCTGGTCGCCTGCAGCAGCGAAGCCCCCAAGCCGGCCGCGCCTCAACCGACACCGGCGCAAGAGAAAAAAGTCCCGGGCATTGAAGACCTCGGCCCCCTGCCCGCCTATCAACGGGAAATCAGCGGCAGCCTGACCAACGTGCCCGCCGGCGCCGAAGTCGAAATGGCGCTGCTGGTGATCGACGACCGTTCGCGCCCGCAACAACTGCTCGCCAGCAGCGTGCTGAGCGGCAATGGCAAGCCGCTGGCCTTCCGCCTGCGCTTCAACCCTGAAGCCTTCCCGGCCGGTGCGCGGGTTGAATTGCGTGGCCGCGCCAGCCAGTCTGGCCAGTTGATCCTGCACCTGCCTGCGGTACGCATCACCCAGGCGATCACCCAGAGCACCGGCCCCCTGCAACTCGTCAAGGCGCCATGACACCACCGCAGCACCTGCAGCGTGCCCTGAGCGAGTTGATCGGCGACGCCCAATTGGTGCCCTGCCCGCTGCCGGGCACCGACCTGTCGCTGTGGCTGCTCGACGCCGACAACATGGACCGCGCCTTCAGCCAGGAAGAAACCCGGCGCATCCTGCATGAGCCGCCCTACTGGAGTTTTTGCTGGGCCAGCGGCCTGGCGTTGACACGCTACCTGGCGGCGCATCCCGAGTGGGTCGCGGGCAAACGCGTGCTGGACTTCGGCGCCGGCTCTGGCGTGGCCGGGATTGCCGCGGTAAAAGCCGGCGCCCTGGAAGTGGTGGCCTGTGATCTCGACCCGCTGGCCCTGGCCTCTTGCCGCGCAAACGCCGAACTCAACCAGGTGGAACTGGGCTATTCGGCAGACTTTTTCGCCGAAGCCGACCGCTTCGACCTGATCCTGGTCGCCGACGTGCTTTACGACCGCGCCAACCTGCCGCTGCTGGATCAATTCCTCAGCCGTGGCCGCGAAGCGCTGGTGGCGGATTCGCGGGTACGGGACTTCCGTCACCCGCATTATCAACGGCTGGAGATCCTGGACGCGCTGACCCTGCCTGACTTGGCCGAGCCTTGGGAGTTTCGCAAGGTGAGCCTGTACCATTCCCGGCGCCAGCCCTTATAGTTGCCCCCATTCCCGCTTTATTCGAGACGCCCCATGAGTGAGCCCACGCCGTACATCTTCGACGTCACCACCGCCAACTTCGACCAGGCGGTGATTCAGAATTCTTTCGAAAAACCCGTGCTGGTGGACTTCTGGGCCGAGTGGTGTGCGCCCTGCAAGGCACTGATGCCGATGCTGGCGCAGATTGCCGAGAGTTATCAGGGCGAGTTGCTGCTGGCCAAGGTTGACTGCGAGGCCGAGCAGGACATCGTCGCGCGCTTTGGCATTCAAAGCCTGCCTACGGTGGTGTTGTTCAAGGATGGCCAGCCGGTGGACGGGTTTGCCGGTGCACAACCGGAGTCGGCAGTGCGGGCCATGTTGGAACCCCATGTGCAGATGCCACCACCAGCTGCGGCGGATCCGCTGGAACAGGCCCAGGCGTTGTTCAGCGAAGGGCGTATCAGCGAGGCCGAAGCGCTGCTGGTGGCGCTGTTGGGCGAGGACAATACCAACGCCCCGGCACTGATCCTGTACGCACGCTGCCTGGCCGAACGCGGTGAGTTGGGCGAAGCCCAGGCCGTGCTCGACGCAGTGAAGGGCGACGACCACAAGGCCGCCCTGGCCGGGGCCAAGGCGCAAATCACCTTCCTGCGCCAGGCTGCGGACTTGCCGGATGCTGCCGACCTGAAAAGCCGCCTGGCGCAAAACCCGCAGGACGATGAAGCGGCCTATCAGTTGGCGATCCAGCAACTGGCGCGCCAGCAATACGATGGGGCGCTGGAAGGTCTGCTCAAGCTGTTTATCCGCAACCGCAGCTACAGCGAAGGCTTGCCCCACAAGACCTTGCTGCAGGTGTTCGAACTGTTGGGCAATGATCACCCGCTGGTCACGGTGTACCGTCGCAAGTTGTTTGCTGCGTTGTACTAATCAGCGATCCAGCTGTACAGCGGCGTATCACCGCCGCTGCTCACTTTGACCTTGGCGCTGTGGCGCAGACGGACCAGCAGGCGCTTGCCTGCCCCGGCATCGCCAGCCAACCCTTCCAGTTGATCGAGCAATTCCAGACCATTGAGCTGCCCGGCGTTGCGCAGCAAATCCTGGGCGTGCTGCCACAGATCCTCGCTCTGTTTGACTGGCGTCGTCATCGACGCACTGGGCGTTGGAGCAGCCTGTAACTGTGCGCCCAGCCGCGCCCAATCGCCGTCATCCAGTTCCAGGGTCAAGTCCACCGGCAGGTCGCCGACGGTTCCACGAATTCGCAACATCGTCCTTACTCCTGCATTTTTCTGATGGGCATGCTCCCATGCCGCTTGCGCAACGCCAAGCGGGCGGTCAAACTCAAACTTATTGTTATAAGATCACATAACATAACTTTCATCTTGGAGCCGTCCCATGCGCCGTTTGCTGCTCGCTTTGCCGTTTGCCCTGCTGCCACTGGCTGTCGCACATGCTCACGAAGATCATGAACACGAGCATGGCAGTCTTGGCGCCCACGAACACGGCGTCGCTCGCCTCAACGCGGTTCTGGACGGCCAGGCCCTGGAGCTTGAACTGGACAGCCCAGCCATGAACTTGGTGGGGTTCGAGCATGCCGCGACCAGCGCCGCCGACAAAGCCAAGGTCGCCGCCGCGCGCAAGCAGCTGGAGAACCCACAGGCACTGTTCAACCTGCCCAAGGCCGCAGGCTGCAAGGTCAGCAGCCAGGAACTCAACAGCCCGCTGTTCGGTGACAAGCCCGAAGCCGAGCATGACGACGATGACCACGCCACCGACGGCAAAGGCGCTGCCGCCCACGAGCATCATCACGACCACAGCGAGATCCACGCCCACTATCAGTTCACCTGCGCCACGCCGACGGCCCTGGGCAACCTCGACCTGAACCAAGTGTTCAAGACCTTCCCTGCGACCACGAAAATTCAGGTACAACTGATCGGCCCAAGCGGTCAGCAAGGTGTTGACGCGACGGCCACCGCAGCCACCCTGAAGTTCTGAGTTCACATGACCCACCCATTGATCGAACTGTCCAACCTGAGCTTCAACTGGCCCGGTCACCCAAAGTTGCTGGACATCCCCGCGTTCCGCCTGGAGCCTGGGGAAACCCTGTTTCTCAAGGGCCCGAGCGGCAGTGGCAAGACCACGCTGCTGGGGCTCTTGGGTGGCGTGCAGAAACCCAGCCAGGGCAGCATCCGCCTGCTCGGCCAGGAATTGACCGAACTCTCGGCCGGCGCCCGTGATCGTTTCCGCGTCAACCACACCGGCTACATCTTCCAGCAATTCAACCTGCTGCCGTTTCTGTCGGTGCGTGAAAACGTCGAGCTGCCTTGCCACTTTTCCAAGCTGCGCGCACAGCGGGCCCGGCAGCGCCACGGCAGTGTCGACCAGGCGGCCGCGACCTTGCTCGCGCACCTGGGTTTGAAGGACAAGGATCTGCTTGAGCGGCGCTCCGACTCGCTGTCGATCGGCCAGCAACAACGGGTCGCCGCGGCCCGTGCGTTGATCGGCCAACCGGAGCTGGTGATCGCCGACGAACCCACCTCGGCCCTGGACTACGACGCCCGCGAAGCCTTCATCCAGTTGCTGTTCGCTGAATGCCGCGACGCTGGCGCCAGCCTGTTGTTTGTCAGCCATGACCAGAGCCTGGCGTCGCTGTTCGACCGCAACCTGTCGCTGGCCGAACTCAATCGCGCCGCAACGCCCGCAGAGGTTTGAGATGTATCTGTTCCGTCTAGCCATGGCCAGCCTGGCTAACCGCCGCTTTACCGCGATCCTCACCGCCTTCGCCATCGCGCTTTCCGTTTGCTTGTTGCTCGCGGTGGAACGGGTGCGCGTCGAAGCGCGCAACAGTTTCGCCAGCACCATCAGCGGCACCGACCTGATCGTCGGCGCACGTTCGGGCTCAGTGAACCTGCTGCTGTACTCGGTGTTTCGCATCGGCAACGCCACCAACAACATTCGTTGGGACAGCTACGAACACTTCGCCGCCAACCCCCAGGTGAAATGGGCGATTCCGATTTCCCTCGGCGACTCCCATCGCGGTTACCGGGTGATGGGCACCAACGAATCCTACTTCGAACACTACCAGTACGGGCGCAAGCAAAACCTCGAACTGGCCAGCGGCCGCGCTTTCGCCACCGACCCGTTCGAAGTGGTGCTCGGCGCCGAAGTCGCCGACGCCCTGCATTACAAACTCGGCGACAAGCTGGTGCTGGCCCACGGCGTGGCTGTGGTCAGCCTGGTCAAGCATGATGACAAACCCTTCACCGTGGTCGGTATCCTCAAGCGCACCGGCACCCCGGTGGACCGCACCCTGCATATCAGCCTGGGCGGCATGGAAGCGATCCATATCGACTGGCACAACGGCGTGCCGGCCCAGGGCAAAGGCCGCGTCAGCGCCGACCAGGCGCGCAATATGGACCTGACTCCACAAGCCATCACCGCGTTCATGCTCGGCCTGAACAACAAGATTTCCACCTTCGCCTTGCAAAGGGAGATCAATGAGTTCCGTGGCGAGCCGATGCTGGCGATCCTGCCGGGCGTGGCCCTGCAAGAGCTGTGGAGCATGATGGGCACCGCCGAGAAAGCCTTGTTCGTGATCTCGCTGTTCGTGGTGCTGACCGGCTTGATCGGCATGCTCACGGCTATTCTCACCAGCCTCAACGAACGCCGCCGCGAGATGGCGATCCTGCGTTCGGTGGGCGCGCGCCCGTGGCATATCGCAACCCTGTTGATCTTCGAAGCCTTCGCCCTGGCCTTGGCCGGCGTGATGGCAGGCGTAGGGTTGTTGTATGTGTGCATCGCCGCGTCAAGGGGTTACTTGCAGGCCAACTACGGCCTGGATCTGCCGATGTCCTGGCCGAGCGAATATGAATGGACCCTGCTGGCGGGTATCCTCGCGGCAGCGCTGTTGATGGGCAGCGTGCCCGCGTGGCGTGCCTATCGACAATCTTTGGCCGATGGCCTGTCCATTCGTTTATGAGGAAGGCTTCGATGCGTCGTGCCCTGTTTGCCCTGTTGCTGCTGGTGAGCGTGCCCGTGTGGGCGGATGAGCCGCCCAGGGACTTGTCCTGGCAGGAGATGATCCCACCGGATGCACCGCCGGAAATCCCCAATATGAAACCGCTGCACGACCTGTCGAACATGGCCGATGCCTTGTCCGTCGAGGCTGCCCCCGCGGCCAAGCAGGACCTGCCCAACGCGCCGGTGGTGCAGGGTCTCGACGGCCAGCACATTCGCCTGCCGGGGTATATCGTGCCGCTGGAAGTCAGTGAGGAAGGTCGTACTACCGAGTTCCTGCTGGTGCCGTATTTCGGCGCGTGCATTCATGTGCCGCCACCGCCGTCGAACCAGATCGTGCATGTCAAAAGCGAAGTCGGCGTGAAGCTCGATGAGCTGTATCAGCCGTACTGGATCGAAGGTGCGATGCAGGTCAAGCCGTCGTCGAGTGAACTGGCCGACGCCGGTTACCAGATGGATGCCGAGAAGATTTACATGTACGAGCTGCAGGAGTAGCGCTGATCAACCTTTCATTGAGCTGAGTCAAAAGACTGAACGGAACGATCTTTACCATTGGACGTACAACTTTTAACGTCCTCTGGAGCTCCCATGAACAAGTCTCTGCTCGGCGCGTCCCTCTTCGCGCTCGCCCTCGTCGCCCCGGTCGCACACGCTCACCAAGCGGGCGATATCCTGGTGCGTGCCGGTGCAATCACCGTGAACCCGGACGCCGACAGCGGCAAAGTCAAGGTTGACCAGGGCCCACTGGCCGGCACCAACTTGGGCGGCAAGGCGACCATGAGCAGCGACACCCAGTTGGGCTTGAACTTCGCCTACATGATCACCGACCACGTGGGTATCGAACTGCTGGCCGCCACGCCGTTCGAGCATGACGTGAAACTCAAGAACACCGCCCTGGGCGCCGCCAACGGCAAGCTCGGCTCGCTCAAACACCTGCCGCCGACCCTGAGCGTCGTGTACTACCCGCTGGACAACAAGTCGGCGTTCCAGCCCTACGTGGGTGCCGGTATCAACTACACCTGGATCTACGACGAACACGTTGGCGGCCGTGCCGAACAAGCCGGTTTCAGCAACTTCAAGGCCGAGAACTCCTGGGGCTGGGCCGCACAGATCGGCGCCGACTACATGATCAACGACAAATGGATGATCAACGCCCAGGCGCGCTACATCGACATCAGCACCAAGGCGACTGTGGATAACAACGCGCTGGGCCAAGGCACTCGCGCCAAGGTCAATGTGGACGTGGACCCAATGGTTTACATGGTGGGTATCGGCTACAAGTTCTAAGCGATATTTCACGAACACCACACAACCAATGTGGGAGGGGGCTTGCTCCCGATAGCGGTGGATCAGTCCATGAACCTGTTGACTGACACTCTGCTATCGGGAGCAAGCCCCCTCCCACATTTTGGTTTTGTGTGGTGTCAGCTATGGCGATAGAAGCGGTCCAGCAACGCCGGCAACCCTGCCCGCCACGCCCGGGGCTTGATGCCGAAGGTGTGGAGGATCTTCTTGCACGCCAACACCGCGTGCTGCGGTTCTTCTGCCGCATCCGGCCGCGCCGCGTGGGCCTGGGCGGTGGGGGATTCAATGGCCAGCGCGTGGAAATTGCGCGCCTCGGTGAGGATCGCCTGGCCAAGCGCCAGCGGCGTGGTCGCTTCATGCCCGGCATAGTGGTAGGTGCCCCACAACGGCGCCGCGCAATCGAGTTGCTTGAGCACCGAGATGATCACCCGTGCGGCATCGTCTACCGGCGTCGGGTTGCCGCGACGGTCGTCCGCCATCAGTAACTCGTCGGGTTTCTCGGCACGGGCCAGAAAACGCCCGAGCGTTCCGTCAACGCTGTCATCCAGCAACCAGCCAAAGCGCAGCAGCACATGCTGTGGGCAGGTGGCGCGCACGCTTTGTTCGATACGCCACAGCGCCTGGCCGCGCAGGCCCAGGGGCACCGGCTCGTCTTTCTCGCTGTAGGCGGTGGCGCGGGAGCCATCGAACACACGATAGCTGGACGGTTGCAGCAGCGTGATGCTGTGGTGCTGACACAGTTCGGCAAGGCGCTCGATGGCGAATTCCTGGCCGGCCAGGCGGGTTTCGCTTACGGCTTCGGCCTGGAACCAGTCGAAATAGTAGGCGAGATTGATCAACGCATCGGGACGGGTGTCGTCGAGCAATAGGGTGAGGCTTGCGGCATCCCAGCCGTCTTGGGGCGGTTTGGGTGCGAGGAAACCGATGTCTTCCTCTGCACCGAGGCGAATCAGCGCCTGCCCGAGGGCATTCCCGCCGCCCAGTAACATAAGGCGCATTCGCATAGATTGAGCAGGCCCGGTCTGTTTGGAACGATGGTTGTTGTCGGCAGGCGCGTGAGCCTTGCCGTAGGTTTATTCCAGAATCGTTGCATTTTGCGGGTTTGTAGCGCAACCGTCACGGATAAAGTACGTGTTTGCAACTTGTTGGAGCAGGTGGCATCAATCACTACATGAACAGTCCCGAATCAACGAACAGCGCACTGGACGGATTCCACCCCGCCGTCAGCACCTGGTTCCGTAACACGTTCCCTTCGGTGACCGGCGCACAGGCCCAGGCGTGGCCATTAATTCGCCAGCGCCGCTCAACGTTGATCGCCGCGCCCACCGGTTCCGGCAAGACCCTCACCGCCTTTCTCGCAGTGCTGGACGATCTGGTGCATCAAGGCTTGGCGAACGGTGGACAACTGCCGGATGAAACACTGGTGGTCTACGTCTCGCCGCTCAAGGCACTTTCCAATGACATCCAGATCAACCTGCAAATCCCGTTGGCAGGCATAACCGAGCACCTTGAAAAGCTAGGCCTGCCACCCCTGGTCATTCGCACCGCTGTGCGCACCGGCGACACTCCGCAAAAAGACCGCGCCCAGATGCGCAAACGCGCACCGCATATCCTGGTCACCACTCCGGAATCGCTCTACGTGTTGCTCGGCTCGGATTCCGGCCGACACATGCTCGCCAGCACGCGCACGGTGATCGTCGATGAGATCCACGCGATCGCCGCCGGCAAGCGTGGCAGCCACTTGGCCTTGAGCCTGGAGCGCCTGCAAGGGCTGTGTGCCGAGCCATTGACCCGTATCGGCTTGTCGGCCACGCAAAAACCCATCGAAGCCGTCGCCCGCTTTTTAGTCGGCACCGACCGTGATTGCGCCATCGTCGATATCGGCCACGCCCGTCCCCGCGACCTGGCGATCGAAGTACCGCCGGTGCCGCTCTCGGCGGTAATGGCCAACGACGTGTGGGAGTTAGTCTACGACCGCCTCGCGCAATTGGCCCGCGAACACCGCACCACGCTGGTATTCGTCAACACCCGGCGCCTGGCCGAACGCCTGGCCCGGCACTTGAGCGAGCGCCTGGGCAAGACCGCCGTGGCCGCTCACCATGGCAGCCTGGCCAAGGAGATGCGCCTGGACGCCGAACAGCGCCTCAAGGCCGGCGAACTGCAAGTGTTGATCGCCACGGCATCCCTGGAGCTGGGGATTGATATCGGCGAGGTAGACCTGGTCTGCCAGATCGGCTCGCCGGGTTCGATCAACGGCTTTCTGCAACGGGTCGGCCGTTCCGGGCACCAGGTCGGCGGCACGCCCAAGGGGCGCCTGTTTGCCACCACTCGCGACGACCTGATCGAATGCGCCGCGCTGCTCGACTGCGTGCGCCGTGGCGAGCTGGATACCTTGCATATTCCGGTGGCGCCGCTCGATGTACTGGCCCAGCAGATCATCGCCGAGGTCAGCGCCCAAGAATGGCCGGAACAGGCGCTGCTGGCGCTTGTCCACCGCGCCGCACCCTACGCCGAACTGGATGTACGCCACTACCAGGCCCTTTTGCAGATGCTCAGCGAGGGCTATAACGGCCGCCAGGGCATGCGCAGCGCCTACCTGCACCGCGACGCCGTGACCCACACCCTGCGCGGCCGCCGTGGCGCCAGGCTCACCGCAGTAACCAGCGGCGGCACGATCCCCGACAACGCCGACTACAGCGTGTTGCTGGAGCCGCAAAGCCTGAATATCGGCAGCGTCAACGAAGACTTTGCGGTGGAAAGCATCGCCGGGGATATCTTCCAGCTCGGCAATACCTCCTATCGCATCCTGCGGGTCGAAGCCGGCAAGGTGCGGGTCGAGGATGCCCAGGGCCAACCTCCGACCATTCCGTTCTGGCTGGGTGAAGCCCCCGGGCGCAGCAACGAGTTATCGGTGGCTGTGGCCCGCTTGCAAGGGCAGTTGGACAGCTTGCTCGGCGCCACGCCCGGCGACCTGCAACCGGCCCTCGACTGGCTTACCGGCACCCTGGGCCTCAATGTCGCCAGCGCCGATCAACTGTTGGACTACCTCGCCCGGTCGCGCCTTGCCCTGAGCGCCCTGCCGTCCCAGGACACATTGATCATGGAACGGTTTTTCGACGCATCCGGCGGCACCCAACTGATCATCCACACGCCGTTTGGCAGCCGCATCAACCGCGCATGGGGCCTGGCCTTGCGCAAGCGCTTTTGCCGCACGTTCAATTTCGAGCTGCAAGCGGCGGCCAGTGAAAATGCCATCGTGCTGTCGTTGTCCACCAGTCACAGCTTCGCGCTGGATGAGGTGTGGCGTTACCTCAACAGCAACAGTGCCGAACACATCCTGATCCAGGCCGTGCTGGATGCGCCACTGTTTGGTGTGCGCTGGCGCTGGAATGCCGGCGTCGCCCTGGCGCTGCCGCGTTATACCGGCGGGCGCAAGGTGGCGCCGCAGATCCAGCGCATGAAGAGCGAAGACCTGATCGCCAGCGTGTTTCCCGACCAGATCGCCTGCCTGGAAAACCTTGCCGGCGAACGCGAAATTCCCAACCACCCGCTGGTGGAGCAAACCCTCGACGACTGCCTGCACGAAGCCATGGACAGCGACGCCTGGCTGGCGCTGCTGCGGCGCATGGAGCGCGGCGACGTGCGGTTGATCAGCCGCGACCTGCCCGCGCCCTCGCCCATGGCCGCAGAAATCCTCAGCGCCAAGCCCTATACCTTCCTCGACGACGCGCCCCTGGAAGAGCGCCGCACCCAGGCCGTGCTCAACCGCCGCTGGAGCGACCCGCAGAGCACCGACGACCTGGGCGCCCTGGATGCCGACGCCGTCGCCGGTGTACGCGAAGAAGCCTGGCCCGCGCCCAATGGCCTGGATGAAATGCATGAGGCGCTGATGAGCCTGGCATGCATCGCAGCGAGCGAAGTTACGCCGCAATGGGCCCAATGGCTGCTGGCATTGCGCAACGCCGGGCGGGCCTATCAGTTGTCTAACGGAATGTGGGGCGCCGTGGAGCGCTTGAGCTGTTTGCAGGCGCTGTATCCCAACGATCTGCCGTTGCTGCCGGGGTTCGATGAGCCCTGGTCCTTCGATGAAGCGCTGGTGGAAGTGCTGCGTGCGCGCCTCAGTGGTTTTGGCCCGCTGACCCTGGTCGAGATCGCAGCGCCCCTGGCCTTACCGGTGGAGTCGATTACCCAGGCCCTGGCACGCCTGGAACAGGAAGGCTACGTGCTGCGCGGCCACTTCAGCCCCGGCGTGGGTGAAGAACAATGGTGCGAACGTCATTTGCTGGCGCGCATTCATCGCTACACGGTCAAGCGCCTGCGCCGGGAAATCGAGCCGGTGGCATTGCAGGATTTCATGCGCTTTCTGTTCGATTGGCAGCACCTGTCCGACAGCACACGTGGCCAGGGCAGCGCGGTGTTGCCGCAGATTGTCGGCCAGTTCGAAGGCTATGCCGCGGCCACGTCGGCCTGGGACACCGACCTGCTCAGCGCCCGCATCAAGGATTACTCATCGACCTGGCTCGATGACCTGTGCCGCAGCGGCAAGCTGGTCTGGACGCGCCTGAGCAACAAGGCCGGCGCCATGGCGTTGCGCAGCACCCCGGTGGTTTTGCTCCCCCGTAGCCAGGTAGCGTTGTGGAGCGGGCTGACCGAGCCTACCGACAGCACCACCTTGTCGCCCAAGGCCCAGAAGGCCCACCTGGCCCTGCGCGAGCATGGCGCGCTGTTTTTCGATGAACTGGTGCACGAGGCCCATTTGCTGCGCAGCGAACTGGAGATAGCCTTGCAGGAACTGGTAGGCGCCGGCCTGGTGAATGCTGACAGTTTCGCCGGCCTGCGCGCCTTGACCACCCCTGCCAGCAAACGCCAGGCGCGCAGCAGTCGACGTGGGCGCGGGGCGTTTGTCGGCGGTATGGACGATGCCGGGCGTTGGGCCTTGGTTCGCCGCTCGGCGACCGCCGCCGGCGCGCATTCGGCCGAGACCCTGGAGCATGTGGCGATGACCCTGCTGCGCCGTTATGGTGTGGTGTTCTGGCGGCTGCTGGAGCGTGAGGCGGACTGGTTGCCAAGTTGGCGTGAGCTGCTGCGCACTTTCCATCGGTTGGAGGCGCGGGGCGAAATTCGTGGCGGGCGGTTTGTCAGTGGGTTGGCGGGGGAGCAGTTTGCATTGCCTGAGGCGATACCGCTGCTGCGCGAGGTGCGGCGGCGGCCCCATGATGGGAGTTTGATTGCAGTGTGTGGGGCCGATCCGTTGAATCTTGTCGGCACGCTGTTGCCGGGGGCCAAGGTGCCAGCGGTGAGCGGTAATCGGATTGTGTATCGTGATGGGGTGCCGGCGGCGGTGATGGTCGCCGGCAAGCAACAGGTGTTGCTGGAGGTGGATCAGCAAGCGGTGCAGGAGAAGTTGATCAGGCGCTGACCTTGAGGGCCTCATCGGGGGCAAGCCCCCTCCCACACTTGAAATGTGTTCACAAATCTAAATGTGAGGGGCTTGCTCCCGATGGGGCCTCATCATTGAGACCTGGGCTGCTCAGTCAGCACCAGCGCATCCGGCTCTTCCACCTGCGCCACACGTTTTGGCAACAACACCTGCTGTGGATAAGTCTGCGCAAAGTGCACCTCATCACAGTTATCCACAAGTTTTTTCAACCGCTGGTTAAACGCCCGGCTGACCGCATATTGCCCACCCGACACCGTACGGAACTGTGCGGTAAGCACCACGCCATTGAGGTCCATCTTGTCCACGCCAAATACTTCCAGCGGCCCTTGCAGGTTGTATTTGAGGAACACGTCGTCGCGAATCGATTGGCCCGCTTCGCGGATCAGTTCCACGGCCTTGTCCACGTCGGTGTCGTAGGTGAATTGCACCGAGAAGAAGGCATAGGCGAACTGCCGCGACTGGTTGGTAACCGCCTTGATCTGCCCGAACGGCACCGAATGCACAAAACCCTTGCCGTCGCGCAAGCGCAGGGTGCGGATGGTCAGGCCTTCGACGGTGCCGGCGTGGCCGGAGTCGAGCACCACCCAATCGCCGATGGACAGGGTGTCTTCGATAATGATGAACAGGCCGGTAATCACGTCCTGCACCAACTGCTGGGAGCCGAAACCAATGGCCAGGCCCACCACCCCGGCACCCGCCAGCAACGGCGCGACGTTGATGCCAAGGTTTGCCATGGTGGTGATCGCGCAAATCACCACCAGGATAATCTTCACCGCATTGCGCAGCAGCGGCAGGATGGTTTTCACCCGAGTGCTGGGCTGGCGGCTGGAGCGTTTATTCACCGGCGGCTTGAGCGCTTCCTGGATCGCCGTGTCGAGCACCACCCAGAACAGCCAGGTCACCAACAGGATCAGGCCGATGCTACTGAGGGAATCGCTGATGGCCCGGCCCACCGAGTTGCGCTGGGCAAATTCGAATAGCGAAACACCCCAGATACGCCCGAGGATTTCGATAAACGCGATAGCCATCACGATACGCAGGATCGCGTGCAGCAAACTGAGGAAGCGCTCCTTGTAGGCGCTGCTCCGTTGGATCGACACTTGGCTGCGGGATTTGAACAGGTGTTGCAGCACGGTGCTGAGAAACACGGTGCCGATCAGCAGCAGCGTGGTGAGCAGTGCGCAACGCAGGGCCTTTTGGTTGTCGTCGCCGGCGCCGATCAGGTTGACCGCCGACACCAGCACCATCAACAGGATCGGCCAGTACCAAAGCCCGGAAAACACCCGCAGCGATTGCTGCAAGGCCGGATGTTTGAGGCGCTGGGCCAACGGCCGGTTACGGATCAAATGGGCCACCGGACGGCGCAGGCGCACCACCAGCACACCAAAAATTACTGCGGCAAACAGGCCGGTAAATACCGCGATACTGCTGGTGATATTGCCGCCCAGTTGACGAGCGATCTGCGGGCTGGTCAACGCGTCGCTGAGGGCGGCAAGGAAGCCGATCAGGAACAGCGGCTTGGGGCAGTAGTCACGAATAATCTGCACGGCGGGCCGTTTGTGCCCGACGTTAAACATCACAATGACGCACAGCAGCATCGAGGTCGAAAAGATGCCGCTGCTGGTGGCATAGGCAAAACACAGCGCCAGCGCACGGCCCACCGAAGCGGCCAAGAAGTGGCTTACATAGAGGGTAAGCGGCAGGCAGATCAACGCTGGAATCGTGTAGGGCACTATGTAGCCGAGCAAGCCTTGCAAGCGCTGGCGTCGTGCGACGAACGGGCGCCGGCTGGAGCGCTGCACGACCCAGTGCCCCAGTAACGTCAACACGGCAAAGGCACCGATCCACACCCCGGACAACAGCAGAAAATCGCCGGCCACACTCCACGGCGAGCGCGCGGCGGTCTGGTCGACCAGGCGCCCCACTTCATCCGCCGCCCGATCGGCACGCAGGCGCCAGGCATCGACGAGGTTCTGGTTGAGGTCGAGCTTGTCCTGCACGTCATCGATACTGGAACTGATGGCCCCGAGCAGCCCGCCCTCCACCAACAGCTCCGGCTTGGCCGGCGTTTCGGTGGCAGGCGCGGTGGCCGCGGCTTGCAGTGCGCCGTTGCCGCACAGCAACAGTGCGGCGAGCAGTAATGCAGTCTTTAGATTCAGCAAAACAACGGGCTCCTTCAGCAGGGTCTGTAAGGAACTGACGGGTTTGGCCTTGGATCGTTCCCTGCGCTTTTTGGGCATGTGATTCAAAAAGGTGGAAGGGGCTTGTCCCTCCCACATTTGGCACCCCGTACCGTCTGTAGGAATGTGGAAACTTTCAGGCAAATATCGCAGTCATCCCATAACGGAGGTCAATCCACCCATCATTTACGGGAGCAAGCATGGCGGCGATTCATATCGGCATTTCCGGCTGGCGCTACACGCCCTGGCGCGGGGACTTCTACCCCGAGGGGCTGACCCAGAAACGCGAGCTGCAGTTTGCGTCACGTGCCGTCAACAGCATCGAAATCAACGGTTCGTTCTACGCGCTGCAAACCCCCAAGCGCTACGCCGAATGGTATGCCGATACGCCTGAGGGCTTCGTATTCAGCGTCAAGGCGCCGCGCTATATCACGCATATCCTGCGCCTGCGGGAGGTGCACAAGCCAATGGCGAACTTCTTCGCCTCCGGGGTATTGGAGTTGAAGGAAAAACTCGGCCCCATCCTTTGGCAGTTCCCGCCCAGCTTCAAGTTCGACGCCGCGCTGTTTGAAACCTTCCTTGCCGAACTACCCACCGACACCCATCAGGCCGCTGCCCTGGCCCGCCAACATGAGTCACGCCTGAACGGCAAGGCCAGCATGAAAGCCTATGCCAAGAAGCCTTTGCGCCATGCCGTGGAGATTCGCCACAAGAGTTTTGCAGTGCCGGAATTTGTGCAGATGCTGGACAAGCACGGCGTCGCTCTAGTGGTGGCAGACACCGCCGGCAAGTGGCCGTATATCGAAGACGTCACCGCCAACTTCATGTACTTGCGCTTGCACGGCGACAAGCAGTTGTATGCCAGTGGCTATAGCGCCGAAGCGCTCAAGCGCTGGGGTGACCGTATCGAGCGCTGGGCCAACGGCAAGCAGCCTGCGGACGCGCACCTCGTCGACCCACAACACAAACCCCGTGCCCGCAAACAACGCGACGTGTTCTGCTTTTTCGACAATGACATCAAGGTTCGCGCCCCCTTCGATGCACGCCAATTGCTGCAGCGTTTCGAACTGGACAAGCACCTGGCCACCGAGCCCGGCAAGTTGCCGGAACCCGGAGTATTGCCATGACCCAGCCCGAATTGATTCCGATCACGCCGACCACTCCCATCACTCGTTTCACCGTGCTGACGGTCAATATCCACAAGGGCTTCACGGCCTTGAATCGGCGCTTCATCTTGCCCGAGTTGCGTGAGGCAGTGCGCAGCGTGGGCGCCGACATGGTGTTCCTGCAGGAAATTCACGGCACCCACGAACGTCATCCCCAGCGCTACAGCGACTGGCCAAAAATGCCGCAATACGAATTCCTCGCCGACAGCATCTGGCCGCAGTTTGCCTATGGTCGCAATGCGGTCTACCCCCATGGCGACCATGGCAATGCACTGCTGTCGAAATTCCAGATCATTCGCTACGACAACCTCGACATTTCCCAAAGCGGCCACGAAAACCGTGGCCTGCTGCATTGCGTGCTGCGCTTGCCGGGTGGCGAGCGCGAGATACATGCGATCTGCATCCACCTGGGCTTGCGCGAGGTACATCGCCAGCAGCAATTGCGCTTGCTGGAGCAGCGCATCCGCGAGATTCCGGCCGATGCGCCGCTGGTGGTCGCCGGCGATTTTAACGACTGGCGCCAAAAGGCCGACCTGAGCCAAAGCGGCCTCCATGAGGTGTTTGTCCATGCCCATGGCAAGCCGGCACGCACTTTCCCGGCACGCCTGCCATTGCTGCCTCTGGATCGCATTTATGTGCGCAACCTGACGATCCATAATCCTCGCGTGCTCACCACGCGGCCCTGGTCTCACCTGTCGGATCATGTGCCCCTGTCGGTGGAGATTGAGCTATGAACGTTGCGGTAGAGCATATCGCCACCGACCAGCCGCCGGACGACAGCAAGGCGCGCGACATGGATTACGGCTGGCAGAGCGGCAACCGTGTGGAGTTGCTGGAGAATGGCGAGGCGTACTTTCCCGCGGTGTTCGACGCCTTGCGCGGCGCCCAGCGCGAAATCCTGTTGGAGACCTTCATCCTGTTTGAGGACAAGGTTGGCCATGAGCTGCAAGGCATCCTTATCGAAGCGGCGCAGCGCGGGGTGAAAGTGGTGGTCAGCCTTGATGGCTTTGGATGTGGCGAGCTGAGCCCGGCCTTTCTTGGCGAATTGGCCGAGGCTGGAGTGATGGTGCAGATGTTCGACCCAGCCTCCAAGACCCTGGGCATACGCACCAACTGGTTCCGCCGCCTGCACCGCAAGATCGTGGTGGTGGACGCCAGCGTGGCGTTTATCGGCGGGATCAATTTTTCCGCCGACCACTTGGCGGATTTCGGCCCCGAGGCCAAGCAGGATTATTCAGTACAGGTGATCGGCCCGGCAGTGGCTGACCTGCACCACTTTGCCCTGGCCCAAAGTGGTCGCCAGGTGCGCAGCCGTCGTGGCTGGCGACGGCGTCAGCAGCGGCCTTCGCCCTGGACCAACGAGCAAGGTGACGGCTTGGTGCGCCTGATTTATCGCGACAATATCCAGCATCGCGACGACATCGAAGAGGCGTATATCCACGCCCTGAGCCAAGCCCGCCAGCGAGTGGTGATCGCCAACGCCTACTTCTTCCCTGGCTATCGCCTGCTGCGCGAGATTCGTAACGCGGCGCGCCGTGGCGTGCACGTGCAATTGATCATGCAGGGCCAGCCCGATGTGCTGCTGGCCAAGCTGGCGGCGCGCATGCTCTACGACTATCTGCTCAAGGATGGCGTGGTGATCCACGAGTATTGCCAACGCCCGCTGCACGGCAAAGTTGCGCTGGTGGACGACGAATGGAGCACCGTGGGCTCCAGCAACCTCGACCCACTGAGCCTCGCGCTGAACCTGGAAGCCAATGTGCTGATTCGTGACCGGGCATTCAATCAGCAGTTGTACGAACGCCTGGATGCACTTGCCAGGAATCATTGCCAGACCATGCCTGCCAAGCGCAAGCCGCGCCTGTGGCTGTGGCGCCTGACCGTGGGCTTTTTGGTATTCCATGTGATGCGCCACTTCCCTGCGCTGACCGGCTGGTTGCCAGCGCACAAGCCGCGCTTGAAACCTTTTGAGAGTAGGCCCCATGACGTCTGAAATCAGCGGTTCGCGGTTCAAGCGCTGGAAGAAACCGCTGACGATTGCGTTCTTCCTGCTGCTGATCGTCCTGTTCACCCTGCTCGCCCGGCGTATCGACTGGAGCGAAGTGTTCCAGACCCTGGGCGACTTCAAGCTGCGCACGTTGCTCATCGCTGGCGCCCTGACCTTGTGCAGTTTTATCGTCTATGCCTGTTTCGATCTGATCGGCCGCACCTACATTCGCCAGCCGCTGCGCTGGAAGCAGATCCTGCCGGTGGGCATCATCAGTTACGCGTTCAACCTCAACCTCAGCGCCTGGGTAGGCGGCATCGCCATGCGCTATCGGCTGTATTCGCGACTGGGGGTAAGCACCAGCAATATCGCCAAGATCCTCGGCCTGAGCCTGGCCACCAATTGGTTTGGTTATATGGCACTGGCCGGGGTGGTATTCAGCAGCGGGCTGGTCACCATGCCGCCCGGCTGGAAGCTCAGCAGTGGCGCCTTGCAAGGTGTCGGCATGTTGTTGGTAATCGCAAGCCTTGGGTATCTGGCGGCATGCAGGTTTTCGAAAAAACGCGCATGGTCGATCCGTGGCGTCGAGATCAATCTGCCGTCGCTGCGCATGGCCTGCCTGCAACTGGCCCTGGGCGCCTTGAACTGGTCGCTGATGGCGGCGGTGATTTTTACCTTGCTGCCGGCCAAGCTGGATTATCCGCTGGTGTTAGGGGTGTTGCTGATCAGTGCGATTGCCGGTGTGGTCACCCATATACCTGCCGGGCTTGGGGTGTTGGAGGCGGTGTTTATCGGCCTGCTGCAACACGAGGCGTCGCGGGGGAGTTTGCTGGCGGGCCTGATCGCGTATCGGGCGATTTACTTTATTTGTCCGCTGTTGATTGCCTTGGTGATGTACCTGGGCGTGGAGGCGAAGGCCAAGGCCCTGCGGGTGAAGAAGACACCCGCTTAGCGCGTCAGCGGGATTGAATGATGCTTAACCGCTCGCCCACCACCATCTCGGTAATCCAGTCCACCAGGATCGAGGTGTACGCCTGTTGCGACACCGGGTCGCTCAGGGAATGGTCGGCACCATCGATGATGCGGTGGGTCAGGGAATGGGTCTGCTGGCACGCCGCGCGATAACTCATGATGGTGGCATGGGGCACATGGTCATCGGTTTCCGATTCGACGATCAGCACATCGCCAGTAAATTGTGCACAGGCATGCAGGGCACGGTTGGTCTCGGCATGCACGAGGGTGCCCCGGTAATCCATCAAGTCGGCTTTATCCAGGTCGCGCTTGGGCTTGAGCCATTCCTGGTCGCGGTACAGTGCGGGCACCCGCAGCGCCAGCCAACGTACTGGGCGTAACGAGGTGAGGATGGCCGCCAGGTAGCCGCCATAGCTGGTGCCAACCACCGCCACCGCCGAGGTGTCGATAGCCGGGTGAGACAGCAGGCGGTCGTAGGCGGCCAGCAGGTCGCGCAAGTTGTCTTCACGGGTGACGCGGGACAAGGGTATGCCGTTGCCAGCATGGCCGCGCAGGTCGAAAGTCAGGCAAACGCAGCCAAGGCCGGCAATGCCTTTGGCTCGCTCGAGGTCGCGCTCCTGGCTGCCGCCCCAACCGTGTACAAACAACACGCCAGGCACTTTGGATTTGGGACTGAGGAATGTCCCGCTCATCTGTTCGTCGTCTATATCGATGGTGATGCTCTCGCTTCTAGCCGTCATAAGGTTTGACCGTCACGTATTTGAGAAGAAATTCGCTGTTTTCGGCCGGGCCTCGGTAGACCTCGATGGCATCCGCCGGCAGCGCTTGCTCCACGTAGGTTTCCACCGAGGACACACGAATGGCCCTGAGACCCGGGTTGTTGATAAAGCTCTGCAGCGCCGCGACCTCTGCGCTGCTTGCGCCGCCCATGCGCCAGGATTGCTCGAGCACACCACTGCGCCGTTGGTTGTCGCTGTCCAGACCCTGGGCTATATCGTAGTTGCGCCGCGAGGCGTAGAAGCCCGGGTAGGCTTCGTCGGCAGCGTTGTCGAACACCCGAGCCTGCTCGATGGCTTCACGCACATCCTCTGGCAAGTCCAGCTTGAGCAGGTCTTCGTAGTAACCGCGCACGACCAAGAGATTGGAGCCGCCGTAAACCTTTTCGCCCTGCCCGTCCTGGGCCAGGTACTGCTCGCCGCAGTAGCTGAATACGTGAGCGCCGATAAAGCTCTGACCCACACTGTGGGTGACCACCTCGTGCAGATCCTGTTCCAGCACCACGCCCTCACTGAACATCTTGCTCGCTTCTGGACGTGCCAAGACCGCGTCGAACTCATCGAGGCTGTGGATAACTTCCTGGCCACGTCCTGCGCAGGCATGCACGGGCTTGAGGCGAATCGGACCGCTGTAGAGCAGACGAGTGGCGGCGGGCCTGGCGTCGTTGAGGCTGAACACAGTCAAGCCATCCAACACGACGTCGCGCACTCGCTCGCAGAATAACGGCGACCACCCTTCAGGCGCTTTTGCCTCAGGGCCCAGCAGGCCATGGCTGATGGCTTTGGTGCAGATGAAATCATGGTCGACATAACCGCCCCACAAGTCTTCTGGCCCCTTGATATTGAGCTCACGTGCTTGGGCGGGCCCAACCAGCGTTTGTGTGGGCAAAAGATACAGTTCACGCCCAGCGTGCAAATCGGGGTCGTAACTGCCACCGAATTTGAGCCCGAGGATCTGCGCCAGCCAGCGGGCCAAGGCGAGGTTGGTTTCAACTTCATGCTGCGGCGCACCCTCTCGCGTGGAGTATGCGACCACCAGTTTCTTGCGATTCGTTGGGGTCATGCGTTCCCCCTTGGTTATCCCGCTCTTATGTGTAGCACAAAGGCTGCATGGATCAGGCCAACGCACGGCTGGCAGGGATAGTCTTTAAATCAATAAGTTGCGGGGAAAGTGATGGCCGTTAGCCTGTCTTATTCTGCACGACCTGCGTTACACCACACGGCGTTCTGCACGATTCAAACACCAAACCGGTTGCGGTAATCGCTGGGGGCCAGGCCGGTAATCTTCTTGAAGATCGCACGAAAGGCGCTGGGATCCTGATAGCCCACGGTCCAGGCGATGTGGTCGATCGTGCCGTTGGTGAACTCCAGCATCTGTCGCGCCTTGCCTACCCGCAGGTGCTGGCAGTATTCGGTGGGTTTCAACCCGGTCGCAGTGCGAAACCGTCGCAGGAACGTGCGCTCTTCAAGGTTCGCCTCCCGTGCCATCGCCGCCACGCCGACATCCACCGCGCCACTGGCTTGCAACCAATGCTGGACCTTGAGGATTGCGCTGTCGCCATGCCTGAGAATCGGCGCAAAGTTGCTGCCGCACTGGCTGGCGCTGTCGCGGTGTTCGATCACCAGAAACCGCGCCGTGTCGGCCGCGATGCTCGGGCCCATCAGCCGGTCGACCAGGCGCAGACCCAGCTCGGACCAGGCCATCAGCCCAGCGGTGGTGATCAGGTCGCCGTCATCGACAATGGGTTTATCCGCTTCCAGGCGCACCGCCGGGTAACGGGCCGCGAAGGTTTTCGCGGATGACCAGTGGGTGGTGGCGCTGCGCCCGTCCAAAAGCCCGCTGCGCGCCAGCATGATCGAGCCGATGCACACGCCGCCAAGCACCGTACCGGCGGCATGCTGCTGGCGGATCCACTCCAGCAGCGCGGGCGGCGCCTGATCTTCGGTGAACTCAGCAATCGACGGGGGCACCAGTACGGCCATCATCGCTTGGTCCGGACCTGGGTGGCTGTCGAACACGCGCGCAGGCGTGCCGTGGGCATCCACCTGCCAGTGGCTGACCCGCAACAGCGGAAGTTGCCCGGTTCGATGCTCGGCGGCGATGCGATTAGCCACCCCGAACAGGTCCGTCAGGCCATGCACCGCCGCCAGTTGCGCGCCCTGGTAGATCAACACCCCCAGCTCGACGGTCCCGCGTTCCACGGTCATTGTCAGTTTTCCCCCTGTTATTGTCGGTGCAGCCAATCCTCGGTCTGATCGCCAGCTAAGATACTAGGCCCATCAAACCATCACGAGGCGATACACATGGCCAAGCAGGCGCTCATCCTAATCGATATCCAGAACGACTACTTCCCACAAGGCAAGTGGCCCCTCGACGGCGTGGAAGCCGCGGCAGACAAGGCGGCGCAAGTGCTACAGGCGTTTCGCCAGGCCGGCGATACAGTGATTCATGTGCGGCATGAATTCGAAGGCGACGACGCACCGTTCTTTACACCGGGCTCCGAAGGCGCGCACTTGCATGCCAAAGTGTTGAACGAGGGCGATGAACCGGTCGTGCTCAAGCACTTTGTGAATGCGTTTCGCCAAACCAACCTACGTACCTTGTTGGAACAGCGCAGCATCACCGATGTGGTAGTAGTCGGCAGCATGAGCCATATGTGCGTGGATGCCGTGGTGCGGGCGGCGGCGGACCTGGGCTACAAAGTCACGGTGATCCATGACGCGTGTGCCACTCGCGATCAGGAGTTCAACGGGCAGGTCATCCCAGCGGCTCAAGTACAAGGCGCATACATGGCAGCCCTGGCCTTCGGCTATGCGGGCGTGGTGTCAACGGATGAATTCTTGAAGGCGCAAGCGGCGGCCGCGTGACCGCCACTCGGATCGATGGCTCTAGCGTGTAGCAATGATGAACAGCCGCGGGAACGGCAGCAACACAGTGCCATCGGACAGGGCCGGATAGGCCTGGGTGATTCGCGCCTTGTACGCCTGCAGGAAAGCGGTTTTTTCATCACTGCTCAACGGCTCGAGAAAGGGCCGCAATGCCGACGCCTTGAACCACTCCACTACCGCCGCGTGATCCGCCAGCGGATGCTGATAAGTGGTGCGCCACACATCTACGGCACTGCAATGCTTACTCAGCAGTTCGTAGTAGTAGCTGGCGGTGTGCCGCTCATTGTGTTTGACCGCGCCGATCTTCGCGGACCATGGGCCGTCGGCCGCGACTTCGCGGGCCAGCCGGTGAGCAGGCTCGTCAAGGTTATCCGGTGTTTGCACCGCCAGCGTACCGCTTGGGTTCAGTTGGTTGATCAAGTGCGGGTAGAGCGTGGCGTGGTCGGGCAGCCATTGCAGCGAGGCATTGGCCAGGATCACATCGAAACTCTGTGCCGGACTCCAGGCACCGATATCTGCCAGCTCGAAGTTCAGCGCCGGCAGGCGCTTGCGGGCGTCAGCCAACATGTCATCGGAGCTGTCCATGCCGATCACCTGCGCCTCGGGGAAGCGTTTGGCCAGCACTTCAGTGGAGTTGCCCGGGCCGCACCCCAAGTCAACGGCTGTGCGCACGTCAGCAGTGGGAATGGCCGCGACCAGATCACGGACGGGGCGAGTGCGTTGCTGTTCGAACAGCGTGTATTGCTTGGCAGACCAGGTCATCGCAATTTTCCTTGTTCTAGAGATGAACGACAGCCTAAAACTTGTGAGCCATGAGAACAAATAGCCGAATTGATCGCCGCCCCTGTTAAAAGCCTGTCCGTGAGCGGAAAACTCGGCGCTGTCGGCACACGCCTCGCCTGTACAGACTAGAATTACTATCGACCCGAACAGGTTGAGTCTTCTTAGGGTCATCAACTTAACGCCAGCGTAGTGTCCACGGACGATTTTTCTGGCCTCCATCAGCCAAAAATCATTCACACGTCAATGGAGCTGAGCCATGGCCTATTTGAAAACTCGCGAAGGTAACGATCTTTACTACAAGGACTGGGGTAGTGGTCAGCCCGTTGTGTTTTGCCACGGCTGGCCGCTGAACAGCGACAGTTGGGAGTCTCAAATGCTGCACTTCGCCAACCATGGTTTTCGTGCCATTGCGCATGACCGCCGCGGGCATGGCCGATCAAGTCAACCGTGGGCCGGCAATGACATGGATCACTACGCAGATGACTTGGCGCAACTGATCGAGCACTTGGATCTGACCGCCGTGATTCTCTTCGGTTTCTCCACCGGGGGCGGGGAAGTGGCACGCTATATCGCACGGCACGGCACTGCACGCGTGGCCAAGGCAGGGTTGATCTGCGCCGTGACGCCCCTGATGTTAAAAACCCCCAGTAATCCGCAGGGGACGCCGATAGATGTTTTCGACGGCCTGCGCGCCGACTCCATTGCCAACCGTTCGCAGCTCTATCTTGACCTCGCAAGCGGACCATTCTTTGGATTCAACCGAACAGGGGTCGAGCCCTCGCCAGGCTTGATCAATTCGTTCTGGATGCAAGGCGTAATGGGAGGGCACAAAAATACGTTTGACAGTATCGAGGCTTTTTCGGAAACCGACTTCAGGGATGATCTGAAGTACTTCAACATCCCCACGCTGATCATCCATGGAGGCGACGATCAAATTGTACCGATCCAAGCTTCGGCCCTGGAGAGCAAGCGCTTGATCCCACACGCCCAACTGCTGGTATACACAGGCGCCCCTCATGGGTTGACCGACACGCACAAGGAGCGAGCCAATCAAGATATGTTGCGCTTTGCGCAATTGTAGTCGGCAGCAGTACACAAAAAAACGCGCGGCCTTAGGCAGCGCGTTCTTTTGCAGCGAGTCGCTTCGATGTGGCCTAGAACGGAATATCGTCATCAAAACTGTCGAAATCCTGGGCCGGTTGCGGCGCAGCCTGTTGTGGCGCTGGGCGCGACTCACGCTGTGGCTGCTGTGCTGGCTGCGGACGCGACTGCTGTGGACGCGGTGCCGAGTTGGACATGCCGCCCTGGCCCTGTTGGTCGCCCTGTGGACGGCCGCCCAGCAGTTGCATGGTGCCTTGCATGTCGACCACGATTTCGGTGGTGTAGCGCTTGATACCGTCTTTTTCCCACTCGCGGGTTTGCAGCTTGCCTTCGATGTATACCTGCGAACCTTTGCGCAGGTACTCACCGGCGATCTCCGCAACCTTGCCGAACATCGACACGCGGTGCCATTCGGTCTTCTCGACTTTCTGGCCGGTCTGCTTGTCGGTCCACTGCTCGCTGGTCGCCAGACTCAGGTTGGTCACGGCGTTACCGTTAGGCAAGTAGCGAACTTCGGGATCCTGGCCGCACGTACCGACCAATATGACTTTGTTAACCCCACGGGCCATAACGTTCTCCTAAGCTGGGCGCGCTGTCGGCACTGGGTTGACCAGTTGCTCGAGCGTCGCGCGATCCAATAATTCGGTGTCTAGTTTGATGTAGATGGCGGCTTCTTCAGCGACAACCACGGCATCGGTAACCCCGGTGACGGTCTTCAGGCGCTCGGCCAGGCCTGCTTCGCGCATCGCGTCGGGCGATAACGGCAAGCGCAGACTCGTCACATAGGGAGGTTCGCGCATGGTAACAGCAAAGGCCAGCCAAAGTGCAGCCAGCCCGGCGCATCCCAGGAAAACAACCGACAAACCGCCATGCTGGAACATCCAGCCACCCATGATGCCGCCCAGTGCGGAACCCAGGAACTGGCTGGTGGAATACACCCCCATCGCCGTGCCCTTGCCGCCGGCCGGTGAAACTTTACTGATCAGCGAAGGCAATGAAGCCTCCAGCAGGTTGAACGCGGTGAAAAATACCACCGTGCCGGTGACCAGCGCCCGCAGGCTGTCGCCGAACTGCCAGAAGAATAGCTCAGTGAGCATCAGCGTCGCGACGGCGCCGAGCAGAACTCGTTTCATTTTGCGTTTTTTCTCGCCGTAGATGATGAACGGGATCATGGCGAAGAACGAAATCAGCAGCGCGGTAAGGTACACCCACCAATGCTGCTCCTTGGGCAGGCCGGCTTTTTGCACCAGGGCCAGGGGCAAGGCGACGAAGCTGCACATCAACATGGCGTGCAACACAAAGATACCCAAATCCAGGCGCAGCAGGTCTGGGTGTTTGAGCGTGGGCAGCAACGCCTGGCGGGCGACACCGGATTCACGATGGGCCAGCGTGCCAGTAGAGCGCGGCACCATAAAGGCCACTATCACGATACCGAACAATGCCATGCCACCGGTGGCCAGGAACAACCCGTGCAAGCCAAACGCACGGGTCAGCAAAGGGCCGACCACCATGGCCACGGCAAACGACAGGCCGATGGTCATGCCGATCATGGCCATGGCCTTGGTGCGGTGCTGTTCACGGGTCAGGTCCGACAGCAAGGCCATGACCGCAGCGGAAATCGCGCCCGCACCCTGCAGGATGCGCCCGGCGATCACGCCCCAGATCGAATCGGACTGGGCTGCGAGCACGCTGCCCAAGGCGAACACGATCAGCCCGAGATAAATCACCGGGCGACGGCCAATGCGGTCGGAAATGATCCCGAATGGAATCTGGAAAATCGCCTGGGTCAGGCCATAGGCGCCAATCGCCAGGCCAATCAAAGCGGGGGTTGCGCCTGCGAGATCCATTCCATAGGTCGCCAGCACCGGCAACACCATAAACATGCCCAGCATACGGAAGGCGAACACCAGGGCCAGACCGCTTGCCGCTCGGGTCTCGCCGCTACTCATGCGTTCGCTATGGGGATCGTGCATGGAAAAACCTCGTGTGAACCGGCGGCGATTCTACCAGTCCCATCGATTGAGAGGGTATATGCGGCGCTTTGCCGCGCAGCTTTCATGTAAGGCTGCAAGCGGCCTTTTGACAGTGTATATTCATCCAGTCTTTAGCCGTATACTCCGGCATTATTTACGCCCGCCGTGCGAGGCCATCTTGGACAAGATCCTGATTCGTGGGGCTAGAACCCACAACCTGAAGAACATCGACCTGACCCTGCCCCGGGACAAACTGATCGTCATCACCGGTTTGTCCGGCTCCGGCAAGTCGTCCCTGGCGTTCGACACGCTGTATGCCGAAGGTCAGCGTCGTTATGTGGAATCGCTGTCGGCCTATGCCCGGCAGTTCCTGTCGATGATGGAAAAACCCGACGTCGACACCATCGAAGGCTTGTCGCCGGCGATCTCCATTGAGCAGAAGTCGACCTCCCACAACCCACGTTCCACCGTGGGCACCATTACCGAGATCTACGATTACCTGCGCCTGCTGTACGCGCGGGTTGGTATTCCGCGTTGCCCGGACCACGACATTCCTCTGGAAGCCCAGACCGTCAGCCAGATGGTCGACCTGGTGCTGGCCCAGCCGGAAGGCGCCAAGCTGATGCTGCTGGCGCCCGTTATCCGCGAGCGCAAAGGCGAACACCTTTCGGTCTTCGAAGAGCTGCGGGCCCAAGGCTTCGTACGCGCACGCATCAACGGCAAGCTTTATGAGCTGGATGAAGCGCCGAAGCTCGACAAGCAGAAAAAGCATTCGATCGATGTGGTGGTCGACCGCTTCAAGGTGCGCGCCGACTTGCAGCAGCGTTTGGCGGAATCCTTCGAGACCGCGCTGAAGCTGGCCGATGGCATTGCCTTGGTAGCCCCCATGGATGACGAGCCGGGCGAAGAGATCATCTTCTCCGCACGCTTCGCCTGCCCGATCTGTGGCCACGCCATCAGCGAGCTGGAACCCAAGCTGTTTTCCTTCAATAACCCGGCCGGCGCCTGCCCGACGTGCGATGGCCTGGGCGTGAAGCAGTTTTTCGATATCAAGCGCCTGGTCAATGGCGACCTGACCTTGGCCGAAGGCGCGATACGTGGCTGGGACAGGCGTAACGTCTACTACTTCCAGATGCTGGGGTCGTTGGCTTCCCACTACAAGTTCAGCCTGGAAGTGCCGTTCAACCAACTGCCGACAGACCAGCAGAAGGTCATCCTCAATGGCAGCGGCTCGCAGAATGTCGACTTCAAGTACCTGAACGACCGCGGCGATATCGTCAAGCGCTCGCACCCGTTTGAAGGCATCGTGCCGAATCTGGAGCGCCGCTACCGCGAAACCGAATCGGCGAGCGTGCGTGAAGAGCTGGCCAAATTCCTCAGCACCCAGCCTTGCCCGGATTGCCGTGGCACGCGCCTGCGCCGTGAAGCACGACATGTGTGGGTAGGCGAGAAAACCCTGCCGGCGGTGACCAACCTGCCGATTGGCGATGCATGCGAATACTTTGGTGTGCTTAAGCTCACCGGGCGTCGCGGGGAGATTGCCGACAAAATCCTCAAGGAGATTCGCGAGCGGTTGCAGTTCCTGGTCAACGTCGGCCTGGACTACCTGTCGCTGGATCGCAGCGCCGATACCTTGTCGGGTGGTGAAGCACAGCGGATCCGCTTGGCCAGCCAGATTGGTGCGGGCCTGGTAGGCGTGCTGTATATCCTCGACGAGCCTTCGATTGGCTTGCACCAACGGGATAACGATCGCCTGCTGGGTACGTTGAAACACTTGCGGGATATCGGCAACACCGTGATTGTGGTCGAGCACGATGAAGACGCTATCCGCCTGGCAGATTATGTGGTCGATATCGGCCCAGGTGCTGGCGTGCATGGTGGACATATCGTTGCCGAGGGTACGCCTGCCGAAGTAATGGCCCACCCCGATTCATTGACCGGCAAGTATTTGTCTGGCCGGGTGAAGATCGAAGTACCTGCCAAGCGTACTCCGCGTAACAAGAAAATGGCGCTACATCTCAAAGGCGCGCGCGGGAACAACCTGCGCAATGTCGACCTGGAGATTCCGCTGGGCCTGTTGACCTGCGTGACCGGTGTTTCCGGCTCGGGCAAATCGACGCTGATCAACAACACGTTGTTCCCATTGAGTGCCACCGCCCTGAACGGCGCGACCACCCTGGAAGCGGCAGCCCATGACAGCATCAAGGGCCTGGAACACCTGGACAAGGTGGTCGATATTGACCAGAGCCCGATCGGCCGCACACCGCGTTCCAACCCTGCGACCTACACCGGGTTGTTTACGCCGATTCGCGAGCTGTTTGCTGGCGTTCCAGAATCCCGTTCGCGGGGGTATGGGCCTGGCCGGTTCTCGTTCAACGTCAAGGGCGGGCGCTGTGAAGCATGCCAGGGCGACGGCCTGATCAAGGTGGAGATGCACTTCCTGCCGGACATCTACGTGCCGTGCGATGTGTGCAAGAGCAAGCGCTACAACCGCGAAACCCTGGAAATCAAATACAAGGGCAAAAGCATCCACGAAACCCTGGAGATGACTATCGAGGAAGCCCGGGTGTTCTTTGACGCGGTGCCGGCGTTGGCGCGCAAGCTGCAGACGTTGATGGACGTGGGCCTGTCGTATATCAAGCTCGGGCAATCGGCGACTACGTTGTCCGGTGGCGAGGCGCAGCGGGTCAAGTTGTCTCGCGAGCTGTCCAAGCGAGATACCGGCAAGACCCTGTATATTCTCGATGAGCCGACCACCGGACTGCACTTCGCGGATATCCAGCAATTGCTGGACGTACTGCACCGCCTTCGCGACCACGGCAATACCGTGGTGGTGATTGAGCACAACCTCGATGTAATCAAGACCGCTGACTGGTTGGTGGACCTGGGGCCGGAAGGTGGCTCCAAGGGTGGCCAGATCATCGCCGTGGGCACACCGGAGCAAGTCTCCGAGATGTCGCAGTCACACACGGGTTATTACTTGAAGCCGTTGTTGGCGCGCGACCGGGCCTGATTTTCAGGCCCCAATAAAAAGCCCCTGTCACGTTGCGGTGACAGGGGCTTTTTTGTAGCCGGAAGTTAGAACTGCGATTGCAGATAATTCTCCAGGCCAATCAACTTGATGAGGCCCAACTGCTTTTCCAGCCAGTAGGTGTGGTCTTCTTCGGTGTCATTCAACTGGACACGCAGTATTTCCCGGGTGACATAGTCGTTGTGCTGCTCACACAGCTCGATGCCCTTGCACAGGGCCGCACGGACCTTGTACTCAAGGCGCAGGTCGGCAGCGAGCATGTCAGGTACCGTTGTGCCCACATCCAGATCATCGGGACGCATGCGTGGCGTGCCTTCAAGCATCAGGATGCGGCGCATCAGCGCATCAGCATGCTGTGCCTCTTCTTCCATCTCATGGTTGATACGTTCGTAAAGCTCGGTAAAGCCCCAGTCTTCGTACATACGCGAGTGGATGAAATATTGATCACGAGCTGCCAGTTCGCCCGTCAGCAACGTGTTGAGGTAATCGATTACGTCGGGGTGACCTTGCATCGCCCTACATCTCCCTACTTGAAAGGCTGTAGTTTGAACCATGATGACTTGAAGGTCACGGGATCAACGGCAGAAAAGTGAAGATTTCCGGAGAAAAGCAGCTGAAATAACGCAAAAACCGCCCAAATGAGGGCGGTTCTGCTTATCGTTTAGAGTCAGTTAAGCGATACACCCAGTGCCTTTGCGATTGCTTCTCCATAAGCCGGGTCGGCCTTATAGAAATGCTGCAATTGACGCTGGACCACATCGCTGGAAACCCCAGCCATCGCACCGGCAATGTTGCTGGTAAGCAGGGCTTTTTGCTCATCGTTCATCAGGCGGAACAACGCACCCGCATGGCTGTAGTAGTCGGTGTCTTCACGATGATCGTAACGATCCGCGGCGCCGCTCAGGGCCAATGCAGGCTCTGCATATTGCGGGGCTTGTTTCGGCGCATCGGCGTAGCTGTTTGGCTCGTAGTTGGGAGCCGCACCACCGTTACTGCCGAAGGCCATCGAACCGTCACGCTGGTAGCTGTTCACCGGGTTGCGTGGCGCATTCACCGGCAATTGCTGGTGGTTGGTGCCGACACGGTAGCGGTGGGCATCTGCGTAAGCGAAAACCCGACCTTGCAGCATGCGGTCCGGCGACAGGCCAACACCTGGAACCATGTTGCTTGGGCCGAATGCAGCCTGTTCCACTTCAGCGAAGTAGTTCTGCGGATTGCGGTTGAGCTCCAGCTCACCCACTTCAATCAACGGGAACTCTTTTTGCGACCAGGTCTTGGTCACGTCAAACGGGTTCTCGTAGTGAGCATTCGCCTGGGCCTCAGTCATGATCTGGATGCAGACGCGCCATTTCGGAAAGTCACCGCGCTCAATCGCCCCAAATAGATCACGCTGGGCATAGTCAGGATCAGTCCCTGCAAGTCGGGCAGCCTCGGCTGGCGCCAGGTTCTTGATACCTTGCTTGGTCTTGTAGTGCCATTTCACCCAATGACGTTCGCCCTTGGCATTGATCAGGCTGTAAGTGTGGCTACCGAAGCCATGCATGTGACGATAGCCGTCTGGAATACCGCGGTCCGAAAACAGGATCGTGACCTGGTGCAGCGCCTCAGGAGAGTGTGACCAGAAGTCCCACATCATCTGCGCGCTTTTCAGGTTGCTTTGCGGCAGACGTTTCTGGGTGTGGATAAAGTCCGGGAATTTCAATGGGTCGCGGATGAAGAACACCGGGGTGTTGTTACCCACGATGTCCCAGTTGCCTTCTTCGGTGTAGAACTTCAAGGCGAAGCCACGTGGATCTCGCTCGGTGTCAGCCGAACCGCGCTCGCCACCTACAGTGGAGAACCGCAGGAAGGTCGGCGTTTGCTTGCCAACCGATTCGAACAGCTTGGCGCTGGTGTACTGGGTGATGTCTTTTGTCACAGTGAACGTACCGTAAGCACCCGAACCTTTGGCGTGCACACGACGCTCGGGGATGTTTTCACGGTTGAAGTGAGCGAGCTTCTCGATCAGGTGAAAATCGTCGAGCAGCAACGGGCCGCGAGGGCCGGCGGAACGCGAGTTCTGGTTGTCTGCGACGGGGGCGCCGCTGGCGGTGGTAAGGACTTTATTCTGGCTCATGCGCAATCTTCCTCAGGTCGGGCTTGGAACTGCCGGCTAATCGGCTTGGAGGGAGTATTGATCATCAACATGACGTGTACAAATTCATTAAATCGTAAGCATCAATAGAAAATAACTAATAACCTTCCAATATTCATAGTACCCAGCGCCGATGAGTGAAAGCTTGTATCTATTGAGCTTTCCTTGCGCGCACAAAAAACCGGGCACAAGGCCCGGTTCTTCGTTACAGCTTGTCGTCTTACTCGGCGGATACAGCTTCGCCAGCAGTAGCACGATCAACCAACTCGACATACGCCATAGGCGCGTTGTCGCCAGCGCGGAAACCGCACTTGAGGATGCGCAGGTAGCCACCCTCACGGGTAGCGTAACGCTTGCCCAGGTCGTTGAAGAGCTTACCAACGATAGCTTTCGAACGAGTACGGTCGAAAGCCAGACGGCGGTTAGCCAGGCTGTCTGTCTTGGCCAAAGTGATCAGCGGCTCAGCAACGCGACGCAGTTCTTTGGCTTTCGGCAGTGTAGTTTTGATCAGCTCGTGCTCGAACAGCGACACCGCCATGTTTTGGAACATGGCCTTGCGGTGCGAGCTGGTACGGCTCAGGTGACGACCACTTTTACGATGACGCATGGTTCATTCCTTACCAAACTCACGTTCGGTGATTACGACGATCAGGCAGTCGCCTTGTCGTCCTTCTTAAGACTTGCAGGCGGCCAGTTGTCGAGGCGCATGCCGAGGGACAGACCGCGGGAGGCCAGAACGTCCTTGATTTCAGTCAAGGATTTCTTGCCCAGGTTCGGAGTCTTCAACAGTTCTACTTCGGTACGCTGAATCAGGTCGCCGATGTAGTAAATGTTTTCCGCCTTAAGGCAGTTAGCCGAACGTACAGTCAGTTCCAGATCGTCAACCGGGCGAAGCAGGATCGGATCGATCTCGTCTTCTTGCTCGATTACCACTGGCTCGCTGTCACCCTTGAGGTCGACGAACGCAGCCAACTGCTGTTGCAGAATGGTTGCAGCGCGGCGGATAGCCTCTTCAGGATCCAGGGTACCGTTGGTTTCCAGATCAATAACCAGCTTGTCCAGGTTAGTACGCTGCTCGACACGGGCGTTTTCCACCACGTATGCGATACGGCGAACCGGGCTGAACGAAGAGTCAAGCTGCAAGCGACCAATGCTGCGGCTTTCGTCTTCATCGCTCTGACGCGAGTCGGCCGGTTCATAACCACGACCACGAGCTACAGTGAGCTTCATGTTCAGGGCGCCGTTAGACGCCAGGTTAGCGATTACGTGATCGGGGTTAACGATCTCGACATCATGATCCAGCTGAATATCGGCAGCGGTAACCACCCCCGAACCCTTCTTCGACAAGGTCAGCGTAACTTCGTCACGGCCGTGCAGCTTGATAGCCAGACCTTTAAGGTTCAACAGGATTTCAATTACGTCTTCCTGTACACCTTCGATGGCGCTGTACTCGTGGAGCACACCGTCAATCTCGGCCTCGACTACTGCACAGCCGGGCATTGAGGACAACAGGATGCGGCGCAGCGCGTTGCCCAGGGTGTGGCCAAAACCACGCTCGAGAGGCTCGAGAGTGATCTTGGCGCGGGTTGGACTGACAACCTGCACATCAATGTGGCGGGGTGTCAGGAACTCATTTACCGAAATCTGCATGGATGCACCTATTTTCTAGCCCTTACTTGGAGTAGAGCTCGACAATCAGGCTTTCGTTGATGTCGGCGGACAGATCACTGCGAGCAGGAACGTTCTTGAAAACGCCCGACTTCTTCTCAGTGTCTACTTCTACCCATTCTACGCGGCCACGTTGGGCACACAGATCGAGAGCTTGGACAATGCGAAGTTGGTTTTTAGCTTTCTCGCGAACTGCGACCACGTCACCAGCACGAACCTGGTAGGACGGAACGTTTACGGTCTGACCGTTAACGCTGATCGACTTGTGCGATACCAGCTGACGGGATTCGGCACGAGTCGAACCAAAGCCCATACGGTATACAACGTTGTCCAGACGGCATTCGAGCAGTTGCAGCAGGTTTTCACCGGTTGCACCTTTCTTGCCAGCAGCTTCTTTGTAGTAGCCGCTGAACTGACGCTCGAGAACGCCGTAGATACGACGGACCTTCTGCTTTTCACGCAGTTGGGTGCCGTAATCGGACTGGCGACCGCGGCGTTGGCCGTGGATACCAGGTGCTGCTTCAATGTTGCACTTCGATTCGATCGCGCGCACGCCGCTCTTCAGGAAGAGATCGGTGCCCTCGCGACGAGCGAGTTTGCATTTTGGACCAATGTAACGAGCCATTCTTTACAATCTCCTGGATTACACGCGGCGCTTCTTCGGCGGACGGCACCCGTTGTGCGGGATTGGCGTCACGTCGGTGATGCTGGCGATCTTATAGCCACAGCCGTTCAAAGCACGGACAGCAGACTCACGACCTGGGCCTGGACCTTTGACGTTAACGTCGAGGTTTTTCAGGCCGTATTCCAGCGCAGCTTGACCAGCACGTTCAGCAGCTACTTGAGCAGCAAACGGGGTGGACTTGCGGGAACCGCGGAAACCCGAACCACCGGAGGTAGCCCAAGAAAGCGCGTTACCTTGACGGTCGGTGATGGTCACGATGGTGTTGTTAAAAGATGCATGGATGTGGGCGATGCCATCAACCACTGTCTTTTTAACTTTTTTACGAGGACGAGCAGCAGGTTTTGCCATGATAATTTTCCTGTCGATTCGCTGGGGCGATTACTTGCGGATCGGCTTACGCGGACCTTTACGGGTACGCGCGTTAGTCTTGGTACGCTGACCGCGTACTGGAAGACCACGACGATGACGCAGACCGCGATAGCAACCGAGGTCCATCAAACGCTTGATTTTCATGTTGATTTCGCGACGCAGGTCACCTTCAGTGGTGAACTTCGCCACTTCGCCACGCAGCTGTTCAATCTGCTCGTCGCTCAGATCCTTGATCTTAGCGGCTGGGTTTACCCCAGCAACTGCGCAAATTTTCTGCGCAGTAGTGCGACCAACACCATAGATGTAGGTCAGCGAGATAACAGTGTGCTTGTTATCTGGAATGTTAACGCCTGCAATACGGGCCATTCAGTGGGACTCCAATTGACAGCTACCTACGCCCCGGAAGCCAAGAAATAGGGCGCGAGATAATATCGCTGTAATAACAAATAATCAACCCGGCAGCGCACTAGCTGCCGGGCTTCAAGCGGATCACACTCAGCCTTGGCGCTGTTTGTGACGCGGTTCCGCGCTGCAAATTACTCGAACAACACCTTCGCGGCGAATAATCTTGCAGTTACGGCACAGCTTTTTCACCGATGCACGAACTTTCATCACCAACTCCTCGAACCTTATGGGTACTCAGCGCAACATGCCGCTGCCGTAACCCTTCAGGTTGGCTTTCTTCATCAGGGATTCGTACTGGTGCGAAACGAGGTGCGATTGTACTTGGGACATGAAGTCCATCACAACCACGACCACGATCAGCAACGAGGTCCCGCCAAGGTAGAACGGAACGTTTGCTGCAACCACCAGGAACTGGGGCAACAAGCACACGGCCGTCATATATAGAGCACCGAACAGGGTCAAACGAGTCAGAACGCCATCAATGTAGCGTGCCGACTGCTCACCTGGACGGATGCCCGGAATAAAGGCACCGGACTTCTTCAGGTTTTCCGCTACGTCTTTCGGATTGAACATCAACGCCGTATAGAAGAAGCAGAAGAAAATAATCCCTGCACTAAACAGCAGAATATTCAACGGCTGACCAGGAGCGATCGACTGAGAGAGGTCCTGCAGCCAGCCCATATTTTCGGACTGACCAAACCAGGTACCCAACGAAGCCGGAAACAGCAAGATGCTGCTCGCGAAAATTGCCGGAATAACGCCGGCCATATTCACTTTCAGCGGCAAGTGGCTGGTCTGCGCAGCAAAGACCTTGCGGCCCTGCTGACGCTTGGCGTAGTGAACAGCAATACGACGCTGGCCACGCTCAATGAACACCACAAAACCGATAATCGCTACTGCCAGCAAACCGATGGCAACCAAGGCGAAGATATTGATATCACCCTGACGCGCAGACTCGAAAGACTGCCCGATTGCCCTCGGAAGACCGGCGACGATACCTGCGAAAATCAACATCGAGATACCGTTACCAACACCACGCTCAGTAATCTGCTCACCCAGCCACATCATGAACATCGCACCAGCCACAAATGTGGATACCGCGACGAAATGGAAGCCAAAGTCACCAGTGAACGCAACGCCCTGCCCTGCCAGGCCAACGGACATGCCGATAGCTTGAACCAGGGCAAGGACGACAGTGCCGTAGCGGGTGTACTGGCTAATCTTGCGACGGCCAGCTTCACCTTCCTTCTTCAACTGCTCCAGTTGCGGGCTGACGGCTGTCATCAGTTGCATGATGATCGATGCCGAAATGTACGGCATGATCCCCAGTGCAAAGATGCTCATCCGCTCCAGCGCGCCACCGGAAAACATGTTGAACAAGCTAAGAATGGTCCCCTCATTCTGTCGAAACAGGTCTGCGAGTCGGTCCGGGTTGATACCTGGAACCGGGATGTGTGCGCCTATTCGGTAGACGATAATCGCCAGGAACAGAAAACGCAGACGAGCCCAAAGTTCAGACATACCGCCTTTGCCGAGCGCTGAGAGAGCACCTTGCTTAGCCATTTATTCCTCGAACTTGCCGCCAGCTGCTTCGATAGCCGAACGCGCACCTTTGGTGGCGCCGATTCCCTTGCCGATAGTGACAGCGCGAGTCACTTCACCGGACAGCATGATTTTCACACGCTGTACGTTGACGTTGATCACGTTGGCATCTTTCAGGGTCTGCACAGTAACGATGTCGCCTTCCACTTTAGACAGCTCGGACAGACGCACTTCTGCGCGGTCCATGGCTTTCAGGGATACGAAACCGAACTTAGGCAGGCGACGATGCAGCGGCTGTTGACCGCCTTCAAAGCCTGGAGCGATGGTGCCACCGGAGCGGGAGGTTTGACCTTTGTGGCCACGGCCACCAGTCTTACCCAAACCGCTACCGATACCACGGCCCGGACGATGCTTTTCGCGACGGGAACCCGGCGCTGGACTCAGATCATTGAGTTTCATCGATTAACCCTCTACACGCAGCATGTAGTAAGCCTTGTTGATCATCCCGCGATTCTCGGGAGTATCCTGGACTTCTACAGTGTGACCGATGCGACGCAGACCCAAACCTTTAACGCACAGTTTGTGGTTAGGGATGCGGCCGGTCATGCTTTTGATCAGCGTTACTTTAACGGTAGCCATGATCAGAAGATCTCCTTGACAGTCAGGCCACGCTTGGCAGCGATGGACTCAGGAGATTGCATAGCTTTCAAACCCTTGAAAGTGGCGTGAACCACGTTTACCGGGTTAGTCGAGCCGTAGCACTTGGCCAGAACGTTCTGAACGCCAGCAACTTCGAGGACAGCACGCATAGCGCCGCCAGCGATGATACCGGTACCTTCAGAAGCAGGCTGCATGTACACCTTCGAAGCGCCATGGGCGGACTTCATTGCGTACTGCAGAGTGGTGCCGTTCAGATCAACTTGGATCATGTTGCGACGAGCAGCTTCCATTGCCTTCTGGATCGCAGCAGGCACTTCACGTGACTTGCCACGGCCGAAGCCAACACGCCCTTTACCATCACCTACCACGGTCAACGCGGTGAAAGTGAAGATACGGCCGCCTTTAACGGTTTTGGCTACGCGGTTAACTTGAACCAGCTTCTCAATGTAGCCTTCGTCGCGCTTTTGGTCGTTATTTGACATAACTTAGAACTCCAGCCCAGCTTCACGAGCAGCATCAGCCAGCGCTTTCACGCGACCGTGGTACTTGAAGCCAGAGCGGTCGAAAGCCACTTGCGAGACGCCAGCGGCCTTAGCACGCGTAGCGACCAGCTGGCCAACCTTTGTGGCCGCGTCGATGTTGCCAGTGGCACCATCACGCAGTTCTTTATCCAAAGTCGAGGCGCTTGCCAGGACTTTGTTGCCGTCGGCCGAGATGACCTGGGCGTAGATGTGCTGCGACGAGCGGAACACGCAGAGACGCACGACTTCGAGTTCGTGCATTTTCAGGCGTGCTTTGCGAGCGCGACGCAGTCGAGTAACTTTTTTGTCGGTCATTTGCTATGCCCTACTTCTTCTTGGCTTCTTTACGACGGACGACTTCGTCCGCGTAGCGCACACCTTTGCCTTTGTACGGCTCTGGTGGACGGAAGTCGCGGATCTCAGCGGCCACTTGACCTACCAGCTGCTTGTCGATGCCCTTGATCAGGATATCGGTCTGGCTAGGGGTCTCAGCAGTGATGCCCGCTGGCAGTTCGTAATCCACAGGGTGCGAGAAGCCAAGGGCAAGGTTCAGAACCGTGCCTTTTGCTTGCGCTTTGTAACCAACACCGACCAGCTGGAGCTTACGCTCGAAGCCTTGGCTTACGCCTTGGACCATGTTGTTTACCAACGCACGCGTGGTACCGGCCATTGCGCGAGTTTGTTGATCGCCATTGCGAGCAGCGAAACGCAGCTCACCAGCTTCTTCAACGATCTCAACGGACGAATGGATGTTCAGTTCAAGAGTACCCTTGGCACCCTTCACCGAAAGCTGTTGGCCTGCGAATTTGACTTCGACACCGGCTGGCAGCTTAACGGGGTTCTTAGCGACGCGTGACATGCTTATCCCCCCTTAGAACACAGTGCAAAGAACTTCGCCGCCGACACCGGCAGCGCGCGCAGCACGATCCGTCATCACACCTTTGTTGGTGGAGACGATAGACACGCCCAGACCGCCACGAACTTTCGGCAGATCTTCAGCGGACTTGTACTGACGCAGGCCTGGACGGCTAACGCGCTTCACTTCCTCGATGACCGAACGGCCTTCGAAGTACTTCAGCTCGATGGACAGCAGTGGTTTGATTTCGCTGCTGATCTGATAACCCGCAATGTAGCCTTCGTCTTTCAGGACTTTGGCAACAGCTACCTTCAACTTGGAAGATGGCATGCTTACGACGGACTTTTCAGCCATCTGGGCATTACGGATACGAGTTAGCATGTCCGCTAACGGGTCCTGCATACTCATGGGCTAGACGCTCCTAATACAAAAAAATTAGCCTTGCGGCTACATATGTCGCCGAGAATCTCCGAGCATAGAAAACACGGGCTCAGGCGAGCCGGGTATTCTAGACACACTCCGGAAATGAAACAAGCCCCAAAAGGGGCTTGTTCCAGATTCAAGGTCACCGGCGGTCAGTATCTTGCGATCCGAACCGCCTGGACTTCGAACGTACTTACCAGCTGGCTTTAACCAGACCTGGTACGTCACCACGCATTGCCGCTTCACGCAGTTTGTTACGGCCGAGGCCGAACTTGCGGTAAACGCCGTGTGGACGACCGGTCAGGCGGCAGCGGTTACGCATGCGCGAAGCGCTTGCGTCACGTGGCTGCTTCTGCAGAGCAACTGTAGCTTCCCAACGCGCTTCTGGACTTGCGTTCAGATCAACGATGATTGCTTTCAGTGCTGCACGCTTCTTGGCGTACTTGGCAACCGTGAGCTGACGCTTCAGCTCGCGGTTTTTCATGCTCATCTTGGCCATGGTCCTACTCCAATCAGTTGCGGAACGGGAATTTGAAAGCACGCAACAGGGCGCGACCTTCATCATCGTTCTTGGCAGTGGTGGTCAGGGTGATATCCAGACCGCGGAGAGCATCGATCTTGTCGTAGTCGATTTCCGGGAAGATGATCTGCTCTTTCACGCCCATGCTGTAGTTACCACGACCATCGAAGGACTTGGCATTCAGGCCGCGGAAGTCGCGGACCCGAGGCAGGGAGATCGACAGCAGACGATCCAGGAATTCGTACATACGCTCACGGCGCAGAGTCACTTTGACGCCGATCGGCCAACCTTCACGGACTTTAAAGCCAGCGATGGATTTCCGAGCGTAAGTCACAACGACTTTTTGACCGGTGATCTTTTCCAGGTCAGCAACAGCGTGCTCGATGACTTTTTTGTCGCCGATCGCTTCGCCCAAACCCATGTTCAGGGTGATTTTGGTGACGCGCGGAACTTCCATCACGTTCCCGAGCTTAAGTTCTTCCTTAAGCTTGGGGGCGATTTCCTTCCGGTAAATCTCTTGTAGTCGTGCCATGGTCTTATCTACCTAGCAGTGTTCAAGCATCAACCGCTTTTTGGGTCGACTTGAAGACACGAATTTTCTTACCGTCTTCTACTTTGAAACCAACGCGGTCAGCCTTGTTGGTTTCGCCGTTGAAGATGGCGACGTTAGAAGCGTGCAATGGCGCTTCTTTCTCGACGATACCGCCCTGTACGCCCGACATCGGGTTAGGCTTGGTATGACGCTTGACCAGGTTAAGACCACCAACGACCAGACGGTCATCAGCGAGAACCTTCAGCACCTTACCGCGCTTACCTTTGTCTTTGCCGGCGATCACGATGATCTCGTCGTCACGACGAATCTTTTGCATGTCGGATCTCCTTACAGCACTTCTGGGGCGAGCGAGACGATCTTCATGAACTTCTCAGTACGAAGTTCACGGGTCACTGGCCCAAAGATACGGGTGCCGATAGGCTCTTGCTTGTTGTTCAGAAGAACAGCAGCGTTGCCATCAAAGCGGATAATGGAGCCATCTGCACGACGTACGCCGTGACGAGTGCGGACTACGACAGCAGTCATCACTTGGCCTTTTTTCACCTTACCGCGAGGAATTGCTTCCTTCACGGTAACTTTGATGATGTCACCGATACCAGCGTAACGACGATGGGAGCCACCCAGCACCTTGATGCACATAACACGGCGAGCGCCGCTGTTATCGGCCACATCGAGCATGGATTGAGTCTGAATCATATAATTTCTCCGACCCCTAGTCCTTAGACTTCCACAGCGCGTTCGAGAATATCAACCAGTGCCCAAGACTTGGTCTTGGCCAGCGGACGAGTTTCACGAATAGTGACTTTGTCGCCGATGTGGCACTGATTGGTTTCGTCGTGCGCGTGCAGCTTAGTCGAACGCTTAACATATTTACCGTAGATCGGGTGCTTAACGCGACGCTCGATCAAAACGGTGATGGTTTTGTCCATCTTGTCGCTGACAACACGGCCAGTCAGCGTACGGACAGTCTTTTCGGCTTCAGCCATGATCACTTACCTGCCTGCTGGTTGAGCACAGTCTTCACGCGAGCGATGTCACGCTTAACTTGCGAGAGCAGATGAGACTGCCCCAACTGGCCAGTTGCTTTCTGCATGCGCAGATTGAACTGGTCGCGCAGCAGGCCGAGCAGTTGCTCGTTCAGCTGCTGTGCGGATTTTTCACGAAGTTCATTCGCTTTCATCACATCACCGTCCGTTTAACAAAGGAGGTGGCGAGCGGCAGCTTTGCAGCAGCCAGGGCGAAAGCCTCACGCGCCAGCTCTTCAGAAACGCCCTCGATTTCATACAGGACTTTGCCTGGTTGAATCTGGGCTACCCAGTATTCCACGTTACCCTTACCTTTACCCATCCGAACCTCGAGAGGTTTTTTGGAGATCGGCTTGTCCGGGAATACACGGATCCAGATCTTGCCGCCACGTTTTACGTGACGGGTCAGAGCACGACGCGCTGACTCGATCTGACGAGCGGTGAGACGACCACGAGCTACAGACTTCAGCGCGAACTCGCCGAAGCTGACTTTGCTACCGCGCTGAGCCAGACCACGGTTGTGGCCTGTCATCTGCTTGCGGAACTTCGTACGCTTAGGTTGCAACATTTGGCGTACCCCTTACTTAGCAGCTTTTTTACGAGGCGCTGGTGCTTGTGGTTTCAGTTCTTCTTGGCGACCACCAATTACTTCGCCTTTGAAGATCCAAACCTTTACACCGATCACACCATAAGTGGTGTGAGCTTCGTAGTTGGCATAGTCGATGTCGGCACGCAGGGTGTGCAGTGGCACACGACCTTCGCGATACCATTCAGTACGTGCGATTTCAGCACCGCCGAGACGACCGCTCACTTGGATTTTGATGCCTTTGGCACCAATACGCATGGCGTTCTGTACGGCGCGCTTCATAGCGCGACGGAACATTACGCGACGTTCCAGCTGCTGAGCTACGCTCTGCGCAACCAGCATACCGTCGAGCTCCGGCTTACGGATCTCTTCGATATTGATGTGCACAGGCACACCCATTTGCTTGGTCAGGTCCTGACGCAGTTTCTCAACATCTTCACCCTTCTTCCCGATAACGATACCTGGACGAGCGGTGTGGATGGTGATACGTGCAGTTTGTGCCGGACGATGGATATCGATACGGCTTACGGACGCGCTTTTTAGTTTGTCTTGGAGATACTCACGCACCTTCAGATCAGCGAACAAATAGTCCGCATAAGTCCGACCGTCTGCGTACCAGACGGAGGTGTGCTCCTTGACGATTCCCAGGCGAATGCCAATGGGATGTACTTTCTGACCCATCTCTTCGACTCCGTTACTTGTCAGCAACCTTGACAGTGATATGGCAAGACCGCTTGACGATGCGATCAGCACGGCCTTTGGCACGTGGCATGATGCGCTTCAGCGAACGCCCTTCGTTGACGAAAACGGTGCTGACTTTAAGGTCATCAACGTCTGCGCCTTCGTTATGCTCGGCGTTGGCTACGGCCGACTCCAGCACTTTCTTCATGATCTCGGCGGCTTTCTTACTGCTGAAAGCCAACAGGTTGAGCGCTTCGCCCACCTTCTTCCCGCGGATCTGGTCGGCGACCAAGCGGGCTTTCTGGGCGGAGATTCGAGCGCCCGACAACTTAGCGGCTACTTCCATTTCCTTACCCCTTAACGCTTGGCTTTCTTGTCTGCCACGTGCCCACGATAAGTGCGGGTACCGGCAAACTCGCCTAGTTTGTGGCCGACCATGTCTTCGTTAACGAGAACTGGGACGTGTTGGCGACCGTTGTGTACTGCGATGGTCAGACCGACCATTTGTGGCAGGATCATCGAACGACGCGACCAGGTTTTAACTGGTTTGCGATCGTTCTTTTCCGCCGCCACTTCGATCTTCTTCAGTAGGTGAAGATCAATAAAAGGACCTTTTTTCAGAGAACGTGGCACTGTCGTATCCCTCTATTTACTTGCGACGACGGACGATCATTTTGTCGGTACGCTTATTACCACGAGTCTTCGCGCCCTTAGTCGGGAAGCCCCATGGCGATACCGGATGACGACCACCAGAGGTACGACCTTCACCACCACCGTGTGGGTGGTCAACCGGGTTCATGGCAACACCACGAACGGTTGGGCGAACGCCACGCCAGCGTTTGGCACCAGCTTTACCCAGCGAACGCAGGCTGTGCTCGGAGTTCGAGACTTCACCCAGGGTCGCACGGCATTCAGCCAGCACTTTACGCATCTCACCAGAACGCAGACGCAGGGTCACGTAGACACCTTCACGAGCGATCAGCTGAGCCGAAGCACCAGCGGAACGAGCGATCTGTGCGCCTTTACCTGGCTTCAATTCGATGCCGTGTACGGTGCTACCAACTGGAATGTTACGCAGTTGCAGAGCGTTGCCCGGCTTGATCGGTGCCAGGGCACCTGCGATCAGCTGGTCGCCAGCACTCACGCCTTTAGGGGCGATGATGTAGCGACGCTCGCCATCTGCGTACAGCAGCAGAGCGATGTGAGCAGTACGGTTTGGATCGTATTCGATACGCTCGACAGTGGCAGCGATGCCATCTTTGTCGTTGCGACGGAAGTCGACCAGACGATAATGCTGCTTATGGCCACCACCGATGTGACGAGTGGTAATACGACCATTGTTGTTACGACCACCAGTCTTCGATTTCTTCTCGAGCAGCGGTGCGTGAGGAGCGCCTTTATGCAGCTCCTGGTTGACCACCTTGACCACAAAACGGCGGCCAGGGGAAGTCGGTTTGCATTTAACGATTGCCATGATGCACCCCTTCCTTACTCAGCACTGCTGCTGAAATCGAGATCTTGGCCTGGCTGAAGGGAGATAACTGCCTTCTTCCAGTCATTACGCTTGCCCAGACCGCGAGCAGTGCGCTTGCTCTTACCCAGAACATTCAGGGTAGTAACACGCTCTACTTTCACGCTGAACAGGCTTTCGACGGCCTTCTTGATTTCCAGCTTGGTTGCGTCAGTTGCAACCTTGAAAACGAACTGGCCTTTCTTGTCAGCCAGAACCGTAGCCTTTTCGGAAACGTGCGGGCCAAGCAGAACTTTAAATACGCGTTCCTGGTTCATCCCAGCAGCTCCTCGAATTTCTTCACGGCCGACACGGTGATCAACACCTTGTCGTATGCGATCAGACTAACTGGATCGGAACCTTGCACGTCACGTACATCAACGTGTGGCAGGTTGCGAGCAGCCAGGTACAGGTTCTGATCAACAGCTTCAGACACGATCAAAACGTCGGTCAGGCTCATGTTGTTCAGTTTGCCCAGCAGATCTTTGGTTTTTGGACTTTCAACAGCGAAGTCTTGAACCACGACCAGGCGATCAGTACGCACGAGTTCAGCAAGGATGGAGCGCAGTGCTGCGCGATACATCTTCTTGTTGAGCTTCTGAGAGTGATCCTGAGGACGAGCTGCGAAAGTGGTACCGCCGCCGCGCCAGATTGGGCTACGGATAGTACCGGCACGAGCACGGCCAGTACCTTTCTGACGCCAAGGGCGCTTACCGCCACCACGAACGTCGGAACGGGTCTTTTGCTGCTTGCTACCTTGACGGCCGCCGGCCATGTAGGCCACGACTGCTTGGTGAACCAGCGTCTCGTTGAATTCGCCGCCAAATGTCAGTTCGGAAACTTCAATCGCTTGAGCGTCATTTACATTTAATTGCATGTCAGCTTCCCCTTAACCGCGAGCCTTGGCCGCTGGACGTACAACCAGGTTGCCGCCAGTAGCGCCAGGAACAGCACCCTTGACCAACAACAGATTGCGTTCAGCGTCGACGCGCACTACTTCGAGGGACTGCACGGTCACGCGCTCAGCGCCCATATGACCGGACATTTTCTTGCCCTTGAATACACGACCAGGAGTCTGGCACTGGCCAATAGAGCCCGGGACGCGGTGGGAAACGGAGTTACCGTGAGTGTTGTCTTGACCACGGAAATTCCAACGCTTGATCGTACCCTGGAAGCCTTTACCCTTGGACTGACCGGTTACATCAACCAGTTGACCAGCGGCGAAGATTTCAGCGTTGATCAGATCGCCAGCCTTGTAGTCGCCGTCTTCAAGACGGAACTCCATGACGGTGCGACCAGCTGCAACGTTTGCTTTAGCGAAGTGACCTGCTTGAGCAGCAGTCACGCGCGAAGCACGACGCTCGCCGACAGTGACTTGCACTGCACGATAGCCATCGGTTTCTTCAGTTTTGAACTGGGTGACGCGATTCGGTTCGATCTCAATGACCGTGACCGGAATGGAGACACCTTCTTCGGTGAAAATACGGGTCATACCGCATTTACGACCGACTACACCAATAGTCATGTTGTAAACCTCATGAGTGTACGGGGCTTTCACCCGCTATGGCCGCCCATTTCAGAGCGTTACACGACTAAGACCCAAGTCTTAGCCGAGGCTGATCTGTACTTCCACACCGGCCGCCAGATCGAGCTTCATAAGTGCATCAACGGTTTTATCCGTTGGCTGGACAATGTCCAGTACGCGCTTATGAGTACGGATCTCGTACTGGTCACGCGCGTCTTTGTTGACGTGCGGGGAGACCAGAACGGTGAACCGCTCTTTACGGGTAGGCAGTGGAATTGGACCACGCACTTGAGCACCAGTACGTTTCGCGGTTTCCACGATTTCCTGGGTGGATTGGTCGATCAGGCGATGGTCAAAAGCCTTCAACCTGATACGGATTTGCTGATTTTGCATTGGATTTCAGACTCCGGCTGCTATTCCCAGCGAGCGCAATACGCCCGTTAAAAGGAGGCGCAATTCTATAGACGGCCCTGATAGGTGTCAACCCAATAAAAAAGGCCCCCGCTGAGCGGGGGCCTTTTCAAAACATCAGAACTATCTCAGAAGAGATAATTACTCGATGATTTTAGCTACAACGCCAGCACCAACGGTACGGCCGCCTTCACGGATTGCGAAACGCAGGCCGTCTTCCATAGCGATGGTTTTGATCAGGGTGACAACCATTTTGATGTTGTCGCCTGGCATTACCATTTCTACGCCTTCCGGCAGTTCGCAGTTACCAGTTACGTCGGTAGTGCGGAAGTAGAACTGTGGACGGTAGCCTTTGAAGAACGGAGTGTGACGGCCGCCTTCTTCTTTGCTCAGCACGTAGACTTCAGCTTCGAACTTGGTGTGCGGCTTAACCGAACCTGGCTTGACCAGAACCTGGCCACGCTCAACGTCGTCACGCTTGGTACCACGCAGCAGAACGCCGCAGTTCTCGCCAGCACGACCTTCGTCGAGCAGCTTACGGAACATTTCAACACCGGTGCAGGTGGTGACGGTAGTGTCACGCAGACCAACGATTTCCAGTGGATCTTGAACCTTGACGATACCGCGCTCGATACGACCAGTTACAACAGTACCACGACCGGAGATCGAGAATACGTCTTCGATTGGCATCAGGAACGGCTTGTCGATAACACGGACTGGATCCGGGATGTAGCTGTCCAGAGTCTCAACCAGTTTACGAACGGACGTGGTGCCCATTTCGTTATCGTCTTTGCCTTCCAGAGCCATACGAGCAGAACCGATGATGATCGGAGTGTCGTCACCTGGGAAGTCGTAAGTGCTCAGCAGATCGCGCACTTCCATCTCAACCAGTTCCAGCAGCTCAGCGTCATCTACCAGGTCAGCCTTGTTCAGGTAAACCACGATGTACGGAACGCCAACCTGACGGGACAGCAGGATGTGCTCACGGGTTTGTGGCATCGGACCATCAGCGGCCGAACAAACCAGGATTGCGCCGTCCATCTGGGCAGCACCGGTGATCATGTTCTTCACATAGTCAGCGTGACCTGGGCAGTCAACGTGAGCGTAGTGACGGATCAGCGAGTTGTATTCAACGTGCGCGGTGTTGATGGTGATACCACGAGCTTTTTCTTCTGGTGCGCTGTCGATTTTATCGAAATCAACGATTGCAGAACCGAATACTTCGGAGCAAACGCGAGTCAGAGCAGCAGTCAGAGTGGTTTTACCGTGGTCAACGTGACCGATAGTGCCAACGTTGACGTGCGGTAGGGAACGATCAAATTTTTCTTTAGCCACGACAATTAACTCCTTGCCTAAAGGACTGAATCAGCCTTGTTTTTTGGATACAGTTTCAGCGATGTGCGCCGGAGCTGTGTTGTATTTTTTGAATTCCATAGAGTAGCTTGCGCGACCCTGGGACATGGAGCGAACGTCGGTCGCATAACCGAACATCTCACCCAACGGAACCTCAGCGCGAATCACTTTGCCGGAAACCGTGTCTTCCATACCCAAGATCATGCCGCGACGACGGTTAAGGTCGCCCATGACATCACCCATATAGTCTTCAGGTGTAACAACTTCTACCGCCATGATTGGCTCAAGCAACTCACCACCGCCCTTCTGGGCCAGCTGCTTGGTTGCCATGGAGGCAGCCACCTTAAACGCCATCTCGTTGGAGTCGACGTCGTGGTAAGAACCGTCAAAAACGGTTGCTTTCAGGCCGATCAGCGGATAGCCGGCAACAACACCGTTCTTCATCTGCTCTTCGATACCCTTCTGGATAGCAGGGATGTATTCCTTAGGAACAACACCACCTACTACTTCGTTCACGAATTGCAGACCTTCCTGACCTTCGTCAGCAGGCGCAAAACGGATCCAGCAGTGACCGAACTGACCACGACCGCCGGACTGACGAACGAACTTGCCTTCGATTTCACAGTTCTTCGTGATGCGCTCACGATAGGAAACCTGAGGCTTACCGATGTTGGCTTCGACGTTGAACTCACGGCGCATCCGGTCAACCAGGATGTCCAGGTGAAGCTCGCCCATGCCCGAGATGATCGTTTGACCAGTCTCTTCATCAGTTTTGACGCGGAAAGATGGATCTTCCTGAGCAAGCTTGCCCAGTGCGATACCCATTTTTTCCTGGTCATCCTTGGTCTTAGGCTCTACGGCAACCGAAATAACCGGCTCCGGGAAGTCCATGCGAACCAGGATGATTGGCTTGTCAGCGTTGCACAAGGTTTCACCAGTGGTGACGTCCTTCATGCCGATCAAGGCCGCGATGTCACCAGCGCGTACTTCCTTGATCTCTTCGCGGGCGTTTGCGTGCATTTGCACCATACGACCCACGCGCTCTTTCTTGCCTTTAACCGAGTTGATCACGCCGTCGCCGGAGTTCAACACGCCCGAGTAAACACGGACGAAGGTCAAGGTACCCACGAATGGGTCAGTGGCAATTTTAAATGCCAGAGCGGAGAACGGTTCTGCGTCGTCTGCATGACGCTCCAGCTCGATAGTCTCGTCATCCGGGTCAGTACCCTTGATGGCAGGAATATCGATTGGTGCCGGCAGGTAGTCGATCACAGCATCGAGAACCAGGGGAACGCCCTTGTTCTTGAACGAGGAGCCGCAAACAGCCAAGACGATCTCACCAGCGATAGTACGCTGACGCAGAGCGGCCTTGATTTCCACGTTGGTGAGCTCTTCACCTTCGAGGTACTTGTTCATCAGCTCTTCATTGGCTTCGGCCGCAGCCTCAACCATGTTGTTGCGCCATTCGTCAGCCAGTTCCTGCAGCTCGGCAGGGATAGGCTTGCGAACAGGGACCATACCCTTGTCGGCATCGTTCCAGTAGACAGCTTCCATGGTCAGCAGATCGATCTGCCCCTGGAAGTTATCTTCGGAACCGATAGCCAACTGGATTGGCACCGGAGTGTGACCCAAGCGCTGCTTGATCTGACCGATCACGCGCAGGAAGTTCGCACCGGCACGGTCCATCTTGTTTACGTAAACAAGGCGTGGAACGCCGTATTTGTTGGCTTGACGCCATACGGTTTCCGACTGCGGCTCAACACCCGAGGTACCGCAGAACACAACGACAGCGCCGTCGAGTACGCGCAGGGAACGCTCAACTTCAATAGTGAAGTCTACGTGGCCCGGGGTATCGATTACGTTGAAGCGGTGCTCATCCTTGTACTGCTTCTCGGAACCTTTCCAGAAGGCGGTAATAGCAGCAGAAGTAATGGTAATACCACGCTCCTGCTCCTGAACCATCCAGTCTGTGGTCGCGGCGCCATCATGCACCTCGCCCATCTTGTGACTTTTGCCGGTGTAAAACAGTACGCGCTCGGTGGTGGTGGTTTTACCAGCATCCACGTGAGCAACGATACCGATGTTACGGTAGCGGCTAATCGGAGTAGTACGAGCCATAAAGCCCTCGCAAAATTAGTGAAGCTAAAATTAGAAGCGGTAGTGCGAGAAAGCTTTGTTAGCTTCAGCCATACGGTGCACGTCTTCACGCTTCTTAACAGCAGCACCTTTACCTTCAGCAGCGTCCAACAATTCGCCGGCCAAACGCAGAGCCATAGACTTCTCGCCGCGCTTACGGGCGAAGTCTACCAACCAGCGCATTGCCAGGGCGTTACGACGGGACGGGCGAACTTCAACCGGAACCTGGTAAGTAGCACCGCCTACACGGCGCGACTTCACTTCGACCAGCGGAGCGATGGCGTCGAGAGCTTTCTCGAAGATTTCCAGGGGGTCGCTGTTCTTGCGTTCTTTAACCTTTTCCAGCGCGCCATAAACGATACGCTCGGCAACGGCTTTCTTGCCGCTTTCCATCACGTGGTTCATGAACTTGGCCAGGATTTGGCTTCCGTATTTTGGATCGTCAAGCACTTCGCGCTTGGCTGCTACGCGTCTTCTTGGCATGGATAAGCCCTCAAACGGTCTTCAGGTTCGCTCGGAATCGGTGCCCTTTCGGGACGCCTCCGACCTTACTCTTATCGACTCAGAAAATAAGATGATTCAGGTTTACAAAAAGCCGCTACTACTTAGGCTTTTTAGTACCGTACTTCGAACGACCCTGGTTACGACCTTTAACGCCGGAAGTATCCAAGGAGCCGCGTACGGTGTGGTAACGAACACCTGGCAAGTCTTTTACACGACCGCCGCGGATCAGTACCACGCTGTGCTCTTGCAGGTTGTGGCCTTCACCGCCGATGTACGAGGAAACCTCGAAACCGTTGGTCAGACGCACACGGCATACTTTACGCAGTGCCGAGTTAGGTTTTTTCGGCGTGGTGGTATACACACGGGTGCATACGCCACGACGTTGCGGGCAGTTCTGCAGCGCAGGCACGTCGGATTTCTCGACGATACGCTTACGCGGCTGACGTACCAGCTGGTTGATAGTTGCCATCTACTAGCTCCACTGTTGTCTTGCGACGCTATTGTCTTGCAAGAAAAGCAAAATGGCAGGAACGAATTCCCGCCAAATTTAGGGGTACAAGAGTCTAAAGAGGATCTTGTCCCCAGTCAAGGCAAGGCCCCGACCTCCCCTCTCGTCGAACCAGGGCAAAAATGCCTCGATCCGACGAATGGGACTGCCAGGGCCCAGACTTATCTACTGCAGAACTCAGTTACCGCTTGAGTTCAGCGCTTCGGTCAGTGCAGCTTCCACTTCACTGGCGCTTACGCGCAACGGCTTGTCAGCATCACGGCGACGCTTGCGCTCGCTGTGGTAAGCCAAACCGGTACCGGCTGGGATCAGACGACCCACAACCACGTTTTCTTTCAGGCCACGCAGGTAATCGCGCTTGCCGGTTACCGCTGCTTCGGTCAGTACGCGAGTGGTCTCCTGGAAGGAGGCCGCCGAGATGAACGACTCAGTGGACAACGACGCCTTGGTGATACCCAGCAGCACGCGAGTGAACTTGGAAACGAATTTCTCTTCGTTCGCCAGGCGCTCGTTTTCTACCAGTACGTGAGTCAGTTCCATCTGGTCGCCCTTGATGAAACTGGAATCGCCGGATTCAGCGATTTCAACTTTACGCAGCATCTGACGCAGGATGGTCTCGATGTGCTTGTCGTTGATCTTCACGCCCTGCAGACGGTAAACGTCCTGGATCTCGTTGACGATGTACTTGGCCAGCGCACTCACACCCAGCAGACGCAGGATGTCGTGTGGATCGCTCGGGCCGTCGGAGATAACTTCGCCGCGGTTTACCTGTTCGCCTTCGAAGACGTTCAGGTGACGCCACTTCGGAATCAGCTCTTCATACGGATCGCTACCGTCGTTCGGGGTAATGACCAGACGGCGCTTGCCCTTGGTCTCTTTACCGAACGCGATGGTGCCGCTGACTTCAGCCAGAATCGACGCTTCTTTCGGACGACGAGCTTCGAACAAGTCAGCAACACGCGGCAGACCACCGGTGATGTCACGAGTCTTCGAAGTTTCTTGCGGGATACGCGCGATAACATCACCGATCGCGATCTTCGCACCATCCGCCACACCGACTAGGGCGTTGGCTGGCAGGAAGTACTGAGCGATTACGTCAGTGCCTGGCAGCAACAGATCCTTGCCGTTGTCGTCGACCATCTTCACGGCAGGACGGATGTCTTTACCGGCAGCTGGACGATCTTTGGCGTCGAGTACTTCAATGTTGGTCATACCGGTCAATTCGTCAGTCTGACGCTTGATCGTGATGCCTTCTTCCATGCCCACGTAGGTCACGGTACCTTTCATTTCGGTAACGATTGGGTGAGTGTGCGGATCCCACTTGGCCACGATTGCGCCAGCGTCGACCTTGTCACCTTCTTTAACCGAAATCACAGCACCGTACGGCAGCTTATAACGCTCGCGCTCACGACCGTAGTCATCAGCGATTGCCAGCTCACCGGAACGGGAAACAGCAACGAGGTGGCCATCCACTCGCTCAACGTGTTTCAGGTTGTGCAGACGGACGGTACCGCCATTCTTCACCTGAACGCTGTCGGCTGCGGAGGTCCGGCTTGCCGCACCACCAATGTGGAACGTACGCATGGTCAGCTGGGTACCCGGCTCACCGATGGATTGGGCAGCGATAACGCCGACCGCTTCACCGATGTTCACCTGGTGACCACGAGCCAAGTCACGGCCGTAGCACTTGGCGCAGATGCCGTAGCGGGTTTCGCAACTGATCGGCGAGCGAACGATCACTTCGTCGATGCTGTTGAGTTCGATGAACTCGACCCACTTTTCATCTACCAGAGTGCCGGCAGGAACGATAACTTCCTCGGTACCTGGCTTGAACACGTCACGGGCAATCACACGACCCAATACGCGCTCACCCAGCGGTTCTACAACGTCACCGCCTTCAATGTGCGGAGTCATCAGCAGGCCATGCTCGGTGCCGCAATCGATCTCGGTTACAACCAGATCTTGTGCAACGTCTACCAGACGACGTGTCAGGTAACCGGAGTTAGCGGTTTTCAACGCGGTATCCGCAAGACCCTTACGAGCACCGTGAGTGGAGATGAAGTACTGAAGTACGCTCAAACCTTCACGGAAGTTCGCGGTAATCGGCGTTTCGATGATGGAACCGTCCGGCTTGGCCATCAGGCCACGCATACCGGCGAGCTGACGGATCTGCGCAGCAGAACCCCGTGCGCCCGAGTCGGCCATCATGTACATCGAGTTGAAAGATTCCTGGTCGACTTCGTCGCCGTGACGGTCGATGACTTTCTCTTTCGAGAGGTTGGCCATCATCGCCTTGGAAACTTCGTCGTTGGCCTTGGACCAAAGGTCGATCACTTTGTTGTACTTCTCGCCCTGGGTTACCAGGCCGGAGGCGTACTGGCTCTCGATCTCTTTCACTTCGTCAGTGGCGGCACTGATGATGCGAGCTTTTTCATCCGGGATAACGAAGTCGTTAACGCCGATGGAAACGCCGGAGATAGTGGAGTAAGCGAAACCTGTGTACATCAACTGGTCAGCGAAGATAACGGTCTCTTTCAAACCAACCACGCGGTAGCACTGGTTGATCAGCTTGGAGATCGCCTTTTTCTTCATTGGCAGGTTGACGACGTCGTACGACAGACCTTTTGGCACAACCTGGTACAACAGCGCACGGCCGACAGTGGTGTCGACGATACGGGTGTTGCTCACGCTGCCGCCGTCACGGTCATTGACGGTTTCGTTGATCCGCACTTTGACCTTGGCGTGCAGTGCGGCTTCGCCGGCACGGAACACACGGTCAACTTCCTGCAGGTCAGCGAACACACGACCTTCGCCCTTGGCATTGATCGCTTCACGGGTCATGTAGTACAGACCCAATACAACGTCCTGCGAAGGAACGATGATTGGCTCACCGTTGGCTGGCGACAGAATGTTGTTGGTCGACATCATCAACGCGCGCGCTTCCAACTGGGCTTCCAGTGTCAGCGGTACGTGCACGGCCATTTGGTCGCCGTCGAAGTCGGCGTTGTACGCGGCACAGACCAGCGGGTGCAGCTGAATAGCCTTACCTTCGATCAGTACTGGCTCAAACGCCTGGATACCCAGACGGTGAAGGGTCGGTGCACGGTTGAGGAGAACCGGGTGTTCGCGGATCACCTCGGCGAGAACGTCCCAAACTTCTGGCAGTTCGCGCTCGACCATTTTCTTGGCCGCTTTGATGGTGGTCGCGAGACCGCGCATTTCCAGCTTGCCGAAGATGAATGGCTTGAACAGCTCAAGTGCCATCTTCTTGGGCAGACCGCACTGGTGCAGACGCAGGGTCGGACCTACGGTAATTACCGAACGACCGGAGTAGTCAACACGCTTACCGAGCAAGTTCTGACGGAAACGACCTTGCTTACCCTTGATCATGTCAGCCAAGGATTTCAGAGGACGCTTGTTGGAACCGGTGATAGCGCGGCCACGACGACCGTTGTCGAGCAAGGCATCGACAGCTTCCTGCAACATACGCTTTTCGTTGCGCACGATGATGTCCGGAGCGGACAGGTCAAGCAGGCGCTTCAAGCGGTTGTTACGGTTGATCACGCGGCGATACAGGTCGTTGAGGTCGGACGTCGCGAAACGACCACCGTCCAACGGTACCAGCGGACGCAGGTCTGGCGGCAGAACCGGCAGAACGGTCAGCACCATCCACTCTGGCAAGTTGCCGGAACCCTGGAAGGCTTCCATCAACTTCAGACGCTTGGACAGCTTCTTGATCTTGGTTTCGGAGTTGGTTTGCGGAATTTCTTCGCGCAGACGGCCAATCTCGTGCTCCAGGTCGATAGCGTGCAGCAGCTCGCGGACAGCTTCGGCACCCATACGGGCATCGAAATCGTCACCGAACTCTTCCAGCGCTTCGAAGTACTGCTCGTCGTTCAGCAGCTGACCTTTTTCAAGGGTGGTCATGCCTGGATCGATAACGACATAGCTCTCGAAGTAGAGAACGCGTTCGATATCACGCAGAGTCATGTCCATCAGCAAGCCGATACGGGACGGCAGCGATTTCAGGAACCAGATGTGGGCAACCGGCGAAGCCAGTTCGATGTGCGCCATACGCTCACGACGAACCTTGGCCAGTGCGACTTCAACGCCGCACTTCTCGCAGATCACACCACGGTGCTTCAAGCGCTTGTACTTACCGCACAGGCACTCGTAATCCTTTACCGGGCCAAAGATCTTGGCGCAGAACAGGCCGTCACGCTCAGGTTTGAACGTACGGTAGTTGATGGTTTCCGGCTTTTTAACTTCACCGAACGACCACGAACGGATCATCTCAGGCGATGCCAACCCAATACGGATGGCGTCGAACTCTTCGACTTGACCCTGGTTTTTCAGCAAATTCAGTAGGTCTTTCAAGGCCTTTCCTCCTGGCGGAGCAGAGAGCGGACCAAACGGCCACGCTCTCGATTCGCGTCACGTGTTATTCGGTTTCCAGATCGATATCGATGCCGAGGGAACGAATTTCTTTGATCAACACGTTGAAGGACTCGGGCATGCCCGGCTCCATACGGTGATCGCCGTCCACGATGTTTTTGTACATCTTGGTACGACCGTTCACATCGTCCGACTTCACTGTGAGCATTTCTTGCAGAGTGTATGCAGCACCGTATGCTTCCAGTGCCCAGACCTCCATCTCCCCGAAACGCTGACCACCGAACTGAGCCTTACCACCCAGCGGCTGCTGGGTAACCAGGCTGTACGAACCAGTAGAACGAGCGTGCATCTTGTCGTCTACCAAGTGGTTCAGCTTCAGCATGTACATGTAGCCAACAGTAACCGGGCGCTCGAACTTGTTGCCGGTACGGCCGTCGAACAGCTGCATCTGGCCGCTTTCTGGCAGGTCTGCCAGTTTCAGCATGGCCTTGATTTCGCTTTCCTTGGCACCGTCGAACACCGGGGTAGCCATTGGAACGCCGCCGCGCAGGTTCTTCGCCAGATCCAGGATTTCCTGGTCGGAGAAGGTATCCAGCTCTTCGTTGCGACCACCTATCTCGTTGTAGATCTCGTGCAGGAACTTACGCAGGTCTGCGACCTTGCGCTGCTCTTCGATCATGCGGTTGATCTTTTCGCCCAGACCTTTGGCTGCGAGGCCCAGGTGGGTTTCAAGGATCTGACCAACGTTCATACGCGAAGGTACGCCCAACGGGTTGAGGACGACATCGACCGGGGTGCCATTGGCATCGTGCGGCATGTCTTCAACCGGCATGATCACGGAGACCACACCTTTGTTACCGTGACGACCGGCCATCTTGTCGCCCGGCTGGATGCGACGACGGATTGCCAGGTAAACCTTGACGATTTTCAGCACGCCTGGAGCCAGGTCATCGCCCTGCTGCAGTTTGCGCTTCTTGTCTTCGAACTTGTCGTCCAGCAGACGACGACGATCAACGATATAGGCCTGAGCCTTCTCGAGCTGCTCGTTCAGAGCATCTTCAGCCATGCGCAGTTTGAACCACTGGCCATGCTCAAGACCGTCGAGGATTTCGTCGGTGATGTCCTGACCTTTCTTCAGACCTGCGCCGCCTTCAGCCTTGTGGCCTACCAGAGCGGAACGCAGACGCTCGAAGGTCGCGCCTTCAACGATACGGAACTCTTCGTTCAGGTCCTTGCGGATCTCGTCGAGCTGGGTCTTCTCGATGGACAGTGCACGAGCATCACGCTCAACGCCGTCACGGGTGAAGACCTGTACGTCGATGACAGTGCCCTTGGTACCGGTAGGTACACGCAGGGAAGTGTCTTTAACGTCGCTGGCTTTTTCACCAAAGATGGCACGCAACAGCTTCTCTTCCGGAGTCAGCTGGGTCTCGCCTTTCGGAGTGACCTTGCCTACCAGGATGTCGCCTGCACCAACTTCAGCACCTACATAAACGATACCGGCTTCGTCCAGCTTGTTCAGTGCAGCTTCACCCACGTTAGGGATGTCCGCAGTGATTTCCTCTGGCCCAAGCTTGGTGTCACGTGCCACACAGGTCAGTTCCTGAATGTGGATCGTGGTAAAGCGATCTTCTTGAACAACGCGCTCCGACAGACAGATGGAGTCTTCGAAGTTGTAACCGTTCCAGGCCATGAACGCGATGCGCATGTTCTGACCCAGTGCCAGCTCACCCATGTCGGTGGACGGGCCATCGGCCATGATGTCGCTACGCTGAACGCGATCACCCTTGCGCACCAGCGGACGCTGGTTAATGCAGGTGTTCTGGTTAGAACGGGTGTACTTGGTCAGGTTGTAGATGTCGACACCAGCTTCACCGGTTTCAACTTCGTCATCGGCAACACGAACCACGATACGGCTGGCATCAACAGAGTCGATCACGCCACCACGACGAGCCACGACGCAAACGCCGGAGTCACGGGCTACGTTACGCTCCATGCCGGTGCCTACCAGCGGCTTGTCGGCACGCAGGGTCGGTACAGCTTGACGCTGCATGTTGGAACCCATCAACGCACGGTTGGCGTCATCGTGTTCCAGGAACGGGATCAGCGACGCTGCAACCGAAACTACCTGCTTCGGCGAAACGTCCATCAAGGTGACGTCTTCCGGCGCCTTGACGGTGAACTCGTTCAAGTGACGAACAGCTACCAGTTCGTCGATCAGGACTTTCTTGTCGTTCATCGTGGCCGAAGCCTGAGCGATCACATGATCAGCTTCTTCGATAGCAGACAGGAATACGATCTCGTCGGTGACCAGACCCTCTTTCACCACACGGTACGGGCTCTCAAGGAAGCCGTACTGGTTGGTGCGCGCATAAGCGGCCAAGGAGTTGATCAGACCGATGTTCGGACCTTCCGGCGTTTCGATCGGGCAAACACGACCGTAGTGCGTAGGGTGTACGTCACGGACTTCGAAACCTGCCCGCTCACGGGTCAGACCGCCCGGGCCCAGTGCAGAGACACGGCGCTTGTGGGTAATCTCGGAGAGCGGGTTGTTCTGGTCCATGAACTGCGAGAGCTGGCTGGAACCGAAGAACTCTTTCACCGCCGCAGCCACTGGCTTGGCGTTGATCAGGTCTTGCGGCATCAGGCCTTCGCTTTCTGCCATCGACAGACGCTCTTTGACCGCACGCTCAACACGTACCAGGCCAACGCGGAACTGGTTCTCGGCCATTTCGCCAACGCAGCGAACACGACGGTTACCCAGGTGGTCGATGTCATCGACGATGCCTTTGCCGTTACGGATGTCGACCAGGGTCTTCAAGACCGCAACGATGTCTTCCTTGCACAGTACACCCGAACCTTCGATCTCGGTACGACCGATACGACGGTTGAACTTCATCCGGCCGACCGCAGACAGGTCATAGCGCTCAGGGCTGAAGAACAGGTTGTTGAACAGGGTTTCGGCAGCGTCTTTGGTTGGTGGCTCGCCAGGACGCATCATGCGATAGATCTCGACCAGCGCTTCCAATTGGTTGCTGGTGGAGTCGATCTTCAGTGTGTCGGAGATGAACGGACCGCAGTCGATGTCGTTGGTGTACAGGGTCTCGATGCGAACGACCTGGGCCTTGGCGATTTTAGCCAGGATCTCGGTGTTCAGCTCGGTGTTGCACTCGGCCAGGATTTCGCCTGTGGCCGGATGAACGATGACCTTGGCGGTAGTACGGCCCAGGACATAGTCCAGAGGTACTTCCAGCTCCTTGATACCGGCTTTTTCGATCTGATTGATGTGGCGCGCAGTGATACGACGGCCAGCCTCAACGATGACCTTGCCTTTTTCATCCTGGATGTCCAGGACAGCAATTTCACCACGCAGACGCGAAGCGATGAGCTCCAGCTTGAGGGTTTCATCCTTCAGGCTGAATACGTTGGTGGTGTAGAAAGCGTCCAGCACTTGCTCGGTGGTATAGCCGAGCGCACGCAGCAGTACCGAGGCCGGCAGCTTGCGACGACGGTCGATACGCACGAACACGCAGTCTTTCGGATCGAACTCGAAGTCCAACCACGAACCGCGGTACGGAATGATCCGCGCGGAGTACAGGAGTTTGCCGGAGCTGTGCGTCTTGCCGCGGTCGTGGTCGAAGAACACGCCCGGGGAACGGTGCAGCTGGGAAACGATTACACGCTCGGTACCGTTGATAACGAAGGTACCGTTCTCAGTCATCAATGGGATTTCGCCCATGTAGACTTCCTGCTCTTTGATGTCCTTGATCGCTTTGTTCGACGATTCTTTGTCGAAAATGATCAGGCGGACTTTTACCCGCAAAGGTACGGCGTACGTAACGCCACGCAACACGCATTCTTTGACATCAAATGCCGGTTCGCCCAGGCGATAACCGACGTACTCCAGCGCAGCATTGCCGGAGTAGCTGATGATCGGGAAAACGGATTTGAAGGCCGCATGCAGGCCCACGTCGCGGAACTGATCTTTGGTCGCTCCCGCCTGCAAGAATTCACGATACGAATCCAGCTGGATAGCCAGAAGGTACGGGACATCCATGACGTCCGGCAACTTGCTAAAGTCCTTGCGGATACGTTTTTTCTCAGTATATGAGTAAGCCATCAGCGTTCCCCAGCTTGGTCACCTGCTTGTTTGGCCCTCCCGACGGGAGCAGCCAGAAAATCTTGCAAACCCCATGGTTTGCACCACCGCATCGGGTGGCTACAGCGCGTTAATGGCGGCGACCGAGTCGACAGCCAAGAACGGAAAAAGGCCGGTGGCAAGAGCCACCAGCCATCAGCCTTCAGCTTAACGCTTGGGCTGGAGACGCAAGGTCGATGCTTACTTCAGCTCGACTTTAGCGCCTGCTTCTTCCAGAGTAGCTTTGGCTTTGTCAGCAGCGTCTTTCGACACAGCTTCCAGAACCTGGGCAGGAGCGCCGTCAACTACAGCCTTGGCTTCTTTCAAGCCCAGACCGGTCAGTTCACGTACTGCCTTGATCACGTTTACTTTCTTCTCGCCAGCTTCCAGCAGCATGACGTTGAATTCGGTTTGCTCTTCAGCAGCAACAGCAGCAACAGCTGGGCCAGCGGAAGCAGCGGCAGCGGAAACGCCGAATTTTTCTTCGAAAGCTTTGATCAGCTCAACAACCTGCAGAACCGACATTTCAGCTACGGCGTTGAGGATATCGTCTTGGGAGATAGACATTGCTGTATTTCCTGAATTGGGGGACGGCCTACGCGGCCATCGAAATAAACAAAAATACGCGAGAGAGGTTGCTCAGCCTTAGGCTGCGGCAGCTTCTTTTTGCTCGCGAACTGCAGCCAGAGTACGAGCCAGCTTGCTGGTAGCGCCTTGAATCACGCTCATCAGCTGCGAAATGGCTTCGTCGCGGGTCGGCAGTGTTGCCAGTACGTCGATTTGGTTAGCTGCGAGGAACTTGCCCTCGAACGCAGCTGCCTTGATCTCGAACTTATCCTGACTCTTGGCGAATTCCTTGAACAAACGGGCAGCAGCGCCTGGATGATCCTTGGAGAACGCAATCAGAGTCGGGCCAGTGAACACGTCGTTGAGAACACTGTATTCAGTGTCAGCAACAGCGCGCTTGAGCAGGGTGTTACGTACAACACGTACGTATACGCCAGCTTCACGAGCCTCTTTACGGAGTCCGGTCATAGCGCCTACTGTCACACCACGGGCATCAGCCACGACAGCGGACAGAGCAGCTTTGGCAGCCTCGTTGACTTCAGCGACGATGGCCTTCTTGTCTTCGAGATTAATTGCCACGGGTTTAACTCCTGCTTGTTACCGTTTCATCTGGCCGGAGCCGGATGTCGTTTTGGTGTCTGATTCGGTAAGGAACCGGGAGCACCATCTGCGTAGGCTTGTTGGTTTAAGACTTGCGTCGCCTACGGTCTTGGATAGCCCCCGCCAGGCAGGGACCCCAATCTTTCAATTGGCGCAATCGCTTGCGCCAACTTGCGTCTTATACGTCCAGCGAGCCTTGGTCGATGACCAGACCTGGGCCCATAGTGGTGCTCAGGGTAACGCGCTTGACGTAGATACCTTTCGAGGAAGCCGGCTTGATACGCTTCAGATCAGCGATCAGGGCTTCAACGTTTTCCTTCAGCTTGACGGCATCGAAGCCGACTTTGCCAACGGAGGTGTGAATGATGCCGTTTTTGTCGGTGCGATAACGAACCTGACCAGCCTTGGCGTTTTTAACCGCGGTAGCTACGTCTGGGGTTACAGTGCCGACTTTAGGGTTAGGCATCAGACCACGTGGACCGAGGATCTGACCCAACTGGCCTACAACGCGCATTGCATCCGGGGAGGCGATAACTACGTCGTAGTTCAGGTCGCCGCCTTTCATTTCGGCAGCCAGGTCATCCATGCCAACGCGATCAGCGCCAGCGGCCAGAGCAGCTTCAGCGGCTGGGCCTTGGGTGAAGACAGCAACACGTACAGTCTTGCCAGTACCGTGTGGCAGCACAGTAGCGCTACGAACGACCTGGTCAGATTTACGTGGGTCAACACCCAGGTTTACAGCAACGTCAACAGACTCGCTGAACTTGACAGTCGACAGCTCGGTCAGCAGGGCAGCAGCGTCTACAAAGTTGTAGGACTTGCCTGCTTCGATTTTGCCGGCGATAGCCTTTTGGCGCTTGGTCAGCTTAGCCATTACACACCCTCCACGTTAAGGCCCATGCTACGAGCAGAACCGGCGATGGTACGCACGGCTGCATCCATATCAGCTGCAGTCAGATCCGCGTTTTTGGTTTTCGCGATTTCTTCCAGCTGAGCACGAGTCACGGTGCCAACCTTAACGGTGTTAGGACGAGCGGAACCGCTAGTCAGACCAGCAGCCTTCTTCAGCAGAACCGAAGCCGGGGTCGACTTGGTTTCGAAGGTGAAGCTACGGTCGCTGTATACAGTGATGATCACTGGAGTCGGCAGACCTGGTTCAAGACCCTGTGTACGGGCGTTGAAGGCCTTGCAGAATTCCATGATGTTCACGCCGTGCTGACCCAGAGCCGGGCCGACGGGTGGACTTGGGTTGGCCTGAGCGGCCTTCACTTGCAGCTTGATGTAAGCGGTAATCTTCTTGGCCATGAGGCACTCCAATTACGGGTTCAAACGCCTCGAAAGGCTCCCCGGTTACTTGCGCGTTTATCCCAGTGACGACAAAACCCCACAGCCTAAGGCTGCGGGGTTGGGATGCTTGTCCAGCTAGACCTTCTCGACCTGGCTGAACTCCAACTCTACCGGAGTAGAGCGACCGAAAATGAGCACTGCCACTTGGATCCGGCTCTTTTCGTAGTTAACTTCTTCGACGGTGCCATTGAAATCAGCAAATGGGCCATCAGTCACACGAACAACCTCACCCGGCTCGAACAACGTCTTCGGCTTGGGCTTGTCGCTACCATCAGCAACGCGACGCAGAATTGCTTCCGCCTCTTTGTCGGTGATCGGAGCAGGCTTATCAGCAGTACCGCCAATGAAACCCATGACACGAGGAGTGTCCTTGACCAAGTGCCAAGTACCTTCATTCATGTCCATCTGAACCAGCACGTAGCCAGGGAAGAACTTGCGTTCGCTTTTGCGCTTCTGGCCATTGCGCATTTCAACCACTTCTTCAGTGGGGACCAGAATCTCGCCGAAGCCATCTTCCATGCCTGCAAGCTTTACGCGCTCTAGCAAAGAGCGCATAACATGCTTCTCGTAACCCGAGTAAGCATGCACAACGTACCAACGCTTAGCCACGGGACACCCTTAGCCAACAATCAAGGAAACAAGCCAGCCGAGCAGGGAATCAAGCCCCCACAACAGCAACGCCATAACCAGAACAACAGCCACGACAATCAATGTGGTCTGCGTGGTTTCTTGGCGAGTCGGCCAAACGACTTTACGTATTTCGGTGCGAGCTTCCTTTACCAGGACCGCGAAAGACTTGCCTTTGGCAGTCTGCAGGCCTACAAAGGCAGCTACAGCAGCAAGGGCGAGCAAAGCGAGCACACGGTACAGGATCGGCGAAGCAGAATAGTACTGATTGCCAACAACGCCTACGACCACCAAGGCGACTACAGCGAGCCACTTGACCAGATCGAAACGAGAGCTTTGAGCTTCAGCCTTAGGAGTCATCTATGAAGATCCTGTGAAAAGAAAGCCAGACACACCACGTGAATCTGGCAGGTCAGGAGGGAATCGAACCCCCAACCTACGGTTTTGGAGACCGTCGCTCTGCCAATTGAGCTACTGACCTAAAACAAAATCAGGCCGACCATTATGCAGGCCTGAAAAAGACTTTACAACAACCAACCCCAACAGACTTGAAACCATCCGACAATCAAAGCCAGACACAACACGAAACAAGCCGAGGCAGCTGTTAAAACAAAGGCAGATATTTTCATATCTGCCTTGTTATATGGAGCTCTTGAGCGGATTTGAACCGCTGACCTCACCCTTACCAAGGGTGTGCTCTACCAACTGAGCTACAAGAGCAAAACACCGTGCACAATCTGCAAACTTGGAGCGGGTAGCGGGAATCGAACCCGCATCATCAGCTTGGAAGGCTGAGGTTCTACCACTAAACTATACCCGCGGAGCTTGCAGCTCACGCTAAAATGGTGGAGGGGGAAGGATTCGAACCTTCGAAGTCGTAGACGTCAGATTTACAGTCTGATCCCTTTGGCCGCTCGGGAACCCCTCCTAAGCGAGCCGGCATTCTACATCACGCCGGCCTTCTGTCAAGCATTTTCTCATTAAAAATATGAGGTTAGCTGCGTTGACCTTCGCTTCGCCATGTAGCCCTTAAAGGTCTTCACTGCGAAGCGGGCGCCATTCTATGCAAACTATTCGAGAGTTGCAATGCCTTCGCACAGCATTATTTTATGTTTTAACTCATTGAATTCCTTAGCAAGGTTTTCAAACGGCAGATCATCAGCCAGGCGCCGGCTTTCAGGGGCTACACGCAACCAGTAACCCGAGGCATCAGGCGCACTCAACAATTGAACCTTGACCTTTATATCCAGGCTCGTCAGTCGCTGCTCGACAGATAGGGCTTGGCGCCGATCAGAGAAACCACCGATGTATAGACAGGTATTTTGCCCTTCAGATGGCTTTATTCGATCACGCCGAGCCACCCCATCTACAGATTCACTCAAGAGCCGAATGTCTTGCTGCGCTCCACGATAAAGACTCAAAGGCGTAACATCCTTGGCACGCAACGGAGCCTCTTGCTGATGCCAGACGTAATAGAAAGCATTGAGGACAAGTAAAAGCAAAAACAGCCAACGCATAATCACCTCAAGACAAAGGGCATGCCATCGCCAGACCAACAAATACAAGGTCCGGAACCAGCTGAGCCTGGGGCGCAGCATCCGAGACCAACTCAGCATCCCCTCCAGTCAGGAAGACGGTGAAATCGTCACCCCAGTAGCTTCGCGCCAGCTCAAGCTGGGTCAGCACAAACCCTCTAAGCATGAGCGTACAGCCTCGCTCGACGGCCTCCACGGTGGTCCGCCCCGGAGAGAGGCGCTCCAGAGCCCTCTCAGCCGCCGCGTCGCCATAACGTATCTTGCGCGTATGGGTACGCAGCTGATTGCGCATGAGGGGCATGCCTGGGCAAATAAACCCTCCCAGGTGCTCACCATCTGAACTGATAAAATCGGCGGTCGCCGCGGTGCCAAAATCAAGCACCAGGCATGCACCTGACGCCAATTTGAACGCCCCGAGCATCGCCAACCAACGATCAAGCCCGAGACGCTCGAAATCTTCGTAGCCGTTGCGCACACCAGCCATTTCCCGCTCAGGGCCGGCACATGAAACGGTAACGCCAAATGTATCCACCAAAGCAGCTACCAGCTTGTCGGTTTCTTCAAGTGCACGAACACTGACTAATCGGCAGCGCGTAAGCAGAAGATCGGGAAGAGCCACCAAGCTGTCAATCAATGATGCATCCGAACCTGCTATGCCTTCCGCGCAAGCGCTTGCCTCACTCGACTCAAGTACACGCCATTTAATGAAGCTGTTTCCACAGTCGAGCTCAAGAATCATCACGCAACCTCAGGCTTAGCTCACCGCCGCTATAGATTTTCTCAACCCCATCGACATTCAAACGCAAGGCGCCCTGACGATCCACACCCAGTACCACCCCCTCAATCCGGTTGGTGCCGGCAATGAGAGATACAGGCCTGGCCTGCCACAAGTGATGCTGCTCCCACTCTTCTTGCAATCCCGCAAAACCAGTAGCCTTATGGCGATCAAGATAGATTTGCAGCTGTCCTCCCAGGCGCGCCACCAGGTGGTTGCGGTCAATAGAGGTTCCAGTCTCAAGCTGCATCGACGTCCACTGTTGATCGACCTCAACAGCCTTCTGCATATTCACATTGATACCTATGCCAAGCACAACGTGACAGATGTCTCCAGGATCCCCGACTAACTCAAGCAAGATGCCAGAAATTTTCTTGTTCCCAACCAAGACGTCGTTTGGCCACTTCAAAGCAGCGCCCTGGACCCCCGACTCGCGCAAAGCCTGCATGACAGCCAAACCCACTACGAGGCTCAACCCCTCCAACTGTCGCAGGCCGCCGTCGATGCGCAACACGAGACTGTAATAAAGATTTTGCGCATATGGACTGACCCATTTTCGGCCACGCCGCCCCCTTCCAGCCGTTTGTTGTTCTGCCAAGACAACAAAGGGTGGCACGCAGCCCGACTCCACAAGACGCAAAGCCTCGGCATTGGTGGAATCAACGGAATCGTAAATGTGAACCGGCCAGGCCGAAGAAGCCGCCTCCAGAGAAATGTCCTCTGCATTCAAAAACACCAGCGGCGCAGCCAATTGATACCCACGGCCACGGACTCTATGAATAGGCAGATTCATCTCGGCTTCAAGATGCTGGAGCTGCTTCCACACAGCACTTCGACTAATCCCCAGGGCAGCGCCAAGCGCCTCTCCAGAATGGAATCGACCATCTTTCAGAAGTTTCAACAACGTCAGCATGCAGGTATCGCCTCACAATGAGGCACGCATGATAGCCATGCGTAGGGTCATTGCATAGAAAGCCCGTTCGTTAGCACTCAAGGCATAAGTGATATTTATAGATTTTCCGAGCGCCCAAAACAAAACCCCAACTGCTTTCGCAATTGGGGTTTCGGAATTTAATCTTGACGATGACCTACTCTCACATGGGGAAACCCCACACCCCACA
>NZ_LMGQ01000008.1:0-111880 GCF_001427465.1 Pseudomonas sp. Root569 | reverse complement strand
TTTTTCAACTTCCTTTTGGCTTCGATGAACTGAAGCAACTTGCTGCCGAAAACTTCATAACTCATTGTTTACCAAGGAGTTTTCCGTTTCGACTGCGCTGGAAGTGGGGCGAATTATAGGCTTCCAGAATCTGCCGTCAAGGCTTAATTCAGGTTTTCTATCAATACGGCTGCAAACTCCATGATCCTTCTATATAGAAAGACTTAAACGGCAAATTGAGCAATATATTGCTCATTACTCAACAGTTAAGCATCATAGCGACATCTGCTCATCGACTATGACTTCGGAAGAACACCTCCAATGACCTCCCCTCCCCGCGGCCTGGCCTGCGCACTGTTTCCCGTCGGCCTGCTGTTGATCGCTATGGCCTCCATCCAATCCGGTGCCTCACTGGCCAAGAGCATGTTTCCTATTGTCGGCGCGCAAGGCACAACTACTCTGCGCTTGATCTTCGCCAGTGTGATCATGCTGCTTCTATTACGCCCATGGCGCGCCAAGCTGACGGCAAAGTCCCTGCGCACAGTGATCATCTACGGGATGGCGCTGGGTGGCATGAACTTCCTCTTCTATATGTCCCTGCGCACCGTGCCCTTGGGAATTGCTGTAGCACTGGAATTCACAGGCCCGCTCGCCGTCGCTATCTACGCGTCGCGGCGAGCAGTCGACTTCCTCTGGATTGCGCTAGCAATTATCGGCCTGCTCCTGCTGATCCCAATGAGCGAGGCCAGCAGCGGTATCGATTGGGTTGGAGCAGCTTACGCGCTGGGCGCAGGGGTATGCTGGGCGCTCTATATCCTGTTTGGCCAAAAGGCGGGGAATGACAACGGTGTCCAGACCGCCGCCCTCGGCGTAATGATTGCAGCCCTGTTCGTTGCGCCGATCGGCATCGTGCATGCCGGCACCGCATTGCTGACGCCCGCCCTGATCCCTATCGCCATTGGCGTTGCGATTCTGTCGACGGCCTTGCCCTATACGTTGGAGATGGTCGCACTGACTCGTCTCCCCGCACGCACGTTCGGTACGCTGATGAGTATTGAACCGGCGTTCGGCGCCCTCTCCGGCCTGTTCTTCCTGAATGAGCACCTATCCCTCGCCCAGTGGCTGGCGATTACCTGCATTATCCTGGCTTCCGTGGGCGCCACTTTGACGATGCGCAACGAATCAAAACCGCTGGTGCCCGCCGACTGACCTCTTTAACACAAGCTCTGGTATTTGCCGCTCATTTAGGCCATGTTTAAGCCGTAACCGAATGTCATTCATGGAGAATTTCGACACGGACAGCATGAACGCTACGCTCGAGAGCGAGTAAGCGGCTCTGTTCTTCTGCAGAGCGGCTATTAAGGATGGGAATGAAACGAATTTTGATACTGTTGTTGGTTGTGGGCATCGTTGGCTGTGCTGCAACCACCAAAACAGAAGTGAAACGGGGCAAAAAAGGGCTGCACATCAACTGTTCTGGCCTGTCCTCCTCCTGGGACCAGTGCTACACCAGTGCAGCCAATTCATGCGGTGCCAAGGGTTATCGGGTGATTGCCAAGTCCGGCGACAACTCCGAGGAGCCTGGGGACTATCCGTTCGGCCTCAATCCTGCCGGCTATACCAGCCGCAGTATGATCGTCATTTGTAAATAGCTGCCGAGCAGCCTCTCTTGGCTGCTCGTCTCAAATTCCCACCACATTCCAAATGCCTTTTGCGACACGGCGGCTAAACTCCTGCTCGATCATCGAGCCAATGGAGTTCCCATGACGCACAACAAGAAAATCGTATTGGTAGTCGGTGCAGGTGACGCAACCGGTGGTGCCATCGCCAAGCGCTTTGCCCGCGAAGGCTACATTGCCTGCGTTACCCGTCGCAGCGCCGACAGACTGCAACCCCTGGTAGACAGCATCCAATCGGCAGGCGGTGAAGCCCACGGTTTTGCCTGTGACGCACGTAAAGAAGAAGACGTTATCGCACTGGTCGAGAAAATCGAGACCGAACTGGGGCCTATTGAAGCGTTTGTCTTCAACATCGGCGCCAACGTGCCTTGCAGCATTCTGGAAGAAACCGCACGCAAATATTTCAAGATCTGGGAAATGGCGTGTTTTTCCGGTTTCTTGAACGCACGTGAAGTTGCCAAGCGCATGGTCACCCGTAACCGCGGCACCCTCCTGTTCACCGGCGCGACTGCGGGCTTGCGCGGAGCCGCAGGGTTCGCCGCGTTCGCCGGTGCAAAGCACGGTATCCGCGCCCTCGCCCAGAGCATGGCGCGGGAATTAGGCCCGCTGGGCATCCACGTCGCCCATGTGGTGATCGACGGGGCCATCGATACCGACTTCATTCGCGAGAACTTCCCGCAAAAATATGCCCTCAAGGACCAGGACGGCATCCTCAACCCAGACCACATTGCCGACAACTACTGGTACCTGCATAGCCAGCCACGGGACGCATGGACGTTCGAACTGGATCTGCGGCCCTGGAGCGAACCCTGGTAACACGCCCCTATAACAATAAGCAGCGAGTATCGACCATGAGTAAAATCCTGGAGTTTTTCTTCGATCTGGGCAGCCCCGCCACTTACCTGGCCTACACCCAGATGCCGGCTCTCTGCGCCGAAACCAGCGCACAGCTGGTGTATCAGCCGATGCTGTTGGGCGGCGTATTCAAGGCCACTGGCAATGCCTCACCGATCATGGTACCGGCCAAGGGGCGCTACATGCTGGATGACTTGGCGCGTTACGCCAAACGCTACAATGTACCGCTCAGATTTAACCCGCACTTCCCCATCAATACCCTGGTACTGATGCGCGCAATCACCGGCATGCAAATCCACCAGCCTGAGCGCTTCCTCGACTTTATCGATTGCCTGTTCCGTGCGCTCTGGGTAGAAGGCCGTCACCTGGGCGATCCCGAGGTCGTGGCCAGCGTCCTCAGCGATCATGGGTTCGATCCAGAGCAAGTACTGGCCCTGTCCAATGACGAAGCCGTCAAGAACACCCTCAAGGACAACACCGAACAAGCCGTTAAACGCGGCGTGTTCGGTGCCCCCAGCTTTTTTGTGGGCGATCAGCTGTTCTTTGGCCAGGACCGTCTGGACTTTGTGCGCGAAGCCCTCAGCTAGATTTAGCTTGCAGCCGGCGCGGGCCGGCTGCAACAAATCAAATGGCCGCGGTGCGCACCTGCAGCCACTCGAGCGCCGCACCACTGAGCAACGGGCTCAAGCGCTCACGCACTTCGGCGTGGTACGCGTTGAACCACTCGCGCTCATCCGCCGTCAGCAACGACGGCTCCAGGCAACGGGTATCAATCGGGCACAAGGTCAGGGTTTCGAACTTGAGGAATTCGCCAAACTCGGTCTTGCCCGCTTCACGGTTAAGTACCAGGTTTTCAATGCGTACGCCCCAACGACCGGGACGATAAGTACCTGGTTCAATCGAAGTAATCATCCCCGGCTGCATCGCCGTTTGTGGCGCAGCAGCAGCCTGGTAGGCAATGACCTGCGGCCCCTCATGCACATTGAGGAAATAACCTACGCCATGGCCTGTACCATGGCCGTAGTCCACCCCTTCGGCCCAGATCGGCGCACGGGCAATGGCGTCCAGCAACGGTGACAGGATGCCTTTGGGGAAGTGCGCACGGGACAGGGCAATCACTCCCTTGAGCACCCGTGTGCAATCGCGTTTCTGCTCTTCACTCGGCGTACCGATGGGCACCATGCGGGTGATGTCGGTGGTCCCGCCCAGGTATTGGCCACCCGAGTCGATCAACAGCAAGCCATCCCCTTCGATCAGCGCGTGCTCTTCTTCGGTGGCGTGGTAGTGCGGCATCGCGCCATTGGCGTTGAACGCGGCAATGGTGTTGAAGCTAAGCGACACATAACCGGGGCGACGGGTACGCGCAGCGGTCAGGTGTTCGTCGATAGTCAGTTCAGTGATGCGCTCACGGCCCAAAGCACTGTCGAGCCAGGCGAAAAATTCGCACAATGCCGCGCCATCCTGCTCCATCGCCTGGCGGATATGTTCCGCGTCCGCCAGGCTCTTGCGGGATTTGGCAAGCGTGGTCGGGTTCAGACCTTCCACCAGCTTGACGCCAGTGTCGAGGTTTTCCAGCAAGCCAGCCGTCACGCGTGCGGGGTCCACCTGCAAGCTTGCACCCGACGGCACGGCACGCAGCGCATCGGCCACATCGCTGTAGTCGCGCAAGGTCACGCCATCCTGCTCAAGCACGGCCCTCAGTTCGGCATCGACCTTGCCCAGCGCCACAAACAAGGTGGCCTGCTGTTGATTGATCAACGCAAAGGACACGAACACCGGATTGAACGACACATCACCGCCGCGCAGGTTAAATAACCAGGCGATGTCATCCAGCGTCGCGATGAAATGCCAGTCGGCGCCCTTGTCTTTCAAGCTGGCGCGCAATGCGGCAAGTTTCTCGCCACGGCTGACGGTGGCTTGGGGCGGCAGATGCTGGTAGATCGGCTGGTTCGGCAGCGCCGGGCGGTCTTGCCAGACCTCGTTGAGCAGGTCGATATCGGTACGCAAACGGGCACCGCGCTCGGCCAGCTTGCTACCCAGCGTACGTGCCGAGGCCACGGCCATGACCGCACCATCCACGGCCACCACGCCGCCTTCTGGGGTTTGCTCGGCCAGCCACTCCAGCGGCCCAGGTTGGCCCGGTTGCAGTTTGACCAGCTCGATGCCGCTGCCCTTGAGTTCCTTGGTCGCCTGTTCCCAGTAGCGGCTATCAGCCCAGACCCCGGCAAAATCCGCCGTGACGATCAGTGTCCCCACCGAACCATGAAACCCTGACAACCACTGGCGCCCTTGCCAGTAACCCGGCAAGTACTCGGACAAGTGCGGGTCGGCCGATGGCACCAGCAGGGCATGGATGCCCTCGCGACGCATCAGTTCACGGGTATGCGCCAGGCGCTGGGGAACCGTTCCATGGGTCAAAGGCTGCGTACTCATTGTGTCTCCTGCTAACCACTAATAATTGTTATGTACTGCAAATGATAAATCAGACCGCCCAGAACGCCGGCGCGCTGGCCAGTGAGGCCTTGATCAGCCGGGCCGCTTCGTCGATATCCTGTTCGGTGGTAAACCGGCCCAGGCTCAAGCGGATAGTGCGTCCGGCGCTGCGAGCATCATGCCCCAAGGCCAGGAGCACATGGGACGGCGCATTGCTTGCCGAATTGCACGCAGAAGTCGCGGAAAAGGCAATGCCCGCGCTCAGTGCGGCGGAATTGAATTCGCCTTCGCTGAACGTCAGGCTGAGGGTATGTGGAATACGCTGGGTGGGGCTGCCATTGAGACGCAGGCCGGCGACTGACGCCAGTTGATCCAGCAGGCGCTGGCGCAGCGCAACAATCGTGGCCTTCTCATCAGCGAAGGACGCCGCCGCCAAGGCGAATGCTGTGCCCATACCCGCAATCTGATGGGTCGCCAGGGTGCCGGAACGCAAGCCCCCTTCGTGACCACCGCCATGAATCTGCGCCAGTACCTTCTGCTGTGCCCGAGGCCCGACGTACAACGCGCCGATACCCTTGGGCCCGTACAGTTTGTGCGCAGAGAACGACATCAAGTCCACCGGCCACTGGGCCAGATCAATGGCCACCTTACCCGCCCCCTGCGCCGCATCCACATGGAACAACGCGCCATGCTCACGCACGCGGGCGCCGATGGCCGGGATGTCGTTCAGGGTGCCCAGCTCGTTATTGACCAGCATCAGCGAGACCAGGAAGGTGTCCTCGCGCAGGGCTTCGCTGACGGCGTCGACGCTGATCAAGCCGTGGGCATCCGGCACCAGGTAAGTCACCGCCACGCCGGCGTCCTGCAATTGCCGCGCGGTATCCAGTGTGGCCTTGTGCTCAATCTGGCTGGTGATGATATGCCCACCCGCCACACCACGGGCCTGGGCCACGCCCTTGAGCGCCAGGTTGTTGGATTCTGTAGCACCGGAGGTCCAGACGATCTGCTCAGGCTGGGCGCCGACCAATTCGGCGACCTGGCGACGCGCCTGTTCAACCGTATGCCGAGCCGCCTGACCAAACGCATGGGAACTGGACGCAGGGTTACCGAAGTTGGCATTGAAGCCCAGACACTCGACCATCACCTGGATAACCCGCTCATCCACCGGAGTAGTGGCGGCGTAGTCGAAATACAACGGACGTTTATTCATGACGTTAAAAACTCGCAGAGCGTATTCCCGAGAGCAGCGTCTCAGGCGGCATCGACCAGAACAGAGGTCGTCAGGTTTAACCGATCGAGTGCCATTAAAGAAGGACCACTTTGTTTAAATGTGCGTAGGAACGCTCCTGAAATTCAGCTTAACAGGCTGAGGTAGCCCCATGGCAAACAAAAAGCCCGAGGTTCCTTATGGGACGCCTCGGGCTTTTTGCCGCAGGAAGCGGGCTCAACTGGGACGACCATGCAGGACGACGCTGCGCTCGGCGTTCATTTCACCCTGGTGATCAAAGCCGAAGGGTTGTTGTGGCTGGCCAAGCAACGCGGCGCGCTGGCGTTGATAGTCGTCAAACGACAAACCACGGCGGCCCAGGGCCTCCAGGGCCAATTGCCTGGTTTCTTCCGCGGTATAAGGCCGTAGCTCCGGTGACGGCTGAGTCGCACAACCGGCAAGGACAGAGGTGACAAGTAAAAAAGAAACAGCGAGCAAACGGTTCATGGCGGAGGCCCTGCGAAGGTGGTTTCAAGTCAATGAACACAGGCTACTCCCGCCCCTTCGCGGTGAAAAATCACCGTCCGTGATAGTCGCTATCAACCGTCACGGCATACCAGATAGCATCTTCTGCTTATTCACTTAAGACCTATAAATATAGAAATACGCACGTTTACGGAATAACCGTATTCTTCTATACCTACCCCATGAACCAGTCCATGCCGATTCCGACGCTCCATTTCAAACAGAGGTGCCCATGCAGCTTTTGACCCTCCCGCCCTCGCCCGCCCTCGCGACGTCGATCCGTGCCACGGCCCAGGTTTTCGAAGACCCGAAATCCCAGGCGTTGCTCGAGCATATCCGGCAAGTGGCGCCGAGCGAAGCCAGCGTACTGATCATCGGCGAGACCGGCACCGGCAAGGAGCTGGTGGCGCGGCATATCCACAACCTCAGCGCACGGCGCAACCGGCAGTTCGTGGCGGTGAACTGCGGAGCCTTCTCTGAATCCCTGGTGGAGGCCGAGCTGTTCGGCCACGAGAAAGGCGCGTTTACCGGAGCCCTCTGCGCCAAGGCAGGCTGGTTCGAAGAAGCGGACGGCGGCACTTTGTTTCTCGATGAAATCGGTGACTTGCCGATGGCTATCCAGGTCAAGTTGCTGCGGGTGTTGCAGGAGCGTGAAGTGGTGCGCCTGGGTTCGCGCAAGAGTATTCCAATCGATGTGCGGGTCCTGGCCGCCACCAACGTGCAACTGGAAAAGGCCATCAACGCCGGGCACTTCCGCGAAGACCTCTACTACCGCCTCGACGTGGTCAGCCTGGAGCTCAGCCCACTGCGCGAGCGCCCCGGCGATATCCTGCCGTTGACCCGGCACTTTATCGAAACCTATAGCCGGCGCCTGGGCTACGGCCTGGTCACCATCAGCCGCGAAGCCGAGCACAAGCTCCGTAGCTACAGCTGGCCGGGCAATATTCGCGAGCTGGAAAACGTGATTCACCACACCCTGCTGACCTGCCGCAACGGTGTGATCGAGCGCGACGACCTGCGCCTGTCGAACCTGCGTATCGAGCGCCAGGACGACAGCCGGCATGGCCTCGATAACAGCGCAGAAGCCCTGCTGGCACGGGCGTTTCAAAAGCTCTTCGAGGAGCAGGCCGGCGCCCTGCACGAAAAGGTCGAGGACGCATTATTACGCGCCGCTTACCGCTTCAGCCATTACAACCAGGTGCACACCGCCAACCTGCTGGGCTTGAGCCGCAATGTGACGCGCACGCGCCTGATCAAGATCGGCGAGTTGGCGGTGAACAAGCGTCGGCCAGGGGAAAACCTGCAAGGCGAGCGAATGCTGCATCTATCCATTTAGCCTGCAGTGCAACGCGTCATCCTGGCTGCGCTCAAAACTGCGCAGCACCTGGAACGAACCAAAGGTCACGGCCGTGGCCTGGTGAGCACGGATCAGCGTCCAGAAATCCGCATCGCCCTGCTCAAAGCACTTGAAGGCCGCCTCACCGGCCTCGCGGGATTGCCATTGCAGGTAATTGAGCACCCGCCGACCATCATCGCTGACCTGTACGCTGGCGCTCAAAAAGCCGCCATGGCCTTCGGCCAGGCGCTCGCTCTGGGTGGTCAAGGCTGCCACCAGGGCGGATTGCTGACGGGGTTCGATGTGAAATTCGATCAATTGGGTGAAGCTGCGATTTTTCTCTGATACCTGCATGAACACACCCCTTTCTTTGTAGGCAGAATCTTGCGATTCGATGCCACGCAGGGTAAAACCTCTAGTTAAGTCGAGGTCAAGCACTGCTTGGGAGTTTTGCATGCTCAACAAGGAACTCAGCGTCGGTCAGTTGGCGGCCCGCAGCGGGGTGGCGGTCACTGCCCTGCATTTCTACGAAGCCAAGGGGCTGATCAAGAGTAATCGCAATGCCGGTAACCAACGGCGTTATCCACGGGACGTACTCCGGCGGGTGGTGGTGATCAAGATCGCCCAGCGCTTGGGCATTCCACTGGCGACCATTGGCGAAGCATTGCAGACGCTGCCCGATGGGCGCACACCTAACGCTCGCGACTGGGAACGTCTGTCGGCGTTGTGGCGTGAAGACCTGGATGAGCGCATCAACAAGCTGATGCTGCTGCGGGACAAGCTCAATGGCTGCATCGGTTGTGGATGTCTGTCGATGCAGGCGTGCCCGCTGCGCAACCAGGATGACCAGCTGGGTGAGCGCGGCCCCGGTGCCCAGCTGTTGGAGCCCACCCTTGATTCCGACCTGTAGGCCCAATCAATGGTGGGGTGGTGCGGCGTGACCTATAGTGAAAAGGCTGTCACTCCATAACCACAATAAAGGAGAACGTTATGAGCGTTAAACCTATTCCCGACGGTTATCACGGCATTACCCCCTATCTGGGGATCAACGAGGCCGCAAAGGCGATCGAGTTCTATCAGAAGGCCTTCGACGCCACCGTGTCCATGCGCCTGGACATGCCCGACGGCAGGGTCGGCCACGCGGAGCTGCGTATTGGCGAAGCGATGATCATGCTGGGCACCCCCTGCGATGAAACGGCCCTGCGCAACCCGGATACACACCCCAGTGTCGGTTTGCACCTGTATGTCAACGATGTGGATGCACAGTTCAAACAGGCCATTGAGGCAGGCGCCATCGAAGTGTCTGCCCCACAGGACCAGTTCTATGGCGACCGCTCCGCGAGTGTGAAAGATCCGTTCGGGCACCTGTGGTTCCTGGCTACACATAAAGAAGACCTGACCGAGGAGCAGATCCGCCAGCGTGCCATGGAGATGTTCAAACCGTAGTGCATTCGAGGTGGGAGGGAGCCCCCTCCCACATTGGATCTCCTCTGTTTGAAGGGCCGGGCTTCTACACACTTCATGAACATCCCCCCCACACTTTTCCCCTTGCCCCAACCGCCGTGTGATTCCAGGATGCAGGTCATCATCACAAGGAGTCATTCCATGTTTGCCGGCTTCGAGAAAGACCAGTGCCACGTCAATGGCGTAGACATAAACTACCGCAGAGGCGGTACAGGCCCCGGCCTGCTTCTGCTCCACGGGCACCCGCAAACCCATGTCATCTGGCATAAAGTCGCCGAGCAATTGGCCGAACACTTCAGCGTGGTGGCTGCCGACCTGCGCGGCTATGGCGACAGCAGCAAACCTGCGGCCAACGAACACCACACCCATTATTCGAAACGGCAAATGGCCCGGGACGGTGTCGAACTGATGCAGGCCCTGGGCTTCGACACGTTCTCGGTGCTGGCCCACGACCGTGGCGCCCGCGTCGCCCATCGCCTGGCCCTGGATCAACCCAAGGTTGTAAAACGCATTGTGCTGCTGGATATCGCGCCAACCCTGGCGATGTACGCCCAGACCGATGAAGCCTTCGCCCGCGCCTACTGGCACTGGTTCTTCCTGATCCGTCCGGCGCCGTTGCCGGAAGCCCTGATCGAAGCCAACCCCGAGTTGTACCTGCGCAGCGTCATGGGCAGCCGCAGCGCCGGGCTTAAGCCATTCACCGACGAAGCCTTCGCCGAGTACCTGCGCTGCCTGACATTGCCCGGCACCGCCACCGGTATCTGCGAGGACTATCGCGCCGCCGCGAGCATCGACCTGGAACATGACCAGGCTGACATCGACGCCGGCCATCATTTGAATCTGCCTCTATTAGTGATATGGGGCGCCGACGGCACCGTCGGCCGCTGTTTCGACCCACTCGGAGAATGGCAGAAAGTCGCCACCAACGTACGTGGCAAGGCGTTGCCGGCCGGGCACTACATAGCAGAAGAGGCCCCGGAGTTATTGCTGGTTGAAGCCCTGCCCTTCCTTCTCGCAGCCAAATAAGCTGTGGACTCCCGTCGTGGCCGCTACCCGAGCACAGCGGCCTCCCCAACCGATGCTATCCTGGCGACTCACCCTCCCACACCTGCCTGCGATGACGAACAAAAAAGCCACCGTGCCCCTGCCCGAAGACCTGCGGGTATTCCTCACCGTTATCCGCAAAGCCGGCTTTGCCGCAGCCGCCGACGAACTGGGCTTGTCCCCAGCCTATGTCAGCAAGCGTATCCAGATCCTCGAAACCACACTGGCCACGCGCCTGCTGCACCGCACCAGCCGACGCATCGCCCTGACCGAAGACGGCGAACGGGTGCAGCGTTGGGCTGTGCGCATCCTCGAAGACTTTCAGCAACTCTCGGATGAACTGTCCGACGCCCATGACAGCCCCCGTGGACACCTGCACTTGTGCAGCAGCTTCGGCTTCGGTCGCAACCATGTGGCCCCGGCCCTGTCATTGCTGGCAGAAAGATACCCAGGACTGGACATCCGCCTGGACTTGTTCGACCGCGTGGTGGATATCGTCAGCGAAGGCTTCGACCTGGAGATTCGGGTGGGCGATGACATCCCCGGCCAGCACATCGGACGGCGCCTGGTGAGCAATCGTCGAGTGCTGTGCGCCGCACCGTCCTACTTGCAACGCCGGGGCACGCCGCGGCAATTGAGCGACTTGGAGCACCATGACTGCCTGGTGATCAAGGAGCGCGATAATGCCTTCGGCATCTGGAACCTGGAGCGCGATGGCACAGCGCACAGCGTGCGCGTTCGCGGGCCGCTGTCATCCAACAACGGCGAGATCGTGTTGCAGTGGGCACTGGACGGGCGCGGTGTACTGCTGCGCTCGATGTGGGACGTGAAGCCGCTGCTGGAGCAAGGCCAGCTGGTGCAGGTGCTGCACGACTACACCCAAAGCGCCAACGTGTGGGCGGTGTACCCGACACGCCTGGCCTACTCCGGCAAACTGAGGGCTTGTGTGGAGTTTCTACAGGAGCACTTCAAGGGTTTGTCGATCTGACACTCCGGTAGGCAGCGCAGCCCAGCCATATCGTCATGACCACCAACGCGGTCAATGGCAACCCATGAAACAACACGATCACCTGGGCCGGCGTCCACGTCATATAGAACGGCCCGACCACCAGCATGCCCACGCCAAAGCCCGCCATCTGGATCAGGGTCAAGAGGCTGAACAGCGGCAAGCGCAATCTATCGGGCTCGCTTTGCGCGCGGGAGATCAATGCCACCTCGGACAATCCGTCGCCCAGCCCCGCCCACACCACCAGTAACAATGCCAGCCACAGTTCGGTCTGTTGGAAAGTCAGGATAAAGCCACTGGACATCAACGCTACACCGAGCATGAACAAACGCTCCATGCCTTGGGTTCCACAGCCTTTCAACACCGCGCTGGCGATGCGCGCGCCAATAAACTTGCCACAGGCCCACACGGCCAGCAGATAGCCCATGACCGTCTTGGCCGTGTCCGGGGAAATATACTGCGACAGCACGGGCCAGCCGACGTTATGTGCTGCGCTGCCAAGGGTATCGAGCATGCTGATCAGCAACATGACGGTCAGCACCGGCGCGCCACGCAGCCCCTTGGTCAGCGCCTGCCATTCGGCGGCGAGCCCGCGATGGGCCGCAACGGCCACGCTATACAAGGCACGCAGGGGCAAGACCAGGCAAGCAGCAATCACATAGGTGCCGATATTGACGGCAAACACCGCTTCAAATCCACCTGTAGCGATCAGCAAGCCTGCGAGCAAACTGCCAAAGACCGCGCCGGTGGCAGCCGCCGAGGTGATCCATGCGTTGGTATTTACCCGCTGTTCAAGGGCGACCCAGGTGGGCAATTGACTGTTGAGGCCAATGGCGAACAGCGAATTACACAGGCCGAGGCCAAAGGCGATAAAGGGCAACAGCGTGAGTTGATGGGCCGGTAACAACACCAGCAGCGGCGTCAGCAATAATGCCCGCGCCAAATCCAGCCCCGCCAATGTGCCGCGCCCGGCAAACCGACGAAAAAACGGAATGCCAAACAGGCTGGCAACAATGCCGCCGGTGACCCGGCAGGCGAGGAAGATGCTGACAAACACCACGCTCTGACTGAGCCAATACACATAAGTGGACAATGCCACCATGTTGAGGAACGCCCCGAAATCCGACACGCCGCGGGCAAAGATGATCAGGCGTGCGTTGCGGGTCGACAGGGTCGATTGAGGATCAACGTTCAGCACATCCATGTTACGAACTTTCCTTGAGTGAGCCGACGCCCATGTCGGTCCCACTTAAGTCGACGACGCACCCGGTGTCAACCGAGCCAGGGCTTCGTCGTCAGGTGCTGGCGCTCAAATGCCTCGATCTGCTCGCTGCGCTGCAAGGTGCTGCCAATTGCATCCAGGCCGAATAACAGTGCCGTTTTGCGCAAGGTGTCGATCTGGAACGGGATCAACTGGCCATCCGCTAGACGAATCTGCTGGGCCTCAAGGTCAATACTGATCTGCGCCTGGTCTGCTTGACTGATGGTTTGCGCAAGCCGGTGCAACACCGCCTGTTCCAGAGTGATCAATAACAGCCCGTTGCGCTGGCAGTTGTCATGAAAAATTCCGGCGAAGCTGCTGCCGATCAAGGCGCGAATGCCCATTTGCTTCAGGCCCCACACCGCATGCTCGCGGCTGGAGCCACAGCCGAAGTTCGGCCCCACTACCATAAAGTTCGCGCCTTGCCAGGCCGGTTGATTGAGCACGAACTCGAGATTTGGTGCACCGGACGGCAAAAAACGCAGGTCAAAAAACAGTCCACGGTCCAGGCCATCGCGGTCGATGCCCTTGAGAAACTGCTTGGGCATGATCACATCGGTATCGATATTGGCCGCCAGCATCGGTGCGGCTTTGCCAGTGACCAGGGTGAAGGGTTGCAGGCTCATGGGCGCTCTCCAAGGTCACGGATATCGGTGAGCCGGCCGGTGATGGCGGCAGCGGCGACCATCGCCGGGCTCATCAAGTGAGTGCGGGCACCCGCGCCCTGGCGGCCTTCGAAATTGCGGTTGGTGCTGGAGGCACAGCGGTCGCCGGGGGCCAATACGTCGTCGTTCATCGCCAGGCACATCGAGCAGCCCGACTGACGCCATTCGAAACCAGCGGCGATAAAGATCGCGGCCAGCCCTTCGGCTTCGGCCTGGTCCCTGACTTGCGTGGAGCCCGGTACGATCATCGCGCGTACATGATCGGCCACCTGTTTACCGCGCACCACGCGGGCGGCGTCGCGCAGGTCTTCGATGCGCGCGTTGGTGCAGGAACCGATAAATGCATGGCTGATGGCGATATCGCTCAGCGGCACGCCGGGTTCCAGGCCCATGTAATCGAGGGCCCGACGCATGCCCTGGCGCAGGATCAGATCGCTGACGTGCTGCGGGTCGGGCACGCGGGCGCCAATGGACGCGGCCTGGTCGGGGCTGGTGCCCCAGGTGACCATGGGTTCCAGGGTGGCGGCATCCAGTTGGACTTCGCGGTCAAACACCGCGCCCTCGTCACTGCGCAGCGTGCGCCATTGACGCAGGGCTTGTTCCCACAGCGCCCCCCGGGGTGCGCGAGGCTTGCCCTTGAGGTAGGTGAACACCTTGTCATCCGGCGCCATGAACGCGCCGCGGGCGCCGGCCTCCACGGCCATATTGCAGATGGTCATGCGCGCTTCGACACTCAGGGCATCAATGGTGGAGCCACGGAACTCGATGGCGTAGCCGGTGGCGCCGGAAGCACCGATCTGGCCGATCAGCGCCATGATCACGTCTTTGGAGGTCAAGCCCGGCGCCAGCTCACCGTCGACGCTGACCCGCAAGGTCTTCAAGCGTTTATAGACCAGGGTCTGGGATGCCAGCAGATGCTCGATTTCCGAGGTGCCGATGCCAAAGCCGAATGCGCCCAAGGCACCGTAAGTGGTGGTGTGGCTGTCACCGGCGGCAATCACCATACCGGGCAGGATAAACCCCTGCTCCGGCGCGATCACGTGTTCGATGCCTTGATGCTTGTCGAGGACATCCAGCAGTTCGATGCCGAAATCCCGGCAGTTTTCTGCAAGATAGGCCACCTGTCGCGCCGCGCCGGCATCCGGCATGGTCGCGACCCGCGTGGGAGTGGTGGGGTTCACATGGTCAACCACCGCCAGCGCCGTGCCGGGGCGCCACACCGTGCGCCCGGCCTCGCGCAAGCCGCTGAACGCCTGGGGGCTGGTGTATTCGTTGATTACCTGGCGGTCTATATAAAGCAGGACATGGCCTTGGTCATCCAGGGCGCACACCGTATGGGAATCGATGTGTTTGTCGTAGAGGGTTCTGGCAGTCATTTTATTGCGGGCTCGCTCGACGGGGTCCGCCCATCCTAGCCAGCCGCCCTGCCCCATCAATGGCGACTGGGTGATCGCATGAAACATGTTTCGTGTTCGATCAACGATTCCATACCGCCTGAATGTGAACCTGAAACATTTACTTTCATATATGCCTTAGGGATTTCTCATTCTCATCCGTCTTAATTTAGATACAGCCCGTCGCGTCAGCAAAAGCTACGACTGGCCTTTTCCGGGCCTCCATTGCCCCCTCCTATCAAGACCCTCATTAATCATGTCGAAGAAGTCACGCTCCAAACTCTGGTTTCTCGTGCATAGCTGGCTGGCATTGCCCATCTGGTTCTTTGTACTGATCGTCTGCGTTACCGGCACCCTGGCGGTGGTCAGCCAGGAAATCGTCTGGCTGGCCAACCCGGATATCCGTGCGAGCAAGCCGTCGGATGACGCCCAGCCGCTGAGCTTTGGCCAGGTGATCGCCGCCATCAATCGCGATGAACCCCAGGCTATCGTGCAATCCATCAGCCGCCCGGATGAATCGCACTTCGCCCTGAGTGTCGACCTCAGCTACCCGGATGGACGCTCCGTGGAGGTCTACGCCAACCCCTATACCGGAGCGATACAGGGCATCAGCCCGTCGTTCAACTTCCAGCAATTCACCCGTGCCCTGCACGGCTGGTGGCTGGTGCCGTTCACCAACGGCTACAGCTGGGGCTGGTACCTGGTGTCATTGCTTGGCTTGCCGCTGCTGGCCTCGCTGGTTACCGGCCTGGTGGTGTACAAGCGTTTCTGGAAAGGCTTCTTCAAGCCAACCCTGCGTTTTCGCCATGGTGCGCGTATTTTCTGGGGGGACTTCCACCGCCTCAGCGGTATCTGGTCGATCTGGTTTATCGCGGTCATTTCCATCACCGGCACCTGGTTCCTGATCCAGGCGATCCTGGGTGACAACCAGATTTCCATCTCCAGCGAGCCGGTCGTGCCGGTGATCGCCCGCGAGAAAGTGCCAACCTCTGCACCTGGCGTACCCGCGCCGATGATTGCGCTGGACGACGCAATCAAGATTGCGAGCCAACGCATTCCCGGGCTGGAAGCCTCCTTTTTGGTCCTGCCGTTCAACGCCTACAGTCATTTGCAGATTGGCGGCCGGGGCTGGTACCCACTGATGTTCCAGACCGCACAACTGAACCCCTATGACGGTGAAATCGCCGTCACGAACCTGCTGTCCGACCGTACCGCGCTGGAGTTCGTCACCGAATCCATGCGCCCGCTGCACACTGGTGACTTTGGCGGCTTGTGGATCAAGTTGATCTGGGCATTCTTCGGCCTGGTGCTGAGCATGATGGTGCTGAGCGGCTTGCTGATCTGGACCAAGCGCACCGCCCTGGCCACCCTCAACGCCCTCAAGCGCGAAGCCAAGACCCAGCGGCAACCCGCGCCCATCCCGGCCATGCAGGCTGAAACCTCGGAGGCCCAGCGATGAGCAAGGTCGCGACTGTACCGCCATCCCCCCTGCGCGCCTTCTGGCTGAAATGGCGTTTCCACATCAACATCCTGCTGTTGCTCGTGCCACTGGGGTTCATGCCCAAGTACTTCGCCGATGCCGCGCTGTTTCGCGGAGATACCGGTATCGGCGAGCGCGTGGCTGGGCAAGTGCAAGTCGGCCCGTGGAGCCTGACCCTCGCCGAGCTGCGCAATGAAGGCCCACGGCCAGACCCTGCCGGACCGATGAAATTATTCAATGCCGCCCTGTGTGACACCTGCACCAATCAGGTCAAGGCCACCTACCTGCGCATCGGCAAGCCGCGCAGCCTGCGCGCCGCCGGGGTGATCTTCTTTGGTACGCCGTACCGCATGGGCGCCGCCCTTCCGGTGCCGGAACGCACACCGGTAGACGCCGAAGTGTGGGTGACCATGGAAGGTTGGGACGGCAGCATGCACCAGGGTTCCATCCCGCTGAGCCAGGCCTCGCCTGCCACCATTGCCTGGCTGAACAAGCAAGGAGTCAAACCATGACCTTCAAGCGCCTGAGCCGCGCCGCACTGTTGCTGTGCGCCGCTTTCAGTACCACCGCCTTTGCCCACAACCCGATGTGCGAATGCAAGGAAATCCCCGGCGAGCAGATCCAGTGCAAGGGCGGCTTTTCCGACGGCAGCGGCGCCCCCGGTGTGACCCTGGATGTGATCGGCTACGACGAGACCATCCTGGTGCCGGGCAAGCTCGGAGAGGATTCAACCCTGACGTTCAAGAAGCCTGCTGCCGAGTTCTATGTGCTGTTTGATGCCGGCCCCGGCCACGTCGTGGAAATCGACCAAGCGGATATCCAGGCGCAATGACTACCACACAGGTTGTACGCCCCGCCGGTGCAGGTCATGAAACCCTCTACGTGCTGTTGCTGTGCCTGATCATCCTGGCGGTGGCGGGTACGGTGGTGGCGCTGCACGGTGAAACCCAGGCAGTCGCGGCAGTGCCAAGCCACCAGCTGGACGCCCGCCGCGACCTGAGCGCCGCCGAACAAGGTATCTATGCCGACCTGCGGGTGACGCTGGATGAAATCCACCTGTTGCAACAGGAGCAAAATGCCCTACCGACACCTGAGCAACTGGCCGAGGAAGGCTTCGCGCCCTTTGCCCAGGATGCCAGTTCGGTCAGCCGTGGCGCCCACCGCTGGCAGCTGTTGGCCCCGGCCGCCTACCTGGGTTTGAGCCAGGTTCCGGCCACCAGCGGTTCGCTGCTGATGCGCGTGCTGGGCAACGAGCCGGATATCTGGCTCAACCGCAGCGCCAACCTCGCCGCCCCCTCCGACCTCACTGACCAGGCGCTGATTGCGGCCGGCTGGCAGCAAGTGGTCGCGCAATTCGATGCCGGCGTCACTCGCCAGCACCGTCACTGAACGAGAAGACCGATTGCCCATGTCTATTTCATCGCCCCTGTTGCGCCTGTTGCTGGTCAGCTTTCTCAGCCTGATACTCGCCCCGCTGGCGAATGCCGATGCGGCAAAGCGCCTACGTATCGGCATCACCCTGCACCCTTATTACAGTTATGTGGCCAATATCGTCGGCGACAAAGCCGAGGTGGTGCCGCTGATCCCGGCCGGCTTCAACCCCCACGCCTACGAGCCACGCGCCGAAGACATCAAGCGCATCGGCACGCTGGATGTGATCGTGCTCAACGGCGTCGGCCATGACGACTTTGCCGACCGCATGATTGCCACCAGCGAGCGCCCGGACATCCCGGTGATCGAAGCCAACGCCAACGTGCCGCTGCTGGCCGCGACCGGCAATGCCGCACGCGGCGCAGGCAAGGTGGTCAACCCGCACACCTTCCTGTCGATCAGTGCCTCGATAGCCCAGGTCAATAACATCGCCCGCGAGTTGGGCAAGCTCGACCCGGACAACGCCAAGGCCTACACCCAGAACGCCCGCGCCTACGGCAAGCGCCTGCGCCAGATGCGCGCCGACGCCCTGGCCAAGCTGACCAGCGCCCCCAACCCGGACCTGCGCGTAGCAACGGTGCATGCCGCCTACGACTACCTGCTGCGCGAATTCGGCCTGGAAGTCACCGCCGTAGTCGAGCCGGCCCACGGTATCGAACCGAGCCCCAGCCAGTTGAAGAAAACCATCGATGAGCTGCGCGCCCTGGATGTGAAGGTGATCTTCTCGGAGATGGATTTCCCGTCCACCTACGTTGACACCATCCAGCGTGAATCCGGAGTCAAGCTGTACCCGCTGTCGCATATTTCCTATGGCGAATACAGCGCTGAAAAGTACGAAGTGGAAATGACCGGCAACCTCAACACCGTGGTCCGTGCGATCCAGGAGTCGGGGGCATGACGGCGGCAGAGCAACTGAACGTAGTCAGCGTCGGTCCGACCCTGGACTTCGACCAGGTATCGCTGACCCTCGGCCGCACCGTGATCCTCGACAGCGTAAGTTTCCAGGTACAGCCGGGCAGCATCCACGCACTGGTAGGTCCCAACGGCGGCGGCAAAAGCTCGCTGATCAAGACCCTGCTGGGGCAGACGCCCCACCAGGGCCGATTGAGCCTGGAGTGGCCGACCACGCCCGGCACCATCGGTTATGTGCCCCAGGCACTGGAGTTTGACCGTGGTTTGCCGATGACCGTGGATGATTTCATGGCCGCCATGTGCCAGCGCCGCCCGGCGTTCCTGGGCCTGTCCAGGCATTACGCCGCCGCCATTGGCGAAGCGCTCGAACGGGTAGGCATGCAGGACAAGCGCAAGCGTCGCATGGGCGCGTTGTCCGGTGGCGAACGCCAGCGCGTCCTACTGGCCCAGGGCCTGATCCCGGCGCCGCAATTGCTGGTGTTGGATGAGCCGATGTCGGCCCTCGACGAAGCCGGCATCCAGGTCTTCGAACGCTTGCTCAATGACTGGCGCCTGGCCGGGATCACCGTGCTGTGGATCGAGCACGACCTGGAAGCCGTCGGCCGCCTGGCCGACCGTGTCACTGGCCTGAACCGCCGTGTGCTGTTCGACGCCACGCCTAAAGAAGCGCTGACCCCGGACCGCCTGCTGACCCTGTTCTCCACTCACCCTCGGAGCGCGGCGCAATGAGTTATGAAGCCTTTCGCCTGATGGTCCAGGGCTGGGCCTCTTCCGGTTACCTGCCAGAAGCCCTGGCCTACGGGTTTGTGGTCAACGCCCTGCTCGCCGGTTTGCTGATCGGCCCAGTACTGGGCGGCTTGGGTACGCTGGTGGTGGTCAAGCGCTTTGCGTTTTTCTCCGAAGCGGTCGGCCATGCCGCACTGACCGGCGTGGCCGTGGGTATCCTGCTCGGCGAACCCTACACCGGGCCCTATGGCAGCCTGTTCGGCTACTGCCTGCTGTTCGGCATCCTGCTGAACTACCTGCGCAACCGTACCGGCCTGGCGCCGGATACCCTGATCGGCGTGTTCCTGTCGGTGTCCCTGGCACTGGGCGCCAGCCTGCTGCTGATCCTGGCCGGCAAGATCAATGTGCATATCCTGGAGAACGTGCTGTTTGGCTCGGTGCTGACGGTCAATGGCAACGACTTATTGGTATTGGCAATCGTCGGTTCGCTGGTGATGGCCCTGGCGTTGCCGCTGTACAACCGCATCATGCTTGCCAGTTTCAACCCGCAGTTGGCGGCGGTGCGTGGTGTCGCGGTGAAAACCCTGGATTATCTGTTCGTGATTCTGGTGACACTGATCACCGTCGCGGCGGTCAAGGTCATCGGCGCGATCCTGGTCGGTGCGCTGCTGGTGATTCCGGCCGCCGCGGCACGCCTGTTGAGCCAGTCGCTCAAGGGGTTCTTCTGGGTGTCGGTCGTCATCGCCACCGTCAGCACCCTGTGCGGGATCCTGCTGCCGATCATCTTCGACCTGCCGATCCCGTCCGGCGCCGCAATCATCCTGGTTGCCGGTATCGCCTTTGCCTTCGCCGCCATTGCCCGCGGCACCGTGCCCAGCCTCAAAGGGAATCTTGGATAATGCGCCCTGTCTTTCGCCCAATGGCCCTGGCCATCGCTTGCTTGATCAGTACTTCGGCGCTGGCCGCCGTTGATGGTTTCGATCCAAAGGAATTCAAGGCCAACCACGGCCTCGGCCATGCCGCGCTGACCAAGGCCAAGTCGATAAAACCGGTCAAGGTCCTGGCCTCGCTGCCCATCACCTACGGCTTGGCCGAAGTGCTGCTCAAAGGCACCGACGTGCAGCTTGAACGTGCGGCCCCCGCCAACCTGCCAGGCTCGCGGCAGGTGTCCTATTTCACCGGCCGCGGTGCTGCGGCACTCAATACCTTGGCACAGGAAGCCGACGCCGCCATCGGCCTGCGTTCCCTGTGGGCCGATGACCCGCTGTACCCGGTGGCGCGTCGCAGCAATATCCGTATCGTGGAAGTGGATGCCGCACGCCCGGTAGACGGCGGCTTGCCAGGGATCGCCGTGCAACCCGGCGGCGCCGATGGTTTGAACAGTCAACCCTGGCAATCGAGCAACAATATGGGGCGCATGGCCGATGTGATGGCCGCCGACCTGAGCCGCCTGGCACCGGGCGCCAAACCGAAGATCGACGCCAACCTGGCCGCCCTCAAGCAACGTCTGCTCAAGCTCAACGCCGACAGCGAGGCGCGACTGGCAAAAGCTGACAACCTGAGCGTGGTCAGCTTGAGCGATCACTTTGCCTACTTGGTCAGCAGCTTGAACCTGGAACTGGTCAGCACCGATGCGCGACCCGATGCCGACTGGACGCCTGAGGCGCTGCAGAAACTCAGTACCGACTTGAAGGACAACGATGTGGTGATAGTGCTGCACCACCGTCAACCAAGTGAGACGGTGAAAGCGGCTGTCACTGCCGGCGGCTCCACGCTGCTGGTGTTGAATGTGGACGGTGCCGACCCTGTGACCGAGTTGGAAACCAATGCGGATCAGGTGATCAAGACGCTGACGCCATGACATCCACCCCCACATGAATCGCATCATGACGCCAGAACTCCAGGTCACAATCGATCAGGCGCTGGTGCTGGTCATAGTTGACCCGGGCGATGCGCAAGCCCGGGCTGCCCACCGACACGCGCAACGCGGCGGCGGCCTCCACTGGCAGGGAAGTCGGCACGATTTCAAAGCGCACCCGTCCATAGTGCAAGTCGTACTTGCGCGCATACAGCTCGGTCATCGACTGATTCAAATCACACGCCAGGATCCCCGGAAAATACCGGGGGTTCAGGTAGTGCTCCACGTACAGCACCAGACGCCCGTCGATCCTGCGGCTGCGGCAAATCTGGATCACGCTGGACAGCGCCGGCAATTGCAACCATGCACACACTGCCGCCGACGCCGGTTGCAGCCGCGCTGAAATCACTTCAGTGGAGGCCACACGCCCCTGGTCGCTGACCATCGCGTGAAAGTGGCTGCGTTGCATCAGGTTATAGGCCAGTCGCGGCGGCGAGACGAACCAGCCACGACGCTCTTCGCGATAGATCTGCCCTTGAGCCTCCAGCTGTAACAAGGCTTCCCGCACGGTAATCCGAGTGGTACCAAACAACTCGCTGAGCTTGCGTTCGGCGGGCAACTTGCTGGCTGGCGGCAACAGGCCATGGTCGATCTGCTCTTGCAGCGCCAGGCCAATGGAGGTTACCGCCTTGATTGCCTCATCACGCATCAACGTTACCTATCTGGACTAGACCAGCACCGTTCGGGTGCACAGAACGTGCGCTATCTGGGCTTTTGCTGTTGCGTGCCAGCCTAGGCATTACAGATGACCGACAGATGACAGCGGGCGTAGCCCTTCCTACCACACCCTGCAATACATCGGCCAAGTCCAGGGCCTGCGGGCACTTGGGCATGGTCTACGCTAAGTTTGCGCTGAGCGACATCAGCGCTTTGAAAACGACATCGACATGAAACTGTCATCCATCGGGCCTAGATTGGCTCAGGTATTGCTGACCTAGACCAAACCACCGCTAACGTTCATATAAAACGCCGCGTTGAAAACGCCCAAAGGAGCTTCGGATGAAACAGCTTTTCCTGGCATCACTGTTAGGCTCGACCATTGCCATGTGCACCGCCGCCATGGCCGCTGATACCGATTTGAAAACGCTCGAAGCCGCCGCGAAAGCGGAAGGCGCCATCAACAGCGTCGGCATGCCCGATGACTGGGCCAACTGGAAAGGTACCTGGGCAGACCTGGCCAACACCTATGGCCTCAAGCACATCGACACCGACATGAGTTCGGCCCAGGAAATCGCCAAGTTCAAAGCCGAAAAAGACAACGCCAGTGCCGATATCGGCGACGTTGGCGCGGCCTTTGGCCCCATCGCGGTGAAACAGGAAGTCACCCAGCCGTACAAGCCTTCTACCTGGGCACAGGTGCCGGACTGGGCCAAAGACAAAGACGGTCACTGGGCCCTGGCCTACACAGGCACCATTGCCTTTATCGTCAACAAGAAGCTGCTGCACGGCTCCGAGGTTCCGACCAGTTGGGCTGACCTGCAGACCGGCAAGTACAAGGTGTCGGTAGGTGACGTGAGCACCGCCGCCCAGGCGTCCAACGCGGTACTCGCCGCCGCCATCGCCAACAAGGGCGACGAGAAGAACATTGCCCCGGGCCTGCAATTCTTCACCAAGATCGCCCAGCAAGGTCGCCTCTCGCTGTCCAACCCGACCATCGCCACCATGGAAAAAGGCGAAGTCGAAGTGGGTATCGTCTGGGACTTCAACGGCCTGAGCTACAAGGCCAAGATGGCCAACCCGGATGACTACGTGGTGTTGATCCCCTCGGATGGCTCGGTGAAATCCGGCTACACCACCATCATCAACAAATACGCCAAGCACCCGAACGCCGCGAAGCTGACCCGCGAGTACATCTTCAGCGATGCAGGCCAACTTAACCTGGCGAAGGGCAATGCCCGTCCTATCCGCGCTGAAACCGACCTGAAACTGCCGGCCGACATCGCCAAGAACCTGATCCCGGGCGAGCAATACACCAAGGCCAATCCGCAACCGATCAAGGATGCCGATGCCTGGGAAGCGACCTCCAAGAAGCTGCCGCAGCTGTGGAACGAGCAGGTCATCGTAGAAATGAAGTAAGCCACCAGCCCACTTTGCAGCCCCATGTGGAATGGGGCTTTTGTGGGAGGGGCGGTGCGACGATTCGACTTGCTCCCGATAGCGGTGTGTCATTCAAACAATTCATTGCCTGATCGACTGCTATCGGGAGCAAGCCCCCTCCCACATTTTTGACCTCGTTCCTCCAGGGGAATTTAGCCAAGTCTATTGCTGCGGAGCGCTCTCCCCCATGAAGCACAATGTCATCCTTGTGGTGCTCGACGGCCTGAACTTCGAGGTCGCCAGGCACGCCATGGGGCACTTGCAGGCCTATGTCGGCGCAGGACGCGCAGCCCTCTACACACTGGAATGTGAACTGCCCGCCCTGTCCCGCCCGCTGTATGAATGCATCCTTACCGGCGTGCCGCCGATCGACAGCGGCATCGTTCACAACAACGTCTCGCGCCTGTCCAACCAGCGCAGCGTCTTCCATTACGCCACCGATGCAGGCTTGACTACGGCAGCGGCGGCTTACCATTGGGTCAGTGAGCTGTATAACCGCACGCCCTTTCTCGCCGCCCGAGATCGCCACACCGACGACAAAGCGCTGGCTATCCAGCATGGGCATTTCTACTGGCACGACCATTACCCGGATTCCCACCTGTTCGCCGATGCCGAAAGCCTGCGGCTCAAGCACGCCCCGAACCTGCTGCTCATGCACCCGATGAACATCGACGACGCCGGCCACAAGCACGGCCTCGACTCCGCGCAATACCGCAACAGCGCACGCTCGGTCGACATCATCCTGGCCGACTATCTGCAAGCCTGGCTCGACGCCGGCTACCAGGTGATGGTTACCGCCGACCACGGCATGAACAACGATCGCTCCCACAATGGCCTATTGCCAGAAGAGCGCGAAGTACCACTGTTTGTACTCGGCGACGGATTCAGCCTGGACAGCAATGCCGCGCCCAAACAGACCGAGTTGTGCGGCACGGTGTGTGAACTGCTCGGCGTACTACACGACAAACCTGTGTGCCGGGAGCTGCTCAAGTGAATTCAATGACCCGCGGCAAATGGCTGGCCCTGCTCTGCCTGGTGCCCTTCGCACTGTTCTTTATCGTGTTCGAGATTGCGCCGCTGGTGTGGGTGCTGATCAACAGCCTGCAGACCGAAGAGTCCGGCTGGGGCCTGGAAAATTTCACCCGCATCTTTACTTCGAAGTTCTACCGGCAGGCGATCCAGTTCAGCCTGGAGATCAGTTTCTACTCCAGCATCTTCGGCATCATCATCGCCACCCTGGGCAGCTACTCCCTGCGCCGGGTGGATTCGCCACTGCGCAACTTCGTCACCGCGTTCGCCAACATGACCAGCAACTTCTCCGGCGTGCCCCTGGCCTTCGCGTTCATCATCCTGCTGGGGTTCAACGGCAGCATCACCATCATGCTCAAGCAGGCCGGGATCATTCAGGACTTCAACCTGTACTCGAAAACCGGCTTGATCATCCTCTATACCTACTTCCAGATTCCCCTCGGCGTGCTCTTGCTCTACCCAGCCTTTGACGCATTGCGCGAAGACTGGCGTGAGTCGGCTGCCCTGCTCGGCGCCAATGGCTGGCAGTTCTGGCGGCATATCGGGTTGCCGGTGCTGACGCCGGCACTGCTGGGCACCTTCGTGATCCTGCTGGCCAATGCCCTGGGCGCCTACGCCACGGTGTATGCCCTGACCACAGGAAACTTCAACGTGCTGCCGATCCGCATTGCCGGCCTGGTCTCCGGCGATGTGTCGCTGGACCCGAACATGGCCAGCGCCCTGGCGGTGGTGCTGGTAGCGCTGATGACGGTGGTCACCGTGGTCCATCAACTGTTGCTCAAGAGGAGCTACCATGTCACGCGCTGATGCCGGCCCGGCCACCCTCTACCATCGGGTAGTGGTGTACCTGTTGTTCCTGATCCTGGTGCTGCCGCTGATTGGCACCTTTGTGTATTCCATTGCCAGCAGTTGGTCAGCCACCATCCTGCCTGCCGGTTTCACGGTGAAATGGTATGTACAGCTGTGGAGCGACCCGCGCTTCCTGATGGCATTCGGGCAATCATTGCTAGTGTGCGTGGGCGCGCTGATTCTCTCAGTGGTGCTGATCCTGCCGCTGCTGTTCGTGGTGCATTACCACTTCCCCAGGCTCGACGCGCTGATGAACATCCTGATCCTGCTGCCCTTTGCGGTGCCGCCGGTGGTGTCGTCGGTGGGCCTGCTACAACTATATGGCTCCGGGCCATTAGCGATGGTGGGCACGCCATGGATCCTGATCGGCTGCTACTTCACCGTGGCGCTGCCGTTCATGTACCGCGCGATCACCAATAACCTGCAGGCCATTAACCTGCGCGACCTGATGGACGCCTCGCAACTGCTCGGCGCCAGCACCTGGCAAGCCGCGATCCTGGTGGTGCTGCCCAACCTGCGCAAGGGCCTGATGGTGGCGCTGCTGTTATCGTTCTCGTTCCTGTTCGGCGAGTTCGTATTCGCCAACATCCTTGTCGGCACCCGCTACGAGACCTTGCAGGTGTACCTCAACAACATGCGCAACAGCAGCGGCCACTTCACCAGCGCCGTGGTGATTTCCTATTTTTTCTTCGTGCTGGTGCTGACCTGGGCCGCCAATATCTTGAACAAGGACAAAAGCCAATGAGCTTCGTCAGCGTCCAACATCTGCAAAAAGGCTACTCCGGTACCCCGGTGTTCAGTGATATCAACTGCGAAATCGCCAAGGGCGAGTTCGTCACCCTGCTCGGCCCGTCCGGTTGCGGCAAGTCCACCCTGCTGCGCTGCATTGCCGGGCTGACCTCGGTGGACAGCGGTAAGATCCTATTGGATGGCCAGGACATCGTGCCCCTGAGCCCGCAGAAACGTCATATCGGCATGGTGTTCCAAAGTTACGCGCTGTTCCCCAATATGACCGTGGAACAGAACGTCGCCTTTGGCCTGCGCATGCAAAAGGTCAACGCCGACGACAGCCACAAGCGTGTGCAGCAAGTGCTGCAACTGGTGGAGCTCAAGGACCTGGCCGGTCGCTATCCGCACCAGATGTCTGGCGGCCAATGCCAGCGTGTGGCCCTCGCCCGCTCCCTGGTGACCCGCCCGCGCCTGCTGTTGCTGGATGAGCCACTGTCGGCGTTGGATGCACGGATTCGCAAGCACTTGCGCGAACAGATCCGCCAGATCCAGCGCGAGCTGGGGCTGACCACGATCTTCGTGACCCATGATCAGGAAGAAGCCCTGACCATGTCTGACCGCATCTTCCTGATGAACCAGGGCAAGATTGTGCAGAGCGGCGATGCCGAGACGCTCTACACTGCGCCGGTGGATGCATTCGCCGCCGGTTTTATCGGCAACTACAACCTGCTGGACGCCGACAAGGCCACTCAACTGCTGCAACGCCCGATCAACAGCCGTATTGCCATTCGCCCGGAAGCCATCGAGCTGAGCCGCAATGGCGAACTGGATGCGCTGGTGCGTAGCCACAGCCTGTTGGGCAACGTGATCCGCTACCGCATCGAAGCCCGCGGTGTAGAGCTGGTGGTGGACGTGCTCAACCGCTCGGCCGACGACCTGCACCCGGACGGCCAGCGCCTGGCACTTTCCATCGACCCCAGCGCCCTGTGTGAAGTAGCCTGACAGGCAGCGACCTATTGAGAGAGAACATGACGGATGGCATTGGTAATTTTTGATCTGGACGACACCCTGATCCACGGCGACTGCGCCACCCTGTGGAGCGAACAGATGGGCCGCCTGGGCTGGGTCGACCCTGAGTCGTTCATGCGCAGGAACAACGAATTGATGGACGCCTACAGCCGTGGCGAGTTGCGCATGGAAGACTTCATGGACTTCAGCCTGGAGCCGATGATCGGCCGCACCCCGGAAGAGATCGATCATCTGGTGGAGCCCTGGGTCGAAGACGTGATTGAGCCGCTGATCTACAGCGACGCCACCAAGACCATCGCCCGCCACCGTGCGAATGGTGACCGGATCCTGGTGATTTCCGCATCGGGCACTCACTTGGTCACGCCGATTGCGGCGCGCATCGGTATTGACGAAGTGCTGGGGATTAACCTGGACGTCGGCCACGGCGTGTACAGCGGCCGTACCGTGGGTGTACTGACTTACCGCGAAGGCAAGATCACGCGCTTGCTGGAATGGCTGGAGCAGGAAGGGGAAACCCTGGAGGGCGCGTATTTCTACTCGGATTCGCGCAATGACCTGCCGCTTTTGCTCAAGGTCGACCACCCGCAGGTGGTGAACCCGGACCCGGTGTTGCGCACCCACGCCGAACAGGCCGGCTGGCCGATCCATCATTGGGTCTGAACTGTTCGATATATACATGTGGGAGGGGGCTTGCTCCCTCCCACATGGGTCGCATGACAACTCGGGAATATTCAGCGCGATGAGTACCCGCGGCCATCACGTCAACACGAACTCGCCCTACATTGCATGTAGGACCAAGCTCTTACACCACTCGACATGCCCCTCAACGCCTTGCAATGCTCTCACTGTGCCTCCATAGTGAGTCTGGACTGAGCCCGTAGCAGTAGTGCCGGGCTTTTTGCATTATGCGACCGGACCATATGGAACCGGCTCCCTCAAAGACGGCCTAATATGCGTTATCAATTGCCCCCGCGTCGAATCAGCATGAAGCATCTGTTCCCCAGCACCGCCTTAGCTTTTTTCATTGGTCTCGGCTTCGCGTCGATGTCGACCAATACGTTCGCAGCCAACAGCTGGGACAATCTTCAGCCTGATCGCGATGAGGTGATTGCCAGCCTCAACGTCGTCGAGTTGCTCAAGCGCCACCACTACAGCAAGCCGCCGCTGGACGACGCTCGCTCGGTGATCATCTACGACAGCTACCTCAAGCTGCTGGATCCGTCGCGCAGCTACTTCCTGGCCAGCGATATCGCTGAGTTCGACAAATGGAAGACGCAATTCGACGACTTCCTCAAGAGTGGCGACCTGCAACCCGGTTTCACCATCTACAAGCGTTACCTGGACCGCGTCAAGGCGCGTCTGGACTTCGCCTTGGGTGAGCTGGACAAAGGCATCGACAAGCTCGACTTCACCCAGAAGGAAACCCTTCTGGTGGATCGCAAGGACGCTCCGTGGCTGACCAGCACCGCAGCCCTCGACGACCTTTGGCGCAAACGCGTCAAGGACGAAGTGCTGCGCCTGAAGATCGCCGGCAAAGAGCCCAAGGCCATTCAGGAGCTGTTGACCAAGCGCTACAAGAATCAGTTGGCGCGCCTGGACCAGACCCGTGCCGAAGATATCTTCCAGGCTTACATCAACACCTTTGCGATGTCCTACGACCCGCACACCAATTATCTGTCGCCAGATAACGCGGAAAATTTCGATATCAACATGAGTCTGTCCCTGGAAGGCATCGGTGCCGTCCTGCAAAGCGACAACGACCAGGTCAAGATCGTACGCCTGGTGCCGGCAGGTCCGGCGGACAAAACCAAACAGGTCGCCCCGGCGGACAAGATCATCGGCGTGGCCCAGGCTGACAAAGAGATGGTCGATGTGGTCGGCTGGCGCCTGGACGAAGTGGTCAAGCTGATCCGTGGACCGAAAGGCAGCGTAGTGCGCCTGGAAGTTATTCCGCACACCAATGCACCGAACGACCAGACCAGCAAGATCGTGTCCATCACCCGTGAAGCGGTGAAGCTCGAAGACCAGGCCGTGCAGAAGAAAGTCCTCAACCTCAAGCAGGATGGCAAGGACTACAAGCTGGGCGTGATTGAAATCCCGGCCTTCTACCTGGACTTCAAGGCCTTCCGTGCAGGTGATCCGGATTACAAGTCCACCACCCGCGACGTGAAGAAAATCCTCACGGAATTGCAGAAAGACAAAGTCGACGGCGTGGTCATCGACCTGCGCAACAACGGCGGCGGCTCCCTGCAGGAGGCCACCGAGCTGACCAGCCTGTTTATCGACAAGGGCCCGACCGTGTTGGTGCGCAACGCTGACGGCCGCGTCGACGTGCTGGAAGACGAGAACCCGGGCGCCTTCTACAAGGGGCCGATGGCGTTGCTGGTCAACCGTCTCTCGGCCTCGGCCTCGGAGATTTTCGCCGGCGCCATGCAGGACTATCACCGTGCGTTGATCATCGGCGGCCAGACCTTCGGCAAAGGCACCGTGCAGACCATTCAACCGCTGAACCATGGCGAGCTCAAACTGACCCTGGCCAAGTTCTACCGCGTATCCGGGCAGAGCACCCAGCACCAGGGCGTGCTGCCGGATATCGATTTCCCGTCGATCATCGACACCAAGGAAATCGGCGAAAGCGCCCTGCCTGAAGCCATGCCGTGGGACACCATCCGCCCTGCGATCAAGCCGGCGTCGGACCCTTTCAAGCCGTTCCTGGCGCAGTTGAAGGCTGACCACGACACCCGCTCCGCCAAGGATGCCGAGTTCGTGTTTATCCGTGACAAGCTGGCCCTGGCCAAGAAGCTGATGGAAGAGAAAACCGTCAGCCTCAACGAAGCGGATCGTCGTGCACAGCACTCCAGCATCGAGAACCAGCAACTGGTGCTGGAAAACACCCGCCGCAAGGCCAAAGGTGAAGATCCGCTCAAAGAGCTGAAGAAAGAAGATGAAGACGCACTGCCGGCCGAAGCCGATAAAACCAAGCCGGAAGATGACGCCTACTTGGCCGAAACCGGCCGTATCCTGCTCGATTACCTGAAAATCACCAAGCAAGTGGCCAAGCAGTAAATGATGGCAATTTAATGTAAGCGCTCCATGGAGTGTCATCATATAGACATCATTCTGTCGTGAAATGAAAGGACCGCAGGCTTTATGCCTGCGGTCCTTTTTTTTCGATCGAGATCGCTATGACCATGACCGAACAGCTGAATGCATTGGGCTCAATCCTGGCTCAACGCAGTCTGCACAGCCTGTTCCAACCGATCATTTGCTTGTCGCAGCGGCGAATTCTCGGTTACGAAGCCCTCAGCCGCGGCCCGTCCAATAGCCCCCTGCACTCCCCCGTCGCGCTATTCTGCGTGGCCCGCCAGGCCGGGCGCCTGAGCGAGCTGGAAATGGCGTGTCGGGAGAGTGCATGCCGGCATTTCAGTGATCAGAAACTGCCGGGCAAGCTGTTTCTCAATGTCTCGCCGGAATCCTTGATGGAGACTGCGCATCAGCCGGGGCGCACCCTGCAACTGCTGCGCGACTTCGGTATTGCGCCCAGTCAGGTGGTGATCGAACTCACCGAGCAGACGCCCACCGATGATTTCGCCCTGCTGCAAACCGCCCTGCACCATTACCGCGACATGGGCTTTGCCATAGCCCTTGATGACCTGGGTGCCGGTTATTCCAGCCTGCGATTGTGGTCGGAGCTACGTCCGGACTACGTGAAGATCGACCGGCACTTTATCGACGGCATTCACCAGGACGCACTCAAGCGCGAATTTGTCGGCTCGATTCTGCAGATCGCCAGGGCATCCCGCGCCCAAGTGATTGCCGAGGGGATCGAACGACCGGAGGAACTGGCAGTGTTGACCGAGATGGGTGTCGACTTGATCCAGGGTTACCTGCTCTGCCGCCCGCAGGAGCATCCGCCTCAGGAAGCGCGCCTGATGCTGCCCAAACTCGATAACGCCGCCACTGCCCTCAATGACGAAGGCAGTGACCTCAGTGCCCTGCTCAATGAGCAACCAGCGGTGGATCAAGAGACTGCCACGGCCCAAGTGCTGGAATCGTTCCGCCGCCAGGCTAACCTCAATTCGCTGGCGGTGCTGGATGGCTGCGGTCGCCCCGTCGGTATTGTGCATCGGCATTCGTTGTCGGACGCGCTGCTCAAGCCGTTCGCAACGGATCTATTCGCGCGCAAACCCATCAGCCGCTTGATGAGCAGTGACTTCCTGGCGGTGGAGTTGAGCCAGTCCTTGCAACAGGTCAGTCGATTGCTGACCAGTCGCGCGCGACAGCGCATCGAAGAAGATTTCATCATCACCTTGAACGGCGATTACCTGGGCTTGGGACGGGTCATCGATGTGCTCAAGTTGATCACCGAACTGAAAATCCAGCAGGCACGTTACGCCAACCCATTGACCTTGCTACCCGGCAACGTGCCGATTCAGCAGTGCCTGACACGACTGTTGCAACAACAGCGCGAGTCGGTGATCTGCTATGTGGATATCGACAGTTTCAAGCCGTTCAACGACATCTACGGCTACGGGCGTGGAGATGAAGTGTTGCTATGTCTGGCGCAGTGTCTGAACGACCGGGTTGACCCCAGCCGCGACTTTGTCGGGCATATCGGTGGGGATGATTTTCTGCTGGTGCTGGGCCCGCAAGACTGGCGCAAGCGGCTTAACCAGTTGCTGGATGACTTCCACACCCAATGTCGACGCTTTTACCGCCCCGAGCACGTTGATGCTGGCTGCTTTGTCGCACTCAACCGCCAGGGCGTGCGCCAGGAGTTCGCCCTGCTGTCGCTGTCCATTGGCGTGGTGCATCTGTACCCACAAGCCTGTGAGCGGCTCGATGCCAGCCAGCTGGCGGAGTTGGCCTCACAAGCAAAACACCATGCCAAGGATGTGGCGGGCTACAGCATCCATGTGATCGACAGCATGGACAGAGTCCCCCAGGCGCTTTAGGCCTCGGCAGATTCCGGGTACTCGTACTCGAACACCCGCACCACTTCCGAAGCATGCCAGGACGCAGCGGCCACGCCATCAGACGGCCCGCTGAAACGCCCCAGCCGCTCCACACACTCAAAGAAACCGGTGCGCGGCAGGCGGCTGGCACCCTGGCTTATCACCAGTGAACTGCGCAGCGGCTGCTCGGCCCTGGCATCCAGCGCCGCCAGATGTTCCAGGGCGGCGGCCAGGGTCTGCATGGCTGGCGTCGGGAACTGCAGGCGCTCCAGCAGCGCACGGTACGTCAGCAAATGGCGCTGGCGACGTGCCTGGTCCAGTTCATTGAGTAACCCATCCCAGTGCTGACGGCTGATACGTAGGCTCAAGACTCATCCCTCCAACCTGCAACGCCCAATTCCCAAGCCAGGCTGCGGCGAATGGCGGCATCCGGCTGGCGTTCACCACTTTCAATCAATCCAAGATACGAGGGGCTGATCCCCACCGTGCGTGCCAAGGCCTCGATCGCCAGGCCCTTGGCTTCACGCAGGCCGCGCAGGTCTGCAAGCGGGCGCAGGTCCTGATCGGTGACGATGGGGGCGACAGGTGAAGGAGCGAGTGTAGGTTGCTGCTGACCGGCAGCTTTTAGCAGCGCCTGGTATTGGTCCCATGGCAACACCGCATACTCGGGTTCGCCATTGCGTGAAATGATCTGGATATCCATGACTGCCCCGTAGGATAAAAACACTTACTAAGTAAGTTCTTTCCTTAGAAGTGTAATCCTAACAGCCACAAAGGTCGTAGGGGATACCCAGCATCATTAGTTTTTTTGCGGGTTTTCCTGGGCCAGCAGTTCAGGCGTTGCAGGCAGGCGCTCAACCACCGCCAGTTTTTCCGGACGTTGCCCGTCGCGCCAGGCGCGAAAGGCGCTCAGTTCGCCGCTCAGGGTCTTCATGACCCATGCCAGCACGGCGATGTCGTCGAGCATGCCGAACATGGGGATAAAGTCCGGGATCGCATCAATCGGGCTGAGGAAGTACATCAGCCCCGCCACCACCGAGATCAGCGCCTTGGGGCTGATCGCCCGGTATTCGCCGCGCCAGTAAGCCAGGCACAGGGCCTGGAGCAATTTGAGATCATCCTTGAGCTGGCCCAGCCGGTTGCCTTGGCTTGAGCCTTTGGCCGCGACGGCAAACAGCAGCGTCGGTAAGCGCCCCCGACCAAGCAGACGAGCCGCCATAGGCAGGAAACGGGTGAAATTGAAGGGTGGTTTCATCGGTCACTCCAGTTCCAGGCGATATAAAAGGTTATCCACACAAATTGTGGATAACCTTGTGAACAGAGCCTGTTTTATCGGCTGAAAGCCACGCTCTACAAGGCTTGCAGTCAGATCGGGCGTTTTTTGCGCACATAAAAAAAACCCAAGATTTCATTGACTTGGCATGCGCGTGCGGCTACCCGTGCTCGAGTCTTATATCAGACTGTTTCCGCTGCCGTGGGTTCTATCGGATTTAACTGTAGGGCAAGCTTGCCCGCCACACTTAGCTCTGCGGCAACAAAACTGAACCGGCAGAAACAACAACGCCCCGTCGAGACGGGGCGTTGTCTGTTCAGGCGCCGATTACTTTTTGGCGGCTGGTGCAGCAGGTGCTTCAGCAGCGTCTGCCTTGGCTGGGTCCTTGATGGCCAGCAGTTCCAGGTCGAATACCAGCACGGAATTGGCTGGAATTGCCGGGCTCGGGCTCTGGGCGCCGTAAGCCAGGTCAGACGGGATGTACAGCTCGACCTTCTCGCCAACGTGCATCAGTTGCAGGCCTTCGACCCAACCCGGGATCACGCCGCTGACCGGCAGGTCAATCGGGCTACCGCGATCCACGGAGCTGTCAAAGGTGGTGCCGTTGGTGAGCTTGCCGGTGTAGTGCACAGTCACTACGTCGGTTGGCTTGGGCTGGGCGCCATCGGCCTTCTTGACGATCTTGTACTGCAGGCCGGAAGCGGTGGTGACGACGCCGTCTTTCTTGGCGTTGTCTTCGAGGAATTTCTTGCCGGCGGCTGCCGACTCTTCGCTCATCTTGGTCATGCGTTCTTCGGCACGCTTTTGCAGTGCGGCAAACGCCTCGACCAATTCGTCGTCCTTGAGCTTCTGTTCTTTCTTGCCGACGGCATCTTCAATGCCCTGGGCCACAGCCTTGGAGTCCAGGTCGTCCATGCCTTCCTGGGCAAGGCTCTTGCCCATGTTCAGGCCGATGCCATAGGAAGCTTTCTGCGCCGGGGTTTTCAGCTCTACGCTGGTCTGCGAATCACAACCCGCAAGTACCAGGCTAACCAGGGCCACCGCCGCCGCCAACCGATGCTGTTTCATGCTATTTCCTTGTTCATGCGCCAAAAGGGCATTTGAATAAAGTCGCGAGCTTATCAGGCGGCCACGACCAATGGCTACCGGCATGTGAGCAGGAAACTTCCGATAAGTTCACGTGTTTAAAAGCATTTTCATTGATTATGGAGCACCGCGACGGATCGTGGGGCCGCCTGCAACCAGACTACTGGCTACTTGCCGCACCTGTGGTGTAGTGGCATAACAATGCGACAACTCGACAAGGATAGTTATCTTGCGCATTTTTTCCCGTATTTTACTCCTGATACTCATCGCCCTCGGCCTGATCCTGGCCGTGGTGCTCTATTACACCATTAACCCCAAGCTGCCGGACTACGTGCCAGTGCAGCAGGTGCACTATCAGGATCAATGGAGTGCCGCTGACCGCCAGGTCTATTACTTCACGCCCCAGGGCACCCAGGTAAAAGGCCTGCACTACGACTGGTTCACCGCACTGGAGTTGCCGTTCTCCGAGCAACGCTTTGCCGCGCCGCAGTACCTGGCGCGCTTCGGCTTCCTGGTCGACCCCAAGCAGCTTCCCACCACACAGAACCCAGGCAACCTGCCAGTGGGTTTCGCCCGACACCAGAACGCCGACAGCAAGGTTCAGTACCTGGACATCACCTGCGCCGCCTGCCACACCGGCGAACTGCACTTCAAAGGCCAGGCCCTGCGCATCGACGGTGGCTCTGCGCAACATGTATTACCCTCCAGCGTCCCTACCTTGCGCGGCGGCAGTTTCGGCCAGGCGCTGGTCGCCAGCCTTGCCGCTACCTATTACAACCCGTGGAAGTTCGAGCGCTTCGCCCGCAAAGTCTTGGGTGACCGGTACGATGCCCAGCACGACCAACTGCGCAAGGACTTCAAGCAATCGCTGGACCAGTTCCTCAAGGTCGCCTGGAATGACACCCATCGCGGCCTCTACCCCACCGAAGAAGGTCCCGGCCGCACTGACGCCTTTGGGCGCATCGCCAATGCAAGCTTTGGCGACGCCATTTCCCCAGGCAATTACCGCATCGCCAACGCGCCTGTGGACTACCCGCAGTTGTGGGATATCTGGACCTTCGACTGGGTGCAATGGAACGGCTCGGCCCAGCAACCCATGGCGCGCAATATCGGTGAAGCCCTTGGCGTCGGTGCGACCCTGGCATTCTTCGACAGTGCTGGCCAACCGCTCCAGGGCGATGCCCGCTACCCGTCGAGCGTGCGGGTGCGCGACTTGCACCTGATCGAAGAAACCCTGCAACGGCTCAAGCCGCCAACCTGGCCGGAAGACTTGTTCGGCGCCATCGACAAATCCCTCGCCGCCCAGGGCCGTGCACTCTTCGCCGAAAATTGCGCTGGCTGCCACGTACCGACTGTTACCGAGGAAAACGGGCGCCCAGTACAGCAATTGAAAATGCTGCCTGTGGACTACATCGGCACCGACCCCGGCACCGCCAGCAACATTGCCGACCAGCGCTACGACCTCAGTGCCCTGCAATGGGACCCGGCCGAACTGGCCCAGCTGGATGTCCAATTGCACCCCACGCCTACCGCGCCGCTGGAGCTGAAAAACATGTCCGTGGCCCAGGGCCTGGCCTACGTCACTGCCTTTGTCGAAGAACATGCCTACCGCGCTGCCGGCGTGACCCCAGCGGAGCGCCCACAACTGGACGGATTCGGCCTGCCCATCGGCGTACGTGAATTACGTGCCTACAAAGCGCGGCCGCTGGCAGGCGTATGGGCCACCCCGCCGTTCCTGCACAACGGCTCGGTGCCGACGATCTACCAACTACTGTCGCCCCAGGACGAACGCAGCACCACCTTCTACAAGGGCACCTTCAATTACGACCCTCGCCACCTGGGCTTTGAAAGCGCCGCCTTCAAGAATGCCTTCCTGTTCGATACCCGGATCACCGGTAACCACAACAGCGGCCACGAATTCCGTGCAGGTGCGCGCGGCAATGGCGTCATCGGTCGCGGCTTGTTGCCGCAGGAACGCTGGGCGCTGCTCGAATACCTCAAAGTGCTGGGCGGCCCGCTGGAGCATCAACTGCCATGATTATCCGATCGCAAAACAAGGACCGTTCCATGCTCGCTCGTTTGTGGCTGCGCCTTGGCGCCTTTCTCGGCAAAACCCTGCTGTGGCTGCTGGGCCTGGGCTTGCTGGGGTGGCTACTGGCGACCCTCTGGTTCGCCTGGCGCCACAGCGGCCCGGTGTCACCGGATGAGCAGATCCCACCGGGTGAAGCGGCCATGACCCAAGGCATCATCCAGACCGCAGTCCGCATCGTCGACCAGCATCGCGAAGGCACCCGATACCTGCGCGATGCCCACGCCAAGGCCCATGGCTGCGTGAAAGCCGAAGTCAGTGTGCTGGCCGATCTCGACCCAGCATTGCGCCAGGGCGTGTTCGCCGAACCGGGCAAGACTTGGGAGGCGACCATGCGCCTGTCCAACGGCAACGCCTACCCGCAGTTCGACAGCATCCGCGACGCCCGCGGCATGGCGATCAAGCTGCTGGATGTGCCCGGCAAACAGCTGATGGCCGACCAGCAAACACGCACGGAGCAGGATTTCGTGATGTTCAGTCATCCGAATTTCTTTGTCACCGATGTAGCGGAATATGCGCAGAACATCGGCGCGCAGGCGGACGGCAAGAAGGTCCTGGCATTCTTCCCCAAGCTCGACCCGCGCAGCTGGCAAGTGCGCCACCTGTTTATTGCCCTGGCCACCCTGGCGCCCGCACCCGCCAGCCCGACGCAGACCACCTACTTCTCCGTTTCGCCCTACAAGTTCGGTGCGGCCAACGCCAAGTTCCGCGTCGCGCCAGACCCGCAAAGCTGCCCGGACTATGTGCTGCCTAAACAGAATCAGGCCCTGCCGAACTTCCTGCGCAGCGCCCTCACACAACAACTGTCCACCGACCGTGTAGCGGCGTGCTTCGTCCTGCAGATCCAGCGGCAGAACCCGCAAAAGTTCATGCCCATCGAAGACACCAGCATCGAATGGAAGGAAAGTGACGCAGCCTATGAAACCGTGGCGAAGGTCAGAATCCCCGCCCAGGACTTCGACACGCCCGCGCAGAACCTGGCCTGCGACAACCAGTCGTTCAATCCGTGGTTCGGTCTAGAAGCACACCGCCCTATTGGCGGCATCAACCGGTTGCGCAAGGCGGTGTATGAAGCGGTCAGTGATTACCGTCACAGCCGCAACGCGCCATAGATCAACCGGGGAAAGCAGGAAATAGACGCCCGGCGACAAAGTCCACGAACACGCGGATTTTTGGTGACAAATGCCGGCTTGACGGCCACAGCGCCCAGAATTGCCCTTGGTCGCTGCACTGGTCGTCCAGCTCACTTTCCAGCCGTCCTTGGGCCAAGGCTTCGCGCGCCAGGAAGTCCGGGACAAAGGCGATGCCATGTCCATCGATCGCGGCCGAAAGTATGGCTTCCATGTTGTTCAAGATCATTACGCCAGGCAGGCGCAATTGAATAAAGGCAGGGTTGGCAGATAAGGTCCAGTCCATGAGTTTACCGGTGGTGGCAAATCGATACAGCAGGCATTCGTGCTGCTCAAGATCAGCCACCACCTGCGGCCTACCCTTGCGCTGGAAATAACCCGGCGACGCACACAGCAAGAACCTGAAGGGCCCCAGCCTGCGCGACATCAATGTCGAGTCGGCCAGGGCGCCACTGCGAATCACCACGTCAAAGCCCTCCTCGATCACATCCACCAACAGATCATTGAAATCCAACTCCAATTCGATGTCTGGATAGGCGTCGCGAAACGCCTGCATGTGCGGCATGAGGAAGCGATAGCCAATGGTCGGCAGGCTCACACGCAAGCGGCCACGAGGTTGCTGCACGCTGTCACTGAGCATGGCGCGAGCGTCTTGCAGATCGTCGAGAATTTTGCGACAGCGCTCATAGAACAACTGTCCTTCGGCAGTAAGGCTGACTTTGCGCGTGCTGCGGTGCAGCAACCGTACATTCAGCGAAGCCTCAAGCTTGGCGACATTTTTGCCGACTGCCGACGCGGAAATACCAAGGCCACGGGCCGCCCCAATGAAGCTGAGCGCTTCGGCCGTTTTTACGAACGAAATAACACCGCTAAGGCTGTCCACAGGCCAATTGCATCCTTTTTATCCATTATTATCGGAATATAAGCCTGTTTATTCATGATTACATCCTCAATAGAGTGACTGTTACCTTTCCAAGGACAACAGACATGATCACCTCTATACGACCAGCGCGGGTGACCCTCGCCGCGATTTGCCTCGCAGCGCTGGTGCTGCCCTTAAGCTTCACCGGCGGAGCAGTGGCTACGCCATCCATTGGCCGGGCATTTGCAGCCACACCCACGCAACTGGCCTGGGTCACCAACGCCTTCATGCTCAGTTTCGGCAGCCTGTTGATGGCAGCGGGCACATTCGCTGACCTATACGGACGCAAGCGTTTGTTTATCAGTGGCATGAGCGTTTTTGCAGGCGCCTCCCTACTGCTGGCTGGAGCGCCCGACCTCGTTTGGCTGGACCTGCTTCGCGGCGTGCAAGGTATCGCCGCGGCTGCGGCGTTGGCCAGCGGTTCGGCGGCACTCGCACAAGAATTCGAAGGCCATGCCCGCACCCAGGCGTTCAGCTTGCTGGGCACCACGTTCGGCGTTGGCCTGGCATTCGGCCCGCTCTTGTCAGGACTGCTGATAGAGACGCTGGGCTGGCGCGGGATCTTTCTTTTCACTGGCCTGCTGGCGGTCGTCTCATTGGTGTTCGCCGTGCCAAACATGCGTGAAAGCCGCAACCCCCAAGCCCAACGGCTGGATACGCTGGGGGTAATGACGTTTTCCGGTTTGCTGATCGCTTTCACAACGGCAGTGATTCTGGCCCCGGGGTATGGCTGGGACAATTGGACGATACACACACTGCTGGGCGTATCAATCGTGTGTGCCATGGCGTTTGTCCTCGTGGAAACGCGCACGCAACAGCCCATGCTGGAACTGCGAATGTTTCGGCTCCCACGCTTCGTGGGCGTGCAGATCCTGCCGATTGGTACCTGTTACTGCTACATCGTGCTGATCGTGTTGCTGCCAATTCGTCTGATTGGCGTTGAGGGCGCCAGCCCGTTCCAAGCGGGGATAACAATGCTGGCACTGACTGCGCCGATGCTGATTGTGCCGCTTATTGCCGCGTCGCTGACCCGCTGGCTGCACGCCGGCTCACTGTGCGCCCTCGGCTTTGTAATGGCAGCGGTAGGCCTTGCCTGGATGAGCAACGTCAACACCCATGGGCAGCTCATCGCCGCCATGCTACTGACAGGTGCGGGTACTGCAATCCCTTGGGGCTTGATGGATGGCATGGCGATAAGCGTGGCACCAAAGGAGCGAGCCGGCATGGCGGCGGGGGTTTTCAACACTACACGCGTTGCCAGTGAGGGCGTGGCGCTCGCCATTACCATGGCGGTGTTAAGTGCACTGGTGGCCCGCCACTTGAGCGCGGGCACCACGGCCAGCGCTGCCTCGAACATCGCGCAACACCTGGTGATAGGCGATCTGCAACATGTAGGCCAGATCCCACTCGCGCAATTGCGCACAGCCTACGCTTCGGGATTCAATACTTTATTGCAGCTATTGGCGGCGTTCACCTTGATCACTGCCGTAATCGTTTATCTTTTTCTTGGCAGGCAACCTGCAGCAGCGGCCGCAGCACATAAAGAATGCGTAACAAGCAGCCGGGCGCCGTAAGCATTGCGTCAGCTCTATTGAGCGGCCTTCAGCCCGTCTCTACCGTGATGACCTATCCCATCATTGCGTAGGAAGCCACAGTGGAAAGCTCAACCCTCGGCATGATCGTACTGACCATAATCGCCGTGTTTGGCACGGCATCCTTCTGCTTCGAGCACCTGGCAAGGCGCCCGCGGCGCAAGAAAAAAGCTGAATAAACAAATCACAGACGAAAAAAAACCCGCTCAATGAGCGGGCTTTCTGTGGCGGCCTGGCGTTCAGTGCTCCAGGTTGCCGAATATGGCGCAGCGGACGGGACTCGAACCCGCGACCCCCGGCGTGACAGGCCGGTATTCTAACCGACTGAACTACCGCTGCGCGTAAAGCGAATGGTGGGTGATGACGGGATCGAACCGCCGACCCTCTGCTTGTAAGGCAGATGCTCTCCCAGCTGAGCTAATCACCCTTCGTTTCGGTGTGGGCGGCATCATACACCAAAAATTCGCAATGTCTTGATTTAAATGCACTTTATTTTAAATATTTTCTTGACCCAAGGTTAACCCGAATAAAAACGGGCTTCTGCTCCTGTAAACGCGAGTCTATTGCGTTTACCCAGCGCTTGGCTGCACAATTAAAAACCATTCTCAATAACGCCCGAGCCACGCCTATGCCTGTGGGTGAACCGCCATTCCAACGGGAAATTACCCAGCTCTACAACGAGCATCATGGCTGGCTGCTCACTTGGCTGCGGCGCAAGCTGGGTTGCCGGCAGAACGCCGCCGATTTGGCGCAGGATACCTTTGCACGCATCTTGAACGCGCGTGAAACCGTGGCCGGCATTCGCGAACCCCGGGCTTACTTGAGCACCACCGCCAGGCGCCTGCTTATCGACCAAGCGCGACGCAGACAGATTGAACAAGCTTATCTGCAGGAATTGGCCCTCACGGTGGACGCGCTCGAAGGTGTTCAATCCCCAGAGCAAATCCACACAACGCTCGAGGCCCTTGAGCAGATTGCGTTTATCCTGGAAGGCATGCACGAATATTCACGCCAAGCTTTTGTGCTGTATTACCTCGAAGAATTGACCCAACAGCAAATCGCCCGGCAGCTCAAATTGTCAGAGCGTACTGTGCGCAAATACCTGATCAAGGCGCTCATGCATTGCAGCCACAGTATGGACACCTGATTGAACATGCCCGACCCACAACAAAAAATCGAAGAGCAGGCCGCCGACTGGCTGCTGCGCCTGCACGAGGGCGAACTGAACGACACCCAGCGACTGGCATTTGAACGCTGGAAACAGCAAAGCCCGTATCACGCTGCAACCGCCGCTCGCATGGAGGCCGCCGTGGCCCATATGCAGGCACTGCACGACAAGAAAGCACCGTCCCGAGCGGCGTTGAACGCAGCCTTCGCCCCATCCGAGAAGCGACGCGGCAAAAACACCCTACGGGCACTGTTATTGGTGTGCGGCCTGGCGATTCCAACGACGGCAATGCTCGTCAGCCCTTATCCGCAGCAGTGGCTGGCCGATATACGCAACGGTCCGGACCAATGGCAAACCCTGCAACTGGCCGACGGCTCAACCTTGACTCTCAACGGTATCAGCGCGGCAAACCTGCATTTCGATGGCAAACAGCGCCGTATCGAACTGCTGCAAGGCGAAATCCTGGTGCAGGTGGCCCACGACAACACTCGGCCGTTTATCGTGCAAACCCCTCAAGGCACGCTGCGCGCACTGGGCACGCGGTTTGTGGTCAAGCGTGTGGGTGACATCACCGTCCTGAGCATGCTCGAGTCCCGGGTAGCCGCCCATAGTGCGAACGGCCAACAGACACTGGAGGTCGACGCAGGCTCGCAGGCCACAATGCGCTCGAACGAGGTGCGCCTGGCCGGCCCCATCGATCCAGCGAGCATTAATGAAGCCTGGCGCCGCCATCAATTGGTAGTTGAGAACCGCCCCTTGCCCGAGGTGCTGGATGAAATTGCCAGGCATCGCGCCGGCCGCGTGCAATTTGATCGCCATGCGCTGCAATCCCTTCGCGTATCTGCCGTGATCCCGCTGGATAACAGCGACCACGCCTTGAAACTGCTGGCGCAAACACTGCCGATCCGGATACAGACCTTCACCCCATGGCTGGTCGTGGTAAGCCCTCGAGACAAGAGCCAATGAATAATTATTCGCATTTGCTTCCGGTTTTTAAGAAGCTGCCCGTCAAGGAGGGTAATTGAACCCATAAAGGACTGCCTTCACCATGTACGCCCCCTCCCACCTGCGTGGACGCTTTCGGCTATTGAAATGCGCACCGCTATCCTTGGCCATACTCACCACTTGCACACTCAATACCAGCCTGGTCCAGGCGGAGGCAGCCAGCATCGCCGCCCAGGCTTATGACATTCCTGCCGGGCCGCTGGGCAGTTCGCTCAACCGCTTTGCCCAGCAGGCCGGAGTCGCTATCGTGTTCCAGTCCCACGAACTGGAAGGTGTCAAGGGCCCAGGCCTGAAAGGCGACTACGGGGTTCAGGATGGCTTCGACAGGTTGTTGCGAGGCAGTGGTTATCGTGCGGTAAAAGGCGATCGGGGCTATGCGCTGCAACCTGCCCCCGTTGCGGGCAACGACACACTGGAGCTGAGCCCCACCGAAGTCAGCGCCAACCAACTCGGCAACGTTACCGAAGGCACCGGCTCCTACACGCCCGGCACGATCGCGACTTCCACGCGGCTGGTGCTGACCCCCAAGCAAACCCCGCAGTCGGTATCAGTGGTTACTCGCCAGCACATGGACGACTTCGGCCTGAACAACGTTGACGATGTGATGCGTCACACGCCAGGCATCACCGTTTCAGCCTTCGACAGCGAGCGCAGCAACTACTACGCCCGGGGCTTTTCGATCAATAACTTCCAGTACGATGGCATCCCGTCCACCGCGCGCAACGTCGCGTACTCGGCGGGCAACACCTTGAGCGACATGGCGATCTACGACCGCGTCGAAGTGCTCAAGGGTGCCACCGGCCTGCTCACTGGCGCAGGCTCATTGGGTGCAACGATCAACCTGGTGCGCAAGAAACCTACAGCGGATTTTCAGGGGCACGCGACCCTCGGCGCTGGGTCCTGGGACAATTACCGCAGCGAGCTGGATGTCAGCGGCCCGATGACTGAGAGCGGCAATGTGCGTGGTCGGGCAGTGGCCGCCTACCAGGACAAGCACTCATTCATGGACCACTACTCACGCCAAAGCCCGACGTACTACGGCATCATGGAGTTCGACCTGTCACCCGATACCCTGCTGACCGTAGGCGGCGACTATCAGGACACCTTGCCACGGGGCTCATCATGGTCAGGCAGCTTCCCGCTGATCAACTCCAAAGGCGACCGTAACAGCGTCAAGCGCTCGTTCAATAACGCCGCCGACTGGAGCAGCTGGGAACAATACACCCGCACCGTATTTGCCATGCTCGAGCACGATCTGGGTAATGGCTGGGTCAGCAAATTGCAACTGGACCACAAGATCAACGGCTACCACGCCCTGATGGGCTCGATCCAGGGCAACTACCCGAACCCGGACGGCACCGCCCAACTGACTTCGGGCAAGTACACCGGGGAAACCGTCAGCGATTCTGCCGACCTGTACGTGAGCGGTCCGTTCAGCTTGGGCGGGCGCGAACACGAACTGGTACTGGGCGGCTCCATCAGCGCCTCAGAATGGAAAGGCAAAGGCTACTGGAACCTCTCACCCAATATCGTCGACTTCAACAACTGGCACGGCCACGCAGCCATACCGGATTGGGGCAAGGCCCAATTGTTGATCGATGACACCGTGCGACAGACCGGCGCGTATGTGACCACACGCCTGAATCTCGCCGACGACCTCAAGCTGCTGATGGGTGGGCGCGTGGTCAACTACCAGGTCACAGGTTATAACCCCAACTACCGCGAGTCTGGACGGTTCGTGCCCTATATCGGCGCGGTCTACGACTTGAACGACACCTACGCGGTCTACGCCAGCTACACCGATATCTTCATGCCACAAGAGAATTACAACCGCGATCGCGACAACAAACTGCTTGAACCGGATGAGGGCCAGAACTGGGAACTGGGCGTAAAAGCCGAGTTCCTCGACGGGCGTGTCAACGCCAGCGCGGCCTACTTTGAAATCCATGAATCCAACCGCGCACTCTCGGATGACGAGTACAACAACCAGACGCCGACCCCGAGCAACTACGCCTATAAAAGCAGCAAGGCCGTCACCAAAGGTTATGAGCTGGAAATGTCCGGCGAGATTGCCCCCGGCTGGCAACTCCAGGCTGGCTATACCCACAAGGTCGTGCGCGACGACAAGGACGTGAAGATCTCCACGTTCGAACCCGAAGACCAGGTTAAGCTGTACACCACCTACAAACTCAAGGGCCACCTGGACAAGCTGACCGTTGGCGGTGGCGTGCGCTGGCAGAGCGTCGGCTGGCAGGACATCTACAACGACCCCCACAAGCAATACGAAGAGTTCTCCCAGGACGCCTATTGGCTGGTCGACGTGATGACACGCTACCAGGTCAGCAAGAACCTGTCGGCGACGCTGAACGTCAACAACCTGTTCGACAAGCACTATTACACCAACATCGGCTTCTATAACTCCGCCGCCTATGGCGAGCCTCGCAACTTCATGGTCACCACTCGCTGGGATTTCTAACGCCTCATAAAAAAGCCGCCGATCATCGAAAATGATCGGCGGCGGCGTTCCCGGCTATTTGCAAAAACCCAGACAGCAAAAAGCCCGCTCAATGAGCGGGCTTTTTGTGGAAACCTGGCGTTCAGCATTCCAGGTTACTGAATATGGCGCAGCGGACGGGACTCGAACCCGCGACCCCCGGCGTGACAGGCCGGTATTCTAACCGACTGAACTACCGAAGCGAATGGTGGGTGATGACGGGATCGAACCGCCGACCCTCTGCTTGTAAGGCAGATGCTCTCCCAGCTGAGCTAATCACCCTTCGTTTCGGTGTGGCGCGCATTCTACGGAGCGACCCTAAGTCTGGCAAGCACTTTCTTAAATCTTTTTTTTCAGCCCTTCCAATGGCTTAGGCAGGGTTGGCCTGGGGCGTGATCAAGAGAATAATGCCCCCCTTTGTATAGAGGAGAGACTCACCCCATGTGGTTCAAGAACCTGCTTATCTATCGCCTGACCCAAGATCTGCCTGTTGATGCCGAGGCGTTGGAAGCGGCCATGGCCACCAAGCTGGCGCGCCCTTGTGCAAGCCAGGAGTTGACCACTTATGGTTTCGTCGCACCTTTCGGTAAAGGTGAAGATGCTCCCCTGGTTCACGTCAGCGGCGACTTCCTGCTGATCGCAGCGCGCAAGGAAGAACGCATCCTGCCGGGTAGCGTGGTGCGTGATGCACTCAAAGAGAAAGTCGAAGAGATCGAAGCCGAGCAGATGCGCAAGGTCTATAAGAAGGAGCGCGACCAGATCAAGGATGAAATCATCCAGGCCTTCCTGCCCCGCGCCTTTATCCGTCGCTCGTCGACCTTCGCCGCCATCGCGCCGAAACAGGGCCTGATCCTGGTCAACTCGGCCAGCCCCAAGCGCGCCGAAGACTTGCTGTCGACCCTGCGTGAAGTGATCGGCACCCTGCCAGTCCGTCCGCTGACAGTGAAAACCGCACCGACTGCCATCATGACCGACTGGGTCACCACCCAGAAACCGGCCGACGACTTCTTTGTCCTCGACGAATGCGAACTGCGCGACACCCACGAAGACGGCGGTATCGTGCGCTGCAAACGCCAGGACCTGACCGGCGAAGAGATCCAGCTGCACCTGACCACCGGCAAGGTCGTGACTCAATTGTCCCTGGCATGGCAGGACAAACTGTCCTTCATGCTCGACGACAAGATGACCGTCAAGCGCCTGAAATTCGAAGACCTGCTGCAAGACCAGGCGGAACAGGACGGCGGCGACGAAGCCTTGGGCCAACTGGATGCCAGCTTTACCTTGATGATGCTGACCTTCGGTGAGTTCCTGCCGGCGCTGGTTGAAGCGTTGGGTGGTGAGGAAACCCCACAGGGCATCTAAGCCATGTGAAGATCAAAATGTGGGAGGGGGCTTGCTCTCGATGGCGGTATGTCAGCCAATAGATGTGTAGCTGACCCACCGCTATCGGGAGCAAGCCCCCTCCCACATTTGATCGCATTGCCAACTAAAAAAACTAACAAAAAGGATGCCCCCATGCGTGCACTCGCCGCCTTGAGCCGCTTCGTCGGCAATACCTTCGCCTACTGGGTGTTGATATTTGCCGTACTGGCCTTCCTGGAACCCGGTTGGTTCATCGGCCTCAAAGGCGCCATCGTCCCCCTGCTGGGCCTGGTGATGTTCGGCATGGGGTTGACCTTGAAACTCGAAGACTTCGCCGAAGTCGCGCGCCACCCGTGGCGCGTGGCCTTGGGCGTGGTCGCGCATTTTGTGATCATGCCCGGCGTGGCATGGTTGCTGTGCCAGGTGTTCCATCTGCCGGCGGAAATTGCCGTCGGCGTGATCCTGGTGGGCTGTTGCCCAAGCGGCACCTCGTCCAACGTCATGACGTGGCTGGCCCGGGGCGACCTGGCATTGTCGGTGGCCATTGCCGCTGTCACCACCCTCCTCGCCCCGCTGCTCACCCCGGCATTGATCTGGCTGCTGGCCTCGGCCTGGCTGCCGGTATCGTTCATGGAACTGTTCTGGTCGATCCTGCAAGTAGTGCTGTTGCCGATTGTGCTTGGCGTAGTCGCGCAACGCGTACTGGGTGAGCGGGTTCGTCATGCGGTGGACGTGCTGCCCCTGGTATCGGTGGTCAGCATTGTGATTATCGTTGCCGCGGTGGTTGCCGCAAGCCAACAGAAGATTGCCGAGTCGGGCCTGCTGATCATGGCCGTGGTGATGCTGCACAACAGCTTCGGTTACCTGCTGGGCTATTTCACCGGGCGCCTGTTCAAATTGCCCTTGGCGCAACGCAAGTCGTTGGCCCTGGAAGTGGGCATGCAGAACTCCGGGCTGGGTGCCGCGTTGGCCAGTGCGCACTTTTCGCCGCTGGCGGCAGTGCCAAGTGCGTTGTTCAGTGTCTGGCACAATATTTCCGGAGCACTGCTGTCGACCTACTTCCGCCGCATGAGCGAAAAGGAAGACCGCCGCGCACTGGAAAGCGCGCCGTAACTTGATCGTCTGATCCGATTTCGGCACTCTACCAAGCTTCGCGGGGACGACCTCGCGACGCTATCAAGCGCTTACTCAGGGGACGACCCCACTTTGTAGAAGCGAGGTCATCATGTCCTGGATCATTCTGTTTTTTGCCGGGTTGTTTGAAGTCGGCTGGGCCGTGGGTTTGAAGTACACCGACGGTTTCAGCAAGCCACTGCCCACCGCCCTGACAATTGCCGCCATGGCGGTCAGCCTGGGGCTGTTGGGGCTGGCCATGAAGGAGTTGCCGCTGGGCACTGCCTATGCGATCTGGACCGGCGTGGGTGCGGTAGGTACCGTGATCGCCGGGATTATCCTGTTTGGCGAATCCATGGCGCTGTTTCGATTGGCCAGTGTGGCGTTGATTATCTGCGGGCTCATTGGGCTCAAGATCAGCACTTAGACCGCTACCACCATCGAGGGCAAGCCCCCACTTTTTGATTTGTGAACACATTCAGAATGTGGGAGGGGGCTTGCCCCCGATAAGGCCGCCCCCACCAATCTATAGCTACCTGACACTCCCCCGCAAACCGCCCACCGCCGCCTGCAACTGCACAGGCGTTGCCGCCTCCACGGCAATTGGCTCACCCGCCACCAACACCACCCGCGACCAAATCCGATGGAAAAAGCCCTTGTGCGGATCGCGACTGAAAAAACTTCCCCAAAGCCCCTGCAACGCCATCGGAATCACCGGCACCGGTGTTTCCTCCAGAATCCGCGTCACGCCACCGCGAAACTCATTCATCTCGCCATCGGCCGTCAACTTGCCTTCCGGGAAGATGCACACCAACTCGCCATCCTGCAGGTACTGGGCAATCCGCGAAAACGCCTTTTCATAGATCTGGATATCTTCATGCCGCCCGGCAATCGGAATCGCGCCGGCGGTGCGGAAGATAAAGTTGAGCACCGGCAAACGATAGATCTTGTAGTACATGACAAAGCGAATCGGCCGACGCACCGCGCCACCAATCAACAGCGCATCGACAAACGACACGTGGTTGCACACCAGCAGAGCCGCACCCTCATCTGGAATCTGCTCCAGGTTGCGATGCTCCACGCGGTACATGGAGTGGCTGAGCAGCCAGATCATGAAGCGCATGGTGAACTCAGGGACGATCTTGAAGATGTAGGTGTTGACCGCGATGTTGAGCAACGACACCACCAGGAACAGCTCGGGGATCGACAGCTTGGCCACGCTCAGCAGCAGGATCGAGACGATGGCCGAGACCACCATGAACAGCGCATTGAGGATATTGTTGGCCGCGATCACCCGCGCCCGTTCGTTCTCAGCGGTGCGCGACTGGATCAGCGCATACAGCGGCACGATATAAAAACCACCGAACACGCCGAGGCCAAGGATATCGAACAACACCCACCAGGCCTGGCCGTAACTGAGTACCGCAAGCCAGTCATTGGCCTGGACGTTCTGCGGGAAGCCCCCCGAGTGCCACCACAGCAACAGGCCGAACACCGTCAGGCCGAAGGAGCCGAACGGCACCAGGCCGATCTCCACCTTACGCCCGGAGAGTTTTTCGCAGAGCATCGACCCCAGGGCGATGCCCACTGAGAACACGGTGAGGATCAAGGTCACCACGGTTTCGTCGCCGTACAACCATTCCTTGGCGTAGGCCGGGATCTGCGTGAGGTAGATCGCGCCGACAAACCAGAACCAAGAGTTGCCGACGATCGAGCGCGACACCGCTGGCGTCTGCCCCAGGCCCATGCGCAACGTCGCCCAGGACTGGGTGAAGATATTCCAGTTCAGGCGCAGTTGCGGCGTCGAAGCCGCCGCCCGCGGAATGCTGCGGCTGGCCAGGTAGCCCAGCACCGCCACGCCGACTATGGCCACCGCCACTACCGGGGCGTAATGGGTGGAGGACATCATGATCCCGGCGCCAATGGTGCCGGCCAGGATCGCCAGGAACGTGCCCATTTCCACCAGGCCGTTGCCGCCCACCAGCTCATCGTCGTGCAGGGCCTGGGGCATGATCGAGTACTTCACCGGTCCGAACAGCGCCGAATGGGTGCCCATGGCAAACAGTGCCAGCAGCATCAGCTCCAGATGATTGGTCAAAAAGCCCGTCGCGCCCACGGCCATGATCACGATCTCACCGATCTTGATCGCACGGATCAAGGCGTCCTTGTTGAATTTCTCGCCAAATTGCCCGGCCAATGCCGAGAACAGGAAGAACGGCAGGATAAACAATAAAGCGCACAGGTTGACCCAGATAGAGCGGTCGCCCTCGATGCTGAGCTTATAGAGAATCGCCAGGATCAGCGATTGCTTGAAGATGTTGTCGTTGAACGCGCCCAGCAGCTGGGTGATGAAAAACGGTAAGAAACGCCGTGTGCGCAGCAAAGTGAATTGCGAGGGGTGGCTCATCGTCCGTGTTCCTGCGTGGCCTGTTATTGATCAGGCCACGACTTTACCTAATCCCGCCTACTTATTCCCTAACCCTGCAATGCATGGCGAAACAAAAAGCTCGCCTTTATACGCGCCCTGCACCGTGCGCTTGGCCACGATCATCCACATCAGCGCCAGCGCCGCCACCAGCACACTGCCCAATACGCTGAAGAACCCCAGCTGCAGCACGTTCGCCAATTTCAACGTGGCCAGGGCATACACCCCCAGCGGAAAGGTAAAACCCCACCAACCCAGGTTGAACGGGATACCGGCGCGCAGGTAACGCAGGGTGATCAGCACCGCGATCAACATCCACCACAGGCCGAAGCCCCACAAGGTGACGCCTGCGATCAGGCCCAGGCCATGGGCCATTTCACCGACACTCGCCAGACCATTGGCAGCGAAGATCGCCGGCGCATCACTACCGAGCAGCAACATGCCCAGGGCACCCGTACCGATAGGGCCCAGGGCCAGCCAGCTCGACGCCGCCATATTGGCGTGAGGCAACTTATGCAAGGCCATGCGCAACATCAGGATGGTCAGGATGCTGAACGCCACTGGCAGCGAGAACGCCCACAGCACGTAGCTGGTCACCAGCATCACCAGTTGCGCATGGGCGTCGACCAAGTGCGGGGCCAGCAAGCCACCGCTGGCCGCCGCTACTTCGGCAGCCACCACGGGCAACAACCAGACCGCGGTCATCTGATCAATGCTGTGCTCCTGGCGAGTGAACATCATGAACGGGATCAGCACGCCACAGGCCAGGGACATGGCGACGTCCAACCACCACAGAGCCTCAGCCAACGGGATCACATCACCACCCCAACGCGGCAGGCCGAACAGCAACAAACCGTTAAGAATGGTCGCCAGGCCCATAGGAATGGTGCCGAAGAACATCGAGACTGTGGAGTGCCCGAAAATCCGCCGTGCCTCGTGAAAAAACATCACCCAACGGGCGGCATACAACACGCTGAACAGCATGAACAGTCCGATGGTGAACACCCAAAGACCCTCTGCCACAGCGTGCAAGCCTGGCAGGCTGACAGGCAGTTGGGCCAATGCCAGCGCCAGCACCCCGGTGCCCATGGTGGCGGCGAACCAGTTCGGAGTGAACTGGCGAATCACTTCCCGGGGACGGGCCAGGTGACTTAAAGGTTTGTAGCGGTTGATAGTCGAGCAGGTCATGGCGTTAATCCTCTTCCTCGCATGAGGTTGAAGCCATGATAGAACCCGTTCGAATATCTATATAACGGGTAATATCTCTAACTATTATCTATTTTGCAGATATAGACTTTATGCGGCGGCTCTGCCTCGTGAAGCATCCTGCAACAGCAGCCCGGCGAGTGCGCCGAGGGCCAGCAGGATAAGCATCACACCGTAGCCATCCGTAGTAGCGACAAGGCCAAACACTCGACTCAGGTTACCCGCCAACAACGCCGGCACACAGAACGCCAGGTAGCTCAATACATAGAACGCTGACATCAGGCCGGCCCGCTCATGAGGCAACGCCAAGCCGACAATACTGCGCACACTGCCCATGAAGCCGCCGCCGAAACCAAAGCCGGCAATCACACTGGCGACAAAGAACAGCCACAGGCTGGCGGTCTGCACGGCAACCAGCAGCAGCCCTACACCCACCGCCAGCAGCAGCGCCGACAGGCGCATGACCTTGTCGGCCGCACGGTTGCGCAGACTGTAGATCATCACCGCGCCACTCAGGGTCACTACCGCCACCAGGCCACCGCCGATCAAATGCGAGCTCGACCCCGTCGCAGCCCGCACCAGCGACGGCGCCAGGGAGGACACGAACCCACCCAGCGCCCACACCGCCACATTCAGCGGCATCGCCAACCACAAGGCCCGGCGCGCTTGGGGCGGCACGTGCAGGGTTGGCGCCAGGGACTTCAAGGCCCCCGGTATCCGGCTGACGGTTTCAGGCAGACGCCACAGGTACAGGGCCTGCAGCACCATCAAGCCCAGCAGGGTGAAATAGACCAATTGGGTCGGTCGCGGCGCGTACTCCACCAGGAAGCCGCTGCCCAGGCCACCACAGGCCATGCCGAGCATCGGCGCGAGGCTGTTGAGCATCGGGCCACGCACGCGGTCGGTGTCGAGCAATGTCGCGCTCAACACCGCAGTGGCAGTCCCGGTCGCAAAGCCCTGCAATGCGCGAGCGGCAAGCAGGCAGGCGGTGCTGTCAGCGTTGATAAACAGCAGCATCGCCATGATATTCAGCAGCAGCGCGGCGAAGATCACCGGCTTGCGCCCCAGGTAATCCGAGAGCGACCCTACGGTCAGCAACGCCGCCAACAGGCTCACGGCATAAACGCCGAAAATGGCCGTGAGCATTGCGGCCGAAAAATGCAGGTTTTCCTGGTACACCTGATACAACGGTGTCGGCGCACTGGACGCGGCGAGGAAGGTCAACACGGTGATCACCAGGAACGCCAGGCTGGAACGATGAGAAATGTTGCTGGACATGGGCACGCTCCGCTAAAGCTAATATTTTGCTTTTGCAGAGTGTGCTACCCGTCGACGCTTAAAGCAAATTCTTTGTGTTAAGGTTTTAAGCATGGCGATTAAAGAAGGCCTCCGCCCGGGGGGCCGTAGTGCCCGGGTACAAGAATCCGTTCATTCGGCAGTGCGCGAATTGCTCGAAGCCCATGAGCGATCCAGTATTACTGTGCCGATGATTGCGGCGCACGCAGGCGTTACGCCCTCGACCATCTACCGGCGCTGGGGCGACCTTTCCGTGTTGCTCGCCGATGTAGCCCTGGCGCGCCTGCGCCCGGACAGCGAGCCGGCAAACACCGGCAGCCTGCGCGGCGACCTGCAGGCCTGGGCTGAGCAATACCTGGATGAAATGAGTACGGACGTAGGGCGCAATATGATGCGCGACGTGCAAAGCAGCGTGACCCCTGGGTATTGCGTAAGCATTCTGGGCGGGCAATTGCAGGCGATCGTCGATCGTTATCCGCAAGAGACGGCGCCGAGTGTGGACCGCTTGATCAACCTGCTCGCGGCGCCGACGGTATTCCGTATTCTATTTTCGGCGCAGCCTTTGGCGGTTGAAGAGCTGCATGCCCTGATAGAACTGGCCCTGAAGGCCTGAAGGCCATACACCAAACCAAATGTGGGAGGGGGCTTGCTCCCGATAGCTGTGGATCAGTCAGTACAAGGTGTCTGACAGACCGCTATCGGGAGCGAGCCCCCTCCCACATTTTTTACCGCGTTGAATCGCTATTTAAGTACGCATCCCACGCCCACTCACCAGCAACCGCGCACAGCCGACATACAGCACCACGGTCGCCACGACCATGAAGGTGATCGCCACGCTGATCTTGATGTCCGACACGCCCAGAATGCCGTAGCGAAAGGCGTTGACCATATGCAGCACAGGGTTGGCCAGGGACACGGTCTGCCAGAACGGCGGCAGCAAGGTGATGGAGTAGAACACCCCGCCCAGGTAGGTCAGCGGCGTCAGCACGAAGGTCGGAATGATCGAGATATCATCGAAGTTGCGTGCGAAAACGGCGTTGATAAACCCCAGCAGCGAGAAGATCGTCGCCGTGAGCACTACCACCAGGATGGTGACGCCAAGGTGATGCACCTGCAGGTGGGTGAAGAACAGCGACAGCAGCGTCACGATCACACCCACCATCAGGCCACGCAGCACGCCGCCCAGGGTGTAGCCGATCAGGATCGTGTGGGGCGACACTGGCGAAACCATGAGTTCCTCGATGGAGCGCTGGAACTTGCTGCCGAAGAAACTGGAGACCACGTTGCCGTAGGAGTTGGTGATCACCGACATCATGATCAGGCCCGGCACGATGTACTCCATGTAGGTAAACCCACCCATGTCACCGATCTGCCGGCCGATCAGGTTACCGAAGATCACAAAGTACAGGACCATGGTGATTGCCGGCGGCAGCAGGGTCTGCGGCCAGATCCGGGTAAAGCGCTTCACTTCGCGATAGACAATGGTTTGCAGCGCGACGAGGTTGGGTTGTAGTTCGGAACTCATACCGCCACCTTCGCCAGATTTTTCTCCACCAGGGACACGAACAACTCCTCAAGGCGATTGGTTTTATTACGCAGGCTCAACACTTCGATGTTCAGGGTCGCCAACTGGGTGAACAGCGCGGTGATGCCCATGGCCTTGTCCACCTGCACTTCCAGGGTGTGGCTGTCGACCAGGCGGCTTGGATAACCCACCAGTTGCGGTGCCACCGTCAGGTTGTTCTTCAGGTCGAGCAGGAAGGTTTCCACATGCAACTGACCCAGCAGGTTGCGCATGCTGGTGTTCTCGACAATGGTGCCGTGGTCGATGATGCCGATGTTGCGGCACAGCTGCTCAGCCTCTTCCAGGTAGTGGGTGGTGAGGATGATGGTGATGCCCTTCTCGTTCAGCTCGGTGAGGAAGGTCCACATTGAGCGGCGCAGTTCAATGTCCACGCCCGCGGTAGGTTCGTCGAGGATCAACAGGCGCGGCTCATGCACCAGGGCGCGGGCAATCATCAGGCGGCGCTTCATACCACCGGACAGCGAACGTGAAGGTACATCGCGCTTGTCCCACAGGCCCAGTTGGGTCAGGTACTGCTCGGCGCGCTCCTTGGCGATTTTCGCCGGGATGCCGTAGTAGCCAGCCTGGGTCACGACAATATCGAAGGTCTTTTCGAACTGGTTGAAGTTGAATTCCTGGGGCACCACGCCAATGGAACGCTTGAGCGCCGCCGGGGATTTATCCAGGTCATGCCCGAAGATATTCACCGTGCCGCTGGTCTTGTTGACCAGGGTCGAGAGGATGCCGATGGTGGTGGATTTGCCGGCACCGTTGGGGCCGAGCAAGGCGAAGAAATCACCTTCGGCAACATCCAGATCGATACCACTCAGGGCCTGGAAACCGTTGCCGTAGGTTTTGGTTAGCTGCCGGATGGACAGAGCGGAACTCATATCGGGATACGCACCAAAGAAGGGAATAGAAACAATAGATGAGGGCACACCGCCGGTAGTTCAACCGGCGGTGCAGTGCGAGCATGGTGCGTGCCCATGCCGCACAAGTACAGTCACCCGTATTAATAGTGTGTATTAAGTCAACGCGGTCATCACCGCTTTGCGATAGGCCGGCCGCTGTTGAAGGCGTTGGTACCAGGCCTCTAGATTGGGCATTGCAGGGCGTTCGATAGGCATCTCGAACCAGGCGTAGATAAAGCTGCCCAGGGGGATATCACCCATGCCGATCTCATTGCCCGACAGGTAAGGTTGCTCGGCAAGGGCATGGTCGACAGTCTTGAGCACCTCGATGCAGGCTTGGCGCCCGGCATGGATGTTGTCCCAATTCTGCTTCTCTGCCGGGGTGCGCAGCACGCCCCAGAACACCGTCTTGAAGGGTTCGGCGAAGGTGGAGGTGGTCCAGTCCATCCACTTTTCCGCGTTGGCGCGGGCCTTCAGGTCGCTCGGGTACCATGTCGAAGCCTGCTTGGCACACAGATAACGCACGATGGTGTTGGACTCCCACAACACAAAGTCGCCATCCTCGATCATCGGCACCCGGCCATTTGGGTTCAGGGCCCGGTACTGCGGAGTGTCGACCACACCGAAAGCCCCGCCCGCATCAATTGCCTCATAGTCCAGGCCGAGCTCCTCGGCGCACCACAGTGCTTTCCTGACGTTTGACGAATTTTTACGACCCCAGATTTTCAGCATGACCGCGCCTTCTTGTTGATGAACTTGGCAGGATGAAGGCAGCAGCATACGCCGGTTCAGGCGCGGCTTGAATCGCTGCGCATATCGCCCATCAGGATCGGTGCATCGTCGGTAAACAGGTGCGGGTAACACTGCTGGATATGGGCGAAGAAAAATGCCTCGGGCACATCGGCAAATTGCCCGTGGTCCACCAGATACTCCATCGAGCGCTGACCCTGGCGGTTGAAGGCGTGAAAGACGCTGTCGTGAAGGCCATCGAATTCCAGCGGTGGCACGTCGAACACCTCGCACAGTTGCTGGTTGAACGCAGGAGTCGCCTTGACCCAGCGGCCGTTCAGGCAGAGCTCGGTATAACCATGCATGGCGAACACGTCACTTTTGAGCAGGGCGAGCAGGCGTGGGGTGGACAGGTGATTGCGCACATCCGCCAAGCCGATTCGCGCAGGGATACCGCAGTGGCGGGCGCAGGCAGCGAGCAAGGTGGCCTTGGGCACGCAATAGCTTTCACCGGCAGCCAGGGCGAAGCTGGCGTTCAAGGTGCCAGGGTCACGGCTGAAGGTGTAGGGGTTGTAGCGAATCGCCTCACGCACGGCGTAGTAGAGACTGACTGCCTGGTCACTTAAATCCGCATGGGTTCCGCGATGTTTTTCGGCGAACTCCACCACTGCAGGGTGGTCACTATCGATGAAGCGGCTGGGACTCAAGTATGCGTTCATAAGCTTGATCTCCAAAGGAAGCCTCGAGTCTAACGACAGGCTTGCCACAAGAGATAACGACGATTCGGCCAAATGTCGGCGCCTGCGGATGGGTAGTCGAGTACAACTTGTAACACCCTGATCACCCGGCTTGATCGGATGCCGACTAAGCTCCCTGGTGGTTTCGCCCCTGGTTTCACGGAGGATTGCATATGCTGTTGTTGTGGATACTGGTGCTGGTGGTCGGCATTGCCTACCTGGCACACCGCCGTACCGCCCCCCTGCCCGCCCTGGGCGTGGTCGCCGTCTACCTGCTGGCGATGGGCGCCTGGAGCCACGCACCGGGTTGGCTGCTGCTGATCTTCTGGGTGCTGATCGCCGTGGTCGCCGTGCCGTTGCTGTTGCCCGACCTGCGCCGCCAATACTTCACCAAGCCGCTGTTCAGCTGGTTCCAGAAAGTCTTGCCGCCGATGTCCGAGACCGAACGCGATGCCATCGATGCCGGCACCGTCTGGTGGGACGGGGAACTGTTCAGCGGGCGCCCCGACTGGGACAAATTGCTGGCCTACCCCAAGGTGCAATTGACCGAAGAAGAACAGGCGTTTATCGACGGCCCTACCGAAGAACTCTGTGCCATGGTCAGCGACTGGGAAATCGGCCAGGCCATGGACCTGCCGCCGGAGGCCTGGGAACACATCAAGACCCACGGCTTTTTCGCCCTGATCATTCCCAAGGAATACGGTGGCAAAGGCTTCTCTGCCTATGCCCACTCCCAGGTCGCGATGAAACTCGCGACCCGCAGCGGTGACCTCGCCTCCACCGTGATGGTGCCCAACTCCCTCGGCCCGGCCGAGCTGCTGTTGCACTACGGCACCGAAGAACAGCGCAACCACTACCTGCCGCGCCTGGCCCGTGGCGACGACATTCCATGCTTCGCCCTCACCGGCCCGCTAGCCGGCTCTGATGCGGGCGCCATGCCCGACACCGGCGTGATCTGCAAAGGCGAATGGGAAGGCAAGGAAACCCTCGGCCTGCGCCTGAACTGGGAAAAGCGCTACATCACCCTCGGCCCGGTCGCGACCCTGCTCGGCCTGGCCTTCAAGGCCCATGACCCGGACCATCTGCTGGGCGAGGAAGAAGACCTGGGCATCAGTCTCGCATTGATACCTACGGACACCCCTGGCGTTGAAATCGGCCGTCGTCATCTGCCCCTGGGCGCCGCGTTCATGAACGGCCCCAACTCCGGCAAGGACGTGTTCATCCCCCTGGAATACCTGATCGGTGGCGAGGAAATGCTCGGCAAGGGTTGGATGATGCTGATGAACTGCCTGTCGGTGGGCCGCTCCATCTCCCTGCCTGCGGTCGGTACCGGCGCGGCCAAGTTCACCAGCCTGGTGACCGGGCAATACGCCCAGGTGCGCGAACAGTTCAACGTACCGCTGTCGGCCTTCGAAGGTATCCAGGAAGCCCTGGCGCGCATCGGCGGCAATGCCTGGCTGATGGACAGCGCCCGCATGCTCACCGCCAATGCCGTGGATTTGGGCGAGAAGCCCTCGGTGTTGTCGGCGATCCTCAAGTATCACCTGACCGAGCGTGGCCGTGAGTGCATCAGCCACGCCATGGACGTGCACGGCGGCAAGGGCATCATCATGGGCCCGAACAACTATCTGGGCCGTAGCTGGCAAGGGGCGCCGATCTTCATCACGGTGGAAGGCGCGAATATCCTTTCGCGCAATCTGATGATCTTCGGCCAGGGCGCGATTCGCTGCCATCCGTTCGTCCTCAAGGAGATGGCCCTGGCCGGTCGCGAAGACCATGACCAGGCGTTGAAGGAATTCGATGGCCTGCTGATGCAACACATCGGCTTTGCCGTGAGCAACGCGGCCAGCACCCTGGTGCTGAACCTGGGCTTCGGGCATTTCGAGAAGGCCCCCGGCAACCGTTTGAGCCAGGGCTACTTCCGCGCCCTGAACCGCCAGGCGGCGGCGTTTGCGCTGCTGGCAGACCTGAGCATGATGCTGCTGGGCGGTGAACTGAAACGCCGCGAACGCTTGTCGGCGCGTCTGGGTGACGTACTCAGCCATATGTACCTGGCATCGGCGGCGCTCAAGCGTTATCACGACCTGGACTCGCCGGATCACCTGGAACCGCTGTTTGCCTGGGCCATGGAAGAAAGCCTGGGTGAATCGGAACGTGCACTGGATGAGCTGCTGAGCAACTTCCCGAACAAAGTGTTGGGCTGCCTGCTGCGGGTGATCGTGTTCCCGTTCGGGCGTCGTCACACCGGGCCGTCCGACGCGCTGGATGCCGAAGTGGCCGCAGTGATCGGTCGCGCCAAGGGCGACCCGACCCTGGAAGAATTGCTGGCCGGCTGTTATCGCCCGCAATCGGCAGAAGATCCAGTGGGCGCGCTGCAGCATGCCTACGACCTGCTCGGCGCCAGCCATCCGTTGCAGAAAAAACTGCATGCCGCACTTAAAAGCGGGCAAGTCAAACCGACGGCCGGTGAGTCTGCCATCGACGCAGCCCTGCATGCCGGCGTACTGCAACCGGCCGAAGCGCAAACCCTGCGCGACGCCGAAGCGGCGCGGCGCAAGGTGATCGACGTGGATGATTTCAGCAAGGAAGAGCTGATCCAGGCCGAAGGTAAAGTCCGCTGAGTCAAGCGGTCATATAAATACGGGCGCGAGAGGCATATACTCTCGCGCCCGTTTTTGCTTTAGAGGACTTTATCTCGTGTCCAACGTCGTTGCCGATCATCTCGTCTTGCTCGACCACCTGCGCAGCATCCTGGTTGCCGTCGGCGAAGCCGAACAGGTGCCCGAGGAAAGCCACTCGCTGTTCCTGGAGCGTTTTGACGAACTGCGCGCCCTGCTGCCAATCGACCCGATCGAAAGCCAGTACCTGGGCCAGGACCTGATGAGCCAGGTCATCCTGCGCTACCCGCAGATCGCCCATTTGGTCCCCCGCGATCTGCTGTGGTTCTTTGGCGGTGACTGCCTGCACTTCATGCCCGACGAGGAACTGGACCTGTACCAGGCCCTGGAAGAGCGTCGCTATGAAGCCGAACAGAACGACGAACCGTTCGACTGGAACCAGGAAAAGCAACTGCTGGCCATGCCCCAAGACCAGAGCAAGCACTGACTTTTCAAACACTGAGATTCAAATGTGGGAGGGGGCTTGCCCCCGATAGCAGTGGGTCAATCAATGCAAAGGTGACTGACAGACCGCTATCGGGGGCAAGCCCCCTCCCACATTTAGCTTTGGCTCTTTCGCCATGCACTCCACCAGATAATCAATAAATACCCGCAACTTCGGCGGCAAATACCGCGTCGGCGAGTGCAGCAACCACGCCTGGCCATGGTAAGACGCAATAAAGTCCCACGCCGGCAACACTTGCACCAACTGGCCCGCCGCCAACGCATGCCGCGCCGTGAAATACGGCAAGCTGCCAATCCCCACATGCTGCAATACCGCATCCAACCGCACCCCAGTGTGGTTCGCCGCATAACGCCCGCGTACGCCAACCGTCACCGCCTTGCCGGCCTGGCGGAATTTCCAGCGCGAGTCGCCCGGGGTTTCCCCCAGGTAGATGCAACTGTGTTCGAGCAAATCGTGGGGATGGCACGGGGTGCCATGCTCGGCCAGGTACTGCGGCGTCGCGCACAGCAAGTGTTCGATGGGCAATAACTGGCGCCCGACCAAGCCAGGCGGCGGGCTGTCAGTGATGCGAATGCTCAGGTCGACATTATCGTCGATCAGATCCACGTGCCTATCCTCGAGGATCAACTGCACATCCACCTTGGGATAGCGCCGCAGAAATTCAGGCATATGCGGATGCACCACAAAGCGCCCCACCGCCTTGGGCACGCTGACCCGCACCAGGCCCTCGGCTTCATGGTTGAACTGGCCACTGATTTCCATCACCGAGCGGGCCGCGTTGACCATCTCCTGGCAACGCTTGAACACCTCTTCGCCACCCTCGCTCAGGCGCAGCTTGCGCGTGGTGCGTTGCAGCAAGCGCGTGGCCAGGGCCTGCTCCAGGCGTGAAATGCTGCGGCTTACAGCCGAGGGTGAAACGCTCAGTTGCCGCGCCGCTTCGGAGAAGCTGCCGGTTTCCACGACTCTGACGAAAATTGCCATTTCGCCCAGCAGCGACAAGGGAAGATTGATGCTCATGACGCACAGGTCCATTGATAATTGAGTGGATTATCACCCATCCACGCACTATTTATACTGTCCGCAGAACCCCGATGCGGATGTAGATGATGACCGAGCGCCTGTTTTTTACCCACGACCACCTTACAGCTGAGCTGGAAGTGCTCAATTGCACTGCGCACGAAGAGCAATTTGCCGTGATCCTGCAGTCGACGATCTTCCATCCCCAAGGCGGCGGCCAGCCGTTCGACACTGGCTGGCTCGGCAACAGCCAGGTACTGCGGGTCATGCAGGAAGCCGAGCATGTGGTGCATTACGTTGATCAGCCGTTGCAACCCGGCCCGATCATTGCGCGGGTCGATGCACAGCGCCGCGCGCTGCACACCCGCCTGCATTCGGCGGGGCATTTGATTGGCAATGCCGGCGAACGCCTGGGCTGGATGCCGATCAAGGCCCACCATTGGCCGGGTGAAGGCAAGATCACGTTTATCCGTGGCGAAGCTGCACAGGACATGGATGCCCAAATGCTTCAACTGCAGGTCAACCAATGGATCAACGCCGACTACCCAAGGCATATGAGGCTGGAAGAAGGCATCCGGGAAGTCGGCTTCGGCGAGTTGCCGTCATACGCTTGCGGTGGCACCCATGTGCAAACGTTGAGCGAACTGGGGCAGGTGACGATTTTGGCATTGTCGGAGAAAAAAGGAGCCCTGTCGGTGCGCTACGAAATCAATGTGGGAGGGGGCTTGCTCCCGATGGCGGAGGCTCAATCACAGCATGAGTGACTGACCCACCGCTATCGTGAGCAAGCCCCCACCCACAGGGGACCGATGCGCCACAGAGAAATAGGCTACACGGCAATCGCCCCCGCCCTCCCCGGCTCTACCACGAACGACTTCAACGTCGACACCGTCGCCGCCGGGTCGCGCGGGTCACTGATCGCGCGAAAGTTCGTCAGCATCCGCTGGGCCGTCAACTCCACCGACACGTACCCGCGCTGGCGGCTGTCGAAAAACTTCACGTGGCGGTTGAGCGGCATGATCTTCATGAAGGCGTCATAGGGCGGCCCGTCTGACGTCACCGACGAGCCGACGAACTCGGTGGCGACCACCGCCGAGTCCGGATTGTCGGCCTCTGCATGCAGGTCCGTGGCCCAGAACGAATGTATGTCACCACCCCAGAACACCGGGTTGTTGAGCCGATGGCGGGTGATGGACGCCAGCATCCGCGAACGGTTGGCCATGTAGCCATCCCAGCCATCGGTCCAACGCCCCGGCTTGTGATTGGTGAGATCACGCTGGATCAGCGGCGCCACCAGCAGATCCTGGGCGATCACATTCCACTGCGCCTTTGACTGGGCGAACCCTTGGTCCAGCCAGGCCTCTTGCTGCCAGCCGAGCAACGTGCGAGCGGGGTCACGCAAGTCACGGCAAGGGCTGGTCTGAATGTGCCCTTGGCGACTGCCATTGGCCTGGATACAGGGCTGCCCGGAACGGTATTGGCGACCATCGAGCACATGGAAACGGGCGAGCCGTCCATAGTCCAGGCGCCGGTAGATGCGCATGTCCGCGCCTTTCGGCACGCTGCTGGCGCGCAGGGGCATGTGTTCGTAATACGCCTGGTAAGCCGCCGCCCGTTGCTGCAGAAATTGCGTCACTCCGACCTTGGGGTCCTGGGACCAACGGTTGGCATAGTCGTTCTGCACTTCATGGTCGTCCCAGGTCGCCACACTGGGTGCGGCAGCGTGCAGGGCCTGCAGGTCCGGATCGGTCTTGTACAGCGCGTAGCGGTTGCGGTAGTCACTCAGGGTCTGCGCATTGCCGCTGCCATGGGAGCGAAAAACCTTGCCGGAATTCGCCGCGTAGGAACTGTCGTAGATATAGTCGCCGAGGAAAAACACCAGATCGGGCTGCTCGGCAGCCAGGTGACGGTAGGCGCTGAAATAACCGCGCTCCCAGTGCGAGCAGGACACAAAACCCAGCCGGGCCGAGGCCATGGCATGCAGTGCAGGTGTGGTGCGCGCCTGGCCCACCTGGCTCTGCGCGCCCAGCCCTTCAAATTGGTACCAGTACGGCCTGCCCGCCTCCAACCCTGCCACTTCGATGTGCAGCGAATGGCCAAAACGCTCGGTCGCCATGACCTCGCCTCGCTTCACGATCTGCGTCATCGCCGCATCAGTGGCGACGCGCCAACGTACCGGCACTGGACGACTCAACCCACCGCGCCCATCCACAGCGTTGAAAAAAGGTGCCAGGCGCGTCCAGATCACAAAACCATCCGGCAACGGATCGCCGGACGCCACACCGAGGGTGAACGGATAATCCACCCCGGCACTGCGCGCAAACGGGCTGAGGATGGAAAACGCCGTAGCGACCGCCAGGCCGCTGAGTACCCGACGCCGGTCGTGGTCTACGACACCGCTCATAGTCGTTGCTCCCAATCGTCACGCACGATGGCAAACCCGAGCAGGTCCTCGTACACACCATTTTTCAGAAATGCCTGGCGCAGGCAACCTTCATAACGCAGGCCGATCTTCTCCATGACCCGCGCCGATTCCTTGTTGCGGCCAAAGCATTGGCTGCCTATGCGCTGCAACCCCAGTTCAGCGAAGCCGAAGTCCATCACCGCGCTCGCGGCTTCGGCGGCATACCCCTGGTTACGGCAGAGCGCTGCCACCCAGCCACCCAAGTGCCCGTAGTGATGACGAGCGTTCAGACGCAGGCTGACCATGCCAATCAATTCGCCAGAGTCACGCACATGCATCCCCAGGTTCAGACACCCACTGGCGCGGTATTTTTCGCCGACCCCGGCAATAAACGCCTGCGCTGTTTCCAGGGTATAGGGTGATGGAATATTGGCCGTGTTGTCGGCAATTTTCGGCCCGTTGACCAGCGAGAAAAGCACCTCGGCCTGGTGCGCTTCCAAGGCGCGCAATTGTAGGCGCGGGGTGGACAAATGAGGCAACGCAGTGGGCATACGGGGCGGCTCCCGAGATAAATTCCTCGAGGATGTACCCCCTGTATGTCAGTTTCATTACGTCGCAAAAGTGACCGGTAAGTTTTCTGAAAGACGCGTCCTAGAGCCTTTAAACCGTCAATTAAAGTTAACCGTTCGGTCATTTTTGCCTGTTAGCGTCTTGCCCCTAATTCACTGACGGGGTAACGGAATGAGAACCTGGGACGAACCCAAGAAACGCAAGGCGCACATCGAGCTGATCCCGATGATCGACGTGATGATGTTCCTGCTGGTGTTTTTCGTACTGGTGAGCTTGAACGTGATTCCCGCGCTCGGCATGAAGACGCAATTGCCCAGTGCCAGCAGTTCACAGCAGCTCAAACCGCAAAACAAATTCATCCTCACCCTGGGCCTGGGAGGCCAGTTGCAACTCGACGGCAAGGACCTGACGGTGGATGCCTTGGTGCCGGCGCTGAAGGCCGCCGAAAAGCCCGATACCAAGTCGACGATCATCGTCAACAGCGACAAAGGCGTTGAGGTTTCGCGCCTGGTGGAAGTGATGGACACCCTGCGCCTGGGTGGCTTCACTTCCGTTTCCATCGCTACGCGTAAGTCCTGATCATGTACATGCTGTTTCGTGCACGTCAGCTGCTGGGCAGTGTACCGGCCGTGATCGCCCTGGTACTGATTGCACTGGGTATCCAATCCCAGACCTTGAAAGTCGAGCCGGTGTATGACGAGTCGGCGGTCGAGTTGGCATTGGTCGAACCGGAGCCGGAAGTCGTCCCGGAACCGGTGGTGGAGCAAGAGCCGCCACCGCCGGTGATCGAAGAGCAGGAGGCCGAGCCTGCTCCGCCACCGCCACCGCCCAAGCCGCTCCCCAAACCTGAACCCAAGCCCAAGCCAAAACCTGTGCCCAAGCCAGTGGTGGCCAAGACAGCGTCCACGCCGCCCCCGGTCGCCGCCGCCAAACCCACCCCGCCCGTACCAGCCCCGGCAGCACCCGTGGCGGCCCCCGCCCCGCCTGCGCCGCCGAAGGTTGACGGCCAGGCCCTGGAAGGCGGTTACCTCAAAGGCTTGCGCAACGAGCTGGACACCTACAAGCAATACCCCACCGGGCGCCAGGCGTCCCTCGAACGCCCGAGTGGCGAGGTGGTGGTGTGGTTGCTGGTAGATCGCCAGGGTCGCGTTCTCGACTCCGGCGTACAAAGCCCGGCCTCAAGCATGCTGCTCAACCGGGCCGCCACCAACAGCTTACGTCGCATCAAGCAAGTCAAGCCGTTCCCCGAGCAAGCCTTCGGGGGGCGCAACGAGCAACGCTTCACCGCCACCTTCAACTACAGCGTGCAATAAGCACCCGACCCAGGACGACAGTGATGAAGTTCACCCGTATTCATCTGGCACTCGTTGCCGCGACCAGCATGACCCAGGGAATGGTCATGGCAGAGACCAGCGACAGTGACGTCGGCACCATTGGCGTAAAAGGCAAGGCGACCGCCGGCGGCGGCTATATGGTCCCGGAGGAGAGCATCAAGGGCCGCTCCACGGTGACCAAGGAAGCCCTGGACAAGCAGGCCGCGACGGGCAACGCCATCGACAAGCTCAAGTACACCCCGGGCTTGAACATCTCCAGTGAAGACAACACCGGTCTCTCGGGTTTTCGCTTCACCATGCGCGGCATGAACTCCGACCAGGTGGGCATGTCGGTGGATGGCATGCCGATCAACGACTCCGGTAACTACGCGCTGTACTCCAACCTGCTGGGCGACCCGGAGAATATCGACCAGATCTTTGTCACCCAGGGCGCATCGGAAGCCGATGGCCCGCACATCGGTTCGAGCGGCGGCAACATCGGCATCGTGACCATTCGCCCGACCAAGGAAACCGGCGCGTTCGTCAAACAGGTGGTCGGCAGCAACGCCACGCGCAAGACCTTCGCCCGCCTCAATACCGGCGAGATCAATGGCCTGAGCAACTGGCTGTCGGTGTCCCATACCGAAGGGGAAATGTGGCGTGGCTCAGGCGCGGTGCGCGCTGACAAGGTGGAGTGGAACAGCTTCTTCGACGCCGGCAACGGCAACACTGCCAACCTGATCCTCAAGTACCACGAGCAGGACAACAACAGTTACAGCCAGTTGACCAAGGCGCAGTTCCAGCAGAACGGCCGCAAGTACGATCCCTACCCGGCGACGCCGAGCGTGGGCAGCAACGGCAAGTACAACAGCTACTACGCCCTGGCGCAGAACCCGTTCCAGACCTTTACCGCCGTGCTCAACACCCAGTTCAAACTGGCCGACAACCTGGCCCTGTCGGTGATCCCGTATTACTACTGGGGCAACGGCAGCGGCGTCGGCTCGTCCGCCTATGCGCTCAACCGCGGCTCGAACCAGGGCGGAGTGTTCGACCTCGGCAACCTGCCCACCGCCGCGCAATACAACGCCGATGGCACGCCGAACAGCGGCGTGTACTACCGCCCTTCGCGCACCCAGACCTGGCGTCCGGGCATCACCACCAAGCTGACCTGGGACCTGGGCGACCACAGCCTGCAGTTCGGCTACTGGTACGAGCGCGCACGCCAGAGCCAGACCCAGCCGTTCATTCCGCTCAAGAGCAACGGCAAGCCGGTCGACACCTGGCCCGACTCCAACAGTGCCATCGTCGATGCCAATGGCAACCAGATCCAGGGACGCGACCGCTTCACTGTCACCCCGGCGCAAAAAGTCTGGGCCCAGGACACGTGGTACATCAACCCGGACTGGACCTTCATCGCCGGCCTTGCGTACATGAACGTCGAGCGTGACGGCACCAACCACGGCAGCCTCACCGAGCAGCCGGAAAAACGTAACCAGACCTATAACAAACTGCTGCCCAACGTCGGTCTCAAATACCAGCTGGACGAGCGTGACCAGTTGTTCTACAGCCTCTCGCGCAACATGCGCGTACCGCAGAACTACGCGCTCTACGACAAGGGCGCCGACTCTATCAACCTCGAGCCGGAAACCAGCTGGAACCATGAACTGGGCTGGCGCTACAGCGGCGACGACATGAGCCTGGCCGCCACCCTTTTCTACATGGACTTCAAGAACCGCCAGGTGTCGTCCAAAGACATCAATGGTGACGCTGCCGACATCAACGTCGGTGCGGTCACCAACAATGGGTTGGAGCTGGAATGGAGCGGCCAGTTGCCTCACCACTTCAACTACTACACCTCCTACACCTACACCAAGGCCGAGCAGCAAGACGACATGACCGTCTACAACGCCGGCAAAGCCATCGTCTTGCCCACCAGCGGCAAGCAGTTCGCCAATGTGCCCAAGAACATGCTGGCGGCCAACATCGGTTATGACGACGGGCGCTTCTACGGCACCTTCGGCGGCAAGTACACCAGCAAGCTCTACGGCGACCTGACCAACGACGAAGCCATTTCCGGACGCACTGTATTCAACCTCGGCGCCGGTATCTACCTGCCGGTGGACAAGAAGGTGGTCAAGGACGCAACCCTGCGCCTGAACGTCGACAACCTGTTCGACAAGAAGTACCTGGACGGCGTGTACACCACCAAGACCAACGCGGCCAGCTACAGCGGCTTCCGCGATGGCGACCCGGCGTACATCGTCGGCCTGGACCGCACCGTAACGGTTTCGCTGGAAGCGAATTTCTAAGACTGACCCAAGAGGAACACCATCATGGATATGAACCTGCTCCACGACGTCACCTTCTATGTGATGTATGCGGCGATGGCCATCGCGATCTTCATCGCCATCGAACGCGGCATCTACTTCGCCTATGTGCGCCGCCAGGCCCGCGCCCTCACCGACGCCCTGGGCCCTCAGGTGCACAGCGAACGCGAGTTGCCGGACAGCCTGACCCGCCGCCACAGCCTGGCGCTGAACATGGTGTTGCCGGTGCTGGCGCAGAAGGCATCGAATGGCTCGCGCAAAGACCTCGACGACGAAATCGAAACCCAATACCTGAAGACCCGTGCGCCCTTGGCCCGTAGCCTGTGGATCATCGAAACCATCACCACTGCCGCCCCGCTGCTCGGCCTGCTGGGTACCATTCTGGGCATCATCGACACCTTCAAGGCATTGGCGACGGCGGGTGTTTCCGACCCAGGGCAGATTTCCGGTGGTATCGGCACGGCCCTGTTCGCCACCGGCCTGGGCATCGCCATCGCGCTGTTCTGCGTGGTGTTCCACAACTTCTTCCAGGACAGCCTGGAACGCATCAATGATCAGTTGAAGATCCTGCTGATCCGCGCAGCCAGCGGCGCCCGCGAGCAGGCCGAAGCACCACACCGCGTGCCGACCCCGCTTCACAGCCGCACGGCATGACCCGCCGGGCGGGCGCGTCATGCACCCGCCCCCTCTTTTTGTCCGATGAGACGCTTATGTCCCTTTCGATGAAGTTGCGTATTGCAAGCCTCGCCGGCTTGCTCCTCAGTCCGCTGGCCCAGGCGGACTTTTCCATTCCAGGGTTTGAATTGGTGCATACCGTGCCGGTGGACACCACCCTGGACGCTGCCGATCTGCGCCAGACCGGCGCGGTATGGATCGAGTTGTTCGACGGCGCAAAAAGCCGCATTGATATCGGCCAGTTCTACGCCGCCGATCATCCAGGCTCGGTAATGGACAAGGTCATCGAGCACCTTGAGGCTGCCGGCAAGCGCGGTGTGAAAATCCGTTTTCTGCTGGAAGAAAAAGGCATCAAGTTATCGGAAGCCGCCACCCTGGAACGTCTGCGTGCGATTCCCAATCTGACCTTCCGTATGCTGCCCTACGGGCAACTGAGCGGCGGCATCATCCACGCCAAATACCTTGTGGTGGATGGCAAGCAGGCATTTATCGGTAGCCAGAATTTCGACTGGCGCTCCCTGGAACATATCCACGAAACCGGGCTGCGGATTACGGACGAGGCGGTGGTGGGCCAGGTTCAGGCGATCTTCGATCAGGACTGGCAAGCCCAGGCTGCCCTCGCCGATAAGCAACCGGTGCCGCTGCCGGCCACCGGCCAGGAACCTACGCGTGTCGGCAATTACCTGGTGGCCAGCCCGCAACGCTACAACCCGCCTGGCGTAGGCGACTCACAGCTGGAACTGCCACGCCTGCTGGGCGAAGCAAAAAAACAAGTCCGCGTGCAATTGCTTGACTATGCGCCACTGTCCTACGGCCCGGATCGGACCCGGCCGTACTACGCGGTGATCGACAACGCCGTGCGCGCCGCAGCCGCCCGCGGGGTGTCAATCAAACTGATGGTGTCCAACTGGAACACCGACAAGCTGGAATTGCCCTACCTCAAGAGCCTGGCGGTGCTGCCCAACGTCGAGATCAAGATCGTCACGCTGCCCGAGGCCAAGCAAGGCTTTATCCCCTACGCGCGGGTGATCCACAGCAAGACCATGGAGATCGACGGGCAAGTGGCGTGGATCGGCACCAGCAACTGGCTGGGTGGTTACCTGGATAACTCGCGCAACCTGGAGGTGGTGATGCGCAGTGAAGCGATGGCCAAACGCGTAGGGCAATTGCATGCGCAACTGTGGGAAGGGCCCTACGCTAGAGCCTTGAACGTGACTGATGAATACCCTGCGCCCCATCCTGGCCAGCCTTGACCTTGGGCACCTGAGTAATGGTAGTGTGTGGAAATATTTCTGGCATATCCGTCAGAAACCTCCTACTCACTACCTGCAAAGGAATGCCATCAACCATGCACTTCCCACTCAAAAAACTGGTAGCTGCCACCCTGTTCGCTGCTAGCCTTTCAGTTGTCACCACCCCTGCGCTCGCCAACATAAGCGCCGAACAAAGCGCGGCGATCCTGAAGAGCTTCAGCGACACGTCGGTCACCGATTTCCGCAGTTTCCTCGGCACCCTGGCCAAGGGCGACCTGGGCAAGAGCAGTGACGTCGGCCCGGCCATCAGCACCTTTCTCGACAACAAGACCCTGAGCGCCGAGCAGCAGAACGAAATCAACCGCCTGCTCGGCATCTACACCCGGGCGAAGTACGGCAAGGCGGCCCTGGAAACCCTGCGCGAACTGGTGGAGATCCCGACGTTCAACGTAGACGGTCTGCCACAGTACAAAAACCCGGAATTCCTCAAGATTGCCGACAAGATCCAGGCCCTGGCCAAGTCCTTCAACCTGAACTTCCGTAACGTCGATAACCGTGTGTACGAAATCTCCCTGGAAGGCAGCGGCGATGAAGTCGTCGGCGTGCATGCCCACGCCGATGTGGTGCCGGTGACGCCGGAAAATTGGGTACTGCAAGACGGCACCAAGCTCGACCCGTTCAAGGTCACGCTGATCGGCGACCGCATGTATGGCCGTGGCACCGAGGATGACAAGAACGGCATCGTCGTGGCGATGTACGCCATGAAGGTGATCAAGGAAGAAAACCTGCCGCTGGCGCGCACGTTCAAGCTGCTGGTGGACACCACCGAGGAAACCTCCGGTGACGCCATTCCTTACTATTTCGAACGCAATCCCGTGCCGCAATACAACCTGGCGCTGGATGGCGGCTATCCGGTCGTGATCGCCGAAAAAGGCTCGGGCACCGTCATGGCCACCTTCCCGGTGCGCAAGGGCGAAGGCCAAGGCGCAGAAATCATTGCGATGACTGGCGGCAAGGCCACCAACCAGATTCCATCGGTATCGGTCGCCACGCTGGTCAGTGATAAACCTGCCGAACTGGCAGCCAGCCTGCAACAAGCTGGTGCTGATTATGCCAAGCGCAATGGCGGCAATTTCCAGGTGACTGCCAAGGTCGACGGCAAGGACGTCAAGCTCACCGTCACTGGCGTATCTGCCCACTCCTCCGAACCTGAATCCGGGATCAACCCGGTGGCACGCATGCTGGAGTTGATCCACAGCGTCGACGGCAAGATCGCCCTCAAGCACAACCACATCACCGACGCCGCCCACTATGCGGCGGACAACTGGGGCCTGGATTACCTGGGGGGCAAATTGGGTGTGGGCTTCGCCGATGACTTCATGGGGCCACTGACCACCTCGCCGACCTTTGTCGGCCTGGACGACAAAGCCTTCAAGCTGGCGGTCAACCTGCGTGCGCCGAAGGGCAAATCGCCGGAAAAACTCAAAGCCGAAATCGCCGAGAAGTTGAGCGCCTGGGACAAACGCACCCAGGTCAAGGTGGACTTTACCTACTCGCTGGATACGCCGATGTACCGCAACCCTGAAGGTGAATGGGTCAAGGCCTTGCTGGCGGTCGCCACGGAAAACCTCGGCATGGCGCACAAGTTCGGCGCCTCGGCCGGCGCGACCTCCGTGCATGACTTGCCCAACGGCGTGCAATTTGGCCTGGCGCGACCTGAAGAGAAGTACACCGGGCACACCGACGGTGAGTTCAAGACCGTCGAGCAGTTTTTGCTGGACCTGCAGATTGTCACTGAAATGATGGGCCGAGTTGGCCAACTACCCAAGCTCTGAGCGCAGTGGGAGCCCGCCGCAATGGCGGGCTCGTCAGGCTTGCAGCATCAGCATATCCTCAAAAAAACCACCGACCGGCTCCGTGGGATGGCATAGCTGGATTTCCAGCACCCAGGCCATCTCACTCGGTGGGATTTCCAGCTCCGCCAGCACCTTGCTTTCGAACAGCGCATGGGGAAAATCCGCAAGGCGGTGCCCTGCGAGGTTGCGCGCCAGCCTCCAGCCCTTGGACTCGGCGCTCTGCTCGGCGAAGTCATAGAGCTCACGCCCGGTCAGCCCGCGCAGCCAGGCTTCACGGGTTTCATCAAATACTTCATGCAGGGCTTTTCTACAGGCCAGGTGCAACGGCAAATCACCGAACACAAAGGTGTCGCCGTAGTCGCCTTCGTAGCCATCCCACACCGGGCCCAGGTCAACCACGGCGATGTCCGTGGCGCGCAGCCTGCGTTGACGGTCAATGCCTTCACGGGGTGGGCGCACCGTGTCGGCGCCAAAGCGAATGTAGGTTGGATGCCAGGTGTGGGACGCGCCCATGGCGTGCAGTTGCTCGGCAGCCATATCCAGGGCTTCGCCGGTAGTCATACCCACCTTCAATTGGCTGGCGATCGCCGCCAGGGCACGGATGGACTGCTCACGTGCCGCGAGCATGCCGTCCAGCGAGTAACGTGGGCCGACTTTTTCCCAGACCGGGTCCAATGGCTTGGAGAGCGTTCCCGCACTCGAACGGCCACTGGGCACAAAGGCTTCCGCGACAAACCGATGGCTGGGCAAACCCGCTTCAAGACAAGCCGCACGCGTCTGGCTGATCATCGCACCGTTGCCGCAGGCATAGACCTGGGCAGCCTCCCAGTGATGACCATGATTCAGTGCAACTTCCTGCACCCGGCCCTCTGAGGCCAGTACCGGATGCCAGTGAAAACGTGGGTGGTCCATGACCATCCTGTCCAAAAACAGACGGTCATAAAAATCTGCCGGCTGCGCACCGCCCCAGTACAGCGTCACCTCCACATCGCGTTTCAAGGCGGTCAGCAGAATCGGCTTGATACCCGCGTAACCCGTGCCCGTGGCGAACAGCATGACCGGCGCAGCGTCATCGTCCTGCCAGGTGCAGGCACCAAAAGGCCCTTCCAGTTGCAACAGGTCGCCGGCTTCAAGGGCGCCCAGGAAGGTCTCGGAAAACAGCCCACCGCTCACTCTACGAACTTGAAACATCAGGCGCCCATCACTCTCAGCCGGCAGGTTGGCGATTGAGAAACAACGCGAGTCACCATCGACCAGGCGGAACTTGACGTACTGTCCCGCACGCACCGCCAGCGGCATGTCCGGCATCACGATCAACTCGATGACATCGGGGCTGAGCGCGCGCTTGCCCAGCACCGTTGCCTCGACCACGAGCACGGGTGTGTCCAGCGACCAGCCGGGAATCTCCAGGCGCATGTCGGAGCAGGCATGGCTCTGGCACAGCAGCATTTCATTGGCTGCCAGTGGATAGGACGGTGCCGGGGCGCCCGGGTCCAGTGGCTTGGCACGGTATGCACCGTCCGCCACTACCACCTTGCACGACCCGCACGCGCCACGCCGGCACGAAAACGGCACGGTCAACCCGCTGGCAAGCATTGCATCAAGCAACAGTTCATCACCGGCTTCAAAGGTTTTCCCCGAGGGGGCGAGTTCGATGACATGGTGTGTGTTCATAAGGACCTCGGGGTGAGTGAGACCTGATTGTTGCGCTAGACTAGGCCCATTAGAACCTCCAGATTTGGATAATTCAGATGGTCCAGATGCGCAAATGGCGCCCCTTGCTCAAGCTCGACGCAGACACCCACCAAGCGTCCTACCGCAAGATTGCCGAGGGCCTGGTCAGCGCGATCCTCGAAGGCCGCCTGGCGCCTGGAGCCTTACTGCCGGGCACACGGGAAATGGCGCAGTTGCTCAACGTCAACCGCAAGACCGTGATCCTGGCCTACGAAGAAGCCATGACCAAAGGCTGGCTGATCAGCGAGCCGCGCCGTGGCACCTTCGTCAATGCGCAATTGACGCCCAAGCCCATGCCCAGTGCTGCGCAACCGTCCTTCGCGCCGCCGCTGCTGGAGCAGACGGTGGTGCCGTATTTCACCCACAACGCCCAAGTGGTCGCTCTACAGCATCGACAGGGTGCGCTGTTTTTCGACAATGGCACCAGCGATCACCGTTTGCTGCCCCAGGCCGTTTTGCATCGCTACTATCGTCATGCATTACGTAACAGTTTTGCCTCCAACACCTTGCGCTACGGCAGTGAGGGCACCGGCTACCATTTGCGTTGCGCCCTGGCCGACATGCTGCGAAATAATCGCGGGTTGACGGTGAATGCCGAGAATATCTGCCTGACCCAGGGCACCCAGATGTCGCTGTACCTGAGCGCAAGCCTGCTGCTCAAGCCCGGCGACGTGGTGCTTGTAGAGCGTTTGAGTTACCCGCCGGCGTGGGAAATTTTCCGAAAACTCGGCGCACAACTGGTCACGGTCGACATCGATGATGAAGGTTGCCGCACCGACCAGATCGATCGCTTATGCCGCGAACATAAAGTGCGCATGATCTACCTCACACCCCACCACCAGTTCCCCACCACCGTGAGCTTGCATGCAGCACGCCGGCAACACTTGCTGGCACTGGCTGCGCAACATGATTTTTGCGTGATAGAGGAAGACTACGACCACGAATATCATTTCAGCGGCCGCCCTTACCTGCCGCTGGCCAGTGACCGCGCCCAGCGCCATGTGATCTACATCGGTTCGTTATCCAAGGTGCTGGGCTCAACGTTTCGTTGCAGCTACATCGTGGCGCCCACCCAAGTGATTGAGGTTTTGCAGCGCAACGCCGCATTGATGGTGGGCGATGCCGATGGGGTGGCGCAGGCCATGCTGGCGGACTTGATCAATGACGGTGAGTTGAAAAAGCATCTGCGCCGCGTCTCGAAAGAATACCTGGCGCGCCGAACTGTGCTGCGCGATTGCCTGGACCAGGCATTCGGCGATCGCATACAGGTGCGCGAGCCTGAGGGTGGCTTGGCGCTCTGGGTACGCTTCGAGGAAGGAATAGACGTGGATCGCTTGGTAACCACCGCCCTGGACCATGGGCTGGTGGTGCGCAGCGGTCGTCAGTTTTCACCCAACGACCGTCCGGAAAATGCGCTGCGCCTGGGCTTTGCATCCCTGGACCGGGATGAAATCGCGCAAGCCACGCAGCGCTTGGCCCAGGCGATGAGAGCGCTGGCCACGGGGTGAAGCGACTTACCCCACGGCCCCCAGGAACGGCAGTGCCAAGTACAGCTTGATCACCACAGCATTGGTGATATCGATGAAGAATGCCCCGACCATCGGCACCACCAGGAACGCAATCTGTGACGGCCCGAAGCGCTGGGTCACGGCCTGCATATTGGCAATCGCAGTGGGGGTGGCGCCAAGCCCGAACCCGCAATGACCGGCCGCCAATACCGCCGCGTCGTAATTACGGCCCATTACCCGAAACGTCACGAAAATCGCAAACAACGCCATCAACAGCGCCTGCGCAGCCAAAAGGATGACAATCGGCAAGGCCAGCGCCGCCAGGTCCCAGAGTTTGAGAGACATCAGCGCGATCGCCAGGAACAACGACAAACTGACATTGCCCAGTACCGACACTTCGCGCTCGAACACCTGGTGCCAGCCGAGGATCGACAGCCCATTGCGCAGCACTACACCGACGAACAATACGCAGACGAAGGTCGGCAATTCGAAGGCAGTGCCTTGGATGGCACTGTTGAGCAAGGTGCCGGCCTTCAGGCTGATCGCCACCAACGCCAGGGTCTCGATAAACGAAAACGCCGTGATCAGACGCTCCTGGTTGGGCTGTTCGAAGCCCTTTGGCAAGCGCGGCTGCGGTTGCCCGACACCTGGCACTTCGACCCGCTTGATCAGCAAGCGCGCCACGGGGCCGCCAATCAGGCCACCGAGTACCAAGCCAAATGTCGCCGAGGCAATTGCCAACTCAGATGCAGAAGCTACGCCATATTGCTCACTGAACACCGCGCCCCAGGCCGCGCCAGTGCCATGTCCGCCGGATAATGTCACCGAGCCGGCCAGCAAGCCCATCAGCGGATCCAGGCCAAGCGCCGTGGCCAGTGCGATACCCATGGCGTTTTGCAACACCAGCAGCGCGGTTACCACCAGCAGGAATATGGCCACTATGCGCCCGCCCTTCTTCAGGCTGGCGAAGTCTGCGTTAAGGCCGATAGTGGCGAAAAACGCCAACATCAAGGGGGTTTGCAAAGAGGGGTCGAAGCTTACCTCGATATCAGCCAGGCCGCGCAATGCCATGAGTAGCAGGGCGACCAACAAACCACCGGCGACCGGTTCGGGAATATTGTAGGTGCGCAAGAAGCCGATCCTCGTCACCAGCCATCGCCCCAGCAATAACACCAGCGAAGCGGCCACCAATGTTGAATAAAAATCGAGTTGAAGCATCTGGGCAGTTCTCTGAAGTGAGCAAGGAGAATGGGTGGCCAGAGTAGAGAGCACGACAGAGAAACGCACCTCCCCCACAAAAAGTACAGACTATCCCTACATGTTTGACAAGAATGCCCTACGACGAGCTGCGCTTTTGATAGGAAAGACGGCACATGAGGCTATCCACGATACCGTCGCAACAAGGGCCAGTTGGAGGCGAGGGCTCCGGGCTCATAGTCGCGCCCCTCGACCCGCACAAGGTCAGGGAACTCAAGCAGCAATGCACGGTTACCCCTGCCGATGTGCTCCATCACTGCCAGGGTAATGTTCTCGCGCACCATGCCCGTCGAGACGTAATACATGGCCCAGGCTTGTTCGGGCGTACAAAGGCCGATCTGCTCTTCAATCTCTTTGTATGCCTTATAGTCGTCTGACTCCAAATAGCCCTGATCAACACCTTGGCGCATGCTGTCTCCCTCCCCCGGCCCCCGCCCTGTGGTCAGCCGGCCAATAGTTCTACCCTCACGTACCACTCTTGACCTTGGTCCACACACGGGTGCGAATGCGCTCGGCCTTCAGCGGCAAGGGCTCGAGCGGGACCAATGTGGCCATGGTCTTTTTATCGGGATAAATCCACGGGTTATCCCGCAGCTTCTGTTCGACAAACTGCGTGGCATCTTTATTGGCGTTGGGATAGAGCATGTAGTTGGACGTCTTGGCGATCACCTGTGGCCGCAGCATGTAGTTGATAAATTCCAGGGCGGCTTTGGGGTGCCGGGCATCCTTGAGCAGCACCCAGTTCTCAGACCAGACCAATGCCCCTTCCCGGGGCAGGCTGTAGGCAATCTTGCGTCCGCTGTTGGACTTTTCATTGATCGCCTGCGCCGCCAGGGCACCGTTGGCCCAGCCTACGACGGCGCAGATATTGCCGTCGGCCAAGTCGGTGTCGATGCGAGATGAGTCGAAATAGAGAACGTAGGGGCGGATTTTCAACAGCAGGGCCTGGGCCTTCTGGTAATCCTCGGGGTTGGTGCTGTTGCTCGGGAGCCCGAGGTAGTGCAAGGCAATCGAAATGATCTCGCTGGGCGAGTCGAGCATGGCCACGCCACACGTCTTGAGCTTGCTGATGTTCTCTTCCTTGAAGATCAGGTCCCAGCTGTCCACCGGGGCATCCTCACCCAGTGCCGCCTTGACCTTATCCACGTCGTAGCCAATGCCGGTGGTGCCCCATACGTAGGGTACGGCGTAGCGATTACCGGGATCATTGACCGCCAGCAGAGCGAGGATATCGGGATCGATGTGCGACAGATTGCTCAATTGCGAGCGATCCAGCGGCTGCAACACGCCGGCCTTGATCAGCCCGGGCAGCACATTGGAGGTGGCCACCACCAGGTCATACCCGGTGCGTCCGGCCATCACCTTGCTCTGCATGATTTCCGCGCTGTCGAAGGCGTCCATGTGCAACTTGATGCCGGATTCCTGCTGGAATTCACTCGGGGTCTGCGGCTCAAGAAACCCGAACCAGTTATATAGATACAACGAAGATTGGGCGGCGCCTGCCGGTGTACTGATTGCGGCACCCAGCAGCAAGGCTAAAAAAATAGCTCGCAAGTGTGATCGACTCATATGACTATCCTTGTCCACCCGACATGCCTTCATGGCTATCGTTAGTTCGGGGTGAATATACCGGGCATGGTTGAATAGTAAATACCTAGAAATACTTAGCCCTGGCCTGCCAATCCCTAACCCTAAAGGGGTAGAACATGTCGCTTGATCTTCATAGCCTGGCCTGGCATCGATCCGTTGGCAAACTGATCATGCAGCTCAATCGGCCAGAATTCTGGAGCTCATTGATTCGTGTATTGAATGAATACGTGCAAATAGACAATTGGGTTGTACTGGTTTTCGGCGATCACTCTGTGCGCGTGATCAGCCTGCCTGAGGTAGCTGACAGCGAAGAGGTTGACGCCTTTATTCATCGCTATGTGAAAGGTCTTTATCTACTGGACCCGTTTTATATCGCTGATCGAGAAAACCCGCAGAGCGGCTTCTTCCATCTGCTCGATATTGCGCCGGAACACTTTCTTGAGACCGAGTACTACCATCAGTATTTCGCGCAATTCATCTCGGTCGATGAGGCGCAATACAACGTACGCCTCGATGCCGACAGAACTTTGTGCATGTCGTTTGGCAGCAACGTGCGATTCACACAGGCGCAAGTCACCATGCTCGACATGATCAAGCCGTGGGTGACGGCGATGATGCACCAACGCATGTGCTTTGAAAGCGACCAGGAAAAGAACATCGCCGAGCCGGCGCCATGGGCTGAAGCCATAGCCCAGTTGGAGGCCCAGATAACCACTCGCGAAAAAGATGTACTCAAGTTGCTGCTCAGCGGTTTTTCCAACAAGGAGATTGCCGGGAAGCTGTCGCTGTCGACGGAAACCATCAAAGTCCACCGCCGCAACATCTATAGCAAGTTGAATATAAAGTCGCAGTCCGAACTGTTTGCGCGGTTTTTTATGCCAAGGCAAGACGCGCCTGCGGCCACTTGAGTGCTGGCGGTGCGCGGGTGAGGTAAATTCAGCACACACAAAAACGCCGATCATTACTGATCGGCGTTTTTGTTAAATATGGAGCGGGAAACGAGACTCGAACTCGCGACCCCGACCTTGGCAAGGTCGTGCTCTACCAACTGAGCTATTCCCGCAAATGGCGTCCCCTAGGGGACTCGAACCCCTGTTACCGCCGTGAAAGGGCGGTGTCCTAGGCCACTAGACGAAGGGGACACGCTACTGAAACACATGGTGTGTATTTCAGTGCCCAGAGGCCTTATCCGAAGACTTGGTCCTGGTTTCACTCAATGCCGCCCGAGGGCAACACTGCTTAAAATTGGAGCGGGAAACGAGACTCGAACTCGCGACCCCGACCTTGGCAAGGTCGTGCTCTACCAACTGAGCTATTCCCGCATATGGCGTCCCCTAGGGGACTCGAACCCCTGTTACCGCCGTGAAAGGGCGGTGTCCTAGGCCACTAGACGAAGGGGACACACGTACAACATTCACTCCCTACCGCGTTTCGCTGTGTGCTTTACGCTGTAAGTGGCGCGCATTCTATGGATGGATTGAAAGGTCGTCAACCCCCAAGGATAAATTTATTTAAATCAATGACTTCGCCATGGTTTACCGACCTTCCCGGGCTTTGTCGGCGTCCGAGCCTTGGCGCCTATATTCTGGCGCCCGCCAAGACGCTATAGTTCACCCAGGCAAGTGATGGCAATGTGCAGCCATACAGCGCACGCCTACCTATATAGAAGAAAGTACCTGGGCAATTGGTCGATCAATCCTATCCGCCGGCTGACCCAGTCACTACACTCCACAGCAAACCCTATAAAGAGGTCACACCGGTGACACCACTCATGATCACCCTGCTGGTAATAGCCGGGATCGCAATACTGATCGCCATTGGCTACATGAACCATGTGGTGGAAAACAATAAGCTGGAAAAAAAGCGCACCGAGATCGAGCTTAATGATCGGCTGCGCCGCTGCGGTGAAATCACCGAGACCTTTCCTGGCCAACTGATGACCCCGGCGCTCAAACTGTTGCTGGCCCGCCTGGAACTGAACGTTACTCAGCGCCTGTTGAACCTCAACAAATCCAGCGCGCCACTCAAGGCACGTATCGCCGAGTTGAATGCACTGATCGCCCAGGGCGAATCGATTCCAGTGGCCAACCCACCGGCGCCGATCCAGACCGAAGCCAAGGCCAAGGACGTGCGCTTTTTGCTCGAAGCCTTGCACGGCCAAGTCACCCGTGCAGCCCAGGACGGCTTCCTGCCGACCAACGAGGCCAAGCACTGGATCAAGGAAATCCGTCATATCCTGGTGCTGCTGCATATCGAGTTCTTTAACAACCTCGGCCAGCATGCCCTGCAGCAAGGCCAACCGGGCCAGGCGCGCCTGGCCTTCGAGCGTGGTGTGCAGTACTTGCGCAAACAACCGGAGCCGGTGCTCTACAGCGCGCAGCTGCAACTGCTGGAATCGCAACTGGCACGCGCCAACTCCACGGTACTGACCAACAGCCAGCCCGCCGAGGACGAAGTCAACGAGTTGACCGAGGGGTTGAAGGTCGTCGACGCCGATGCCGAGTGGAAGAAGAAAGCTATCTACGACTGATAGCCCAGGTAATAACGTGCAGCATGGGCGATTTACTTGGTGTAAGACGATCCAAATGTGGGAGGGGGGGCCAAGCACCCTCCCATATCTGGATTGCGGGGCATCAGCTGGATAGCGCCCTCACCTCACAGGCCATCACTTTGCACCTATCCCCCCACCCACAACTAGCGTAAAAAAGTGCCCCTCACTCCGTGAAGTTAGAGGCCTGTTATGCCTGTTGCCGTGATTGATGGACAACCGCTGCATTATCTTGACCAGGGCACCGGCCCGGTCGTCCTGTTAGGTTCAAGCTACCTGTGGGCCAGCGACATGTGGGCGCCGCAGATTGAAGCGCTGTCGCAGCAATACCGGGTGATCGTCCCTGAGCTGTGGGGCCATGGCGAGTCGGGCACGCTGCCGACGCAAACCGAGTCCCTGGATGGCCTGGCCCGCCAGGCCCTGGCGCTGCTCGAGCATCTGGGCATCGAGCAGATCAACCTGGTGGGCCTGTCGGTCGGCGGCATGTGGGGCGCACGCCTGGCATTGCAGGCTCCCGAGCGTGTCAACAGCGTGGTGCTGATGGACACCTACCTCGGCGCCGAACCCGAAGCAACACGCCAGTACTATTTCTCGCTGTTCAAGATGATTGAAGACGCTGGCGAGATCCCTGAACCGTTGCTGGATGTGATCGCACCGATCTTCTTCCGCCCGGGCATCGACCGCGAATCGGCGCTGTACCGGGATTTTCGAAAATCCCTGCAAAGCTATTCCAGGGAGCAACTGCTGGAAAGCATCGTGCCCCTGGGCCGCTTGATCTTTAGTCGCGAAGACATCCTGGCGCAACTACCACGCCTGGATTCCGACACCACCCTGGTGATGTGCGGCGAGCAGGACAAACCCCGGCCGCCCGCAGAGTCAGAGGAAATGGCCGAACTGATTGGCTGCGACCTGATCCTGATCCCCGAGGCCGGGCATATTTCCAGCCGCGAGAACCCCGAATTCGTCAATGAAGCCCTGCTGACCTTCCTCGCCAACCACGCCTGATCGCCCTGCCTATTGATCGCAGCGCCGTCGCTGCGATCAAAGGCGGAAATGCCCCACCATCCCCTTGAGCTCCACCCCCAACTGCGCCAGCTGGAGGCTCGATGCGGCGTTGCCTTGCATGCTCAACGCCGAGTGGTCGGCACTGGCTCGGATACAGGTGACGCTGCGGTTAATCTCTTCGGCCACCGAGCTTTGCTCCTCGGCGGCGGCCGCGATCTGTTGATTCATCTGCTGGATCAGTGACACGGCAGCGGCAATGCTACCCAAGGCGCTTTCAGTTTCCAGGGCATCACCGACCGCCTGCTTCACCAGTTCGCCACTGTGCTGGATCTGCTGCACCGACGCCTGTGCCGCACTGCGCAAGGTGTTGACCAGGCGCTCGATTTCCTCGGTCGATTGCTGGGTGCGCTTGGCCAGTGCCCGCACCTCATCGGCCACCACGGCAAAGCCACGGCCCTGCTCACCGGCACGCGCCGCTTCAATGGCGGCGTTCAAGGCCAGCAGGTTGGTCTGTTCGGCCACGCTGTTGATAACGCTCAATACAGTGCCGATATTCTGGATCTCTGCACTGAGGCCCTCGATGCTGGCGCTGGCGCTGCTGCTCGACGCCGCCAGTAATTCAATACGCTGCAAACTCATACGTACCACCTGCTGGCCGCTGTCGACCTTGTCATCCGCCGTCTGCGCCGCTTGGGCGGCCTGCTCGGCGTTGCGCGCCACATCATGCACGGTGGCGGTCATCTGATTCATCGCGGTGGCGACCTGCTCGGTTTCTTCCTTCTGGCTGCTGACCTCAAGGTTGGTCTGCTCGGTGACACTGGACAACGAATGCGCGGAACTGGCGAGTTGTTCGATACCGGCCTGCAACCCACGCACGATCTGACTCAAACCACTGCCCATCTGCTGCATCGCCTGCATCAATTGACCGATTTCGTCACGGCGGCTGACCTCCATGCGCCCACTCAGGTCACCCGCGGCAATCTGTTGGGCCACGGCGATAACGCTGCGCAGCGGCGCCACGATCAACCGGGTTATCACCCATGCAGCGATCAAGCCCACCAGCAAAGCCAGGGCGGATGAGCCGATGATCAGCATCGCGCTGTGTTGCAACTGTGCCTGCATGGACTGGTCTTCGGCGGCATACGCCTGGTTGACGCGACTGACCACGTGCTCAGCGCGGTCGTGCAGTTGCGTATAGACGACTTTCTCTTGGGCCAGCAGCCCGGTGTACTCGCCGAGTTTTTCACTGAATGACGCGATGTGCCCGGAGACTTCGTTGAGGACGGTCTGGTAGCCGGGGTCCTTGACGCTGCTCTTGAGCTTCTCGACTTCAGCCAGCGCCTGGTCGGCCTGCTCGATTTTGCCCTGCTCAGCGGCATCGGCATCAGCCTTGCGGCTCTGGTCCAAGCGCACCCGCGCCTCGTCCATGGCTTGCAGCATCAAGCGCGATACCTGGCTGACCTGCCCCGCCTGCTCGATAAATTCGGCACCCTCCTTGCCTTGGCTTTCCTTGAGGCCATAAGCACCGTCGTCCGCCAGGCCGGCTTGCAACACATCCAGGTTGTTCGCCACGCTGGACACTGACCAACTGGCCATTTCCAGCGCCAGGTCCTTGGTCTGGTTCAGTTCGACGAACTCATCGAACGCCTTGCGGTACGCCGCCAAGGCTTGCTCAACGTCACTCATCACTTGCTCGTTGGCCACAGACCGGGCCTTGAGACTGGCGGCCTGCGCCGCCAGCGCCTCGACACCGGCATGCAGGTCGTCAACGGCCTTGGAGTCGGCGTGCAGTGCGTAGTTCTGCTCGATCAAGCGCACCTTGAGCAAGCCGCTGTTGAGCGAAGACATGCTCGTGAGCCCGTCAAAACGCTGGCCGACGGTTTGCAGCGACCACACGCCTATCGCCGCCACCAGCGCCGTGAGCAGGAGTACCAAGGTGAAGCCCAAGCCCAGTTTTTTTGCCATACCAAGGTTGGCGAAACGTCGTTTCACGCCCGAAATCATTGCCTTGAATCCTCTTGCGATGGCAGATGCCATAAGCCAGGTTTACAAGCAGTGAGATTGGCAACCCATGGGTACTGAGCACAAGCGGCTGGCGCCGGAATAATGGCAAAAAGCTACATGCTCGTCGTTTTCAGAATGGTCGAGGTCGATCTGGTTGCGCCCATGGCACGGAACAATGCCAATGCCCGCTGATCAGCCGCATAGGCCACATTGATGCGCAGCCACTCGCTGCGCTCACCCGTCGGGCTGAACAACCCTCCCGGCGACAGCAACACCCCCAGGCGTCGGGCGCACGCCTGCAAGCGTGAGGGGTCAGCCAAGCCAGGTCGCGCCCACAGGAACATACCGCCAGCGGGCACGGAAAAGACTTGCCACTCCTCATCTTCCAACACTTGCAAGGTCGCGGCCATTTGCGCGTTCAGCCGCCTGCGCAGGCGCTGCACCCACTTGCGGTAGGTGCCGTTGCTCAACAACGTCGCCACCATGGCTTCGGCAAAGCGTGAGGTGCCGATTCCCGTCAGGGTCTTGAGATGGGTCAATTGGGTAATGATTGTGGCACTGGCACAGAGGTAGCCCACGCGCAAGGCGCTGCTCAGGGTCTTGGAAAAACTCGAGATATAGATCACCCGGTCGCCGTGGGGCAACGCCGACAAGCGCGTGCAGCTGGCATGTTGCAGGTCGCCGTAGACGTCCTCCTCGATGATCAGGAAGTCGTGATCCCGGGCCAGTTCCAGCAAACGCTCCGCGACCCGGCGGCACAGACTGGTGCCGGTGGGGTTGTGGTACAGGCTGCTGATGAACAGGCACTTGGGGCGACGGGTTTGCAGCAGCACTTCCAACGCTGTGATATCCGGGCCGCCTTTGGTACGTGGCACCTCCAGTAGCCTGACACCCTGAAAGTCCAATTGACGATAGAGGTTGCCGTATCCCGGCGTCTCGACCACCACCTCATCACCAGCCTTGAGCAGCGTGCGTATCAGCAGATCCTGGGCATGACTGGCGCCATGGGTGGTGAGGATACGGTCCAGGCTGGTGGGCACATGGATCTGAGTCAGGCGCTTGAGCAGTTGCTCGCGCAGCGCCGGCAGCCCCAACGGCGTGCTGTAGCTGAACAGGCCAGCTGTGTCGGTACGACTGACCTCGCGGATCGCATAGCTGATGTCGTCGCTTTCACGCCAAGCGTCGGGCAACCAGCCGCACCCCAGTTTCAGCTCGCCCAAGGGGCTATCGGTAAAGGCGCCCCAGACCTGTTCCGCACCTTCGTACCAGTGGTTTTCGTCGGCTGCCGGCGGTTGCGCCACCACATACCCCGAACCGTGCCGCGAGGCCAGCAGGCCCTGGGACACCAACCGTTCGAATGCCTCCATCACGCTGGACTGGCTCAACAGGTTGTCGAGGGCCAATTGCCGAATGGACGGCAAGCGTGTCCCGGGGCTCACCCCATTCTTGCGAATCCATTCTGCCACTGCGCTGACGATTTGCTGAACCACCGGTACCTGGGCTTGTCGATCGATCCCTAAATCCATGAGCCACTCACTTCAACTGTCTGTAAACCTAAAACAGTTAAGCACAGAAGCCCGTTCAACCCCGTCGAAAACCTATATTAAAGTATTGATTTTATTGGATTATTTACCTTCCGATACATATTAGGACACGGCACTTTGCCAGCTCTGGAAACCCCTCACAGCAGCCCACTCACTTTCTAAGAGTCCATGAGATGAAGTCCTAGATCGCCGTGGCACCACCATCCACCGCCAGGGCCTGGCCGGTGGTAAACGCCGCACCGTCACTGCACAAGTACAACACCGCGCTGGCGATTTCCTCGACCTTGCCAATGCGGCCGACCGGGTGCATCGCCGCAGCAAATTCGGCTTTGCGCGGGTCAGCCTCGTAGGCACGGCGAAACATGTCGGTATCAATGACTGCCGGGCAAACCGCGTTGACGCGGATGTTCTTTTTCGCGTACTCAATGGCCGCCGACTTGGTCAGGCCGATCACCGCATGCTTGGACGCGGCATAGATGCTCATCTTCGGCGCCGCCCCCAACCCCGCTACTGACGCCGTGTTGACGATTGCCCCGCAGCCCTGGGCCAGCAGCAGCGGCAACTGATACTTCATGCACAACCATACGCCCTTGACGTTAACCCTCATGATGGCGTCGAACTCGTCCAGACTGCCATCGGCCAGCTTGCCCTTCTCGATCTCGATCCCAGCGTTGTTAAAAGCGTAGTCGAGCCTCCCGTAGGTGGCGACGGTCTGCGCCATCAGTTGCTGCACGTCGGCTTCAAGCGTGACATCGCACCGCACAAAAAGCGCTTCGCCACCGGCCTCTCTAATCAGCGCGACCGTGCCCTCGCCGCCCGCCACATCAAGGTCGGCGACCACCACCTTCAAGCTTTCGGCGGCAAACGCCAGCGCGGTGGCACGGCCAATACCAGCGGCGGCGCCGGTCACCAGGGCGACCTGGCCGGAAAACGTCATGCTCATGGGAAGCGTCCTATGGGAGAAGTAGCGATGGAGCGAGTCTAGCCAACACCGGGAGCAGCGCGTCAGCACTATCAGAAGGCCGGTTGGCGCTGCATGGATCGCAGTGATAACGTCACCCGGCTGATTATCAATGAGGCCTATCGACGGGCATTCGTCTTCCACGGACAACCTTGCCCTCCAGGCACTGAAGGTCTATCACTCATGATTCATTTCTAAAGAGTCCTTGCCATGACCGCCCAGACCAACCGCCAATTTCTTCTCGCCAAACGCCCGGTCGGCGCGGCCACGCGGGAAACCTTCACCTACCAGGAAGTGCCGGTGGGCACGCCCGCCGATGGCCAGGTGCTGGTGCGCAATGAATACCTGTCCCTCGACCCGGCGATGCGTGGCTGGATGAATGAGGGCAAGTCCTACATTCCACCGGTTGGCATCGGTGAAGTAATGCGCGCCCTGGGCGTCGGCAAAGTGATCGCCTCCAACAATCCGAAATTTGCCGTGGGTGACTACGTGAACGGCGCCGTCGGCGTGCAGGATTATTTCCTCGGCGAACCTCGTGGCTTCTATAAGGTTGACCCCAAGCTTGCGCCCCTGCCCCGCTACCTGTCTGCCCTGGGCATGACCGGCATGACAGCTTACTTCGCTTTGCTGGAGACCGGTGCGCCGAAAGCCGGCGACACCGTGGTGATCTCCGGCGCCGCAGGCGCCGTGGGCAGCATCGCCGGGCAGATCGCCAAGATCAAAGGTTGCCACGTGGTGGGGATTGCCGGTGGCGCCGACAAGTGCAAGTTCCTGGTGGATGAACTGGGCTTTGATGCCGCCATCGACTACAAAAGCGAAGACGTGCCCGCGGCTCTCAAGCGCGAGTGCCCCAAAGGGGTGGACGTGTATTTCGATAACGTCGGCGGCGACATTCTCGACGCCGTGCTCAGCCGCCTGGCGCTGAAAGCCCGCGTAGTGATTTGCGGTGCAATCAGCCAGTACAACAACAAGGAAGCCGTCAAAGGCCCGGCCAACTATTTGTCATTGCTGGTCAATCGCGCGCGCATGGAAGGCTTCGTGGTGATGGATCATGCGGCAAACTTCCCGGCGGCCGGGCAGGAAATGGCTGGTTGGATGGCCCAGGGCAAGCTCAAGAGCAAGGAAGATATTGTCGAAGGGCTGGAGACATTCCCGGAAACGCTGATGAAGCTGTTCAACGGCGAGAACTTTGGCAAGTTGGTTCTAAAAGTCAGCTGACACACTGCAGATCGAAATGTGGGAGGGGATTTGCCCCTGGGAAATAAGCTTGCTCTCCCTGGAGCCTGATGGCCGACCGCTATCTAACTGATACTCTACGATCCAAATGTGGGAGGGGGCTTGCTCCCGATGGCGGCCTGACAGCCGACCAGAATGTTGGATCAGACCGAGTACATATCCGTTATTTGGGCAACGGCCACTTAGGGTTCCGCTTTTACAGCGGGTCACTTTGAAAAGCGCAAAGTAACCAAACGCTCTTGCCCCACCACTCGGCACCTCGCTTAGGCTCGGTGTGCCCGTAATCCGNGGGGGGCCGCCGCCACGCGCCATCCATGGCGCGGGGCGGCTAAACCGGCATCCCTGCCGGTTTACCCCCCAAATCCCTGTCGAATTCCGGCCAGCGTGGTTTGACGGGGCGCCTAGGATCAAAAGCAAGATCAGAAGCGACTCGCTGCGCATCATGGTTACCGTCGGTTGCTACACAGTTGTGTAGATACCCATGGTCATCGGGGGCAAGCCCCCTCCCACATTTTTTACCGCGCTCACTTGAGTATCAGGCGATTTCGGCAACCACTGCGGCCAACGCCTTGGCAGGATCCGCCGCCTGGCTGATCGGGCGGCCGATCACCAGGTAATCGGAGCCCGCATCCAACGCCTGGCGCGGGGTCAGGATACGGCGCTGGTCATCCTGGGCACTGCCGGCCGGGCGAATACCCGGCGTCACCAGTTGTAACGACGGGTGAGCATTTTTCAGGGCCTGGGCCTCCAGGGCCGAGCACACCAGGCCATCCAGGCCGGCTTTCTGCGCCAGGGCCGCCAGGCGCAAGACCTGCTCCTGGGGCTCGATATCCAGGCCGATGCCGGCCAGGTCCTCGCGCTCCATGCTGGTCAGCACGGTTACGCCGATCAGCAGCGGTTTCGGGCCGCTGCGCTGTTCCAGCACTTCGCGGCACGCACTCATCATGCGCAGGCCTCCGGAGCAGTGCACATTGACCATCCACACGCCCATCTCGGCCGCAGCTTTCACCGCCATCGCCGTGGTGTTGGGAATGTCGTGGAATTTCAGGTCGAGGAACACTTCGAAGCCTTTGTCACGCAGGGTACCGACGATTTCCGCCGCGCAACTGGTGAACAGTTCCTTACCGACCTTGACCCGGCAAAGCTTAGGGTCCAACTGGTCAGCCAGCTTCAGTGCGGCGTCACGGGTGGGGTAATCCAGGGCGACGATGATAGGAGTCTGGCAGACGGACATTGGAATGGGCTCTCAGGCAAGTCGAAATCGGCGCGGATTGTAGCGCAAGCAGCGCGGTTGCGGGATCCGATGATCGGTAAATACTGATCAAACGCCCGAGAGACGCCATTTCGGGCAATTGTTTCAAAGCTGGTACAGACTCGACACGCCCTCAACACGCCGTGGGCCTAGCCTCGCGCACGTGACCGCCCGCCCGGTACTTCCAGGCTTGGAACCGGGCGCCTATGCTGACCGCAACAACCCAGGCAGATGATCGCACTATGCATACCCCCTCCGCCCCCGTAACCGAAGAGCCAAAAGACGCGGTTATCGCCGAAGACAAGCGCTGGAATACCCGTGCGCTGATTGTCGACGACGACGTGCCGATCCGCGAACTGCTGATCGACTACCTGGCGCGCTTCAATATCCTCGCCTCGGGTGTCACCGACGGCACCGCCATGCGCCAAGCCATGCAAGCCGAAACCTTCGATGTGGTGGTGCTCGACCTGATGCTACCGGGCGAGGACGGGCTGTCGCTGTGCCGCTGGTTACGCGCTGAGTCGGACATTCCGATCCTGATGCTCACCGCCCGTTGCGAACCCACCGACCGCATCATCGGCCTGGAACTGGGCGCCGATGACTACATGTCCAAACCGTTCGAGCCCCGGGAGCTGGTCGCGCGCATCCAGACCATCCTGCGCCGGGTGCGCGATGACCGCAGCGAGCAACGCACCAACATTCGCTTCGACAATTGGCGCCTCAATAGTGTGCTGCGCCAGTTGGTGGCCGATGACGGCCTGGTGGTGCCGCTGTCCAACGCCGAGTTTCGCCTGTTGTGGGTCTTCATCGAACGCCCGCGCCGTGTGCTGAGTCGCGAACAATTGCTGGATGCCGCCCGTGGCCGCTCCATCGAAGCCTTTGATCGCAGCATCGACTTGCTGGTGTCGCGCTTGCGCCAGAAGCTGGGAGATGATCCCAAGGCGCCACAACTGATCAAGACCGTACGCGGCGAAGGCTACCTGTTCGACGCCCGGGATATCGGTTGATGCGTGCCACCCTCAATACGCTGTTCGGGCGATTGTTCGGCCTATTGCTGGTGGCTATTGTGCTGGCCCACGTGCTGGCGATCTTCTGGTTCCACCACTACGGCCGGCCGCCTCCCCCGCCTCCCGAGGTGTTCGTCGAACAACCGGACGGCACCCTCAAGCCACTGCGCAAGGAACCTCGCCCTTGGTTTGGTGGGCCGTTGGTACCGCTGACGTTTCAATTTATCTCGTTGATCATCGCCGCCTGGTACGGTGCCAAGCTGCTGAGTCGGCCGATCCAGCGCCTGAGCGCGGCGGCCGAGCGCTTGAGCATCGACCTCGACAGCCCGCCCCTGGTGGAGTCCGGCCCGCGCGAAGCACGGCAGGCCGCGTCGACCTTCAACCTCATGCAAAAGCGTATCCGCGAGCAAGTCAGCCAGCGTGCGCGCATGCTCGGTGCGGTCTCCCACGACCTGCGCACCCCGCTGTCGCGCCTCAAGCTGCGCCTGGAACAGATCGAGGACACCCAACTGCAAGGCCAGATGCGCCAGGACCTGGACGACATGATCGGCATGCTCGATGCCACCCTGAGCTACCTGCACGAACAACGCACCAGCGAGACACGGCATTGGCTTGATGTGCAGGCGCTGGTGGAGTCCCTCAGCGAAAACGCCCAGGACCAAGGCAGCGATGTGCAATTTTCCGGTACCTGTGCACCGTTGCAAGTACAGCCGATGGCCTTGCGCTCATGCCTCAACAACCTGATCGACAATGCCCTGCGCTATGCCGGCACGGCATATATCGAACTGACGGACAGGAGCGACGCGCTGGTCATTCGCGTGATCGACCATGGCCCGGGCATTGCAGCCGACAAGCGTGAGGCGGTGTTCGAGCCGTTTTACCGACTCGAAGGGTCACGCAACCGCAACTCCGGCGGCGTCGGCCTGGGCATGACGATTTCCAAGGAAGCGGCGGAGCGCTTGGGCGGCCGCTTGAGCCTGGAAGAAACACCTGGTGGCGGGCTGACCGCCGTCATGTGGCTGCCCCGCGCCTGAACGCCTCAGTCACAGGGTTTGTCTTCGCGGCGGACTTGCGCCTGAGTGGCGCTCCAATCTGTCAGCAGGCTGTAGGCCACCGCCAGTAAGGTCGGGCCGATAAACAGGCCGATAAAGCCGAACGCTATTAAGCCGCCAAACACGCCCAGCAGCACAATCACCAGCGGCAGGTTGCCGCCACGGCTGATCAGGTACGGCTTTAGCACGTTATCCACGCCACTGATCACGAACGTGCCCCATACACCCAGGAACACGGCATAGGTGTAGTCGCCTTTCCACGCCAGCCAGGCCGTGGCCGGGATCCACACCAGCGGCGGGCCCATGGGGATCAGGCTGAGCAGGAAGGTGACAATACCCAGCACCAGCGCACCGGGCACGCCAGCGATCAGGAAGCCGATCAGCGCCAGCAGGGCCTGGGCCGCTGCGGTACCGATCACACCGTTGACCACCCGTTGCACAGTGCCGGCCACCAGTTCGATGTAATAGCCGGCGCGCTCGCCGATCAGGCGCTCCAGCAGGCGGTGCACAAACATCGCCAGGCGCGGCCCGTCACGGTAGAAAAAGAACACGAAGACCAAGCTCAGGGTCAGCTCGAGGATGCCGCCGCCAATTTGCGCACTGCGCGCCAGCAACCAGTTGCCGACCTGGCCGAGGTACGGCTTGATGCTGACCATCAGCGCCGCGCCTTGTTGATCGATGCTGTCCCACATTCCCGCCAGGCGCTCGCCGACCAACGGAATCGAACCCAGCCAGGACGGCGCCTCGGGCAAGCCGTCGACCTGGATATCCTTGATCAGCGCCACTGCATCGCGCACGTGGTCGGCGAGGTTGAACCCCAGCCATACCAGCGGCACTGCCACCAGCAACATCCAGCCCAGGGTCAGGATGCCGGCGGCCAGGGACTCCCGGCCACCCAGCCAGCGCGTGAGCAAACGCATCAGCGGCCAACTGGCAAATGCCAGCACCGCCCCCCAGAACAGCGCCGACCAGAACGGCGCCATGACCCAGAAGCTGGCACCGAACAGCACCAGCAGCAGGATTTGCACCAGCAGGCGATCGTTATTGAGCATCGGGTATCTCGAGACTAAGGCTATTGGAAGAGAGCTTAGGCGAACGGCGCGGGTCCGTTCGCCTGATGACGGTCAGCGTATCAGATGCAGGTGCAATCCTTTAGCGTCACCGGTGCCGGTTTCCAGACGTGCGGCGCGCACGCCGGCATCGATCAGGCCCTGGCGCCAGGTTTCGGCGGTGGGCCCGGTCAGGCTGATGCGCAAGGTGGTGTCGAGGTTCAGGCCGCGGGAAATCAAGGTCAGCCACGTGGCGTCAGGTTCGGCACCCAGCGCCGGAAAGTCCAGCTCGCCGGTGCTTTTCAGTTCACGCAACAGAGTGGCGGAGGTCGGCAGCAGATTACCCAAAGGCGCGCTGGCGTCGAGTTGCTCGACATGCAGGTAAGCGCGACGGTTACCGCGGGTGATGCCGTACAGCGCGATCAGGGAATTGTCCTGCGGAGCGGCCAGGCGCAGCAGCAAGTACTCCTGCTGGCCGTCGGCCCCCACCAGCTTGGCGTTGCCGAACACTTCATTGGCCCACAGGCTGCTTTCGCCACAATCGCGGGCCTGGCACCAGAACAACAACTGCGCGCCCTTGGCCTGTAATGCTTCGCGCGTTGCGGTAAAGGCCGCGCTGGAGCTGTGCTCGGCGGGCAATTCATAGGTGATTGCAGTGGCTTGGCCACGCGCGGTGGCCTGGCCCTCGTAGCGCAACTGGCCGCTGATCTTGCGGATCGCGCCCATGGGGTAGATGCGTTCCTTTTCTTCGGCGGGGCGATAATCGACGATCTGCGCGTCAACCTGGCGGGCCACGGCAGGCAGATCCTGGCTGCCCGACACGTCAGCGGCGAACACCAGGGGGCTGAAACAGCAAAGGCCAAGGGCACGGAGACATCCTTTACCCAGGCTCATCGGATCAATGAGTCCTGGCCAATGGAGGTCACAGCGATATTGAGTGTGTACATGGTTGACTCCCTTTCAATCCGCCCAGCCTCGGCAGTTGACCCCGCCAAGTCAAGGCGTGGAGAAGAACCGATTGAAACAGTCTGCAACAAGAGCAGCGCCGGACTCGTCATTCAGGTGTAAATGATGGCCGCCTGGCAGCGTGGCAACGGTGAAGGGTAGCTGGGAAAGCAATTCGGAATGTTTCGCCAGCATGCCGTCAGCCGCGACCACCAACTGCGTAGGGCAACCTACGCGCCTTACGAAAGCCATGGCCTGCTCATCGGTCAGGCGCGTCGGCGATGCCAGGGTCAGGCGGCTGTCGCTGCGCCAGGTGTAACCGCCCGGCACTGGCATCAGGCCGCGCTGGGCCAGCAGTTCCGCGGCTTCACGACTGACCGCCACCACGCCCTTCATCCGCGCCTCAACCGCTCGATCGAGCGTGCCGTAGACAGGCTTACGCTTGTCTTGCAGGCTCATTTGCGCCTGCAAGGCCATGCCCAGGCGTTCGGCCGCGTTCTCGGCGCTGGCGGTCGGAGGGATCACCCCATCGATCAAACCCAAGTGCGTCACACGCTCCGGCAAGGCCCCAGCTAACACCAGGGAAACGATGGCACCCAGGGAATGGCCAAGTAATGCAAAACGTTGCCAGCCCAATTGCTCGGCGACCTGCAGCACGTCATAGACATAATCCCACAAGGCATAACCGGCCCCTGCCGGACGATGGTCCGAGTGCCCGTGCCCCGCCAGGTCCAGCGCGACAATACGCAAGCCGTGCAGCTTCGGCGCCAGGCGCGCAAAGCTATTGGCGTTGTCCAGCCAGCCATGCAGGGCGATCACCGGCAGGCCATCCTCGGGGCCGAACAGATGAGCCGCCAACTCGATGTGCGGCAGGCTCAGGCGAACTTCTTCGACAGGTGTGCTCATGCGCAACTGCGCTCGCGGGCTTGCCAGCGGGCGAACAGGTTCTTGATCAAGGTGGCGGTGTCCTGGGGGCGTTCCAGGGGGAACATATGGCCGCCCGGCATGGTGAGCATTTCGCCCATGGGCAGGCGGTCGACGCCGCTGGCATGGTGGCGCATCACCACACGGCTCTGGCGCCCACGCACCACCGCCAGCGGCACCTTCAATTGGCGCACCTGGCCCGGGCTGGTGTGGGGTACGCCGCGATAGATGCTGATTTCGGTGGCCGGATCGAAACGCAGGCGCAGGCGGTCGCCCACTTGCTGCAGGCCATGTTGCAGGTACGCGTCAAAACAATCGGGATCAAAGCCACGAAACAGGGTCTTGCCGGCAAAATAGCTGCGTGCGGCTTCAAGGTCGGTGAACTCTTCACGGCGACCGAGGGTGCGCCCAGCCGGCGTCAGGCGGTCGATGAAGCCAAAACGCTTGGCGGCACGGATCACCCAGCGGTCTGCCCGGGTCAGCACCGGCGAATCCAGCATTACCACGCCCCGGTACAACTGCGGGCAACGCATGGCTGCGTGCAAGTGCAGCACGCCCCCGAGGGAATGGCCCACGCCCCACACCGGCTCCGGCTGCTGTTGCAGATGGTGGATCAACTCATCCACCAGGTTCTGCCAGTTATCGTCCACCGGGAACCTGGGGTCGTGACCGTGCTGCGGCAGGTGCGCCACCGCATATTCCGGGGCCAGGGCGGCAAACAGCTTGCCGTAAGTGGCCGATGGGAAGCCATTGGCGTGGGTAAAAAACACGTGCTGCGGCATACAGGTTCCATCGACGAAAACAGAGGTGGATTGTCACCATGCCGGCGTCCTGCGGCAATGACTGTAACTGCCAGGAATGATGACACTCACGCCACGCCTATCGCGCCGGTGGTTTTTCGCCCAGCGGCACCACGGCCATGGTCAGCCGCGAGATACAGCTGGCCTTGCCGTCGTCGCTGCTCAGGCGGATGTCCCAAACCTGGGTCGTGCGCCCGATATGAATAGCCTTGGCCACCGCCGTCACCCGCCCGCTACGCACGCCACGCAGGTGGTTGGCATTGACCTCCAGGCCCACGCAATAGAACTTGCTCGCGTCGATGCACAGGTAGGCCGCCATGGAGCCGACACTCTCGGCCAGCACCACCGAGGCGCCGCCGTGCAACAGCCCGTAAGGCTGATGGGTGCGGTGATCGACCACCATGCTGGCGGTGAGGGATTCGTCGTCGAAGCTTTCGAAACGAATATCCAGCAACTCGCCGATGGTGTTTTTCTGCATCGCATTGAGTTGTTCGATATTCGGTTGGGTGCGCCACAGGCTCATGGGGTTGTCCTTGTTGATTTTATTACGTGCCTAATCCTGCCACAGAACGGTTTCGGTGCGCGCGCTCCATGCCTGCAATTGTGGCCCGTACGTCGACTCGATCACGTTGCGCTTGATCTTCAAGGTCGGGGTCAGGAAGCCGTTTTCCACCGCCCAACTGTCTTTCACCACCACCAGCTGGCGCAGGCGCTCATGTTTATCCAGGGCAGCATTGACCTGTTCCAGCCAGTGCTCGAGACCGGCGCCAAGGGTTCGACGGTCCTCATGCGGCGCCGACAACACGCAAAGCCCTATCGGTGCGCCGAGCCCCTCCCCGACCACACAGACCTGTTCGATGCGCGCATGTTCGGCCAGGCGATTTTCAATCGGTGCCGGGGCTACGTATTTGCCTTTGCTGGTCTTGAAGATCTCCTTGAGGCGCCCGGTCAGGCGCAGGCGACCGTCAGCGTCCTGCTCGCCCTTGTCGCCGGTACGCAGGAAGCCGTCCTCGGTGAGCGTTTCAGCGGTTTTCTGCGGGTCCTTGAAATAGCCCAGCATGGTCGCGCCGCTACGCACCTGCACCTCGCCCGAGGGGTCGATGCGCACTTCCACGCCAGGGCATGGCAGGCCGATCCAGCCAAGCCTTTGCGCACCCGGGGTACACACATGGGAGTAGCCGCAGTTTTCGCTCATGCCATACACCTCCAGCACATCCAGGCCCAGGCGCTGATACCAGCGCAACAGCGCCTCGGGCACCGGTGCCGCGCCGGACAGGGCAATGCGCAGCGCATCCAGCCCCAGGCCCGCCAGCACTTTATGGCCGACACGCTTGCCGATGAACGGCAGGCTCAACAGGGTCTCGAGGCGCTTTTCCGGGAGCTTGGCGTACACCCCCAGTTGGAATTTGGTCCAGATACGCGGCACGCCAAACAAGGCCGTCGGCCGTGCCCTGCGCAAATCGGTCAGGAAGGTCTCCAGGCTTTGCGCAAAAAACACGGTTTGCCCGGTGTAGATCGAGGCCATTTCCACAAACATGCGTTCGGCCACATGACACAGCGGCAGGTAGGACAGCAGCCGGTCACCCTCCCCCAGGCCAAACAACTCGGTGCCGCGGGTAGCGGCAAAGCCCAGGGCACCGAACGTGTGCATCACGCCTTTGGGCAGCCCGGTCGTCCCGGAGGTATAGACAATGGTGGCCAGTGTCGAGGCAAGAGGTTCGGGGTTGTCCTGGATCGGTGAGCAGGCTTGCAGGTCCACCCAGCTGAAATCGAACGTCCCCGCCGGGCACAGCGGCAGGCTGATGGTTGGCACACCCGCTGGAATACCCGGCGCCATTGCCGGCCAATCATCCAGCTTGCCGATCAACGCCAGCGCCGCCTCGGAATGGGTCAGCACGTGGGCTACGGAGTCGGCGGTCAGGTTGGGATAGAGCGGCACCGAGACATGCCCGGCCATCCAGATGGCCAGGTCGGCGATGATCCAGTGCGCACAATTCTTTGAGATGAGGGCGATGTGCGAGCCCTGGGGCAACTCCCGGCCACGCAGCCAATGGGCGGCGCAGCGGGCCTGGTGGCCGACATCGCCCCAGGTCAGGGTCTGCACCTCGCCGCCATCGAGGGGCTGCACCAGGAAATCCTTGCGCGGGTGCCGCGCTTCACGCTCGAAGAAAACCTGCAACGGCAAACGAAAAGCGACAGGCATGGGACGCGCTCCTTTGTGATCCGCCAAACAGTCAACCAAGCACTTGCTTGGTTGACTGTATAGCACATACAAAGGCAACGGCCTGCTAGAGCTATAGGCTATAAGGCCGCTATCGAGGCATAGGTGTCTACATGATTTTGGCGCGGCCCCGGTCAGTCAAGCGAACGAAATGCTCAAGACAGCGAGGATCCAATGTGGGAGGGGGCTTGCTCCCGATGAGGGAGTGTCAGCAAATTCATCTGGAGCTGGCTCACCGCCATCGGGGGCAAGCCCCCTCCCACATTTAGATCGTCGTCAGGCCACAGGTCCAGCGTCGCACCACCGCTGTGTAAATACCTATCTACGGGTTCTTCACATCGACCAGGCTCATCAAGCCGGCCAGCGGAAAGTCCCCCTCAAGCTCTGCGAGGCTGGCCGTGTACATCGGCTGCGGCTGGCGTTGGTGCCCGTGCAGCAGAAAGCTGATCAGGCTACCCACCAGAGGTTGGTGGCTGACCAGCAGTACGTTGTCGTCGGTGTCGAGTTTTTCCAGCACCTGCTGCGGGTTACCGTCGGGCGTCAGCCACGGCACCGTTCGGATTTGCGGCTTGAACCCCAACGCTTCCTGCACCAATTGCGCCGTCTGCTGCGCCCGCACATAGGGGCTGGCAATGATGGCGCTGAGGGGCTGGCCAATCAGGTGCGCCGCGCTGCGCAATACTTCGGCGCGCCCATGCTCGGTGAGGTTGCGTTCGGCGTCGGTACGGGCATGCCCTTGGGCCTCACCGTGGCGCAGAATCCACAACTTCATAGTTTTGGCTCTTCATCACGCGCGGGGTGCGGAGCCGGTGGCACGCTGTGAGCGGCTTCGCCTTCCGGGGCACGCGGGGCTGGCCAATCGGCGAACGGCCAGGGCTTTTGCTCGGTATGGAAGCTGCCGAAGCGACCGATCTGCGCGAGGAACTGGCTGAGGCTGTCACCAAAGTTCATCAGGCCCAGGTTAGGTGCGCCGTAGATAAGACGGTAAACCAGCTGTACCACCACCAGCGCGCCGAGCAGCAATTGCGCCACCTGCCACACCAGCGCGAATACCAGCATCCACAGGACGCGCAAGGCAATCGACTCGTATTTGGGGGCGGCTTTCGGATCGTTCATGATGCGTTCCTCAGTTGAAACCACTGGTGGAAATAAAGTCGACATCGGTCTTGGGCTCGGCCCGCATTAACAGCTCGATGACCTGGTCCAAGGTGCGCCCTTCGAACAGGATCGCGTGCAGCCCGGCGACCAGCGGCATATACACGCCGACTTCCTGGGCCTTGGCTTTGAGTACCTTAAGGGTGTTGACCCCTTCGGCCACTTCGCCCAGGCGCGTCACCGCCTCCTCCAGGCTCAGGCCCTGGCCCAGGGCAAACCCGACCTGATAGTTACGGCTCTTGGGCGATGAGCAGGTGACGATCAAGTCGCCCACGCCTGCCAGGCCGAGGAACGTCATCGGGTTGGCGCCCTGGTTCACCGCAAAGCGGGTCATCTCGGCCAAGGCGCGGGTGATCAACATGCTCTTGGTGTTTTCCCCCATGCCCAGGGCTACGGCCATGCCGGCAATGATCGCGTAGACGTTTTTCAGCGCGCCGCCCAATTCGACGCCAAAACGGTCGGCACTGGCATAGACCCGGAAAGTACGGCCATGCAACACCGCCTGCACACGCTCGCACAAGGCTTCGTCTTCGCTGGCGACCACCGTGGCCGTCAGGGCGTGCTCGGCGACTTCCCGCGCCAGGTTCGGCCCGGACAGCACGCCAATGCGCGCCTGAGGCGCGATCTCCGTGAGGATTTCACTCATCAGCTTGAAGGTATGGGCCTCGATACCCTTGGTCAGGCTGACCAGCAGCTTGCCTGCCAGGCGTTCGGCATGGGGGGCCAGCACCGAGCGCAAAGCGCTGGAGGGCAGCGCGACAAAGCACAGGTCGCAGGCCGTGAGGGTGTCCAGCAGATCGGTGACCGGCTCGACCGCCGGATGAATCTTGATGCCTTTAAGGTAACGGGGGTTTTCACGATGCACGCGAATCGCTTCGGCCTGCTCGGGGTCGCGCATCCACTGACGCACCGTCTGGCCGTTCTCGGCCAGCAGGTTAGCCACGGCGGTACCAAAACTTCCGCCTCCCAGGACCGCGATAGGGCGCTGTTCTGTCATATGCAATCCGTTAATCCATACCAGTGGCGATGGCGGCATTATACGGGGCGCCCCGCTTGCGGCCAGCCCCCGTATCAATTCGCACGCCTGTCGGAAAATGCCACGCCTGTGCTAGGTAATTGCAAATCCGACGACTGGCAAATAGTCCCGCCTCAGTTAACATGGGCGGCTATCCGTCATTAACAAGGCCGTGCCGTGTATCTGGGCCCTCCTCCTCGCTCATCTCTATTGTTGATGCTCTTGTGCAGCCTGCCTGCACTGGCTGACGATCTGTTTCTCGACGGCCAACCGCTGCCGCAGGTCTTGACCGCCACGCGCCTCAAGCAATCGGCCGCCGCCGTGCCCGGCAGCATGACGGTGATCGACAGCGAGCTGATCAAGGCCAGCGGCGCCCGGGACATTTCGGAACTGCTGCGGCTGGTGCCCGGGATGATGGTCGGCTACACCACCGGCAACCAGGCGTCGGTGAACTACCACGGCACCAGCGCCAGTGATGCACGGCGCATGCAGGTGTTGATCGACGGTCGCTCGGTGTATCGCGCCGGCCTGGCCACGGTGGACTGGAGCGATATCCCGGTAGCCATGGAGGATATCGAGCGCATCGAGGTATTTCGCGGCCCCAACACCGTCAGCTATGGCGCCAATGCGCTGATGGCGGTGGTGAATATCCTCACCCGCTCGCCGGCCAACAGCCAGGGTTCGCGCATGAAGGTCACCCGTGGTGAACGCGGGATCAACGACTTCTATGCCAGCCAGGGTGTGGGCTGGGAGACCGGCGATTTGCGCCTGTCCCTGTCCGGGCAACAGGACGATGGCTTTGACAGTAATGCCGTCGGCGCCGACCGCCGTGATGGACGGCGTCTCAACCGTTTCAGCCTGGCGGTAAGCCAGACCCTGAACGCGCAACAGAGCCTCGGCTGGCAGCTGAGCGTCAAGGAAGGCACCAACCAGCGCCCTTATACCTACACGCCGGTATTTGATGGCATTACCGAAGGCGGCAACAACTCCGACATTACCGCCAAGGACTACGCAGGCTCATTGCGCTGGAACTTCGATTTCAACCCCGACCACAGCCTCTACATCCAGGGATCGGCGCAGCAGTGGGATCGCCGGCAAATCTGGAAAGCCTGTGACGCCAAGGTCTCATTCAGCCCGCAGCTGACCCAGTTATGGCAGCTCAACCCCAATTACGCCGAACGGCTGGCTCGCAACATGGAGACCTACAGCCAAGGCTCCGCCCCACCCGGCGGCGCCGCTGAACAGGCTCTGGCCAATCAAGTGCTCGATCAGTGGAAACACCAGGGTGGCAAGGACCCTGTCTGCGGCGATATCGACCAAAGTACCCGGGAAAGCCGCTACGACCTGGAACTGCAAGACACCCTCAGCCTGTCCGACAGCCTGCGCCTGCTCAGCGGTTTCAATTACCGCTATGACCGCGCCGACTCGGACACCTACTTCAACGGCACACTGGACGACACCACCTGGCGCCTGTTCGGCCAGCTGGAATGGCGGCCCAGCGAACACTGGCTGCTGCAAGGCGGCGCCATGTACGAAGACACCCACCTGAGCGGCAACTCCCTGACGCCGCGGGTGGCGGTCAATTACCTGATCAACCCGCGCCATGGCTTGCGGGCGGTTTACTCCGAAGCGGTCCGCTCGCCGGACATGTTCGAGAACAACGTCAACTGGAGCTACCTCGTCACCAATCTCAGCTCCCCGACCTATGGGCAAGATTCCGGGCAATATTTTGTCGTGACGCGCGGCCCCGGCAACCTCGACAAAGAATTGATGCGCTCACGAGAGCTGGGCTACAACGGTTTCTTTGCCGACCTGGGGCTGAATGTCGACGTGAAGCTGTTCTATGACGAAATCACCGACATGATCAGCTCGCCACTGCGCAACAACCAATACATCGCCAGCAACGCCAACAGCTCGCGCTTTACCGGGGCAGAATCACAGTTGGACTGGCGCGTGAGCAACGCCGACCGCCTGCGCCTGACCTATGCTTATGTCGACGCTTCCTCCAGCAACCCGTTGGACAAGGCGCAAACCGCCCGCAACAGCGGTTCGGCCGGATGGTTGCGTGAATGGGGCCAGGGTTGGTCCAGCGCAGTGTTCTATTATGGCGACGACGCACTCAATCAATATCGCTTCCAACGGGTGGACCTGCGGGTGGCCAAGCGCATTGCAGTGGCCAAGACCAATGTGGAACTGGCCGGCATGCTGCAACAACGCCTTGATAACCAGCCCACTACCTGGGCCGACAATAACTACGATCATCGTCACGTCCTCTACTTCAGCGCGGAGCTGGACTTCTGACATGGGCGATCAGTCACGGATGACCCTCTTCTGGACTCCACTGCGCTGGTGCCGCGGCGTGCTGCTGGCAGCCCTGCTGCTGGCGACCCCGGCGTGGAGCGCCGACATCCTCCTGACAGCAGTCCAAGACAGTGCCGGCGTACAAGCCTTTACCCAGGCCCTTGCGCAACAGCGCCCCGGAGACCAGATCACCTTCACCCCGCTCAAGGACTTGCCAGCGCCGAGCCGTTTGCCCGTCAGCACCCGCTTGATCCTCCTCGACCTGCCCGGCCTGGATTGGCGTCTGCAGGACGCTCAAGGCCCGCCGACCCTGGTGCTGCGAATCAGCCGCCTGCAGGCCCGGCAACGCATGGGCAACACGCATCCGGCGAAGATCAGCCTGCTGTGGAGTGACCCGCCGCTGGAACGTCAGTTGCACCTGATCGCCAGCATCCTGCCCCAGGCCCGCCGCATCGGCGTGCTTTACGGTGCCGACAGCGAGTTCCTGCTTCGCGAACTGATGCAGTTCGCCAAACCCATGGGCCTGGAAATCGTGCCGCAACGGTGGAACAACACCAATGACAGCCGTGCGCTGCAAACCCTGTTCAAGAACAGCGACGTGCTACTCGGCCTCGACGACCCGCAACTGTACAACCCCAAAACCGCAAAGAACCTGTTGCTGAGCAGCTACGCCCAACAACTGCCGCTGGTGGGCCCCAATGCCGGGTTTGTCAGGGCCGGCAGCCTGGCCAGCACCTACAGTGACCAGCCCGACTGGCTCGCCGTGCTGGACCGCCTGCTGGACCACGCTCCGGCCAATTGGCCGCAGACCTTGTACCCGGAACACTTCAAAGTCGTGGGCAACCCGCAAGTCGCGCGCTCACTGGGCATCGAACAGGTCGATGAAGCCGCCGTCGCCGCCCGCTTGGCCGAAGGAGAAAAACGCCCATGACCTTGCGTCGTCGTTGGGATATCAACACCCGCACCCAGCTCATTACCCTGGGCCCCGCGCTGTTGCTGACCCTGCTGTTAATCAGTTTCTTTACCTTCGTGCGGATCCAGGATTTGCGCCAGGAACTGGATCACACCGGCCAACTGATCGCCAACCAACTGGCGCCCGCCACCGAGTACGGGGTGATTTCCGGCAACAACGATGTGCTCGAATCCCTGCTGCGCGCGACCTTGGCCACGCCCCACGTACGCTTCCTGGAGATTCAGGACAGCGCCGAAAACATCCTGGTGTATGTCGAACAACCGTCGGAGAAGCATGACCGCTCACTGTCGGTGAAAGTGTTCCAGGCGCCGATCCGCCTGCAACATATCGAGCTGGGCAATGACTTCCTCTTGGACAACCTCAAGGGCCCCATGGCACCCCGCGCAGATTACCTGGGCCGGGTGATCGTCGGCATGTCCAACGACGCGTTCAGCCAGCGCCAGCAACAGATCCTGTTCAAGGCCGGGGTCCTGGCACTGTTCGCCCTGCTGTTCACTTTCCTGCTGGCGCGACGTCTGGCGGCGAGCCTGTCGCAGCCGATCAGCGCCATGGGCAACGCGGTCAAGGCGATCCAGCAGGGCGACTACAAGACCCCACTGCCGATTGTCGATGACTCGGAGCTGGGCGACCTGTCGCGACATATCAACAACCTGGCCGAGGGCCTCAACCAAGCCAGTCGCGAACAGCAACAAGCCATCGCCCAGTTGATCCAGACCCGCGAGGAAGCCGAGCGTGCGAACAACGCCAAATCGGAATTCCTGGCGATGATGAGCCACGAACTGCGCACGCCCATGAACGGTGTGCTGGGTATGCTGCAACTGCTGGAAACCACCGAGATGACCGAAGAACAGACCGAGTACGCGGCGCTGGCTTCCGAGTCCACCGAGCACTTGCTCAAGGTGATCAACGACATCCTCGACTTCTCACGCATTGAGCGCGCCGCACTGGAACTGGAACATATTTCCTTCAACCTGGCGGACCTGATCAACAGCTGCGCCCAGGCCTTCCAGCACAGCGCCCAGCAGCGCGGGCTGACCCTGGAGTTGCCGATTCCCGCGGGCATGGAAGCCCTGCAAGTGCGGGGCGACCCGACACGTATCCGGCAGGTACTGGTCAACCTGATCGGCAACGCGTTGAAATTTACCGAACATGGCAGCGTGACCGTCGAGCCCCATTGGCAAACCCTGGACCACGAACTGGTCTGGTTCACCTGCACGGTGCGCGACAGCGGTATTGGCATTTCTGCCGAACGCCTGGAGCTGATGTTCGATGCGTTCCAGCAGGCCGACAGTTCCATTTCAAGACGTTACGGCGGCACCGGTCTGGGACTGCCAATTGCGCGCACCCTGGCCGAGCGCATGGGCGGCACCTTGCGGGCCCGGAGCGAAGAAGGCCGGGGCTCGGTGTTTACCCTGGAAATCCCGCTGGCCATCGACCAGCACCAGGTGCAGGCCATTGCTCCAGACGCCGTTGGCAAAACCAGTGCCGGCGACGGACGCCACGTGTTGCTGGTGGAAGACAACCCGGTCAATCGCACAGTGGTCGAAGCCATGTTGCGCAGCCTGGGTTTTGAAGTCAGCCTGGCCACCGATGGCGCCGAGGCGATCCGCAGCGCCGAGAGCCTGATTTTCACCGCCATCCTGATGGATTGCCGCTTGCCGTTGATCGACGGCTACGAAGCCACTCGACAGATTCGCCAACTGCCCGGCTGCGCCGATCTGCCGATTATCGCCCTGACGGCCAACGCATTACAGGGTGACCGCGAAGCGTGTCTGGCAGCCGGAATGAACGATTACCTGGCCAAGCCGTTCAAACGCACGGATTTGCAGGAAATCCTGCAGCGCTGGGTGCAATAGCGCCGCGCCATCAGCCAACTCTGACTGGCGTGAAAGACGAAAGTGCGGCAGTCTTAGGCACCCGAACGGGCCGATAAACAGGCCCGGTTTAAAATTTCAGTGAACAAGTGTACATTCAGTACCTTGCCGCTGTGACTTTCACTACAACGCAATAGTCTATGTGTAGGCTGCCGCTATGAGGCATGAACGCTTCATTCGGTTCGGGAAGATTTACCCTACCCTGCCGCATGGGATTATTGAGGAGCTCGCATGACCAAACAAAACGCCTTTACTCGGGAAGACCTGCTGCGCTGCAGTCGCGGTGAGCTGTTCGGCCCAGGTAACGCGCAACTGCCCGCCCCGAACATGCTGATGGTGGATCGCATCACCCATATCAGCGAAGAGGGTGGCAAGTACGGCAAAGGTGAATTGGTCGCCGAGCTGGATATCACCCCGGACCTCTGGTTCTTCGCCTGTCACTTCGAAGGCGACCCTGTGATGCCAGGCTGCCTGGGCCTCGATGCCATGTGGCAACTGGTCGGCTTCTACCTGGGCTGGCAAGGCCTGCCGGGCCGCGGCCGCGCCCTGGGTTCGGGCGAAGTGAAGTTCTTTGGCCAGGTCCTGCCGAGCGCCAAGAAAGTCACCTACAACATTCAAATCAAGCGCGTCCTCAAGGGCAAGCTGAACCTGGCCATCGCCGACGGTTCGGTGACTGTCGACGGACGCGAGATCTATACTGCCGAAGGCCTTCGGGTCGGCGTATTCACTTCCACTGACAACTTTTAAGGGTTATCCGCATGCGCCGCGTCGTTATCACTGGTCTGGGCATCGTTTCTTGCCTGGGCAATGACAAAGAGACCGTCACCGCTAACCTGCGTGCAAGTCGCCCTGGCATCCGCTTCAACCCGGAATATGCCGAAATGGGTCTGCGTAGCCAGGTTTCCGGCTCCATCGACCTGCCCCTCGAAGAGCTGATCGATCGCAAGATCTATCGCTTCGTCGGCCASGCTGCCGCCTACGCCTACCTGGCCATGAAAGACGCGATCGCCGATTCCGGCCTGAGCGAAGACCAGGTGTCGAACGTGCGCACCGGCCTGATCGCCGGCTCAGGCGGCGCATCGACCCTCAACCAGATGGAAGCGCTGGACATCCTGCGCGAAAAAGGCGTGAAGCGCGTTGGCCCTTACCGTGTCACGCGGACCATGGGCAGCACCGTTTCCGCCTGCCTGGCCACGCCATTCCAGATCAAGGGTGTGAACTACTCGATCTCCTCCGCGTGCGCTACCAGCGCCCACTGCATCGGAACTGCCGTTGAGCAGATCCAGCTGGGCAAGCAGGACATCGTATTCGCCGGCGGTGGTGAAGAAGAACATTGGAGCCAGTCGTTCCTGTTCGACGCCATGGGCGCACTGTCCACCCAGTACAACGAAACTCCGGAAAAAGCCTCCCGTGCCTACGACGCCAAACGCGACGGTTTCGTCATCGCCGGCGGTGGTGGCATGGTGGTGGTCGAGGAGCTGGAACACGCCCTGGCCCGTGGCGCGAAGATCTATGCGGAAATCGTTGGCTACGGCGCAACGTCCGACGGCTACGACATGGTTGCGCCAAGCGGCGAAGGTGCCATCCGGTGCATGCAGATGGCGATGGCCACCGTGGATACCCCAATCGACTACCTGAACACCCATGGCACCTCGACTCCGGTCGGTGATGCCAAGGAAATGGAAGGCGTACGTGCGGTATTCGGCGACAAGGCTCCGAAAATCAGCTCCACCAAGAGCCTGTCCGGTCACTCCCTGGGCGCCGCTGGCGTTCACGAAGCGATCTACTGCCTGCTGATGATGGAAGGCAACTTCATGGCCGGCTCGGCCAACATCGACGAGATCGACCCAGTCGTCGCCGATATGCCGATCCTGACCAAGACCGTTGAAGATGTAAAAGTCGACACCGTGATGAGCAACAGCTTCGGCTTCGGTGGCACCAACGCCACCCTGGTACTGAAACGCTGGCAGGGCAAGTAAGCCCCGCAGGCTGAGTCACCTGAAAAAGCCCCGACTGGTTCGGGGCTTTTTTATGGGTGAACGGAAACCGAGGCGCCTGCTTCGCACCGGTCAAGGCAAAAAACGCAGTATCAGGGTGTGACGCCATTGCGAGGCGACTTGGGCAGTATCGCCAGGAAATTATCCCGCGCCACCTTGCGGGCCACGTCCTCGGGCAACGCATCGAGAAACGGGTCGAAGCGGCGCATTTCCTTGCCCAGTTTATTGAAGCGCCCGACCACGTCGGAACCGAGCATAAAGCGCTCCGGGAAGCGCTCCACCAACTTCACCCATTCCGGCCGAGGCTGACCTGCCTCATCCAGCAGGTAGGGCCTGAGCATGCTCCAGGACAGGTCGATATACAGGTTGGGGTACGCCTCGAGCATGCGGTTCAAGGTGGGCAGTAAAAAGTCCATCTGCACCTGATGGCGGTGGATTTCCTTGCTGGTACCAGCATGGGCCCAGATAAAGCGTGTGTGCGGGTGGTTGCGCAACGGCTCCTCGACCTCCGCGAGATACAGCGGGTTGCGCTCGCGCTTGGAGGTGATGTTGGAGTGCAGCATCACCGGCAGGTCGTTTTCGGCAGCCAGGTGATAGATGCGCGTCATGGCCTCGTTATTGGCCCGAGGCGTGTCGCCGGATGTCAAGGCGGTGAGGTCGTCGTGCCGGGTGAACACTTCACCGATGCCCTGCCATAGCCCTGGATTGAGGTCGAGCATGCGCTGGATATGCGCCGCGGAGTTCTTGTCGTTGGGATTGAAGCCGGCCAGGAACGGATGAAAGTGTTGGCGTTGTTCGGCGGCCAGCTTATTGACCGCTGCCGCGACAATCACATCGGTGGCACTGTACCAATAGGCATCGGCGTCATCACCGGCGTAGTAGCGCGGGCGCTTGGGCTCGTCTTCATGCCATTTCTTGGCCACGGGGATACCGGAAATCATCACATGCTCGATGCGGTTTTCGGCCATCGCCTTGAGCAGTTTGTCCATGCCTGCCGTTTCCTGGAAAAAATCCACGTAATGCAGGTGCGCGTCACTGTAGGCATAGTCACGGGCCTGCACGACAAGACTGCTGACAGCGAGCAACAAGGCGAGACTCAAGCGGGTTCGGAGCACGATAAAACCTCAATCAGGCTGATACGGGTAGACCTTGCGCCAGTCATCCCGGTTCAACGCGGAAAAACTGGAACACTCGAGCGCCAGCATGCTCTATAACTGCATGACCTTCATCCTGCCCTCTTGTGAGGTTCGCCATGCCTGTTACCGTCAATACACTGAACGCTGAAAACTTCCGTCATAGCGTCAATATCAACAACCACGAGCTGTTTACTGACCTGCCCAAGAGTCTGGGTGGCGACGACTCCGCACCCTCTCCCCACGATTATTTCGATGCAGCGCTGGCATCATGCAAAGCCTTGACGGTCAGACTCTATGCGCAGAAGAAAGATATCCCGCTCACCGGCGTGACCGTTGAGGTGACCCACGACGCCGCCGAAGAGCAAAAAGGCAAATACAAACTCAGCGTCAAATTGACCCTCAAGGGCGTGCTGAGCGATGAGCAGCGTGAGGAGTTGCATCGCGTCGCGGACAAGTGCCCGGTACACAAGCTGATGACCACCGCCGAAATCAGCATCGAGACGAAATTATCGGAAGGTGCCTTCAGCGCATAGCGCCAACTTCCCATCGAGCGGGTTATGCTCAGCCGCATCCAACCCGCTCAGACAGGGATGCCCCATGACCACCCTCACCGTGATCCGCCCCCGCGCCGAAGATGTCGAAGGCCAGCCGATCCTGCGCCCACTGCCTTCCCGTGAATGCCGCAGCGTCGGGCCCTTTGTGTTTTTCGACCATATGCTGCCGACCCGCTATGCACCAGGCACGGGCATGAATATCCGCCAGCACCCGCATATCGGCCTGTCCACCCTCACTTATCTGTTTGAAGGCGCCTTGCAGCACAAGGATAGCCTCGGCTCGGATCAAGTGGTGCAGGCCGGCGATGTCAGTTGGATGACCGCGGGCAGCGCGATTGCCCATGTCGAGCGTACACCCGACATGCTCAAGGCCAGTGGTTTCAGCCTGCATGGCCTGCAAGTGTGGCTGGCCTCACCCAAGGACCACGAGACCGGGCCTGGCCACTACAGCCATCACCCGGCGGCGAGCTTGCCGGTGAGCGATAATCTCGGTGTGCAGGTGCGTCTGATCGCCGGTGATGGCTTCTGTCTCAAGTCTCCGGTGCCTGTGCTCTCGCCCACGTTATATGCCGAGGTGCGGATGCAGACGGCTACCACGTTATTGCTCCCCGATGAGCATGAGCAACGCGCGGTGTATGTGCTGGAAGGTGATGCGCAGCTCGACGGCGAGCCGCTGGCAGTGCATAGCCTGGTGGTATTGCCGTCAGGGCAAGAGATGACACTGTTTGCCGAAACCGGTTGCCATGTGATGGTGTTTGGCGGCGCGCCGCTGGATGGACCGCGGCGGATCAACTGGAATTTCGTGGCGAGCGATCCGGCGATGATCGAGCAGGCACGGCAGCGGTGGGCGGCTGGGGATTGGCCGACGGTACCGGGTGAATCAGAAAGAATTGAGTTGCCTGTTAGATAGTCATCGGGAGCAAGTCGAGTCGTCGCACCGCCCCTCCCACATTTTTGACTGTTCACAGTTCAAGTGTGGGAGGGGGCTTGCCCCCGATGGCGGCCTGACAGCCGACCAGAATGTTGGATCAGACCGAGTACATATCCGTTATTTGGGCAACGGCCAATATTGGTTCCGCTTTTACAGCGGGTCACTTTGAAAAGCGCAAAGTAACCAAACGCTCTTGCCCCACCACTCGGCACCTCGCCCAGGCTCGGTGTGCCCGTAGGCCAGCGTGGTTTAACGGGGCGCCTAAGATCAAAAGCCAGATCAAGAGCAAGAGCAAGATCAAGAGCGACTCGCTGCGCATCGTGGTTACCGGGGAGCTACACAATGTGTAGATCCCCATGCCCCGATAGGGCTGCGCAATCAGCCCTTGAACACTTCATCCAACAAGTTATGCATCGACTGGAACGCCCGTGCAGCGGTCTTGGCGTCGTACATCATCTTGCCCGGCACATTGGCCTCGGGGTCGGTGAAGGAATGCACCGCGCCACCGTAGCTCAGCAACTGCCAATCCACACCCGCCGCGTTCATTTCATCTTCGAACGCTGGCAGTTGTTCTTTGGGTACCAACGGATCGGAAGCACCGTGCAAGACCAGCACCGAGCCCTTGATATTCTTCGCATCCGCCGGACGTGGCGTATCAAGGGTGCCGTGGAACGAGATCGCCGCCTTGAGCGGCGCCCCAGTACGCGCCAACTCCAGGGAGCAGCAACCGCCGAAGCAGAAACCGAAGGTCGCCAGCTTCGACGTATCGACGGCCGCCTCGGTCTGACCTTGCAGCTGTTCAAAGGCCGCTTGCATGCGCTTGTTCAGCAGCGGGCGGTCATTTTTCAGCGGCATCATCGCCGCGCCGGCTTCATCGCCATTGCTCGGACGCACGGTTTGCCCGTAGAGGTCGGCAATCAGCACCACGTAGCCTTTGCTGGCGACACGCTTGGCGATCTCCTCGGCGCCCGCACTCACCCCCATCCAGTTTGGCGCCATCAACAGCCCCGGCAGGGGGGCCTTGTGACTGGCATCGAACGCCAGGCGGCTTTCATAAGACTGACCATCAATCTGATAGACCACGGAACGTACAGTGACTTGGCTCATCATTTTCTCCAGTTGAGGTGCGGTAAAACGAAAAAACCCGCCGAAGCGGGTTTTTCTACGCGGGTATTAAACCGACAGTTCAACCAACAGCTTGTTCAGACGGCGCACATAGGCGGCTGGATCTTTCAGACTGTCGCCGGCTGCCAGGGCGGCTTGGTCGAAGAGAATGTGCGATAGATCGCCAAAACGCTCTTCGCTCTGCTCGCCATCGAGTTTCTCGATCAGCGGGTGAGCCGGGTTGAATTCGAAGATCGGCTTCGAGTCCGGCACTTTCTGGCCGCTGGCCTCGAGGATCTGGCGCATCTGCATGCCCAGGTCCTGCTCGCCGATGGCCAGGATCGCCGGAGAGTCGGTCAGGCGATGGGAAACCCGTACTTCACTGACCGCATCCCCCAGGGACGCCTTGATCCGCTCAACCAGGCCCTCTTTGGATTTGGCGACTTCCTCGGCTTCTTTCTTCTCTTCCTCGGAGTCCAGGTTACCCAGGTCCAGGTCACCACGGGCGACGTCGACGAAGGATTTGCCGTCGAACTCGGTGAGGTAGCTCATCAGCCACTCATCGATACGGTCGGTCAGCAGCAGCACTTCGATGCCTTTCTTGCGGAAGACTTCCAGGTGCGGGCTATCCTTGACGGCTTCATACTTCTCGCCGGTCAGGTAGTAGATCTTGTCCTGACCTTCCTTGGCACGGGCCAGGTATTCGGCCAGTGACACGACCTGCTCTGCATCGCTGCCTTGAGTCGAAGCAAAACGCAGCAAGCCGGCGATTTTTTCCTTGTTGGCAAAGTCTTCCGCCGGGCCTTCCTTCATCACTTGGCCGAAGTTCTTCCAGAAGCTCTTGTATTGCTCAGGTTCGTTCTTCGCCAGTTTTTCCAGCATGTCGAGCACACGCTTGGTCAGCGCCGACTTCATGGAATCGATGATCGGGTCTTTCTGCAGGATTTCCCGCGACACGTTCAACGACAAGTCGTTGGAGTCGACCACACCTTTGATAAAGCGCAGGTACAGCGGCAGGAAGGATTCGGCCTGGTCCATCACGAACACGCGCTGCACATACAGCTTCAGGCCTTTGGGCGCTTCACGCTGGTACAGGTCGAACGGAGCGCGAGCCGGCACGTAGAGCAACGAGCTGTATTCCAGCTTGCCTTCGACCTTGTTGTGGCTCCAGCTCAGCGGGTTTTCGTAGTCGTGACCGATGTGCTTGTAGAACTCCTGGTATTCCTCGTCCTTGATTTCGGTACGCGGACGGGTCCACAGGGCGCTGGCACGGTTGACGGTTTCCCATTCCTCGGCCGGCTGCTCTTCGCCTTCGGCAGCGGTTTGCTCCTTGGGCAATTCGATCGGCAATGCGATATGGTCGGAGTATTTCTTGATGATGTTGCGCAGGCGCCAGCCATCGGCGAATTCGTCTTCACCGGATTTCAGGTGCAGCACGATGCGGGTACCGCGGTCAGCCTTATCAATGGTGGCGATTTCGAACTCACCCTCACCCTTGGAAGCCCAGTGCACGCCTTCGCTGGCGTCGAGCCCGGCACGGCGGCTGAACACTTCGACCTTGTCGGCAACGATGAAGGCCGAGTAGAAGCCCACGCCGAACTGGCCGATCAGATGCGAATCTTTTTTCTGGTCGCCCGAGAGGTTCTTCATGAAATCCGCAGTACCGGATTTGGCGATAGTACCCAGATGGGTAACCGCCTCTTCACGGCTCATGCCGATACCGTTGTCTTCGAGGGTGACGGTCTTGGCGTCTTTGTCGTAGCTCACACGGATTTTCAGTTCCGCGCCACCTTCCAGCAACTCCGGCTTGGACAGGGCTTCAAAACGTAATTTGTCGACAGCGTCAGAGGCGTTCGAGATCAATTCGCGAAGGAAGATTTCCTTGTTGGAATACAGCGAATGGATCATGAGGTGCAGCAGCTGCTTCACCTCGGTCTGGAAGCCCAGGGTTTCCTTTTGAGTTTCCACACTCATGGTCATCAAACTCCAATTGGATGGCAATGGCCGCGCCCTTGAGGGTTGGCGGCGGGTTGTCATCAAAGTTGGGGGCTAAGACCAGGATTTCAAGGGCGGCCCAGATCCTCAATCTTGAAATGTGCACGGGCGGTGGCAATCGGTTCGGCCGGTGTGCTCTGCCAGGCGGTGATCGCCACATTCGCCACACGGCGGCCCTGGCGCCATACCTGGCATTTGGCGTAAGTGTCGCGAAACTGGCCGGCGCGCAGGTAATCCAGAGAGAAGTCGATAATCTTCGGCAGGCTCGGAGCGCCGGTAGACACCAGCAGGTGCATCGACGCCGACAGCTCCATAAAGCCGGCGATCACTCCGCCATGCAACGCCGGCAATATCGGGTTACCAATATTGTCCTTGCTGGCCGGCAGGCGAAACAGCAGCTCATCCCCCAACCGGGTGCATTCGACACCGATAAGCTTGGCATAGGGCACCAAGTCCAGCAGTGCGTCGTAATTGCCGCGAGCGAGGGCCTGCTCCAGGCGGGTCTTGAACCTATGGGTCATGTCTGCTCTCCCCTGACCGTGCTGCCTAGCCCCTGCGTGCCTTTGAGACGCTTGCCCATGCGCATGAACGTGCCCACCACGTGGGCGATGGGCTCTTGCGGGTCGTCCTGGTAGGCCACACCTCGGGTAAAGATCACATCAGTGGTGACCCGGTAGCATTGGGCAAAACCATAGACTGGCTTAAGGGGCTGGGCCGGGTGCATGTAGTCGATGCGCAGGTCCAGGGTCGGGCACACCTCGAATTCGGCTAATACGCACAGGGTGGCCATGCCGCAGGCCGTGTCCTTCAAGGAAGTCAGCGCGCCACCATGGATTACCCCGCTCAGGGGATCACCGATGATATGCGGGCCGTAAGGCAGCACGAGGGTCATGCCCTCCTCACTGGCCGCATGCACGGCAACACCCAGCACCTGGCAGTGGCGCAGCGCCGAAACAAAGCGTGCGGCACGCTCTAACAAGGGGTTTTCGGTCATTGGTTTTAGACTCTTATTAGTGTGAATCCGGCGGACTAAAAACGCCGAAAAAAGTTTCTGTGCGAAAACGTATATATATCTGTGGGATAAAAGGAACTAATGCTGGCCCATTAGGCTCGAAAGGCCAGTAGATATCTTCAATAAGGAGAAACACCCCATGCGCAAGACATTAGCTATTTCCATGATGCTGGCCGCTGCCCTCGGCCTGGCTGCCTGCGACAAGAAATCCGAAGACAAAGCCCAAGACGCTGCTGCCCATAAAGAGCAAGCTCAGCAAGACATGGCTAAAGCACAGGATAAAGTGAACGACGCTGCGAAAGAAAACGCTGATGCTGCCAAAGCTCAGGCTGAAGCTAACGAAGCTGCCGCAAAAGAAGCTGCACCTGCCGCACCAGCAGAGCCTGCCAAGCCTTAATAGGCTGGTCTGATTCCGCAAAAAAAGCCCGCTTAGATAGCGGGCTTTTTTTATCTGCTTGTCCCGTCCTGAATAAGGTTTACGCCTTCTGACCTATCTTCAGGAGGAGTCAATGGATTCGGGCAAAAGGCGGAGCCAGCGTGACTACACGCTAGG
>NZ_LMGQ01000007.1:183687-264748 GCF_001427465.1 Pseudomonas sp. Root569 | reverse complement strand
TCGGCGGTGAGGCGGTTTTGCCGGTCGTATTCGTAGGCCAGGGCCCAATGGCCGTCTTCGACGCTGAGGAGGTTGCCTTGGCGGTCGTAGGCATAATCGACCAGGCTGCCATCGGGCAGGGTTTTCCGGACGAGGCGCCCAGCATGGTCGCGCTCGTAACGAGTAATGAGCTGACTGCCGTCGTCGCCGTATTCGGTCTTTTCCTGCAGATTGCCGTTGAGGTCGTAGACATAGGCGGTGCGCTGGCCGTCGAAGCCGGTTTCCTGTTGGATCAGGCCGTTGGGGTGATAGGTGAGCTGGTAGGTTTCGCCGACTTCGTTTTCGATCTCGGTGAGCAACAGCCGGGCGTTGTCGTAGCGATACTTGACCTGGGTGCCGTCAGCGTTGAGGCGGCGGCTGATCAGGTGCAGGCCGCCTTCGTATTCGTAGCGGGTGACGTGGCCGAGTTCATCGCGCTCGGCGATGATTTTTCCGTAGGGGTTGTAGCTCAATTCCCGGCAAGCGCCGCCGGGCTGGGTGCGCTCGGCGATGATTTTTCCGTAGGGGTTGTAGCTCAATTCCCGGCAAGCGCCGCCGGGCTGGGTCAGTTTCAGCAGACGTCCTACGGCGTCCCATTCGTAACGGGTCAGCGCCCCGTATTCATCCTCACGGGCAACCTGCCGCCCTAAATCGTCATAGCGATAACGCTTGATCGCGCCATTGGGCAATTGCTCCTCAAGCAACTGCCCACGTTCGCTCCACACCAGCCGATGACAACTGTGATCGGGGTACCAAACTCCGGTTAACTGCCCGCGTTTGTTGTAGCTGTAGTCCGTCACCTGGCCATCGGGATCGGTCCTACGCGTAACATCGCCCTGGCTATTACGCTCATATTTCCAGACCGCCTCGCCACGCCTGACAACCCGTACGAAACCATTGTCATGCTCGTAGGACGTCGGCTCGTCATCCCCCGGAAACAGCGCCACCAAGCGTCCGGCTTCGTCGTACTGATAGGCGGTCACCGCGCCCAGCGGATCTTGCTCGACGGTCAGCCGGCCTTGGTCATCGTAGGATTTGAAGTGCTGGGCGCCGTCGGGATCGATGCGCTGTACCAAGCGCGCCCGATCATCGTGGACATAAACTTCCTGGCTACCATCGGCGTTATGCACGGTGACACGGCCGTCATCCCCCCAGGCATATCGCGTGTCCATCTGCGAAAAACTTGCCCAATGACGGACACAGCGTGCCGCCTTGCCGGCGCCTTCCCACGCCCAAAAGAAACTCGCCCCACCGGCCAACTGCCGCTCGATAATGACGTGCTGATCGTCATACCGATAACGCTCGCTTTCACCGACAGCATTGGTCGCACAAACCAGTCGTCCGTCTTCGTCATAGGCGTAGGAAACGACGTTCTGCTCGGTCTCCCAGACGTAGGGCTCGCGCCCTTTGGCGCGATGAACCTGGTAGTCCACCGCGACGATGCGATCCAGCTCATAGCGCAGCAACAGTGAGCGACCAGCGCCGTTATCCAACCGCTCAATTCGCCCTGAATGATCACGGCAAATGCGCAGGCGGTTGTCATATGCATCACTGATCGAGACCAGCACACCGTCGCGAAAGTGATAGAACCGCGACGCCTGGGCCAGCACCAGTTCATCAGGCGCCGAGCCCAGGTAGATTGCCGCTTCCGCCAGGCTATTGGTGATCGCGGGTCGAGAGTCGGTGGGCAACGGAAACTGCGTACGACGGTTCTCATGATCGGTCCACACCACCGAATCGCCCGACACAACAAGCCTGTGCGCCAGCGCATGACTCCAGCCAAACCCCAACCCACAATCCAGTTCCACCGCACTGGTGCGATACAACCGTGGATCCCGTCCAGCGCACCATCGGTGAGGGTCAGCAATTCCTCCCCGGTGACCATCGACACCGGGCAGCCATGAGTGACCGTCTTGTCCGCAGGCGCCGCCGCATCCCCCTTCGGATTCGAAGCCACGACAGGCACATCATCCACACGCTCTTTCTGCTTCAGCACCGCGTTCTGCCGCGCCTTCCAGCGCATCTGCATCGTGCCTTGCTTCAGCCCGCCGACCACCCCGCGAACCGCCACCGCTTTGTAACGGTCAACCGCCTGCATGAACTTCGTGAGAATCGCCAGCACGCCCTCCACGAAGCCCAATGCCGCCTCAAGAATCTGCTTGCCGTACTTGACCAGGCGCATGCTCAAATACGCCACGCCCGCCGCTGGCAACGCGATGGTCAACACTGCGCCAATCACCAGATCAATCAGCAGCGACACCATAAAACTGGCGGCTGCCTGCGCAACTTCACTGGGCGGTAACGCGTCCAGCCAGATCGTGGCGGTGCGCAGTAACAGGTACAGCGCCGCTTCATCACTGGCCAGCAGCATCGCCTGCTCCATGACCCTGGGCGCATCGGTGGCGATCTGCGCCAACTTGGCCGCCTCGCTGCCCAGTTGTTCGACGTACTTCAACGGGTCTTCAAGCATCGCCTGCATCAGCTTGATGCTGTCCCACACGTCATGGATCGCCGCCCAACTGCCTGCCAGCACGCCGCTGCCAATCGCGCTGGCAGTAGAGCTTTCCCAGTGGGGTTTGAAGCTTTTCCACTGCGACCGAAGCCACTGTTCCAAGTCCGCCGTCAGCCCGGCATAGGAGGTAAACAAGGCGTCCACTTGTTGCGCTGAAACACCACCCTGAACCCGCACCTGATAGCGCCCGCCGGCGGCGCAGTAGTGCGAACCCTTGCCGTGCTTATCGAGCATCACCCGCGTGGAACTGCCGTCATCCAGGCCAATCACCTCGACAGGGATATCGCCAATCGGCACGTCATACGCTGATTCGAATTTGCTCTCGATCTTCAGCACNCGCGTGGAACTGCCGTCATCCAGGCCAATCACCTCGACAGGGATATCGCCAATCGGCACGTCATACGCTGATTCGAATTTGCTCTCGATCTTCAGCACACCACCCACCGGGCAGCGGGCTACGGTAGAAAAATCCGCGTCGCTAAGGCTTACCGAACGCTGGGAATCCCCAACCCGTAACACCCGGTCCATGCCCAGCAAAGACGGCATATCCGCTGCATGACTGACCGAATCCAGCGCACGCGAATACCAGGCGCCCATCTGCTGGCGGTACTCCACCAGGCTCTGATGGAAACCATCCAGCTCGTGTTCGATAGCGGCGATGTGGGTGGCGTGGGTCATCCGCGACCACTCCCCACGGGGGACGGCCACGCAACCAGCGCACTAACAAGAAAAACCATCTGCAATCCCTCGCACTGTTCAGTCAGGCGAGGGACTTTGCAGAGGTTTGCAGGGCGGGGGAGTAGAGCTTATCCGGCGTTTACGTGGGACGTTTCAGCAACCTCGTCGCGTAGCACCAGGCTGCACAGCGCCGGCAGGAACAACAGCGTCAACACCGTGCCCACCAACACTCCGCCGATGAGTACATAGGCCAGGGACGACCAGAACACCGACAGCGTCAACGGAATAAACGCCAGCGCCGCCGCCAGTGCGGTGAGGATCACCGGACGCGCTCGACGCACCGTGGCTTCGATGATTGCCTCGCGAATCGCCATGCCGTGGTCCTGGTTCTGGCGAATCTGGTCGGTGAAGATCAGCGTGTTACGCATCAGGATGCCGCCAATGCCGATCAGGCCCAGGATCGCGTTAAACCCAAACGGTTGATTGAACAGCAGCAAGGTCGGCACTGCGCCAATCAGGCCCAAGGGCGCGGTGGCGAAGACCATGAACATCACGCCGAATGAGCGCACCTGGAACATGATCACCGTGAGGGTCAGCAAGATCATGATCGGGAACAATGCCGCCAGCGCCACGTTGGCCTTGGCGCTTTCTTCCACCGGGCCGCCGATGTCGATGTGGTAACCAGTCGGCAGCTTGGCGATCAGCAGTTGCAGGTCTTTGTATACGGCCATTTCCACATCGGGCGGTTGTACCCCGTCGATGATGTCGGCGCGCACTTCCACGGTGGTTGCGCGGTTGCGGCGCTTGAGGATCGGCTCTTCCATCACTGCCTGGAAATGCCCGACCTGAGCCAGCGGCACCGACGTACCGGCGCTGTTGGTCAGGGTCATGTTGTTCAGGTTGGCGAGGTCCTCGCGCTGGCTGCCTTGGGCGCGGGCCACCACCGACACGGTGCGGTTGCCCTCGCGCACTTCGGTGATCGGGTTGCCGCTGAGCAGGGCGTTGAGCTGGGACTTGACCTCGTCGGGGGTGAAGCCGAGTAAGCGCAGGCGATCCTGGTCCAGCACCAGGCGATAACCGCTGGCGCGCTCGCCCCATTCGAGGAAGGTGTCGCGGGTCAGCCGATTGGCGGCCACCACTTGGCGCACTTGCTCGGACAGCCCGCGCAGCTCGTCCAGGTTGGGCCCGGATACACGGAACACCACGGGGAACGGCACCGGCGGGCCGAACACCAATTGCGTGACACGCACCCGCGCCGCTGGAAACTCACCAGCCGCGATGCGCTCGCGCATGCGCACTTTCAAAGCGTCACGGGCGTGGGAGTCCGGGGTTTGCACGATTAACTTGGCGAATGCCGGGTCGGGCATTTCCGGGTTCAGCGACAGAAAGAACCGCGGTGCACCGCCGCCTACGTAGGTGTCGACCATGCTGGTCTGCGGCTCCTGCAACAGGGCTTTCTCCACCTGCGCCGCCACCGCTTCAGTGCTTTTGAATGCGCTGCCGGGCGGCATATACACTTCCAGGATCAGCTCCGAACGGTCGGAGTCGGGGAAGAACTGTTTCTTCACCACCGCCATACACAGGCCGCACAGCACAAACGCGGCCACCACCAGCCCGGTCACCAGCCAGCGCCCGCGCACGCAGGCCTCCACCAGACGACGGAGTTTCTGATAATGACGCCCGGCATAAATCGCATCGTGCCCACCGGGCACAGGCTTGATCTGCGGCAACAGCTTCACGCCCAGATAGGGCGTGAACACCACCGCCACCAACCACGATGAAATCAAGGCAAAGCCGACGATCCAGAAGATATTCCCGGCGTACTCGCCTGCACCGGAGCGCGCAAACCCCACGGGTAAAAAGCCGATGATCGTCACCAGCGTACCGGTCAGCATGGGCGCAGCTGTGGAGCTCCAGGCGTAGGTCGCCGCATGGATACGATCAAAACCTTCTTCGAGTTTCACCACCATCATCTCGATGGCAATGATCGCGTCATCCACCAGCAGGCCCAGGGAAATGATCAGCGCGCCCAGGGTCACGCGGTCGAATTCGCGCCCGGTGACCAGCATGATCACGAACACGATCGACAGCGTCAGCGGCACGGCTGCCGCCACCACCAGGCCCACGCGAAAGCCCAGGGCCAGCAGGCTGATCAGCATCACCACGGCCAGGGCGACGAAGAACTTGAGCATGAACTCATTCACCGCCAGGCTGATGTTTTTCGCCTGGTCGGAGACCTTGACGAAGTTCACGCCCAGGGGCAGGTCGGCGCGGATTTTGGCTTCCTGGGCCTGCAGGCTCTGGTCCAGTTCCAGGCCGTTCCAGTGTTTCTCCATGATCACCCCGAGCATCAGCGCCGGGTCGCCCTGGTGGCGGATGCGGTAGCTGGGCGGGTCCTCATAACCGCGGCTGACGCTGGCGACATCGGCAATGCGCAGCACGCGGCCATTGACTTGCAGGGGCACGTTTTCAATCAGCGCCAGGCTGTCGAAGGCTCCGTCGATACGGATATACGCACGGGCACCAGCGGTCTCGACAAAGCCTGAGGGCGCCACCGCGTTTTGTGCGGCGAGGGCGGCGAAAATCTGCTCGGGCTTGATGCCCAGGGTCGCCAGGCGCTCATAGGAAAACTCGACAAACACCCGTTGGGCCTGCTCGCCAAGAATATTGACCTTCTTCACCCCCGGCAGGTTGAGCAAACCCTGGCGCAGGGTCTCGGCCATTTGCACTTGCTGACGATGGGGCAGGTGTTCGGCTTCCAGGGCGTACAGCGCGAAATACACATCAGAGTATTCATCGTTGAAAAACGGGCCGATCACGCCTTTGGGCAATTGCGCGGCTTCGTCACTGAGCTTCTTGCGGGTCTGGTAGAACAGTGCCTGGATTTCGCTCGGGCGCGTGGATTCGAGAAAGGTCATGCGCATCGACACAAAACCTGGCTGGGCGATGGTCTCGACGCGGTCGTAATAGTCCAGTTCCTGCAGGCGCTTTTCCAGGCGGTCGGCCACCTGTTCCTGCATCTCCTGGGCGGTGGCGCCCGGCCAGGCGGCGGTGATGGTCATGACCTTGACGGTAAACGAGGGGTCTTCGGCGCGCCCCAGTTTGCCGAACGCGAACATTCCGGCGACCAGGATTGCAATGAGCAGGAACAGCGTCACTGCGCGGTGTTTGACTGCCAGTTCGGAGAGGTTGAGCCCGCGCATGGTCATTGGTCCTGCTTGCGGTTGAGGGCCAGCGCCTGGGCGGGTAGCAAGCGCACCTTGTCGCCGCCGTGCAGCAGGTGCGCCCCCAGGGCGACGATGGTTTGCCCAGGCAGGACGCCGCTGTCGAGCAGGGCGTCTTCCTGGCCGAGGCGGGCGACTTTCACCGGCGCGAAGGTCAGCGTGTTGTCATCGCCGATCAGCCACACGCCGGGGCCCTGGCCTGCGTCCTGCAACGCGCCAATCGGCACGCGGGTTTGCGCGGCCTGGCCGTTGCCTTGCAGGCGTACGGTGATGGTGGAACCGAGGGCGAAACGCTCGACGGCACCGTGCAACACATAGCGGGCGCGGTAGGTGCGCGTGATGGGGTCGGCGCTGGCGGACAGCTCGCGCAGGCTTGCGGCCACGGCCTGGTCGGGGGCGCCGAAGGGGAAGGCCAGGGCTTTTTGCGCGGCCAGGTCGCGCTGGTTTTCCGGCAGGTTGACGATGGCTTCACGGGCGCCGTCGTGGGCCAGGCGCGCGACGATTTGCCCTTCGGCCACCACTTGGCCGCGGTCTGCTCGCACGTCGGTGATGATGCCGTCGCCATCGGCCTTGAGCACCGAGTAGGTGCGGCGGTTTTCGATCTGGCTGGCATCGGACTGCGCCGCGGCCAGTTCCGCCTCGGCAACACGCAGGTTGGTGGCCGACTGGTCGAAGATCTGCCGTGACACTGCGCCGGTACTGGCCAGGCGCTGGTAGCGGTTTTCATCGTCGCGGCGTTGGCGCAGCTGGGCCTGGGCGGCGTTGACGCGATTCTTGGCCGAGCGCAGCGCCAGTTCGAAGTCGCCGATGTCCAGCACCAGCAGGGTATCGCCACGGGCAACGCGCTGGCCGGGGTCGACCTTGCGCTCGATCACCTTGCCGCTGACCCGGAAGCCCAGGTCGCTTTCGGTGCGGGCAGCGACCACACCGGTATACGCGCTTTGCTGGGTGCCAGCGGCTTCGACGGTGGCCGCCAATACGGGACGTGGCTGCGGCGCTTGAGCGGCGTTGTCAGCTTGGCTGTGGCAGCCACCGAGCACCATCAACAGGGCCAGGGGCGTGAGAAGACGCAGGGGGAGAGGGGGCATGGCGGGCTCCAGGGGTAACCATTGGGCAAAAAATTATGGACATAATTTTTTACTCATATTATGGTCGAAATATAAATTAATCCAGCCCCCGGATAATCCCCATGGCAATCGCCCCGGCACCTTCACGCAGCTTGTTGTTATTACTGGTTGCCTTAACGGCCTTGGGTGAAGTCTCGACCCAGTTGATCATTCCGGGCCTGGGCGCCATCGAGCAGGCGCTGGCGGCGCCGGTGGGCTCGGCACTGCTGGCGCTGTCAGCATTTGTCGGTGCCTTTGGCCTGGGGCAGTTGCTGTTCGGGCCGCTGTCGGACCGTATTGGCCGACGCCCGGTATTGATCGCCGGCCTGGCGTTGTATGTGCTGGCCACGTTATCGATGCTGCTGGTCAGCGACATCCAGCAATTTATCCTCGCCCGCGTGTTCCAGGGCCTGGGTGCGTGCGCCGCGTTGGTATTGGCCCGCACGGTGGTGCGGGATGTGTGGAAAGCCGAGGCGGGGCCGGCCCTGGCGCTGACCATGATCGGCATGCTGTATGCCATCGTCGTCGCGCCGATGCTTGGCGGCTTGTTGATCAAGCTACTGGGTTGGCGAGCACCGATCAGCCTGGCGTTGGTGATCGGCAGCCTGGTGCTGGTGCTGGCGCTGCTGTTCTTTCGCGAGAGCAACCACCACCTCGATCCCAAAGCCGCTCACTGGCGCACCCTGGGCGGCCAATACCTGGACCTGCTCAAGGGCCGCCAGTACCGGGCCTATGCCGTGGCCCTGGCCTGCACCTACGGTGCGATGTTTGCGGTGATCGCCGGCTCCTCGGCGGTGTTCATCAACCTGCTGGGATTCAGCAGCCTGGAGTACGGCCTCAACTTCGGATTGATCGTGTCGATGCTGATCGTGGGCTCCACCTATACCCGGCGTAATATCCAGCGCCTGGGGCCGCAGTGGATTGTGGCGATGGGCGTGACAATGGTCGCGGTCGGCGGGGTGGCGGCGCTGGTGATCTACGCGCTGTTCGGGCTGTCGGTAATAGGGCTGGATGTGCCCATTGCCGTGGCTACTCTCGGCGGTGGCCTGGTGTTGCCCGGTGCGGTGACCGGCGCGGTGATGCCCAATGCGCACCGTGCGGGTTTGGCGGCAGGGCTGATGGGGTTCGCGCAGATGTTCGGTGCCACCTGCAGCGGTTTGCTATTGAGCCAGTTGCGCGATGGCAGTGCCGCGCCGATGGTGATTATTCAAGCCGGGTTTGCGCTGTCGGCCTTTGTTGCATTTCACCTGTTGCGCCAGCGCCAGGTTAAAACATTGTCCTATACATAGAACGATCAGGGCCGGTTTTGCCGTCTAGTGCTTAGGAGTGAGGCGATTTATTGTGTACCCACTTTGGAGGTACACATGAAAAAGCTGATTGGTATCTACACCAGCCCTCGCGCCCACTGGGTCGGCGATGGCTTCCCGGTACGCACTTTGTTTTCCTACGACACCATGGGCAAGCACATCAGCCCATTCCTGTTGCTGGACCACGCCGGGCCGGTCGAATTCACGCCCACCGAACAGCGCCGTGGCGTCGGTCAGCACCCGCATCGCGGCTTTGAAACCGTGACTATCGTCTATGACGGCGAAGTCGAGCACCGCGATTCCACCGGTGCCGGCGGCAAGATCGGCCCCGGCGATGTGCAATGGATGACCGCGGCCAAGGGCATTCTCCACGAGGAGTTCCACTCCCAGGATTTCGCCCGTCGCGGCGGGGCGCTGGAAATGGTGCAACTGTGGGTCAACCTGCCGGCCAAGGACAAAATGGCCGATGCCGGCTACCAGACCATCATCGATGGCGATATTCCGGTGCTGCCACTGGCGAACGACGCTGGCAACCTGCGCCTGATCGCCGGTGAATTCGCCGGTGCTCATGGCCCGGCCCGTACCTTTACGCCGATTGACGTGTGGGACTTGCGCCTCAATGCCAATAAGGCGGTCACGCTGGACCTGCACGCCGGGCGTAATACGGCGCTGGTCATCCTCAGCGGCACTGTGCTGGTCAATGGCGATGAAGTTGCGCGCCAAGGTCAGCTGGCGCTGTTCGAGCGTGACGGTAACCAGGTCACGCTGGAGTCGAATGACGACGCCAAGGTGTTGCTGCTCAGCGGCGAACCCATCGACGAGCCCATCGTCGGCCACGGTCCGTTCGTGATGAACACCGAGCAGGAGATCCATCAGGCGTTCGCCGACTTCCAGTCGGGCAAGTTCGGGCAGATGCACGCCTGAATGCCGGGTTGGTTTAAATAACCCTTGTGGGAGGGGGCTTGCCTCCTCCCACATTTTTTCCTGCGCTATACCCGTCTTATCGATTTCATGCGATCTTCTCGGCATTCGCCCTGGAGTCGCCTGGATGCCCTCATTTATCGCTGATCACCCGATGCTGTGCGCCGTGGCGTTGATCTTTATCGACATCGCCGTGTGGCGTCTTATCTCCGCCGACCTGGCCAACTGGAAACTCGCCGCGCGGTTGGTGATCTTCGCGGTATTCAGCGTCGTGTTGTTCAACGACGGCATGAACCCCATGCAAGGGGCGCCCTATGCTGACGACACCACCTTGCACCTGGCCGCCACGGCGTTGCAGATCGGCTGGTGGTTGTTCGCTGCGCGCACCCTGACGGTGTTGCTCGGCGCGGTGATGATGCAGCGGGTCGGGCATACCGGGCGCTTGTTGCAAGACCTGATGGGCGCGGTGATCTTCCTGATCGCGATCATCGCCGCCATGGCCTATGTGCTCGACCTGCCGGTCAAGGGCGTGCTGGCCACCTCCGGTGCGGTGGCGATCATCGTCGGCCTGGCGTTGCAAAGTACCTTGAGCGACGTGTTTTCCGGGATCGTCCTCAATACCACCAAGCCTTACCAGATCGATGACTGGATCTCCATCGACGGCACCGAAGGCCGTGTCACCGATATCGACTGGCGCGCCACGCGTTTGCAAACCTCCCAGGGCAGCCTGGCGGTGATCCCCAATTCCCTGGCGGCCAAGGCCAAGATCATCAACTTCTCGCGCCCGGCGGACATGTTCGGCCTGGCAGTGAGCCTGCAAGTCAGCCCCCACGCACGTCCGCAAACCGTGATCGAGGCCCTGGAACGGGCAATGCAGGGCTGCCGGCCATTACTGGCCCAGCCCGCCCCGAGCGTGGCGTTCAAAGCCTCGACCAGTGGCGGCGTCGAATATGAAATCAGCGGGTTCGTACCGGCCATGGGCCTCAAGCGCGAAACGCGCAACCTGCTTTACGATTTGGCCTACCGGCACTTGCAGGCGGCGGGCGTGGGGCTGCTGTCCGCCACCGAGGGCAGCACGCCGCCAACCGTGTCCGGCGCCCGGGCGTTGCTGGAACGCTCGTCGATTTTCTCCACCTTGCGCCAGGAAGAAAAAGACACCTTCAGCCAGAACATGACCCTGCATACCTACCGCGCCGGCGAGATGATCCTGGCGGCGGGGGAGGTCAGCGATCACTTGTTCATCATCGAATCCGGCGTGGTCTCGGTGCTGTTGGTCAAGGACGGGCACAAGTTCGAGGCTGGGCGCATGGGCCCCGGGGAGGTGATCGGCGAATCCGGCATCCTCTCGGAACAGGCGGCGCTGGCAGATTTTTCGGCCAAGACCTACTGCACGCTTTATCGCATCGAAAATGAATACCTCAAGCCCTGCCTGGACGCACGGCATGATATCGGCGAAGCCATGAAGGCGCTGCTGGACTTCCGTCGGCATGCCGCCCAGGCCCTGACCGAAGACGCGCCGGTGGTGCCGGTGAAGAAGGGTTTCCTGCAATGGCTGCGCAAGCGTGGCCTGTAGATTGGTCACCTGTTCTTCGCCCGGATTGGCTATTCCTCCAGGACGCCTTGGTGACTAACCTGCTCACCAATCCCACCGTTCTGGAGCAACACCATGCAAACCCGTACCGATTTCTACACCGCTTCCCCAGACGCCATGAAAGCCATGCTGGCGCTGGAAGCAGCGGTCGGCAAACTCTCCATCGAATTGCCGCTGCTCGAATTGGTGCGCCTGCGCGTCTCGCAGATCAACGGCTGCGCGTTCTGCCTGGACATGCACACCGCCGACGCCCGCAAGGGTGGCGAAACCGAGCGGCGTTTGTACACCGTGTCGGCCTGGCGCGAGACCCCATTCTTTACCCCGCGTGAACGCGCTGCGCTGGGCTGGGCTGAAAGCCTGACCCTGCTGAGCCAGACCCACGCCCCGGATGAAGACTTCAATGCCCTGGCCGCCGAGTTCAGCCCACAGGAACAAGTCGACCTGAGCGTGGCCATCGCCACCATCAACAGCTGGAACCGCCTGGCGGTGGGCTTTCGCAAGATGCCCAAATAACCCCGGTAGGGCGGGTGAATCAGAAATTCACCGATGCACTCAAGCGCGCCGTCAACGGCGCGCCCTGGAACAGGTAGTCATCGCCCATGTACTCGCCCGCATCGCGCCAGTAGCGCTTGTCGAACAGGTTGTCGACGCTCAGGCGAAACACCGTTTCATACCCTTCGACCTTGGTGGTGTAGCGGCTGCCGAGATTGACCACTGCATAGTCGCCCACCTCCACAGTGCCGTTGCGGTTGGCCGACTTCCTGGCGCTGTATTGCACACCGCCCAGCACCGCCAGGCCATTGACCCACGGCAACGCATAGTCGGCGTACAGGCTGGCGCGCAGCTTGGGTACGTTGATCGCCTGGTGGCCTTCATAGTCCGGGGTGCCGCTGCCGCTCACCCGTGCGCGGATGGCGGCCACGCTGGTTGCTATTTGCAGGCGCTCGGTGGCCCAGCCGTTGGCGGACAGTTCCAGGCCGGTGTTTTTCTGCTCGCCCTGTTGCACATAGGTAAAGTTGCCCGCGCCATCCGGCTTCGAATATTGGTAGGCCTGGCGTGTCTGGAATACGGCAGCGGCGAAACTGATGCGGCGCCAATCGTACTTCACCCCGGCTTCGATCTGCCGTGAAGTGGTGGGCGCCAGGGTTTCGCTGCTGTTGGTGGCAAACCACGGCGCGGTGCCGCCCAGAGACAGGCCCTTGCTGTAGCTGGTGTAGAGCGAGATGTTCTCAATCGGCTTATAGATCAGCGAGGCCTGGGGCAGGAATACATACTGCTGGGTATGCCGTGACTCAGCGCCGTTCTTGTCGAAAGCCTTTTCGTCCAGGCGCACTTCACGCCCACCCAGAATGGTTTGCCATTGCTCATTGAAGCGAATTCGGTCGGTGACGAACAACCCGTACTGGCGGCTGTCGAGGTTGCGATGGCTATCATTGAGCGGCTTGTCGGTGGGAGGGAAGCTCGGCGCATCCTGATGGATATTGCCGCTGCCGATGTATTCATTGACCGAGTCGCGCTTGTCGACCACCCGGCGAAATGCGCTGGTGCCGAAGGTCAACTCATGACCCAGGCCCGCGGTGTCGAATAGCCCGGTCATGGCTGCCTGGATTTCATCATCGCGGCGGGTGTCGTCGGGGCTGCGATAGTCGTAGATGTCGTAGTCACCTTCGGGGCTGAAGGTGTTGGCATTGCAGTTGCTGACGTAATAGCAGCCCCACGCAAACGAACTGTAGTCATCAATCACCACCTTGCTACGCGCCGCGTTGACAGTGCCTTTCCACTGGTCGCTGAAACGGTACTCGAACTTGCCGTTGAGGTTCAGCGAGTCGATCCCCACTTGCTTGCCGCCGCTCTGATGCCCCAGCAGCTTCTTCGGCGAGGCGTCGTGGGGCACTTCGGTGCCACCCAACAGTTGGTAACCCGGCACCGAGCGCTGTTGCTTGTTCTGGTATTCGGCATCCAGTTGCAGCAGGGCGTCGGGGCTGATGTTCCAGTCCAAGGCCAGGGACACAAAATCGCGCTGGCCATTGGCGTGTTCCACATAGGAATTGAGGTCTTCATGGGCGACATTGGCGCGCAGGCCCAATTGCTGCTCGCTGCCAAACCAGCCACCGACGTCCGTGGCGATATAGCCGCTGCCGCGATCATCGGTAGAGACGGTTACCGAGCGTACATCCTCGGGGCGCTTGGTCACGTAGTTGATCACGCCGCTGGGCTCGGAAATGCCGCTCTGCAACCCGGCCAGGCCCTTGAGCACTTCCACCTGCTGCTTGTTTTCCAGGGCGACGTTCTGCTCGCCGGTGATGGTGCGCCCGTTGATCTTGTAGCTGCTGGCCGCGTTCAGCGAGAAGCCACGCACCACGAAATTTTCGTAATAGCCAATCGGCGCATAGCTGTCACCCACCGACGCATCGTTGCGCAGCACTTCACTGAGCAGGCGCGCTTGCTGGTCCTTGATCAGGGCGGCGTTGATCACCGTAATCGAGGCCGGCGTGTCCAGCAACGGTGCTTCATCGAAACCGCCCACCGAGGCAGTTTCGTTACGGTAGCCGGACTCATCCTGCCCCTGGACCTTGACAGCCGGCAGTTCAATCTCCGCGGCCAGGCTGCTGCCGATGCCGCCGCTGAGCAGCAGGCCGAGAGCCAAACGTGTACTGACGGCGGGACGAAAACGCAAAACCATGGGGCAGGGCCTTATAGCGCAGGGCGGGGGCGCATAAGCTAGGCATAACGGCCAGGTTTTACAAGCGTTCGGTACGCGCGCGCGTGCTGAGACACAGCGTCTCAACCTCTACGCCAAACCCCTTGCGCCTCGACAGCCCCGGCAGGCATCTGCGATAGACAAGGCTCTCTCACCGTTGCAGGAGATCGTCATGAGTATTGCTGGAAAAGTTGCGCTGGTGACCGGCGCCGGGCAGGGCATTGGCCGGGCCATCGCCCTGCGCCTGGCACAGGACGGTGCCGACATCGCTCTGGTCGACATCAATGGTGCCAAGCTTGAAGCCGTGGCCTCAGAAGTAGTGGCCCTGGGGCGCAAGGCCTCGGTGTTTATCGCCGACGTGTCCAAGCGCGATCAGGTAGTAGCGGCAGTTGAGCATGCACACCAGACCCTTGGCGGCTTCGACATCATCGTCAATAACGCCGGTATCGCGCAGATCGACTCATTGCTGGACGTCAGCCCGGAACAGGTTGAGCGCACCCTCGGTATCAACGTGCAGGGCGTGCTGTGGGGTATCCAGGCCGCCGCCAAGAAATTCAAGGCGCTCAAGCAAAAGGGCAAGATCATCAATGCCTGCTCTATCGCCGGCCATGAAGGCTTTGCGCTGCTGGGCGTGTACTCGGCCACCAAGTTCGCCGTGCGTGCCCTGACCCAGGCGGCGGCCAAGGAACTGGCAAGCGCCGGGATCACGGTCAATGCCTACTGCCCAGGCGTGGTGGGTACCGATATGTGGGTGGAGATCGACAAGCGCATGGCCGAGATTACCGGGGCTGAAGTGGGGGCGACCTACAAGAAGTACGTGGACGGAATTGCCTTGGGCCGTGCACAAACGCCCGAGGATGTAGCCGGGTTGGTGGCCTACCTGGCCGGGCCGGATGCGGATTACATGACTGGGCAAGCGCCGTTGATCGACGGTGGCCTTGTCTACCGCTGACCTCTCAAGGCCTGCTCGGCCGAGTGTGGGAGGGGGCTCGCCCCCGATGGCGTCAGCCCAGCAAACATAGATGTTGGCTGACCCACTGCTATCGGGAGCAAGCCCCCTCCCACATGTTTAATTCCGTTGTGTCAGTGCTTGCGGGGCATGTCGATGCCCAGTTGGTTGACCCGGCGGTACAGGGTTGCCCGGGAAATACCCAGCGCCTGCGCCGTCGGCAACGGCTTCCAGCGGTGCCGGACCAACGCGTCCAGCACCACCTGACGTTCGGGGCTCACGCTAGGTTCTGCAGCCAGCGAAACCTGTTCGCCGCGCACCTGCACCGGTAGATCCGCCAACTGGATGGTCCCGCTCTCACACACGGCACAGGCATACGCCAGTACGTGGTGCAACTGGCGCACATTGCCAGGCCAGGCATAGCCCAGCAGCCGTTCCAGTGCAGCCTGGCCGATGCCGACCGAGACGCCGCCGCGTGCTTGCTGCTCCAGCAACCGGTTGATCAGTGCCAGCTTGTCACTGCGCTCGCGCAGCGGCGGCAGGCAAAAGCGCGCGCAGCCGAGGCGGAAGTACAGGTCTTCGCGAAAGCGCCCGTCGCTGACCAGCGCGTCCAGGTCACGGTGGCTGGCGCAGATCACTTGGATGTCCACAGTGCGGCTCTTGGCCCCGCCCAGGGGCGCGACTTCACCTTCGGCCATCACCCGCAGCAGGCGCGTCTGCAACGCCAGCGGCATATCGCCGATTTCATCGAGGAACAACGTACCGCCATCGGCCTGTACCAACAGCCCCTGCATGCCTTTGCTGGATGCACCGGTAAAAGCCCCTGCCACGTAGCCGAACAGCTCGCTTTCAATCAGGTTCTCGGGGATCGCTGCGCAGTTGACCGCGACAAAGGGCCCCGTACGCCGGGCGCTGCGTTCGTGCAGTTGGCGAGCGAAAACTTCCTTGCCGGCGCCGGTTTCCCCCTGCACCAGTACCGGCAGGTTGCGGTCCTTGACGCGTACGGCCAGGCGCAGGTGTTCTTCCACCCGCGGGTCGACCTGAGCGTGCGCAACGGCTCGCGGCGGTTTGCGTCGCGGGGTATTGACCCGCACGTGCAATACGCCAGGCTCGCCCAGCCATGGCAGGTGTTGGGTCGATTGGTCCGTCACCGAGCGCAACGCATTCAGGTCGAACACTTCACCGATGTAGTCGGGCACCTGGCCGAAGCGCCGGCGCAATGCCTGGCGCGCCTTGCTGTTCAGGGCCTGTAGCCGGCCGTCCTGATCCCATGCCAGCAGCAGGTCCGGCTGGCTGTCCACATAGCCCGGTGTGCTGTGGGCCTGGAGCACCCAATGCTCGCGGGCGCTGTGCATGAAGAAGGCGTTTTCGATGGCTTGCGCACTCTGCGCCACCATCTGCCGCACCAGGTGCTGGCTGCGCCGGTCATCCGGGGATTTGAGCGCCGAGGCATCCATTACCCCCAGCAGGTTGCCCTGGGGGTCGAAGATCGGGGCGGCGGAGCAGGTCAGGCCAATAAAGGCGGCACGGAAATGATCGCGCTTGTGCACGGTCACGGCGGCTTTGCTGGTCAGCACCGTGGCCACGCCGCAGGTGCCTTCCTCGGCTTCGGACCAACAGGTGCCGAGATACAGGCCGGCTTTGCGACAGTCGCTGCGAATGGCGGTGTCCACGCGGTGGTCAAGGGTCTGGCCCTGGGCGTCGGTGAGCATCACGCAGTAGTCGGCGTGGCGCACACGGTGGTGCAGTTGCCCGACTTCTTCGCCGGCGATGCGCATGAACAGCTCAGCGCGTTCGCGACATTCCTTGAGCAAGGGTTCGGTGAGAATGCGCGGCCCCTGCAGCGAGCCGGGGTCGAGGTGGTATTGCTCCATGGAACGGCGCCATGAATCGAAAATCAGCGACGGCACCGGCGCCTGGGGCAGTCGATCGGCATTTCGGACCACGCGACTGACGCAGTCGACGTGTTCTCTGGAGTTCGCGGCGAGCATAAGGCCTCCGGTTCTCGATCCTTGTTGTTATGCCCGCCATTAAGCGCCCATGGGCGCCGACCGACAAGGTTGGCCTGACCAACAGCCAGCGCTGAGACGCAGCGTCTCAGTCCGCCTGAGACGGAGCCTGCACTGTGCAATGGCGGGTCTCATTCTGCGCTGGCATGGCGCAGCGGTACAACCGTTCGGCACTGCTCTGGGTCAAGGCTTTGCCGGTTTTTCGTGGGCCTTGGCACAGCCTGTGCTCAAGCGCTTACAGCTGGCCGCAGCCAGCCTTTTGTGTGTCGAGACAACCTGGAGAACAACAAGATGTCCACTCACCTGTCCACCGATCAATTGCTGCATGCCTACACAGTGATGCGCACCATCCGTGACTTCGAAGAACGCCTGCATGTGGAATTCGCCACCGGCGAGATCCCTGGTTTCGTGCACCTGTATGCCGGCCAGGAAGCCAGCGCCGCCGGGGTCATGGTGCACCTCAACGATGAAGACTGCATCGCCTCCAACCACCGTGGTCACGGCCATTGCATCGCCAAGGGCGTGGACGTGTTTGGCATGATGGCCGAGATCTACGGCAAGAAAACCGGCGTGTGCGGCGGCAAGGGCGGCTCCATGCATATTGCCGACCAAGAGAAGGGCATGCTCGGCGCCAACGGCATTGTCGGTGCCGGTGCGCCGTTGGCGGCAGGCGCTGCGCTGGCCTCCAAGCTCAAGGGCAGCCAGGGCGTGGCCGTGGCGTTCTTCGGCGACGGCGGCTCCAACGAGGGCGCGGTGTTCGAGGCGATGAACCTGGCGTCGATCATGAAGCTGCCGTGCCTGTTCGTCGCCGAGAACAACGGCTATGCCGAGGCCACCGGTTCCGGCTGGTCGGTGGCGTGCAAGGACATTGCCGAGCGGGCAGTGGGCTTTGGCATGCCGGGGGTGATTGTCGATGGCAATGATTTCTTCGCGGTGCACGCGGCGCTGGGCGTGGCGGTGGAGCGCGCACGCCAGGGCGAAGGGCCGACCTTGGTGGAAGTGAAGCTCAGCCGCTTCTATGGCCACTTCGAAGGCGATGCACAAACCTACCGCGGCCCGGATGAAGTCAAGAACCTGCGCGAATCCCACGACTGCCTCGCCCTGTTCCGCCAGCGCTGCAATGCCGAAGGCTGGCTCGATGCCGCGCAGTTCGAACGTATCGACGGCGAGGTCGCGCAGTTGATCGACGACGCCGTGCGCCTGGCCAAGTCCGATCCCAAACCCCAGGCCGTCGACCTGCTCAGTGATGTCTACGTCGCTTACCGCTAATAACAACAACAGGTGGAGAAAATCCCATGGCTCGCAAAATCAGCTATCAGCAGGCAATCAACGAAGCCCTCGCCCAGGAAATGCGCCGGGACCAGAGCGTGTTCATTATTGGCCAGGATGTGTCCGGCGGCACCGGTTCGCCCGGCGAGCAGGACGCCTGGGGTGGTGTGCTGGGGGTGACCAAAGGTCTTTACCATGAGTTCCCGGAGCGCGTACTCGACGCGCCGTTGTCAGAAGTCGGCTACGTCGGCATGGCCGTCGGCGCCGCCACCCGTGGCATGCGCCCGGTGTGCGAGTTGATGTTTGTCGACTTTATCGGCTGCTGCCTCGACCAGTTGCTCAACCAGGCGGCCAAGTTTCGCTACATGTTCGGCGGCAAGACCACCACGCCGCTGGTAGTGCGCGCCATGTACGGCGCCGGCCTGCGCGCGGCCGCCCAGCATTCGCAGATGCTCACCTCGATGTGGACGCACATTCCCGGCCTCAAGGTGGTGTGCCCGGCTACGCCGTATGACGCCAAGGGCATGTTGATCCAGGCGATCCGCGACAACGACCCGGTGATCTTCCTCGAACACAAGATGCTCTACAGCCTGCAAGGCGAAGTGCCGGAAGAGCTCTACACCGTGCCGTTCGGCGAGGCCAATTTTGTGCGCGAAGGTCGCGATGTGACCCTGGTGACCTACGGGCGCATGGTGCACATCGCCCTGGAAGCCGCCGCCAACCTGGCGCGCCAGGGCATCGACTGCGAGGTGTTGGACCTGCGTACCACCAGCCCGCTGGACGAAGACAGCATCCTTGAGAGTGTGGAAAAAACCGGGCGCCTGGTGGTGATCGACGAGTCCAATCCGCGTTGTTCCATCGCCACCGACATCAGTGCGTTGGTGGCCCAGCAAGGCTTTTCTTTCCTGCGTGCGCCGATCGAGATGGTCACTGCGCCGCACACGCCGGTGCCGTTTTCCGATGCCCTGGAAGACCTGTACATCCCCAACGCGGCGAAGATCGAGGCCGCGGTGCTGAAGATCGCCGACAGGAGGAATGCCGCATGATCCATACCTTGACCATGCCCAAGTGGGGGCTGTCGATGACCGAAGGCCGCATCGATGCCTGGCTCAAGCAGCCCGGCGACCGGGTGGAGAAGGGCGAGGAGGTGTTGGACGTGGAAACCGACAAGATCTCCAGCAGTGTCGAGGCGCCGTTCAGCGGTGTATTGCGCCGAGTGCTGGCGCTGAGCGACGAGACCTTGCCGGTGGGCGCGCTGCTGGGGATCGTGGTGGAAGGTGAGGCCAGCGAGGCGCAGATCGATGCGGTGATCGACAGCTTCAACGCCGGCTTTGTCTCCAGCCGCGCCGAAGCCGAAGCCACCGGGCCGAGTGCGCAGAAGATCGAGGCGGGCGGGCGCCTGTTGCGCTATCTCGACCTGGGCGAAGGCGCTACACCGCTGTTGCTGGTGCATGGTTTTGGCGGCGACTTGAACAACTGGCTGTTCAACCAACCGGCCCTGGCCGCCGAACGCCGGGTGATCGCCCTGGACCTGCCAGGGCATGGCGAGTCGGGCAAGGCCCTGCAAACGGGGGACGCCGAGGAACTGAGCCAGGCCGTACTGGCCTTGCTCGATCACCTGCAGCTCGACCGCGTGCACCTGGCCGGGCACTCCATGGGCGGGCTGGTCAGCCTGACGGTTGCGCGCCAGGCACCCGCGCGCGTTGCCTCCCTGACCCTGATCGCGAGCGCCGGGTTGGGGGCGGCTATCAATGGCGATTACCTGCACGGTTTTACCGAGGCCAACAACCGTAATGCGCTCAAGCCGCAACTGGTGCAACTGTTCAGCGACCCGGCGCTGGTGACGCGGCAGATGTTGGAGGACATGCTCAAGTTCAAGCGCTTGGAAGGCGTGGATCAGGCCTTGAAGCAACTCAATGCGCAGTTGTTTGAAGGCGGGCGCCAGCGCCTGGATTTGCGCAACGTGGTGGGGCAGCAACCGAGCCTGGTGATCTGGGGCAGTGACGATGCAATCATCCCGGCCGACCATGCCCAGGGCCTGGAGGCCCAGGTGGAGATACTGCCGGGGCAGGGGCATATGGTGCAGTTGGAAGCGGCGGAACAGGTCAACCAGCTGATCGCAACCTTCCTCAAATCCCAGCCTTGAAATGCGATCCCCTGTGGGAGGGGGCTTGCTCCCGATAGCGTTGGGTCAGTCTCAGTATCAGGTGACTGATCTACCGTCATCGGGAGCAAGCCCCCTCCCACATTTTTGACTGCATTTCAAAGTGAGCGCTTGAGCGTTTCGCTGGGCAGTTCCTTGAACAATGTTCGATAGCTGTTAGAGAACCGCCCCAAATGCCAGAACGACCAGTTCATCGCCACTTCGGCAACCGTCGTCTTCGTCGCGCTCAACAGCTCCCGCCGCGCCCCATTCAAGCGGCGCATCCTTAACCACTGCGCCGGGCTCATCCCGGTATAGGTCTTGAAACCTTGCTGCAATTGGCGCAACGGCACGCCGGCAATCTGCGCCAGTTCCAGCAGGTTGACGCTTTCATCCGGCGCATCCGCCGCCCATTCGCCGATGCGCGCCATCAACCGGCGTGCTTCGCTGCGCTTTTGCAATGAGTCGCGGTCCAGGCACACGCAGGCGTTGTCGAGGATAAACAGGCAGTCGTCGAGCAGTTGCTGGGTAAGGGCATCGCGGCTGATGGGGTCGGTCAGTGCCGACAAACGTGTCAGCGTGCCACTGAGCCAGCGGGTGAACAGCGCGTTCTGCTGGCACCTCAGCGGAGCCATGAACAACCCTTCAAGTTTTGCTACGTCCAGCCCATGTCGCTGTACAAACTGCGGGCCGAACACCACCGCCACTTCACGGTAGTTTTCCGGGGTGATCCAGGTATTGCGGCTTTCGCCATTGAGCATATACAGGCTGTTGTCGCTGCCGTCGAAACAGAACGCCAGGGCCCCGGGTGGTGCATTGAAATGCTGTTCCACGCGGGTGTTCATGCACTCCTCGTATACCTGCACGCCTTGCAGGTCGAGGTAGCGTACCCGCCCGGAAAAATGCCCGGGCGACATCTGCTGGTACTGCTGCACCCAACCGGGTGTCGCACTGCATTGGGCGGCCACATCGCCGGTAGCGAAGGCCTGTACGCGCAAAGCGGTTGCCTGTGTCATGGGTGATCCGTGCGCACTCTATTGGTGCGTTGTGCTGCGTGCAAAGTGGATAGATGCGGTTTGAAGGCTGGCCCAAGATAGACCTCAATGCGCTGCAAGTACAAGCCGGCGTCGCATCCCACCCAAGACGAGGTCCTTATGAACGCCCCCTTCGATCAGCTCTCCACCTGGCTGAAAGAACACAAGATTACCGAAGTCGAATGCGTGATCAGTGATTTGACTGGCATCGCGCGAGGCAAGATTGCACCCACCAACAAGTTCCTGCATGAGCGAGGCATGCGCCTGCCGGAAAGTGTGTTGCTGCAGACGGTAACCGGGGACTTTGTCGACGACGATATCTACTACGACCTGCTCGACCCGGCCGATATCGACATGATCTGCCGCCCGGTGGCCAACGCCACCTACGTGGTGCCCTGGGCCATCGAACCCACTGCCATCGTGATCCACGACACCTTCGACAAACAGGGCAACCCCATCGAACTGTCGCCGCGCAACGTGCTCAAGAAAGTCTTGCAGCTCTACACCGACCAGGGCTGGCAGCCGATTGTCGCGCCGGAAATGGAGTTCTACCTGACCCAGCGCTGCGAAGACCCGGACCTGCCGTTGAAGACCCCTATCGGCCGCTCCGGGCGTGCCGAAACCGGGCGCCAATCGTTTTCCATCGACGCCGCCAACGAATTCGACCCGCTGTTCGAAGACGTCTACGACTGGTGCGAAGCCCAAGGCCTGGACCTCGACACGCTGATCCACGAAGACGGCCCGGCGCAGATGGAAATCAACTTTCGCCACGGCGATGCCCTGGACCTCGCCGACCAGATCACCGTGTTCAAGCGCACCCTGCGTGAGGCCGCGCTCAAGCATAACGTCGCCGCGACCTTCATGGCCAAGCCGGTGGCCGATGAACCGGGCAGTGCCATGCACCTGCACCAGAGCGTGGTGGAGATCGCCACCGGCAAACCGGTGTTCGTCGATGCCGATGGCCGCATGACCCCCTTGTTTTTGCATCACATCGGCGGCTTGCAGAAGTACATCCCCAAGCTGCTGCCGATGTTTGCGCCCAACGTCAATTCGTTCCGCCGCTTCCTGCCGGACACTTCGGCGCCGGTCAACGTCGAGTGGGGCGAAGAGAACCGCACCGTTGGCCTGCGTGTGCCCACCTCCAGCCCGGAAGCGATGCGCGTGGAAAACCGCTTGCCGGGCGCCGATGCCAACCCGTACCTGGCGATTGCCGCCAGCCTGCTGTGTGGCTACCTGGGCATGATCGAGCAGATCGAACCCAGTGCGCCGGTGGAAGGCCGCGCCTATGAACGGCGCAACCTGCGCTTGCCGTTCACCCTTGAGGATGCGCTGGCACGCATGGAGGACTGCGACACGGTCAAGCAGTACCTGGGGGAGAAATTCGTGCGCGGCTACGTCGCGGTCAAGCGCGCCGAGCACGAGAATTTCAAGCGGGTGATCAGTTCCTGGGAGCGTGAGTTCCTGCTATTGAGCGTCTAAAAACAATCATAAAAGGGGTGTCGATATGCGTCTTGTGAACAAGCTTCTCCCGCTGGCCCTGGTGGCGGCATTCAGCAGTGCCGGTCAGGCCGCGCCGACGGTCAGCGTCTATAACTGGACTGATTACATTGGCGAGACCACCTTGGCGGATTTCCAGGCGAAAACCTCGATCAAGGTGATCTACGATGTGTTCGACTCCAATGAAACCCTGGAGGGCAAGTTGCTTGCCGGGCGTACCGGCTATGACGTGGTGGTGCCGTCCAACCATTTCCTGGCGCGCCAGGTGAAGGCCGGCGCGTTCCTCAAGCTCGACCGTGCGCAGTTGCCCAACTTCAAGAACCTCGACCCCAAGCTGCTCAAGTTGCTGGAGCAGAACGACCCGGGTAACGCCCACTCGGTGCCTTACCTCTGGGGCACCAATGGCATCGGCTACAACGTCGACAAGGTCAAGCAGGTGCTGGGCATCGACCATATCGATTCGTGGGCGGTGCTGTTCGAGCCCGAGAACATCAAGAAACTCAACCAGTGTGGCGTGGCCTTCCTCGACTCGGCGGACGAACTGTTCCCGGCGATCCTTAACTACATGGGCAAGGACCCACGCAGCGAGAACCCCGAGGACTACAAGCAAGCCGAGGCCAAGTTGCTGACGTTGCGGCCCTACGTTACCTATTTCCATTCCTCCAAATACATTTCGGACCTGGCCAACGGCGATATTTGCGTCGCGTTCGGCTATTCCGGCGATGTATTCCAGGCCGCCAACCGCGCCAAGGAAGCCAAGAATGGGGTGAACATTGCCTACTCGATTCCCAAGGAAGGCTCCAACCTGTGGTTCGACCTGCTGGCGATCCCGGCAGACGCCACCAACCCCAAGCAGGCCCACGCCTTTATCAACTACCTGCTCGACCCCGAAGTGATCGCCAAGGTCAGCGCCTCGGTGGGCTACGCCAACGCCAACCCGGCGGCGAAGCCGTTCATGGCCCCGGAACTGGTGGACAACCCCGAGGTGTATCCGCCCCAGGCAGTGCTCGACAAACTCTATATTTCCACCACGCCGACCCCGGCAACCATGCGCCTGATGACCCGCGCCTGGAGCAAAGTGAAGACCAACAAATGATGCTGTCCCATGACCACGCCCAGTCCTATTATCGCGCCTCGGCCCACGCATTGCCTGAGCGTGCCGCCCTGGGTACAGACCTGAGCGCCGATGTGTGTGTGATCGGCGGCGGTTTTACCGGCGTCAACACCGCCATCGAACTGGCCCAGCGCGGGCTCTCGGTGATCCTGCTGGAGGCTCGGCGCATTGGCTGGGGTGCCAGTGGGCGCAACGGCGGGCAGTTGATCCGTGGCATCGGCCATGATGTCTCGGGGTTTGCCAAATACGTGGGTGAGGAGGGCGTGCGTTACCTGGAGCGGGCCGGCATCGACTCGGTGGCGTTGGTGGGCCAGCGCATTGTCGAGCATGGCATCGATTGCGACCTGCGCTGGGGCTTCTGTGAGCTGGCCAACACCCCGGCGCAGTTTGCGGCGTTCAAGGGCGAACAGGCACATTTGGCGGCCATGGGGTACGCCCATGAAACGCGACTGGTCGGCCCCCAGGACATGGCGCAGGTGGTGGGCTCGACGGTGTATGCCGGCGGCCTGGTCGACATGGGCTCAGGACATCTGCACCCGCTCAACCTGGTGCTGGGCGAGGCCCAGGTGGCCGAGGCCCTTGGCGTGAAAATCTTCGAGCACACGCAAGTGCTGGAACTGATCCATGGCGACACCGTGCAGGTGCGCTGCGCCGCGGGCACTGTGCGCGCCGCCCAACTGGTGCTGGCGTGTAATGCGCATTTGGAAGACCTGGAGCCGCGTTTGAGCGGCAAGGTGCTGCCGGCCGGCAGTTACATCATTGCTACCGAGCCGCTGCCTGAACGCGTGGCGCAACAGTTGATCCCACAGAACCTGGCGCTGTGCGACCAGAAAGTCGGCCTGGATTACTACCGGCTTTGCGCTGACCGACGCCTGTTGTTCGGTGGCGCCTGCCATTACTCGGGGCGCGATCCCCAAGACATCGCCGCGTATATGCGCCCGAAAATGCTCAAGGTGTTCCCGCAACTGGCCAACACCGCCATCGAGTTCCAGTGGGGCGGCAAGATCGGCATCACCGCCAACCGCTTTCCCCAGGTCGGACGGTTGCAGCAGTACCCGAATGTGTTCTATGCCCAGGGCTATTCCGGCCATGGCCTCAACGTCACGCACTGGTGCGCACGGCTTCTGGCCGAAGCGATTCACGCCGGCAGCAGCCGCGGCCTGGATATATTCAGCCAGGTGCCGCACATGACCTTCCCGGGCGGCAAGGCACTGCGCTCGCCGCTGCTGGCGCTGGGCATGTTGTGGTATCGCTTGCGCGAGATGCTCTGACCCCAGGCGGTGTTTAAAGGGGCGGGGCATTGTGGCGAAAAGCGGAAGGGCTTTTTTCAAGACACTTTTTCCGTCCCTTGCCTACTGACCGTACGGTTAGTTACCCGCGTGCAGATCTTTGCGTAAATTTCGCCCCGCACAAGCTGCGGTCCAGGGAGGAGCTTATAGACAGCCCCCGTGCCGCCCAAGACGCTGGCATAACGGGGGGGAAGGGCCATGCGCCTGAGTAAATCCGATTTAATCGCAGGGCTGGCGGTAACGATAATCTGGGGCGCCAACTTCTCGGTCATTGGCCTGGGCCTCGAGGATTTGGACCCGTTTGTGCTGACCCTGCTGCGGTTCACCTTCTGTGCGTTACCCCTGGTGATGTTCATTCCTAAGCCACAGGGCGCTTCCTACGTCCTGCTGGCCGCCTATGGCGTGTTGTTCGGCGCCGGGCTGTGGGGCGTGGTCAACGTGGCGATGCACAACGGGCTGTCGGCGGGGATGTCTTCGGTGTTCCTGCAGTTCAGTGCGTTCTTCACCCTCATCATGAGCCGGTTGTTTCTCAAGGAACCCATAAGCAGGGTCCACGGGGCGGGAATGCTGTTGTCTGCGCTGGGGCTGTTCATGATCCTGCACCTGTCGGCACACGCCTCGACCACGCTGGGCATTTTGCTGGTGTTGCTGGCGGCGTTGTCGTGGTCGTTGTGCAACTTGATCGTCAAGGTCAACCAGCCTGAGGACATGGTGGCCTTTATCGTCTGGTCCAGCCTGTTTTCGATTCCCGTCCTGTTGTTGATGACCTTGTGGTTCGAGGGTGCCGAGCCGCTGACCCACCTGGTCACCGACCTGACCTGGGGAGCGGGGTTCTCGATTGTGTTCCAGTGCTATATCACTACCATCGTCGGGTACCGGGTATGGAACAACCTGATGAAGAAATACCCGGCTTCGCGGGTGGCGCCGTTGTTGTTGATGGTACCGGTGTCGGGGCTGTTCACGTCCTATGTGTTCTTCGGTGAACAGCTGAGCCTGGGGCAGGGGGTTGCGATTGGGCTGGTGTTTGTGGGGATTGCGATTTTCGTCAATTCGGCGGGGATCATGGCGAGGTTGGCGCGCTAGAAATGCGGGGCTGGTGTGATGATTCGATGGCGGTGGGTCGGTCACAGATCTGTTTGCTGACATTCCCTCATCGGGAGCAAGCCCCCTCCCACAGTTGATCGCATTTATTCAGGCAAAACGCGGTTGAAATGTGGGAGGGGGCTTGCTCCCGATAGCGGTGGTTCAGTCAGCACCTTGCGAAACGTTTCCACCAATGGTCGCAGGTTGACCCGGTGCCATGCCGCCCACAGCGGTGTGGTGTAGCTCAGCCATGGCAGCTCGCGCAACACCACGCCGGGCGGTGCGTTGCGGCTCAGGCCCTTCTGCACCATCGCCACTCCAAGCCCCGAGGCCACCAGGCCCAATGCGGTAAAGGGCTCGCTGGCTTCCATGGGAATCTGCGGGGTGAACCCGGCACGGATGCAGGCGGCGACGAAATCATCGGCGGGGTTGGCGCCGGGTTTGCGCTGCACGCCGATCCATTGTTGTTCGGCCAGGTGTTCAGGCAACAATTCGCTTTGCCTGGTCAGCGGATGCTGTTCGGGCAGGGCCAGCAGCATCGGGTCGTCGAGCACTTGCAAGGCGGTCAGGTCCGGGTCGTCGGCGGCAGGCGGTTCGCCCACCAGGGCGATGTCCAGGCTGCGTTGGCGCAAGCCCTCCAATTGCTCAAGGGAGGGCAGGTTGTACAGCTTGATGTGCACGGTGGGCCGGTCATCGCGCAGGATGCGCAGGGCATTGGGCAGTACGCCGGCATGCATGGCATTTTCGATATAGCCGATGCACAAGCCGCCTTCTTCCCCACGGCCCAGGCGCTTGCCCAGGGACTCCAGGCGATTGGCGTGGGTCAGCAGCGCCTTGGTTTCGGCCAGGAAGGTCTGGCCGTCGCGGGTCAGGCGGATTCGCTGCTGGCTGCGTTCGAACAGGGTCAGGCCCAGCCGCTCTTCGAGCTGGGCGATCTGGCGGCTCAGGGGTGATTGAGAGATGTGCAGGCGTTCGGCGGCGCGGCCGACGTGTTCTTCTTCGGCGACCACTTCGAAGTAGCGCAGTTGGCGTAGATCGATCATGTAAGACCTCTGGGGACTCAAGTTGGTCGCAGTATGTCTTGGACGGTCTGACCAGCGCAATCTAGGATCTGCTCAACGGTCACCCCCTTGAACCGATTGAGGATCCCACCATGAGCTTGAAAGACAAACTGCCCGGCGTACTGGGCTTTGGCACCGCCCCCCTTGGCAATATGTTCCGCGCCATTCCTGAAGATGAAGCCCAGGCCACTGTCGAGGCCGCCTGGAACCACGGCGTGCGTTACTTCGACACTGCACCCTTCTACGGCTCGGGCCTGTCGGAAATCCGCCTGGGCCAGGCCCTGTCTAACTACAATCGCGATGACTACGTGCTCAGCACCAAGGTCGGCCGGGTGATTCTGGATGAAGTAGAAGCCGGCTCTCGCGACCTCGGCGAAAAAAGCGGCGTGTTCGAACACGGCCGCCCGAACAAGATGCTCAATGACTACAGCGCCGACGCCACTCTACGCTCCATTGAAGACAGCCTCGAACGCCTGCAGACCGATCGCCTGGACATCGTGTGGGTTCACGACATCGCCCAGGACTTCTACGGCGACCAATGGCTGGAGTACTTCAACCAGGCCCGTACCGGCGCGTTCAAAGTACTGACCCGCTTGCGTGAAGAGGGCGTGATCAAGGCCTGGGGCCTGGGCGTCAATCGTGTCGAACCTTGCGAACTGACCCTGGACCTGGCTGAGGCCCAGCCCGACGGTTTCCTTTTGGCCGGCCGCTACACCCTGCTGGACCACGAGCGCGCCCTGCAACGCTTGATGGATTCGGCCTTGGCCCAGCACGTCGAAATTGTCGTTGGTGGCCCCTACAGCTCCGGCATTCTTGCCGGCGGCACGCACTTCGAATACCAACCAGCCAACCCGGCGATCATCAGCAAGGTCGAACAGATCAAGGCGATCGCCCAGGTGTTTGGGGTGAGCGTGAAAGCCGCGGCGCTGCAGTTCTCTCTGGCGCACCCGGCAGTGGCGGCGGTGATTCCCGGTGCCAGTCGTCCGGGGCGGATTGCCGAAGACGTCGCGGCGTTGTCAGAGAAGATTCCAGCAGCCTTCTGGCAAGCGTTGCGCGAGGCCCGATTGATATCTGACCGTGCGCCTTTGCCTCTCTAATTCCCAAGGAGTTTAAGTATGAACATCGATGTGAGCGGCAAAGTGGCCATCGTCAGCGGCAGCACCGCTGGTATCGGCCTGGGCATCAGCCAGGCCCTGGCGCAATCCGGGGCCACGGTAGTGGCGATCGGTCGGGACCCGGGCAAGGTCGAAGACGCCTTGGCCAGCATCCGCCAAGTGGTGCCCGGCGCCGAACTGCGCGGATTGGTGGCCGACCTCGGCACCCTTGAGGGCGCCGAGAAACTGTTCGCCGCCGAACCTCGCGCCGATATCCTGGTCAACAACCTCGGCATCTTTAACGATGTTGATTTCTTCGAGGCGCCGGACAGCGAGTGGGCGCGCTTCTATGAGGTCAATGTGATCTCCGGCGTGCGCCTGGCGCGCCATTATGCGCCGGGCATGGTCGAGCAGGGCTGGGGCCGGGTGATCTTTGTGTCGTCGGAGTCCGGCGTGGCTACGCCGGCCGATATGATCAACTACGGCGTGACCAAAAGCGCCAACCTTGCGGTGTCCCACGGTTTGGCCAAGCGCCTGGCGGGCACCGGCGTCACCGTGAATGCAATCCTGCCGGGGCCGACCTTTACCGACGGCCTGGAGCAGATGCTCAAGGACGCTACGGCCCAGTCCGGGCGCAGTGCGCGGGAAGAGGCCGATGTGTTCGTGCGTAATGCGCGGCCCACCTCGATCATCCAACGCGCCGCTAATGTGGATGAAGTGGCGAACCTGGTGGCGTACATTGCTTCACCGCTGTCGTCTGCCACCACCGGTGCCGCGTTGCGGGTCGACGGCGGCGTTGTCGACAGCATGGCGATCTGATTTTTCTCTGTTTGGAGTATTTATCGTGGCAACAGCATCTTCTGTAATTGAAATCCCGGCACCGGCCGATCAGGTCTGGCAACTGATCGGCGGCTTCAACAGCCTGCCCGACTGGCTGCCCTTCATCGCCAAGAGCGAGCCAGGCGACGGCGGCCGTGTGCGCCACCTGACCACGGCTGACGGCGGCCAGATCGTCGAGCGCTTGCAGAGCTTCGACAACGTGGCGCGCACCTACAGCTATACCATTGAGGCGTCGCCGTTTCCGGTGAGTGCTTATCTGGCGACCCTGCAGGTTGAAGCGCTGACTGAGACGTCGGCGAAAGTGACTTGGTCCGGCGTGTTCACCCCGGCAGCAGGCACTACGGATGCGGCAGTGGAAGAACTGTTTGCCGGCGTCTACAGCGGTGGGCTCGAGGCGTTGCGCGGTAATTTCCCCGACTGAATCCGGCTAAAGCTCGACAGCTCCCACATTGAATAGGTGTGCGTGGGCTGTCGCGACTGCCTGTGCCGGCGTCATCCGCGCTGTATCAAGCCTGAACGCCGGTTCATCCCAGGGTTCGTACTCATGCACCAGCACTGACTGCCAGGTCGGCGACGTCAGCCCGGGAACATCGCCCACCCGGCTTTCCACACGGCGCCGGTGCTCCTGCTGATCAGAACACACCACCTGGATATTGATCAGTTCTACCCCCGCTGTCGTCGCCACCGCCTGCCAGGCTTGGCGGCTCTCCCTGACCGGGTTCACGCAATCGGCAATGACCCGCTGCCCCAAGCGCAAATTACTCAGCGCCAGCGCATTCGCGACGCCGTAGCCGCTGGCACCCACATCGCCCATCAATACCGCTGCGTCCCGCAGTGCCTGTTCGATCACATCAATGCGCAGGTAAACCGCGCCGATCTGTCGCGCCAGTTCCCTGGCAATCGTGGTCTTGCCGCTGCCGGGCAGGCCGCTGAATACGATAAGCATGACCATCAACCCTTTGTAGGCGCGAGCTTGCTCGCGAAGAACGTCAACGATAACGCGTACTTGCAGGTAAAACGTGTCGTCTTCACGATTTTCGCGAGCAAGCTCGCTCCTACAGTGTTATTAGAACTGCTTCACTTCGACAACAGGACCTGCACCCATGACCTTGCCGTTCGTGAAAATGCACGCCCACGGCGACGACTTCATCATCATCGACCGCCGTGGCCAGGACAACCCCATCACTGCGCAGGTTGCCCGTCGCCTGGGTAATCGCCACACGGGCATCGGTTTCAATCAACTGGCGGTGGTGCTCGACTGTGAGGATGCCGCCGCGCGTATTCAATTCTGGAACCCCGACGGCACGCGCCTGCACACTTGCGGCAGCGCTACCCGCGGCGTGGCTGACCGCCTGATGCACGAGGCCGGTACCCAGACCGTCGTGCTGCGTACCGAGCGTGGGTTACTGACGTGTACCCGCGTCGAAGGGCAGCAGGTGTCGGTGGACATGGGCGCGCCGTTGCTGGACTGGGCAGCGGTGCCCCTGGCCAAGGCGATCGACACCCGCGTGCTGCCCATCGATGGCAGCCCGGCGGCTTGCAGCATGGGCAACCCGCACTGTACGTTTTTCGTGGAGGACATCGCCGCCATCAACGTCGCGACGGTCGGCCCGGCACTGGAAGTTCACCCACTGTTCCCGGCCAAGACCAATGTACATTTCGTACAAGTGCTGAGCCGCAGCCATATCCGCCTGCGCATCTGGGAGCGTGGCGGCGCTGTGCCGTTGGGGTCCGGTTCGTGTTGTTGCGGGGCGGTGGTCAATGGAATTCGGCGCGGGCTGCTCGATGACACCGTGGCGGTCGAGTGCGACGGCGGTACGGTCACGGTGCAATGGGACGGGCAGGGCGGGGTGATACTGACCGGCCATGTAGAACCGATCATGCAGGGCGCCGCGTACCTGTACTAGAACATCACGGTAAAGGTGGTGCCGGCCACCACACAGGAACTCACCGCCACATCGCCGCCGTGCACCCTGGCCAGTTCGCGCACGATATACAGGCCCAGGCCGACGCTGCGCACGTCGCTGCCCTGATCGGTGCCACGGGTCATGGGTTCGAACAGCCCCGCAAGCAGTGTTTCGGGAATTGCCGGGCCATGGTTGTGCACGGCGACGGCGCAGGCGTTGTCGCCCAGGCGCGAGGTGATGGTGATCGGTTGCAGCAGGTCGCCATAGGCCACGCTGTTGGCGACGAGGTTGCCAATGATCTGCTGCACCCGGTCGGCATCCAGGCACGCTTGGCCAAGGCCCTCGGCGTGATGCACCAGCGTGGCGGCAGGGAAGGCTACGCGCAGTTCGTCCACCGCATGCTGGATCACATTGTGCAAATCCAGCGGTACCGCCTTGATGGTGATGCCTTGGCCGACTCGGGCCTGGGTGAAGTCCAGCAGGTCGGCGATCATGCGTTGAGCGCGTTCCGACGACTGGCCGATGTGCCCCAGCAACTGGCGCTCCTTGGCCGTGCGCTCGCCGCGCTGGAGAAAGTCCGAAGCCATGCGGATCGCGGTGAGTGGGTTTTTCAAATCGTGGCTGACAATCGCCACCATCTGCTCAGCGAACAACGCCCGGCGCTGGGCGATGGCATAGGCCTCGCTCAATTCGGCCTGGGCCTGGTGCAAGGCCAGTTCGGTGGCGGTTTTTTCCTGGAGCAGGGCTTCGGCCAACTTGCGCGCATTGAGCAGTTCGCGCTCGTACTTGTCACGGTCGGTGGTGCCGAACAGCGCCAGGTCATACACCACGCCGTCGGGCTGCTGGCGCTGGCTGGCGTTGAGCAAGACGGTGAATTTGTGCCCGGCGCAATGGCGGATGTCGAGCTTCACCTCGGTGACGCTGCCATGCATGCGCAGCATCGGTGCCAGGTGGGTCTGGTAGAAGATCCGCCCGCCCATGGTCAGCAGGTCCTGGAACCTGCGCCCCTGCAACTCGGCCGCGCTGAACCCGAGCCAGTCGCTCAGGCGCGGGTTGACGTGCAGGATGCTGCCGTCCTCCTGGGTCACGGCCAGGGCGCAGGCGGCGCTGTCAAACAGCGAGTCAGGCATCGGCAACTGCCCATGGCGCCAGGAACGAGTCCATCGCCGCCGCGCACGCCTGGGGCGCGCTCATGTGTGGGCAATGGCCGACATTGTCCACCAGGCAATAGGTGCTGTTGGGCATCACGGCATGCAGGTATTCACCCACGGCCACGGGGGCGATCAAGTCGTCGCTCGATTGCAGGATCAGTACCGGAGTGGCCAGGCCCTGCACGTCGTGGCGGTTATCCGAGAGGAAGGTCACGCGGGCCAACTGCTTGGCGATGTCCGGCTCGGTGCGGCAGAAGCTTTCGGTGAGTTCGTTGCTCAATGCCGGTTGCGTCGGGGCGCCCATGATCACTGGGGCCATGGCGCTGGACCAGCCCAGGTAGTTGCTGTCGAGGGTATCGAGCAGGTCTTCGATATCGTCGCGTTTGAAGCCGCCGACGTAATCCTCGGTATCGATATAGCGCGGCGATGGGCCGATCATCACGTGCGCGGCAATGCGCCCGGGGGTGAAACGGTCGGCGAGGGTGCCGATCATCGCACTGACGGAGTGGCCAACCAGAATCACCGGGCCTTGGGCGTAGGCGTCGATGATCTCGTTGAGGTCGCGGGCATAGCCGTCCAGGCTGCTGTATTTGGCTTTGTCGAACGCACTCAGGTCCGACAGCCCGGCGCCGACCAAGTCATACAGCACCACGCGAAAACGCTCGAGAAAGTGCGGCGCCAGGTAATTCCACATCGCCTGGTTACAGCCAAAGCCGTGGGAAAACACCAGGGTCGAAGGGCCATGGCCCATCACACTGACATTGTTGCGGTGGCGTAGGTCCATGGCGTTCTCGTAGATGGCGAATAGCTATGTGGGCGTGGCGGCAGTTTAGATAGTCGCAGGCCTGGGGTCACGTGTTATACGTCGATAAGGTAAAGTCGGCGCCTTCAGGAAGATACTTCAGGTAACAAAGCATGGTGATGATTCTGCGGCAATCGGTGTTGAGTCTATTGGCCCTGTTGCTTGTCGGCGTGATGAGCCTGGCCCAGGCTGACCCGTCGCCTATCGGGGTGGCCCTGGACCAACGGGTGATTGATCTGACCAATACCCTCGACGCCACCACCACCCAGCGCTTGAAAAACCAACTCGCCGAGCTTGAACGGCGCAAAGGTGCGCAAGTCGCGATATTGCTGGTGCCGACCACCGGCAGCGACGGCATTGAGGACTATGCCAACCAACTGTTCCGCGCGTGGAAGCTGGGGCGCAAGGACGTCGACGACGGCATCCTGCTGGTAGTGGCCAAGGGCGACCGCAAGGTGCGCATCGAGGTGGGCTACGGCCTGGAAGGCACGGTCACCGACCTGCTGGCCCACCGCATTATCGAAGAGCGCATCACCCCGGCGTTTCGCCAGGGGGACTTTGCTGGTGGTGTCCAACAAGGTGTGGATGCGCTGATCGTGTTGGTGGACGGCGGCGACCTGCCCAAGGTGGCCGGGCCCGGGGTCAACCCCCGATTTATCGCGATACTGGCGGCGTTTGTCCTGGGTGGCCTGGGTGGCGTGCTGATCGCCGCCGGCAAGCTGCGTTGGCGCAAAGGCTTGATCCTTGCGGTGGCGGCCACGTTGTTGCTGGCACTGCTCGGTGGCGGTCAACAATGGCCGATGTTCCTGTTTGTCATGCCGCTGACCCTGTTGATTGGCGGCGCCACCTTCGGTGCCTTGTGGCAGGTACGCCCGCTGTTCTACGGCGTGATCGGGCTGCTGGTCTATAGCGTCGGGTTGGTGGTTGCGGATCACTATGTGGACGTCAGTTTTATCCATTGGCTGCTATGGCCGCTGTGCGTAGGGGTAGTGCTGGGCTTGTACCTGGTGCTGCTGCTGATCATGAGGCACACCTGGAGGAGCAGCCGCGCAGGGTTTTTCGTGCGACTGCTGGCGGCGTTGGCCGTGTACGTGGTCGCCGGGCTGGTGATCGATGGCGGACGCGATGGCTGGCTGCTGGCGTTTCCCATCGCATCGTTTGTCGCGCTGATTATCTTTGGCAAGGTTGGCGAGGGGGCTGGATCTGGCTCGGGCGGCGGGTCCGGTTCGAGTTCCAGCAGCTCCAGCTCCAGCAGCAGTTCGTCTGGTGGCGGTGGTTCCAGTGGCGGTGGTGGGGCTTCTGGCAGTTGGTGACGCGTTGGTTGATACCCAATTCAGACGTGGGAGCGAGCAAGCTGGCGCCCACATTCAGGCTGTGATTCGGCTCTGGCAGGGTTTGTAGCCCGCCCAGCCTTTAAAGCCTGGGTTAGGCTTTTACCCAACCGGGTTTTACTCTTGGCAACATAAATACGATGATTTCCATGAATGGCGCTACAGCACCATCACCATCTCATGCCACGCCATCCCACCGTGATCCGACGGCGACGGGCGCACATAGGTGTAGCCCATGCGGGTGTACAACGGCACATGCTGCTCCTTGCACATCAGGTGAATGGTCTGCTTGCCCAGCGTACGCATGCGTTGCACGAACTCAGTCATCAGGGTTGTTGCATAGCCTTTGCCCTGATACGCCGGGTCGACCACTACCGACATGATCACCACATTCTGTGCCTCGGGTGAATGACCGACCAACTCCTTGAAGGCTTCGTCCGACATTACCACCTCGTGGGCGCAGCCTGAGTTGATAAACCCGACCACATCGTCGTCTGCTTCCAGGATCAGAAAACCCTGGGGATACTGCGCGATGCGCGTGGCGATCTTTTCCAGGGTGGCGGCTTCGTCGCCTTCGTAGGCGCTGGTTTCGATTTCAAAGCAGCGGTGGGCGTCAGCGGGGAGGGCGTTGCGCAAGGTGAGGGTGGGCATGGGTGTTTCCTGGGGCGTTGAGCGAAAGGCCACATCATAGAGAAACATTGGGTGTATGGCACCGGAAGGCTATTTGCTTCGAGGGGAAGAAGTGAGGTTCAACTGACCCATGCAGATCCAGATCAAGAGCGGCTCGCTTCGCATCGTGGTTACGTATCGGGGGCAAGCCCCCTCCCACAGTTGACCGAGTTCGACATATCCTGGCGGTAGGTTTGAGTTCTTCAAAAACCAGAAAACCCGCCGAGGCGGGTTTCGTCACAGCCTTGCTGCTGCGAAACAGACTGGGGGGCGACTGTGCGCGGGTTCGCAGACCAGGAAGAATCACCCCCGGCAGACCCGAAGGTCTCCCACGCACAGCTGCCGTTAATCAGACCCCACCCACCAACTTGCCCCCATCCATGCGGCGCTTATACGCACTGTCGCGACTCGCCAACCAGAAGTACAACGGCGACGTCACCACCAACCCCACCACCCAGGACAGATCCGCACCGTTGATGTGCTCGGAAATCGGCCCCACGTACAGCGGTGTGTTCATAAACGGAATCTGCACCGCAATCCCCACCGCATACGCCAGCAACGCCTGGGGGTTGTACTTGCCGTAGATGCCGCCATCCACGCGAAATATCGAGGCGATGTCGTACTTGCCTTTGTGGATCGCATAGAAGTCGATCAGGTTGATCGCCGTCCACGGCACCAGCACCACCAGCAGCACCAGCACCATGTCGACGAAGTGGCCGATAAAGTCCTTGGAGGCGAACACTGCCGCAATCGAACAGGCGGCCAGCACGATGATGGAGATCACGGCGCGGCTTTTGGCCGTGGGGATCCAGCGGTAGGCGAAGGTCTGCACCAGGGTGATGATCGACAGTACCGCGCCGTACAGGTTGAGGGCGTTGTGGCTGATCACGCTGAGCAAAAACAGCACCAGCATCAACGGGCCGATGGCCCCGGTGGCGAGTTTGACGGCGTCCATGGTGTCCATGCCTACCGGGGTGGCGAGCACGGCGACGGCACCGAAGATGAAGGCCAGGCTCGAACCCAGGGCCGAGCCCAGGTAGGTGGTCCAGAAGGTCGCGGCGACGGGTACGTCGGCCGGCAGGTAGCGGGAGTAGTCCGAGACGTACGGCGCAAAGGCGATCTGCCACAGCGCAGCCAGGGAAACCGTCGCCAGCCAACCGGAGATGTTGAAGCTGCCGCGGGTCAGGAAGTCGGTGGTCTGCACGTGGGTGAAGATGTAGCCGAAGCCCAGCACGATGCCGGCGCCCAGCACCCAGGTGCCAATACGGTTGAGCACGTGGATAAAGCGATAGCCGATGATGCCGATGATGCCGGAGCCGATGGCGCCGATCACAATGCCAACCGGCACGGGCACCGCGTCGACCACGCCGTGCAGGGATTTACCGGCGAGCACGATGTTGGACGCGAAGAAACCGATGTACATCACCCCGGCAATCACCACCACCAGCAGCGCACCGAGGGAGCCGAACTGGGCGCGGCTTTGGATCATCTGCGGGATGCCCATCTGCGGGCCCTGGGCCGAGTGCAACGCCATTAACACACCGCCAACCAGGTGGCCGACGAGGATGGCGACAATGCCCCACACCAGGTTGAGGTGGAACAGTTGCACACCCAGTGCGCCGGTGACGATCGGCAACGGCGCAATGTTGCCGCCGAACCATAGAGTGAACAGGTCTCTTACCTTTCCATGGCGATCTTCCGGGGGCACGTATCCAATCGTGTGTTTTTCGATAAGCGGGGCGCTGGATGTTGCAGTGGTAACCATGACGAGCTCCAAGGCAAGGTGAGTACGTTGACGTACTTCGCTATGCGCTGCACGGGGCGGCGCTTTGTTGTTGGAGTGATCATCTGCAATGGGCGCGGGGAGGTAAATTAGTAAGTTTGTTGCTATAGACCTTAAAAAAAGTATCTCGCGCAGATTTTTGCTCCGGTATGTTGCATGGGCTCGAATCGATGAAAAAAGCGCGATTTTTTCGCACTTGTTTGGGGCGAAATCCCACGTTTATGGAGGTGCCGATGGCTGCCTATAACCTGCGCCAGCTCAGATATTTTGTGACAACTGCCGAATGCGGCAGCGTCGCCGAGGCGTCGCGCAAGCTGTATATCGCTCAGCCGTCGGTGTCCACGGCGATCAAGCACCTGGAGGAGAGTTTTGGCGTGCAGCTGTTTATCCGCCATCACGCCCAGGGCGTTTCGCTCACCCCCAGTGGCGCGCGTTTTTATCGCAAGGCCCTGGAGCTGTTGCGGGTGGCCCATGAGTTCGAGCAGAACGCCCTGGCGGACAATGATGTAGTGGCGGGGCAGATCGATATTGGCTGCTTTGAAACCGTGGCGCCGCTGTACCTGCCGCGTTTGATCGCCGGTTTCAAGGCGCGCTGGCCGGGGGTTGAGATCCGTATTCGCGACGGCGAGCAGCAGGAGCTGGTGCAGGCGCTGACGGCAGGCAGTATCGATGTGGCGATGCTGTTCGAACACGACCTGGGCGGCACCATCGAGACCACGTCACTGATGCCGCCGCAACAGCCTTATGCGTTGCTGCCGGCCGATCACCGTTTTGCACAACAGGCCAAGGTGTCCCTGGCCGACCTGGTGCTGGAGCCGATGATCTTGCTCGATGTGCTGCCCAGCCGGACCTACTTCGTGAGCATCTTTGAAGAGCGCGGGCTGACGCCGAATATCGTGTTCAGCTCGCCGTCCATCGAGATGGTGCGCGGCATGGTGGGGCGTGGGTTTGGGTTCTCGATCCTGGTGACCAAGCCGTTCAGTGAATACACCTATGATGGGCAGAAGGTGGTGTGTATTCCGTTGGCGGAAACGGTGACGGGGTCGGGGTTGTCGGCGGTGTGGCTGAGGCGGGCCCCGCTGACCAAGCCGGTGCAGTTGTTTGTGGATTACTGCCGTGAAGAGCTCGCACGGTTACTCGGCTGAACGCAGGACCCAGTGTGGGAGGGGGCTTGCTCCCGATGGCGGTGTGTCAGTCACAGCTGCTTTCACTGCCACTCCCTCATCGGGAGCAAGCCCCCTCCCACATTGGATCTGTATTTTCTTCAAATCTGAATCGAGTCCAGCATCCTTCGCAGCATGGCATCGCAGCCGTCGAGCTGTTCCACACTCACAAACTCATCCGGCTTATGCCCCTGGTCCATGCTCCCTGGCCCGCACACCACGGTCGGAATACCCACCGCATCAAACAACCCACCTTCGGTGCCAAACGCCACGGTGCCAAAGTCCCGCGAGCCTGAGAACGCGGCGATCAACTCCGCTGCCTGGCTGCGTTCATCCGTGACCAATCCCGGGTAGGCCGACAACTCGGTAAACCGAATCGAACTCTGCTTACTCACGGCCTGCATCTTCGGCAGCACCTGCTGCATCGCGTACGCTTGCAACTCTTCAGCCACTTCACCTGGGTCCATGGCAGGCAGGGCGCGCACTTCGAAATCGAAGCGGCAATCGGCGGGCACGATGTTCAATGCCTTGCCGCCGCTGATCATGCCGGTCTGTACCGTGCTGAACGGCGGATCGAACCTCGGGTCCTGGCGCGAGCGCAAACGCTGGCCAATACGGCCCAGCTCGCCGATCAATTCGGCGGCGTGTTCAATCGCATTCACCCCCGAGGGCGCATACGCCGAATGGCATGCGTGGCCCTGCACATCGCAGCGCATAGCCAATTTGCCCTTGTGGCCCAGCACCGGTTTGAGTTCGGTCGGCTCGCCAATAATGCACAGCATGGGCTTTACCGGGCGCTGTTCCAGCACGGTGAGCAGCGAACGCACACCGAGGCAGCCGACTTCCTCGTCATAGGACAGGGCGATATGCACCGGCAGGCGCAACGGCGTCTTGACCAACTCCGGCACCAGCGCCAGCACACAGGCGATATACCCCTTCATGTCGGCAGTGCCGCGCCCGAACAGCTTGCCGTCACGCTCGGTCAACTCGAACGGCGGCAGTGTCCAGGGTTGCCCATCCACCGGCACCACATCGGTGTGCCCCGACAGCACGATGCCTGGCAGTTCTACCGGGCCGATGCTGGCAAACAGGTTGGCCTTGCTGCGCTGCGCGTTATAGACGAGTTCACTGGCTACACCAAATCCGGCGAGGTAATCGCGCACAAACTCGATCAACTGCAGGTTGGTTTCGCGGCTGGTGGTATCGAACCCCACCAGCGTGCGCAGCAATTCGCGGCTGCGGCTCATCGGTCGTCTCCGGCCACGCCGTAGCCGGGGGAGCGGTCGGGGGCGAGGGCGCGGTCGATATAGTCCTGCACTTGCGGGCGGTAGGCGTCCCAGAGTGATTGAAGTTCGACAAGGGGGGCTTCATCGGCCCAGTCCACACGCAGATTGATGATCGGCCAGGTCAGCTCGCCCACCACCACCAGCGCGGCAGAGTGCACCGGACCGGCTTCGCCACCGGCGGCGATGGCGGCATGCATGGCCGCCAGCAGCCGGTCTGCCAGTTGCCCTTCACCCTGTTCGAAGGCGGTGACCATCGCCGTGATGACTTCGCGGTCGGCGAGCATATTGCCCGCCGCCACGCATTGCTCGCCCGATACCGCATGATGGGTACCCAGGGTCTGGCTGCCGCTGAAATGCACGCTGCGGCCCAGGTGGTCAATCGCCGTCACTTGCCGGTATTGGCTGTAGCCGTTGCGCGTTAGGGCTTGGTCGAGGGCCTCGGCCGGAGCCAGGCCCTGTTCCAGCAGGTCGAGCACGTCCGGGCCGAGGGCGGGCAGGGTGATGTTCTGGGTCGACACCGCGCCCACACCGGGCCGCAGCCACGGGCAGCGGGCGCCCACGGCAATGCTCGATGAGCTGATGGCGATGCCCAGCTGGCCGGTTTCCGCACAACGGCCGACGATGGAAAAGGTCATGGCTAGCCTCCTTACTCTGGAATAACCGCGATCACATCGATTTCCATCAGCCACTGTGGCTGGCCGAGGGCCGAGACCACCAGCCCGGTGGAGATCGGGAACACGCCTTTGAGCCACTTGCCGACTTCTTGGTACACCGGTTCGCGGTAGCGCGGGTCGATCAGGTAGGTGGTGGTCTTGACGATATGGCTGAGGTCGCTGCCGGCTTCTTCGAGCAGTTGCTTGACGTTCTTCATCGCCTGTTCGGCCTGGGCGCGGGCATCGCCAAGGCCCACCAGGTTGCCGTCGAAATCGGTACCCACCTGGCCGCGTACATACACGGTGTTGCCGGCGCGCACCGCCTGGCACAGGTCGTTGTCCAGGCTCTGGTTGGGGTAGGTTTCTTTGGTGTTGAACATGCGGATGCGAGTGTGGGTAGGCATCAAAAAAACTCCAGGAAAAAGTGCTCAGGCGCTGACAGGGGTGTGGTGAACAACCGGTGCGGGTTCGCGGTACTCAAGGTACTGACGCTGGATGGCGATGTGGTCGGCCACGTATTTGGCGTCGTGCCACACACCCCAGATGAATGACGAACCACGCCGCGATTGCCACGGCAAGCCGAGGAAGTAGATGCCCGCTTCACTGGAGACCCCGCGCTGGTGCTGGGGCTTGCCGGCGGCGTCGAAGGCGTCGACTTTCAACCAGCTGTAATCCGTGGCAAACCCGGTAGCCCAGATGATCGAGGTGATGCCGGCCTGGGCCAGGTCCAGTTGCAGGATCGGGTTGCTGATGCATTCGGCATCGGGAAACACGCGACGCGCTTCGGGCTCCAGCGGCAGGTCGAGGCCGTTGCGCTCGATATAGGCGTCAGCCGCATCCAGCAGGGCCAGGTAGTTTTCGTCGCCGCGGGCCAGGTTTTCCACCAGGTTGGGCTGGAAGGTGGCCACGTTGCCGTCAAAGGCTTGGGTCAGGCCGACCAGGGTCATGCCTTGCTGGGCCAGTTCACGGAAGTCGATGGTCTTGCCGCCGTGGGCGCCGCTGACCGCGATGGTCACATGCTCGCGGCCGGGCTTCATCGCCACCTGGTCCCATTCACCCAGCACCCCCAGCCACCAGCAGAAATCGCGGTTGCGATAGGCGCGGGGCGGGCGGTCATGGGCGCCGACCGACAGGTACACCCGGCGCCCGGCGCGCTGCAATTCATCGGCGATCTGCACCCCGGAAGAGCCGGCGCCCACCACCAATACAGCGCCCGCCGGCAGTTGCCCGGGGTTGCGATAGTCGGCGGAATGGATCTGGTGCAGCGCGGTGTCTTTGGGCGCAATGGCCGGAATCACCGGCTTCTGGAACGGCCCGGTGGCAGCCACCACGCGGTTGGCTTCGATCACACCTTCGCTGGTGTGCACACTAAAACCGGGACGGCCGACGTTGCGTACCACTGAGGTGACGTCCACCCCGGTGCGGATCGGTGCATTGAACTTGCGTGCATAGGTTTCAAAGTAATCCGCCACGCGTTCTTTGGGCGCGAAACCATCGGCGGGCACATCAATGAATTCCAGGCCGGGGAAGCGGTCATGCCAGGCCGGGCCATTGGCGACCAACGAGTCCCAGCGCCCGGTGCGCCAGCGCTCGGCGATACGGCTGCGCTCCAGCACCAGGTGCGGCACGCCTTGCTTGCTCAGGTGCTCGCTCATGGCTACGCCAGCTTGACCCGCTCCCACTACCAGCGTGTCTATTTTTGTTATTGCTTGAGTCATGTGTCTGTCCTTGCGTAATGCAGTTGGATTCAGCTTGGGCATGACGTCAAGTTAGGCGGCGGGGGGGGATTAATAAAATATTATTAAGCTGGGAATTGAGCATAAATATCGGATGCAGAGCCGTGAAGGGCCGACTGCTGCACCTCGGTCTAATGTGGGAGGGGCGGTGGACCTACAACTCTCCGGAATACTTCACCGCTGCTGCCGCCCGTGACGGCACGTCCAGCGTGCGCAGCAGCGATGACACATGGATACGCACGGTAAACGGCGAGATATCCAGGGCCTTGGCAATTTCCTTGTTGGTCTTGCCCTGGGCAATCAGGCGCAGCACTTCCCGCTGGCGGGTGGTGAGGGTGTGAGTGCCCAGCGGCAGCAGGCCCGAAGGCGCGAACTTGACCAGCACTTCGCCGTCGCGGATCGCCAGCAGCGCCTGGCCGATCTCGTCGGGGGTGATGTTCTTGCCGATAAAGCCGTCCATGCCCAGGGCCATGACCTGTTCGATCAGCGCGGCGTCGTCGACCATCGACACCACGATCAGGGTGGTACGTCGCAGTTGCTGGCGCAGTTCGGCCAGTTGGCTGATGCAGGTCAGGCCGGGGAAGCGCAGGTCGAGGATCAGGGTGTCGACTTCGCCAGCCTCGCGCAGCAGCGCATTTACCGTGGCCAGGTCGCCGGCCTCTTTCACCTGGGCATCGGGCAACAGGCGTTGCACGGTACGCGCCATGCCTTCGCGAAACATCGGGTGGTCGTCGGCGATGATGATCCGGCCGGTCATGGTGTGCTCCTTCCTGGGGCAAGGGTGTGCTGAGGCATGTTACTTTACCCCTCTCAATACTGTAGGAGCGAGCTTGCTCGCGAAGGACGCACAGGCACCGCGTAATATCAGACAACACGCGTTATCGGTAGCGTTTTTCGCGAGCAAGCTCGCTCCTACAGTGGATATGTCAAGGATATGACTATGGGTCTCGAGACCAACTCTGAACTCGACCAGGCTAACCTGCGCATTGTGGTGGCCACCATCGCCATTGTGTATATCAGCCTACTGGGTTTCCTACCCGGGCACTCGCTGGACACCTACCTGCCGGTGATCCTGTATATCTTCATGTTCCTGCTGGCGTCCATCGTGTTGCGCCAGGTCATCGCACGTTGGCCCGGGCATTACCCGGCGCGGCGCATCTTCGGCATGCTTCACGACTACACCGGCACTTCGTTCGGCCTGGTGGTGGGCGGTGAAGCGGCGTTGCCGCTGTATGCGGTGATGGTGTGGGTGAACCTGGGCAACGGCATGCGCTACGGCTCGCGCTACCTGGCGATTGCCACGGGGCTGGCGTTGCTGGCGCTGTTGGTGGTGTACCAGCTCACGCCGTTGTGGCAGGCGCAGCCGTTCATGGTGCTGATGCTGATGATCACCAGCACGGTGATCCCGGTGTACGCCCATATCCTGCTGGAGCGTACGCGCAAGGCTTCCGAAGAAGCCATCGCCGCCAACCTGGAAAAATCCCGTTTTCTCGCCCAGGCCAGCCATGACCTGCGCCAGCCGATCCACTCCATCGGCCTGTTCACCGCCTGCCTGCGCGAAGCCCGGCTGGGGGATGACGAGCGGCGGCTGGTGGATAACATCGACCGTTCGCTGCTCAACGTGTCGCAACTGTTCCGTTCGATTCTTGATCTCTATACCCTCGACAATGGCCGGCTGCTGCCCAAATACCAGGTGATCCACCTGGGCGACTTCCTCGCCGACCTGATGCGCCAGAACGCCGAAGCCGCACGCTGGGCCGGCGTGGAGCTACGCTTGCGGCCTTGCACCCACTGGGTACTGGTGGACCCGGGTATGTTGGCGACCATGGTGCAGAACCTGCTCTCCAATTGCTTCAAATACGCTGCACAACGGCCAGTGCTGGTCGGCGTGCGTATTCGCGATGACGGTCTGGTGGTGGAGGTGCATGACCAGGGGCGGGGGATTGCCAGGGAGCATCTGTCACAGGTCTTCGAGGAGTTCTATCGCGTGCGCCAACTGCGTGACAAGGACGTCGAAGGCGTTGGCCTGGGGCTGTCCATCGTCAAGCGCCTGGGGCAATTGATGGGGCTGCGCGTGAGCCTGCGTTCGCGGGTGGGCCGTGGCACCTCAGTAAGCCTGCATGGCCTGGCACTCGCCACTGCGCCGGTTCAACCGACATTGCGCGCCGATGCGCGCCAGGCCGGCCTGCTCACGGGTTTGAAAGTGTGCCTGGTGGAAGATGACCACAACGTACTGCTCGCCACCCAGGCCCTGCTGGAGCGCTGGGGTTGCGAGGTGCAGGCCGAGTCCAGTGGGCAGGGCCTGGTCAGCGACTGCGACATCATCGTTGCCGACTATGACCTGGGCAACCACGCCACCGGTATCGAATGCATCGATCAGCTACGCCAGCAACGTGGCTGGGCGGTGCCGGCGTTGATCCTCACCGGTCATGACGTGGAGAAAATCCAGGCCGCGTTGCACGACCGTCAGATCGCAATACTCTCCAAGCCGGTGCGCCCAGCGGAACTGCGCGGCAGGTTGCGCGACCTCAGACGGGAAAACATTACTGCATGAATGGCGTCAGCCCGTTGCCACGTGCGCCTTTGGGCTGGCAGTAGGCGGCAGGTTTCATCAGGCCAAAGCTGGCGATTGCGAACGCACCGCCGCTGGCGCCGCTGGGTACGGAGCAGTTGTATTCGCCGGATGCGGTGTTGGCCACATAGTAGGTGGTCATGGAGTCGCTGCGCACATTGGAGATACGTTTTACCGGCTCGCCCAGGTTGGTCTCCGAGAGCGTCTTGAGATGGTCTTCGGTGGGCTTGATATTGCTGCAACCGGCTACGCCGATGATCAGGGCGCCCAGCAGGGCAAGGCGAGTAACAGAGGAGTGGAGTTTCATGGTGCTTCTTCCTTGGGGTTGTTATGGTTTTTCCAGCGCACAACGAACCCGCGCGCAATGGATGCGCGGTGCCGGAGGAGCGTTGGAAGTGCCGGGGAATATAGCGCCGCAGGTGGGAAGGGTCGATTAGCACAAATGGGCTAATGGCAAATTGAGGTCACACAAGGACATTGCAATGCTGGAGATAATCCGCGCGACACCCGAGGACGCCAACTGCGCGTTTGACATCCGCCGCGACGCCATCCTTGGCCAGTGCATCGGCGCCTACAGTGCCGAGCAGATGGCGCTTTGGACGCGGGGCAAAGCCGCCGATGGCTATGACACGCTGATGGACAAATTGTTTTACCTGGGGTGGGTGAATGGCGCGGCCGTCGCCACCGGCATGCTCGATCTTGATAACAATGAAGTGGGGGCGTTATTCGTGCGGCCTGGGTTCACCGGACGTGGATATGGCAAGGCGATGCTTGACTATTTGGAGGACGTTGCGCGACTGAGGGCCATTGAAGAGGTGATGCTCGATTCCACCTTGAATGCGGTGAGTTTCTATCGGGCGTGTGGTTATGTGGGCGATGAGCCGGCGGAGTATCACTCGCCGTCGGGGCTGGCGCTGGCGTGTATTCCGATGGTGAAGCGGCTGCGTGTCATGCCTGAGGCTTGAATGCCGCACGCAGTTGCTCAATCACCTGCTCAACCCCCGGCCCTTGAATCTGCGGGGGTGTAGTGCTTTCGCCAAACTCACGCCATACAAACAGGGTCAGTTCGGCCCCATCGGTCAGTGTTTCCTGGAGTTCCTGGGCGCCAAAACGCTGCAGTGTGCGATAGCGTTCATCCTGCCAGAAGGCTTGCTCTACCCAGTCATAGACGGGGATGAAGTGAAAGTGCAGCGGCAAGCCTGGCATATGACCGTAACGGCTGATGTACAACCATTTTGGCTGGAGTTGGGCTTGCATCACGCGCTGGATGTTGGCGAGCAAGCCGCCCAGTTCGGCCAGCGCGGCGTCAGGCATATCGGCGAGCGAATCGATCTGTGCCTGGGCGCCCAGCATCAGGTAGCCCGGCAGCTTTGACGCCTGGTGGTGATTGAGCAGCCAGTGCTCGGTCTGGTGCAGGATGAAGGCGGGGGCGATCTGCATAGGCGCGCGTCCATGTGGGTTGGAGCGGCAGGATAACAAGTATTTTTGGATTGGTTGTATTCGGTCAAAATGTGGGGCTTGTCCTAATGCCAGTCAGTTAAGGCTTTTGTAGGAGCGAGCTTGCTCGCGAAAAACTCACAGGCGCCGCGTTCATTCAGGAAGCACGCGTTATCGTTGACGTTTTTCGCGAGCAAGCTCGCTCCTACAAAGGGCCCTCTGCCACAGCCCAATCAATGCATCTTGCTATGGTCCATCTTGCTGTGGTCCATCCCATCCAGGCCACGGGCGGCAGCCTTTACTTCAACCGTCTGCTTTTCACCCTTGGCATCCTGCACCGTAAGGGTCAGCGGCACCTGGTCGCCTTCCTTGATCTGGCCGGTCAGGCCCATCAGCATCACGTGGTAGCCGTTCGGGTCGAGCTTGACGGCTTTGCCAGCAGGCAGGGCCACCGAGTCCACCGGGCCCATGCGCATCACGTCGTCCTTCATGCTCATTTCATGGATCTGCACGTCCTTGGCCACCGGCGAGGCCACGCTGAGCAGCCGGCTGTCGCTGTCGGCGGTGACGGTCATGAACGCGCCGCTGGACGGCTGGCCTGCTACTGAGGCGCGCACCCAGGCGTCGGTGACCAGTACCTGGGCGCTGGCGTGGGCGGCGATGCCCAGCAGGGTGAGGCCCAGGGTCAAGCGTTTGAGGTGTTGAACGGCAGTCATTAGCAGACCTCCATGACGGTGAGCAGGTCTTCTGCACACTCTTGAGCGGTAAGGGATGCCTGCAAGCCAAGGCGCAGGTTGCCACGGGTGTCGAACACGAAACTGGTGGCGGTGTGGGACAGGGTGTAGGTGTCGCCGGCAGGGATCTTTTCATAAAAGATCCCGAATTCCTTGGCGGCCACGGCGATTTCTTCCGGGGTGCCGTAGAGCGCTTCGAAGCTGGGGTCGAAGGCCTTGACGTATTTGTCGAGGATTTCGGGAGTGTCGCGCTCGGGGTCCAGGGTGATGAACACCACCTGCATGATCTCACCGTCGCGGCCCATCAGCTTCTTGGCCTGGGCGGCGCGGGCCAGGGTCGTCGGGCAGACCGCCGGGCACTGGGTGAAGCCGAAGAACACCACCGGCATCAGCCCACGGTACGAACTCAGGGTGACGGTTTCGCCGTCGGTGTTCTTGAGCTTGAAGGTGCGGCCCATGATCTTGTCACTGAGGTCCTTGCCGTATTTGAAATTCAGCTTGGGGCTGTAGTCACAGCCGCCCAGCAGGCTGCCCAGGCCCAACAGGCCCATGCCGGTCAGCACTTTGCGGCGGGTGAATAACGTACTCATTAACTGTGCATCCTGTGAAACGCCTGCATTGCTCTGGATCTACACATCAGGCTTTGAAAGCCAGGCTTTGAAACGTAGAAACGAGGAGGGCCCACAGTCTAGCAACCCTGGCTGGCCCACGTAATCTGCGACGTTCTGCCACAGGGGCGCGCCGCACTTCATCCTTTTGCGGCTTCGGTGGTAGAGTCGCCGCCATGAAATTGCGCCATTGTGACCGTTCGCTGATCGCCTGGGCCCTGTACTTTTGCGTGCTGATGAACCTGTTCGCCTGCGGTTTAGGGCATGGTCAGATGATGGGCCAGCAACTCAATGGCATCGGTGGCCTGTTCTGTTCAGCCGACGGCGGCCAGTCGCCGATTTCCGATAAAGGGTTGGCTAACCCGAATTCCAGCAACATCTCGAACTACTTTGCCTGCCCGGTGTGCAGCGCCGTTACCGTCGCCATCGTCTTCCTGATTGGCCTGGCCTGGCTGTTGGGCCAGGCGCAAACCCCGCGTCCTGCCCATGAGCGGCGCAATAAGGCGCCACCGCGTTACTCCTGGCCCTCGGCCAACCCCCGCGCTTCCCCAGACTTCTGACGTGTGCCTTGGGCCCCCTGTGACCAGGGGGCGTTCTATCGTCACGACTGTGAGTGCGACCCATGAATCATCAATTGCCTGCAGGCGCCAGCCGCCTGGTCAGCAAGGCGTCCCGCCGCCTGCGCAGCGAGCCGGCGCTGCCCGACTACCCGAGTAATTCCCGCTGTTTCGTGCACCTGGATGCACGCTTGCTGCCCCATTGGCACACGTTGTTTGATATCTGCCCGGCACTGCTCAAGCTCGACCCGCCGGAGGGGCTGAACCTGTTTCGCAGTTTCATGACCTGGGCCTACCGCAATCAGCCGGCGCTGGATTGGACCTACCACCTGAGCGTGTGCCGCTGGCTGCTGGGCTCGACTTACCGGGCGCAGATCGACGACGAGCCTATCGAAGCCTTTATGGCAGCCTCGGCGGCGTGTTGGGTCAATACCGATCAAAGCCAGGCCCTGGGCATAGTGCTGGCCTGGCAAGGTACAAGGGTTTTCGATTGGAAGGGCGTGCCGTTACCTGGTGTTGAGCGCCAGCTGTTGCCCGCTCCGACAGGGGACGTTGCCTGGTGCCCATTGACCCGCCAGGCGGGTTTCAGCGCGTGGTTACCGGTGCCTTGAGGCGCTGTGCGACGCGGCTAACGGCGTCGCCCTGGTGGTATTTAATGAGCTTGTAGGAATTACCTGATTTTTCCTACTGCCTATGGGAATGGTGTTTTTTTACCGGCAGGAGTGCGATGTTCACCTTCGATATCAAAAAAAAAAGAGGCCGCGATGAAGGATACTTTCGAGACACCCCGTTCCCCTGATGATCACTACGATGCTGTCAGCCGAACACTGCATTGGCTGATGGCTCTGGTGTTCACCTGGAGCTATTGCACGGCAGTGGCCCATTACCTGGCGTCCGATTCTGCGCTGGACAAACTGCTATGGCCCTACCACAAGCCCGCGGGCCTGCTATTGCTGGTGCTGCTGATACTACGGGCCGGCTGGAACCTGCTGCAGCGCCACAACCGTCCGCCGAGCGTCAACCGCCTGGCGTCATTCGGGCATGGCGCACTGTATGCGTTGATGTTCCTGATCCCGACTATCGGGCTGCTGCGCCAGTACGGTTCCGGGCGGGAATTCTCGGCATTTGGCCTGACCATCATGCAGGGGTTCGAGGGTGAGAAAGTGCAGTGGATGATCGACCTGGGCCGGGATTTCCATAGCGAACTGGGGTGGGCGATGCTGGTGTTGATTGTCGGTCACATCGGTGCGGTGATCCTCCACGCGCTGCGAGGCGATACCCGGGTGTTGCGGCGTATGCTGGGCAAGGTTCGCCGGGTCTGAGTGCATGACTTCCTTGCATCACAACACCCTGTCGCTGACGGTCATCGACCCTCGTGGCTTGACCGTACGCAACGTGACTTACCACCACCATATAGCCGAGCCGCCGCCCCAGGCGTTCGTCACCTCCAGGTGTTCGACCCCCGGGGCTTCTTGCAGCGGTAATGGGACCCACGGCTGTTCAGGCGGATCCGAAGTCGCGTTTCCAGCGACGGGTATCGATCTGTTCATCTTTGCTCACAGGATTTACTGGAACCTGGCAGTGCAAAGATCTCACCCAGGCGAGGCACGTTAAGGAAGATCACTACACCGATTGTCATCAGGGACGAATGGCCTCACTCATCTGAGAACACTCGAATGTCCACTGCTATCGCCAGCCATCGTCCGCGCCTGGAGTTTATTTCACCCCCCCTCAGCCCTCTGTCGTTGCACGCATCGACCCTTGCGGAGGTGGAGGGGATTGCGCCCGTACGCGCCAATCGTTCAGGCCTGCTAAGCGGGCTGCAGATCACCGACCAACGCCTGCTGCTCAACGAGTACCAGGCCCTCAACCAGCAAATCCAGGGCCTGATGGACAGGCAGCCAACCCGCACCGACTCGCCGGCGGAACAACCAGGCCAAGCCTCTGAAGAACCGTCGCCGTTGAGCCCTTCGCGGTTCTGGACTGAAGCGCGCCCGGGGGAGGTCAACCCTGAGCCCGCGCAAAACCAGCTGTTGGCCATTCATCGGCAAATGCTTTCGACCCTGGCCGCGCTGCTTGTAGAGGACGGCACGTTGTCATTGGCCGCCAAGGCGCTGATCGATACCGCGTTCGAACATCCCACCCTGGCCGAGCGTGAACGCGCCATACCGGATGGCGAACGGCCTGGGGTCTACCCGCTCAAGCTCGATACACCCATGCCTGACGGCACGCTGATGGCGGGCAGCTTCCTGATCACTCGCGACGATGGGTCGTCACCGACGCGTCGGTATGACAGCCCCGACGCCGACCGGACCTTGCAGCCTGGGGATCAACAAGGCCTTACGGTGTTGTATACCCCGCGTGATGGCTTCGAGGTATTCAATACCCCGGCGCAGGCCTTGCAGAGGGTTCGCCGGCGTATCGCCGACGACCCAGACGCCGCGCAGCAGTTCAAGCACAGCCTGCCCCTGGCGACTCAGCACAGCCTCAAGTCTGGCTGGGAAAACCAATTGAGCCAGGCCTTGGCGCCACTGCACAACGACGTGATTGCCGCAGGTGTACAGCAACTGCTGGAGGGGCTGGAGCAAGGAGCTGACCTGGCGCCCCATTTCGACGGCAGCGATGCGCTGTGGGCTCGCAATGAACGCCTGCTGGAGCGCCTGGATAGCCTGGATGCGCGCCAGGCGCTGGGCCAACACGTGGAGAACCAGAAAAACTGGCAATACCTGGCACAACAACTTGCCCTGGCTGCCCAGCGCCTGCCGGAAACGGCTACACCGCGGGAGGTGGCGGCGGTGTTGAAAAGCGCGCCGATGAATGTGGCCCCGGGCTCGGCCCAGCATGTGCCCTACATCCTGGAGCCTGGAAAGGCGGTGACCCTGGAAGCCTTCATGGTTGAAAACGGGCTGCCTTTGCCCACGACCCAAAGCGAGTTGCTGGCGCTGGCACGCACCGTGGCGGGGCGTGCCCGGCAGCACCCGTTCGGCAACTTCGGCGGCGCCTTGTCCTGGCCGATACCCTTGAGTGCCAGCGAGCAGCAGGTGCTTCGGGCAACCGCGATTGAACAGGCAAGCCAAGCTTCGGATTCAGCTCAAGAGCCCGCGGCACAGGGTTTGCTGGACTATTTGAACCGGCATGTGCAACTGTCGGGCGCGGCACTGGAAGACCCGGTCAAGGTGCTCGAAACCTTGGTCACTTCCAGCGAGGGGCAGGCGCTGGGCCGGGCCGCACAAGCCAAGTTGAATGGCATCGCCACGGACACCAGCGTCAATGACTACACCCTGGCTGCGATCCAGCTGGCGCTGGATCCGGAGTCGATCACCACGCCTGGGCGCAATCGGGTGGCCGGTTTCGACCTGGCGGCGCCTCAATATGCGTTCCAGCCGCCCTCGGTGGTTGTCGAAGGCCTGCGCCAGCATTTGATCGATACCGAACGGGTTTCACCGGCTCTGGCCCAGACGGCGGCGCATGCGCTGTTGATGCGGGCAGCGCCGCAGTTCCTGGTCAAGGATATTCCCGACACGGTGCTTTACGGCAGCCAGGCCTGGGCGAATCTGTGCATCGCGGTGGCCGCCGCAGGCACGGGGAACAACTTTGCCGAAGTGATGGTCAACGCGGCTGGCTTGGGCGCCGCCCCCGAGGCGGCACAAAGGGCAGCGCTGGTGGACTGGGGAGTGGCCAATAACCTGCTCGATGCCAAGGACGACGCGCTTTATACCCAGGCCGATATCGATAGGGTTCATGCGGCGTTTATGCATCAGCAAGCGACCCTCCAAGAGGGCTCGGCCTTGCAGGACACGGTGATGCCCGATCGTCGGCAGATGGCCATGGACTTGCTCAAGCAGACCTTTGGCGACACCGTATCTTTCGAGGACAAGGTGTTTTCCAGGCTATCCGATACCTTTCCTCCCAAGCCCGGCAAGCCTTATTCCATGCTGGATATCGTCATGGAACAGGTGCAGATGGACAGCCGCTGGAGTATCAAGAAAGGCACTGAGGGAGTTGACCTCAAGGCGTTTGTCGCCTTTACCAAAAGCCCGGCGTTCAATATTCAGGAAACCTTCGATAAAGCCTTCTCAGTGGCTACGGACAATCATAAACAAATCAAGAAGCTGTCGGTCATCAATGCATTGACCAACCTGTCGCCTGAAGACAAGAAGAACCTCAGTACCGGGCAACTCAAGTATTACCAGGAGAAAAGCTACAGGATCAGTACGCTCCCTTTTGTCGGACCGACGTTATTCCACACCAGCCCAAAAATACTGGTCACGGCGCAAAACGGCAGCACGCTTTCCAAGTATGAATTTGATACGGAAAAAGGCGTTATCAGGAATATCGGCAACAGGCCTGTGCCACGCGACCCGGAATACGTGGCGGACGAAGTCAGCAAGGTCGAGGAGTTCTTCCCCGACATAGATAAAAGTAAAACCGTGGAAGGGCTGCGTACGTTCGCCAGCTACCTGCCGTTCAATCCGGCGCTGACTTGGGTGAATACCGACAGCTACAAACGCGACCGCCTCGATGAAGAACAAGCGTCTACAGCGTCTGCGCCATACATGTTCGTCAACCCGCGTGCCCACCATATCGCTGACTCGATCGTCAAGGCGCTGGATCTCGACAACCCCGCCATCCGCAAAGCCGCGGCAGGTACCACGTCCTCCGAGCAGCGCGCCGAACAGACCCACACTTTGAGGGATGCCTTCCTTGACCTGATTCCGTTTCGCTCGGCCATTGTCAATTTCAGGGACGGTAACTACAGCGAAGGGATCAACGATGTGGCCTTTGATATCTTCGGTTTTATCACCGCAGGATTCGGCGCCGCGGCCAAGGCTGGAAGAGCCTTGAGCAGTACTGGGTCGGCGCTGGGCAAGGCGCTCAAGGTGACCAAGATCATGGTGCCGCCGTTGCTCAAGGAGCTCAACCCACTCGAAGGCGTGGGTGACGTGGTGATGGGTGCGGGAAAGGTGCTTTACGAGGCCGGCACTACCGCCAGCAACGGCCTGCGAACCCTCAAGGGTACGACGGGGCGCGACGCACTGCGCGCGGCGAGCAACCGCTACGACGCTGCGGCACTCGGCACCTTCAAGATCGACGAGCAAGCGGTGCAGGGCTCTGCTGTGCAACACAATGGGCAATGGTATGCCTACGATGCGCTGACGCAAAAACCTTATGGCCCGCCCATGACGTTTTCCTCAAGCAATACATTGATTCCGCAGTCGCCCATCCTGCGTGTTGCCAGCAGGACGGAGGGCGTGCGGCACAACCCACTGAGCAGAAGCGCCCGCCCGGCGAAACCCGCCGCCAGGGTCCCTTTGCCTATGGATGAATACGTAACGAGCAAGCAAACCAATGGAGCACTGATTCCCGACCATTTCACACCGGATAGGATCAAGTTCACCCGGCAGAAATTCACACTCGAAAAAAACGGTCACCTTCAAGATTTCGTCCAAGGTGGTGGTATACAACGGCCCACAATTCCCGAGATCGCCGGTGAGACACCTAATGAATTGGTCGCCAAGGCCTTAGAGCAAACCGACGTATTGGTCTTTGGCGATAATCACGATGAAATCGCCTCCCTGATAGTGATACGTGACGCCATGCCGACGCTCAAGGAAGGGCAAGTCGAAGCTATCTTCATGGAAGGTATCTCACTGGATGAGTATGGGCTTAACTATGACAGAGCGCTCAGGCACGGCAATCCAGAAAGGGTCAGGCTTTACGAAGAGGTACTGGCGGCCGCTGAGAAATATGGCATCGAGGTCATGCCCCTTGAACATCGCTATTTGACCCGGCACGCAGACGCCCCAGGTTATTTCGACGGCCTGTCAACACTCCCCCAGAGCTTCCCCCGAGCGTATGGCATTGTCCAGGCAACGTCTTGACGAAGTGAACTATTACGGTGCCAAGCAAGTGCTGAAAAATGAACTGGGGGGCAAGTCGGTCGTCTGGGTCGGCCGCTCACACATGAACACCTCCGAAGGCGTGCCCGGTATTGCCGAGTTGACCGGTGGCATTGGCATCGGGGTTTATCAAAAGCCGGGTATCGAAAAAAGTGTAGGTCGTAAAGCCGAAGGGCATCCCGATCCTTTGGCCAGCCTGTCCGTGGCGGATGACACGGCGGGCGACTTGCAAATCGATATCAAGGTGTAATCCGTCAGGCGCTGGGGCACTCAGGTTTAAATTGGATGGAACCCTCAGGCCAGATACTTGACCTAATGCATAGACCTCAGGAGGTGATTCATGCAAGTAGACTATATCTGGATCGTATTGGCGGTGGTTCTGCTGCTGGCGGAGTTGTGGGCAATCAACGTCGTATTACGCAGCACTGGTGGCTGGGAGACCAAGGGGCTGTGGCTGGTGATCCTGATCTTCGTGCCGTTGCTGGGCTTGATTGTGTGGGCGCTGTTCGGGCCCAAGCGCGAGATGGCCTCAGCGCGTAAAGACTGAGGTGCAGGGTTGGCTGCATGCCAACAGGTAGTGTGTTTAACAATGCCCCGTATCGCAAGATACGGGGCATTGTTGTGATAGCGGTAGAAAAGCCACAGCACGCAGACGCTATCGGATCGGGCGCCTGTGATTGCTTCTGCCGCCATGGCTGAGCACTTGGGCCAGGCCCTCAGGCAGCCAACGGTTTGCTGGCGTGCGCCTTTTTATAGGCCGCTTTCATCGCTTCCATTTCGGCGCCCAGTTCGTCTAGCACCGCCTTGCCCAGCAGTTTCTTGGCCTGGGGGAACATTTCGGTTTCTTCCTCTTCGATGTGGTGCTCAAGCAACTCCTTGACCACTTTGACCCGCCCGGAAAACTCGGTGGACGATGGGTCGGTCTGCTTCAGGTCGGGCAGCACCAGTGTGTCGACGGTGCGGTGCTCTTCCTTGGCTTCGTGGTACATGATGTCCTGCTCCTTGCCGCCGGCTTTGCGGAAAGCGGGGTAGAGGATTTCCTCTTCGAGCTGGGTGTGCAGGGTGATTTCCATCTCGAGCTTGGCCAGCAACTCGGTACGCTTTTTAACCCCGCGCTCGGTGGATTCACTCAATTGGGTCAGCAGGGTCTTCACGCGCTCGTGGTCGGCTTTGAGAAGGTCGATGGCATTCATGTAGAACCTCACGGTAGTGGACGGGCGTGTCGAAATGCACGCCTCGTATTAAGGCTATTGCATCAGGCGTACCAACTTTTTCTTCTGAATATTTATGTTTAAAATCAATTATTTATAAGTTAAGCAATGATTGGCTTTCGTGCAGCTTGCATGGTCGGGCTCCCGCAGGATTGCACAATGCTGCCCCGGGCCAAATGTGAGAGGGGGCTTGCTCCCGATGGCGGTGAGTCAGCTACACATAAGTTGACTGAAACACCGCTATCGGGAGCAAGCCCCCTCCCACATTTGGATCTCCAGCGTCCTGGAGATTTTTATCTCGTGATCAGCCGGCGACAGCCTTGGCAATCGCCTCGTTGAACGCCGGCAAGTCGTCCGGCGTACGTGAGGTGATCAAGGTCCAGCCGTTGGCCTTGCACTCCTTGACCTCGGCATCGACCACACCCGCAGCACCTGCGTTTTCAAGGTCGATGCGCACGCTTTTATAGGAAGTCAGGGTCTTGCCCTTGACCACGCCAGCATCGATCAGAGCCCATGGCCCGTGACAGATGGCCGCGATGGTTTTACCGGCGTCGGCAAAGTCCTTGATCAAGCGCAGCGCTGCTGCGTCCTGGCGCAAGGTATCTGCATTCACCGTGCCGCCCGGAATGACCAGCGCATCGAAGTTGCCGCTGACCACATCCGACAATTGCACGTCGGACTCCACGGTGCCGTCCTTTTCGGTATCGCCGACAAAGGTCTGGGTGGTGCCGCCTTTGCTGGAAGCGTGGGTCACGGTGGCGCCGTAGCCCCGCAGGGCTTCCAAGGGTTTGAGCAGCTCGTCGCGCTCGATGCCGGTATTGGAGGTGATGATCAGGATTTTCTTACCGTTGAGTTGCGCACTCATGAGCGGATATCTCCTGTGTGGGTGAGTGAATTACTTGGCGTATTTGCTTTGCAGCTCCTTGGCCATTTTCAGGTGTTTTTCCAGGGTCGGCAGCTTCTCGCTGGCAAAAGCCTTCAGCTCGGCGTTGTCCGAGGAAGTCGATTCTTTCTTGAACAGTTCGACGGCTTCTTCATGGGCATTGACCTGGTTGTTGGCATAGGCCTTGTCGAAGGATTCGTCGCGCATCTCGAGAATGGCTTTCTTGGCCTTGTCCATGAGCGCGGCATCATCCGGCACTTCAAGATCATGTTTCTTGGCCAGTGCCATCAGTTCCTGGTTGGCCTTGGTGTGGTCGTCGACCATGTGCTGAGCGAAGGTCTTCACGTCAGCCGAACTGCTTTTTTGCAGGGCGAGCTTGCCGGCCTCGACTTCGGTGATACCACTCTGGGCGGCCTTGTCGACGAAGTCATTGGAGGTCGCCGCCATGGCAACGGAAATCGAACCCGCAGCCAGTGCGAAGGTCAGGCCCATCTGTTTCATCAGCTTGCTAGTCATGGTGCATCTCCTTATGGATGACGTGATGTCGTTACCTGAGTGTTGAGCCGGCGGCCGCGCAAAAGGTTTAAATTTTTTTTGCGTTTTTTTCGCCAGCGGTGACGAGGGCAATTTCCTTGAACTATCGAATTTCGTCGGGCTCTTCTGCATAAGTGCCTGCCAATTTTCGCAGGCTCGCATCTGCCAGGAGATACACCGTGACTGACCCCAAGACTGCCGACAAAACCCCCAATCCCATCAGCTCCGAAGACGCCCAGAAAGGAGCCGCAAAACCCGCCAAGGGGCAGACCCTTGAGCATCCGGACCCAAAGACAGAAACCGTCGACAAGGTCCTGACCCCGACGTCGATCAAGGAAACCGAGCGCCAGACTGACGCCATCAATGAGCAGGCCGACAAGGCTGAGCGCAAGCTGGGCCACTGAGCATGGCCAAGTCGATCACGGCGTTTGAACTGGGCATCGAACTCACGCCTGACGATGACGCCAGCCTGTTTAAATGGTTTATCGCCAGCTTCCTGATGGGCAAGCGTATCCAGGCGCCGATTGCGGCCCAGGCGTATCGGGTGATTATCGAAGAGGAGGGCCGCGATACTGCGCGCAAGCTGCAGCATTGCACCTCCCGTGAGCTGGTTTCGATGTTGGGGCGTGCCCACTACGTACGCTACGACGAAACCACCGCCCAGCGCCTGCTGGACCTGAGTGCCAAATTGAATGCCGAGTACGCGGGCAAGATCACCCAGATCAAACACGCCAGCGAGAACCGTCACGCCTTCGAACAGCGCCTCGGCGAGTTTGACGGGGTCGGGCCCAAGACCATCGAGATTTTCATGCGCGATGCAGCCAAGGTGCTGTTTTGACGGCACCTGTGTATGTGGGATGTGCGGGGTGGAGCCTGCCGCGCGAGCACTGGGCGGCCTTTGCCGAAGAGGGCACTCACTTGCAGCGCTATGCCTCGCGCTTCAACGCGGTGGAAATCAACAGTTCGTTTTACCATCCGCACCTGCCCAAGACCTATGCACGCTGGGCGCAGTCGGTGCCGTCGGTATTTCGTTTCTCGGTCAAGGTGCCCAAGCGCATTACCCATGAACTGCGCTTGCAAGGGTGCGCTACCGCGCTGGATGAGTTTCTTGAACAGTGCCTGCATCTGGAGCAGAAGCTGGGCTGCCTGCTGGTACAACTGCCGCCTTCGTTGCGCTATGAACCAGCGTTGGCCACAGGTTTTTTCACTGCACTGCGCCAGCGTTTTGCCGGCGCCGTGGTGCTGGAGCCGCGTCACCCCAGTTGGCTTGACGCCGAGGCCATGTTGCTGGACATGCAGATAGGCCGGGTAAACGCCGACCCGGCCGTCATCGACCCGGGCGCCGGCTGGCAAGGCGTGCAATATTGGCGCCTGCACGGCTCGCCGCGCATTTATCACAGCGCCTACGGCCCGCAGCGTGTGCAGGCCTATGCGCGGCTGTTGGAGGCGTCGGCTGCGGCGGGTGTTCCCACTTGGTGCATCTTCGATAATACGGCCAGCGGCCATGCGGTGATGGACGCTCTTTTGATGGTGAACAGCGAACATCTGGTTATGCCGCACGCTGCACCTCTTAGCCAATAAAACGTTGGTTGCGAGCCGGTGGTTGGCTGCGCAGCCGATCGCCGGTTAATCTCTTGCCTCAGTTCAGGGAGAGGTGACCCGATGTCGTTGATCACAACCATCGAAGACTTACGCAAGCTGGCGCAAAAACGCGTGCCACGGATGTTCTACGACTACGCCGATTCAGGCTCCTGGACTGAGAGCACCTATCGCGCCAATGAGCGTGATTTTGCGCGCATCCAGTTCCGCCAACGGGTGGCGCGCAATATCGATGAGCGTTCGATCCGCGCTACGATGATCGGCCAGGACATGGCCATGCCCGTGGCCCTGGCGCCCACCGGCCTGGCGGGCATGCAGCATGCCGATGGCGAGATCCTCACCGCCCGTGCCGCTGCCGCATTCGGGCTGCGTTATACCTTGTCGACCATGAGCATCTGCTCCCTGGAAGACATCGCCGAGCATGTCGGCCAGCCGTTCTGGTTCCAGCTGTATGTAATGCGCGACCGCGGGTTTATCGAGCGGTTGATCGAGCGTGCCAAGGCCGCGGGGGTGGATGCGCTGGTGCTGACCCTTGATCTGCAAATTCTTGGGCAACGCCACAAGGACTTGATCAATGGCCTGTCGGCACCGCCCAAGCTGACCCTGCCGAATATCCTCAACATGATGACCAAACCACGCTGGGTGATGGGCATGCTCGGCACCCAGCGCCGTGGCTTCGGCAATATTGTCGGGCATGTGAAGGGCGTGGCCGACATGAGTTCGCTGTCGTCTTGGACCGCCCAGCAATTCGACCCGCGCCTGAGTTGGGACGATGTGGCGTGGATCAAGAAATGCTGGGGCGGCAAGTTGATCATCAAGGGCATCCTCGATGTGGAAGATGCGCGGCTGGCGGCCGATTCCGGCGCCGATGCGCTGGTGGTAAGCAACCACGGCGGTCGTCAGCTGGATGGCGCGCCGTCGAGCATCAGCCAACTGCCGGCGATCGTCGAGGCCGTGGGCAAGCGCATTGAAGTGTGGCTCGACGGGGGCATTCGCTCCGGCCAGGACGTACTCAAGGCCATCGCCCTGGGGGCCAAGGGCACCATGATCGGTCGCCCGCACTTGTATGGCCTGGGAGCGATGGGTGAGGCGGGCGTGACCAAGGCGCTGGATATCATTGCCCGAGAGTTGGACGTGTCGATGGCGCTGTGTGGCTATAACGATATACGTGATGTGAACCGCGAGATTTTGCTGCCCGGGAGCTTTCCTGAATGTGTTGCCTGAGCAAAAAAATCGTAAAAAAATAAAAAGAGTTGTCCACGAAAACCGTGGGTATCTCTGTGGATAACTTTACGAAGGCCCGGCAGCGTTGGCGATTTCAATGCAGGTCATTATTTGATCAACTTCTGTTTCGGGCCAGTATGGGCAGGGTTTGCGCTTGACAGCCAAGCGCGAACCCAGTGCCGAAAAGCCTGTTTATGACGCGTTGTCGCGCGCTGTGGAATGAGTCACCACCGGGTCGGGCATCTTGGTGTGCATCAGCTTGTCCAGCGCCTGGCCATAACTACGCCCGGCCAGGCTCATGCTGTTGTTATGGCTGGCACCCGGCACCAGCAACAGGTGCTTTGGTTGCTGGGCGGCTTCAAACAATTGCTGGCTGAAACGCGGTGGCACGTAGCGGTCGTCGAGGCCATGAACCACCAGCAACGGCATGTGGATGTCGGCAATCTTGTCGATGGAATCGAACTTCTGCGACAGCAACCAGCGCACCGGTAACGACGTGTTACTGACGGCTGTGGCCACATCCGCCAGGGAGGTGAACGTGGATTCGATCACCAGCCCACGTACCGGCAGCGGTACCTGCTTGCCCAGTTCGGCGGCCAGGTCGATGGCCACCGCGCCACCCAGGGAATGCCCGTAGATCAGGCGCTTGCCCGGGTCCGGTTGCAGGGTCTGGAAGCGCTCCCAGGCGATGCGTGCATCCTCGTACACGGTGGTTTCCGAAGGCAGGTCGCCGTGGCTTTGGCCGAAGCCGCGATAGTCGATGGCCAATACCGAGAAGCCCAGGGCATGCAATTGCTCGATGCGAAACAGCTGGCCTGTGAGGTTCCAGCGTACCCCGTGCAGGTAGAGGATGGCCGGCGCATCTTTGTTCGCAGCCGGGTACCACCAGCCATGGATGTTCTGCCCCGATTTGAAACTGGCGGGCCTGAGTTCGAATTCCTGCACGGCCTTGGGCAGGCCGGTGTACCAGCCGGCGGTCCCCGGCTCGATGCGAAACACCAGTTCGCGTTCCTTGTGCTGCAGCACGGCGCAGCCGACGGGTAGGCCGACGATCAGCACAGCCATGCACAGCAGGGGCAGCCAGCGCAGGCCCAGGCGGGCGATAAAGCGAGAAGACATGAAAGCTCCAGGACAAAAGCGAAGCACGGGTTTTACCAGATGGCCCGAGCGCGCAGGCATTAATGCGACGGTTGTAGCAGAGCAAAGTGTTACAGCATTGAACAATCCCGGCGCAGGTTGATAGGGTGGTCGGCTCAACGGCAGCCATCGCCACTGAACCTGTTCCCACCTGCATAGGCCCCACCATGGACAACAGCCCCGTTCGCATCACCGCCGAAGAAACCCTATCGGACAGCTGGTACCTCTTGAAAAAATACAGCTTCGACCTGCGTCGCCGGGATGGCAGCTGGCAAGCCCAGACCCGCGAGGTGTATGACCGCGGCAACGGCGCGACGATCCTGCTGTACAACCGCGGGCAACGCACGGTGCTGTTGATCCGTCAGTTCCGCATGCCCACGTTCGTCAACGACTACCCCGGCTACCTGATCGAAGCGGCGGCCGGGTTGCTGGATAACGCCAGCCCTGAAGAACGCATTCGCCTGGAAGCCGAGGAAGAGACCGGGTATCGCGTGGGGTATGTGGAGAAAATCTACGCGGCGTTCATGAGCCCCGGCTCGGTGACTGAGCGGATTCACTTCTTCATGGGAGAGTACCAGCCAGGGGATCGGGTGGGGGCGGGCGGTGGCCTGGCGGAGGAGGGTGAGGATATCGAGGTGCTTGAACTGGGCTTCGAGCAGGCACTGGAGATGGTGCAGAGTGGGGATATTGTGGATGGCAAGACGATCATGTTGTTGCAGCACCTTGAACTGAAGATGCTGAAAGAAGGCTGGTGAGGGAGCTTGCTCGCGCAGCGGCCCGACAGCCGCCGATGATCCCACTGACGCACCTGCGATCCAATGTGGGAGGGGGCTTGCTCCCGATGAGGGAGTATCAGGCAACGCATCTAGGACCGACCCACCGCCATCGGGAGCAAGCCCCCTCCCACATTTTTTACCGGGTGCAGTCAATCAGACCGTTATGAAATCAAGCTCCCAGATCAGAGTCGCGCAACCACCTCGCTAATCTCAACCCCGACTGACGGTAATTGTCAGAAATTTCCCATAAGAGTACAAATGTACTCCATGACGAATCTGACCCCCCGCCGTACCGCCATCCTGACCTTTATCCGCGACCGCATCGCGCAACAAGGCCAGCCTCCCAGCCTCGCCGAGATCGCCGAGGCGTTCGGCTTCGCCTCGCGCAGCGTCGCCCGCAAGCATGTGGTGGCCCTGACCGAAGCTGGCTTTATCGAGGTCAACCCCAACCAGGCCCGTGGTATTCGCCTGCTTAATCAACCCGAGCGTCCCGAGTGGCTGGATGTGCCGGTGCTGGGGCGAGTGGCCGCAGGCCGGCCCATTGGGGCCGATGCCGAAGTGCACAGCCGCTTGCAACTGGACCCTGCCACCTTCGCGAAAACCCCCGACTACCTACTGCGAGTGCAGGGCGATTCGATGATCGAAGACGGCATTCTCGACGGCGACCTGGTGGGCGTGCGCCGCAGCGTCGAAGCCTTGAACGGGCAGATTGTGGTGGCGCGCCTGGACGGTGAAGTCACTATCAAGCGTTTCGAGCGCAGCGGCGACCGGGTTCGCCTGTTGCCACGTAATCCGGCGTATCAACCCATCGTGGTCGGACCCGATCAGGACCTGGCCATCGAAGGGGTGTTCTGCGGCCTGGTGAGGCAAGGCTGATGGGCGCCGTGGTTGCCCTGGACTCGCTGTTCAATGGCGGGCGAGTCTGGAAGGGCCGGCCCGCCGCGCCACCGGCCAGCGTGCACCCTACGGGGCTGGCGGCGCTGGATGCGGTGCTGCCCAGTGGCGGCTGGCCGGAAGCGGCCTTGAGTGAAATCCTGATGGCCAAGGACGGTGTGGGCGAGTTGCAGTTGGTACTGCCGACCCTGGCGCGCTTGTCGGCTCTGGGCGAGCGCATTGTGCTGGTGGCGCCGCCCTATAGGCCGTACCCCCACGCCTGGCAGAACGCCGGGGTGGATGTGCGCAAGCTTTCCATCATCCAGGCCGAGGAGCGCGACGCATTGTGGGCGGTGGAACAATGCCTGCGTTCGGGCAGTTGTGGTGCGGTGCTGTGCTGGCCGCGCAAGGCCGATGACCGGGCCTTGCGGCGTTTGCAAGTCGCGGCGGAAACCGGCCAGACCCTGGCGTTTGCCTGGCGCTCCTTGAGTGAGGCGGTCAATGCATCGCCCGCGGCATTGCGCCTGGCGGTTGAGGCCCGGCCCGCGCAAGTGCGGGTGCTCAAGTGCCGGGGCGGGCTGGCCCATCCGGCGCCGATTGCCCTGGCGGGGCATTGAGGTTGCCATGCGTTGGGTGTGTATTGTCTTCCCGCAATTGGCGCTGGACGGGGCGCAGCGTGTGCATCCCGAGCCCGACCAGCCGCTGGCACTGCTGGCCGGCACGTCGCAGCGGCGGGTGCTGCAAACCGTCAATGCCGCCGCCCGGGCCTTGGGCCTGCGCCCCGGCCAATCCTTGACGGCGGCCCATGCCCTGGCCAAAAGCTTTGCCTGCGTCGAATACGACACCTTGGAGATCGAGCGCCTGCAGCAGTTGCTCGCCGCCTGGGCCTACCGTTTCAGCTCCCAGGTCAGCCTGTATTACCCGCGGGCCTTGTTGTTCGAGATCGAGTCGAGCCTGGGCCTGTTCGGGCCCTGGCCACAGTTCGAGGCGCGTTTGCGCAAGGAGTTGACCGAGCTTGGCTTTCGTCACCGCATCGTCGCTGCGCCCAATCCTGCGGCGGCAAGGGTGTTGGCGAACCTTTACGATGGCTTGGCCGTGGCCGATGACAGCGCCTTGATGCACGCCCTGGCGCTGCTGCCCATCGACCGCGCCGGCCTCGAGCCGCAGGCCGCCACGGCCTTGTCGCGCATGGGCCTGCGCACCCTGGCCCAGGTGCAGGCGTTGCCCCGGCACACCCTGGCGCGGCGCTTTGACGCCAGCCTGCTCAAGCACCTCGACGTCTTGAGCGGGCAACGGCCCTTGGCCTTGGAGTTCTATCAGCCCCCGGACCAGTTCGATGCGCGCATCGAGTTGAACTTCGATGTGCAATCCCACCAGGCGCTGCTGTTTCCCTTGCGCCGCTTGACCGGCGACTTGTCGGCCTTCCTTTGCGGGCGCGACAGTGGCGTGCAGCGCTTCGACCTGCACCTGGAACATGCCCAGGCACCCGACAGTGTGATCAAGGTCGGCCTGCTCAGCGCCGAACGCGAGCCCTTGATGCTGTTCGAGCTGGCTCGGGGGCGCCTGGAGCAGGTCCAGGTCACCTCGCCGGTGCGCGGCTTGCGCTTGGTGGCCGAGGACTTGCCGGTGTTCGTGCCGCAGCGCCAGGACCTGTTTGACGACCGCCCGCAACAAACCCTGCCGTGGGAACAATTGCGCGAACGCCTGCGTGCGCGCCTGGGGGATGACGCCGTGCAGGGCTTGCGTTTCCACGCCGACCACCGCCCCGAATGCGCCTGGCAGGCCGCGACCGACAGCCGCGCCTGCCCAACCTTGAGCAAGGTCCGGCGCCCCGGCTGGTTGCTGCACGAACCCACCTTGCTGAGCGAGCAAGGCGTGCACATCCTCATGGGCCCGGAGCGCATCGAAACCGGCTGGTGGGATGGCGCCGATGTGCGCCGCGACTACTACCTGATCCAGACCCGCGCCGGCCAGCAAGGCTGGGCCTACCGCAACGTCGGGAACAGCGATGGGCTGTGGCTGCAAGGCTGGTTTGCATGAACCCTGTAGGAGCGAGCTTGCTCGCGAAGGTCGTTAACGATAACGCTGGCATCCTGAAGGAACGCTGCGGCTTCACGTTTTTCGCGAGCAAGCTCGCTCCTACAGGGGAAAGTAGTGCATGAGTTACGCCGAGCTGCACTGCCTGTCCAACTTCAGCTTCCAACGCGGTGCCTCCAGCGCCCTGGAACTGTTCGAACGGGCCAAAGCCCAAGGCTACAGCGCGTTGGCAATCACTGACGAATGCACGCTGTCAGGCATTGTGCGAGCCTGGCAAGCGGCGAAGGCGGTAGACCTGCCGCTGATTATCGGCAGCGAGATGCGCCTCGAAAACGGCCTGAAACTGGTGCTGCTGGTGGAAGACCTCAGCGGCTACCAGCACCTGTGCCGGTTGATCACCCTGGCCCGGCGTCGCGCCGAAAAAGGTCGTTATCGCCTGCTGCAGGAAGATTTCGAGCAACCGCTGCCCGGCTTGCTGGCACTGTGGGTGGCACAAGACGAGGACACCCAAGCCTCGATCCAATGGCTGCGCCGTACCTTCGCCGAGCGCCTGTGGCTGGCGGTGCAGTTGCATTGCGGCCAAGACGACGAACGCCACTTGGAACAGCGCCTGCAATTGGCCGCCAGCCTGCACATCCCCGCCGTGGCCTGCGGCGATGTACATATGCATGCTCGCGGGCGTCGCGCCCTGCAAGACACCATGACCGCCATCCGCCACCACGTAGCGGTGGCCGACGCCGGCACGCTGTTGCACCCCAATGGCGAGCGACACCTGCGTAGCCTGGACGCCCTGGGCGAGCTCTACCCGCAAGCACTGCTGGACGAAACCCTGGCGATCGCCCGGCGTTGCACGTTCGACCTGAGCCAGCTGCGTTACCACTATCCACGGGAGCTGGTACCCAGCGGCCATGACGCCGCCTCCTGGTTGCGCGCGGTCACCGAAGAAGGCATTGCCCGGCGCTGGCCCAAGGGCGTCGATGCCAAGACTCTGGAACAGATCGATAAAGAGTTGAAGCTGATCAGCGAGCTGGGCTACGAAAGCTATTTCCTCACGGTGCACGACATTGTGCGCTTTGCCCGCAGCCGTTCGATCCTGTGCCAGGGCCGAGGCTCGGCGGCCAATTCGGCGGTGTGCTTTGCCCTGGGCATCACCGAGATCAACCCAAGCCTGACCAGCCTGTTGTTCGAGCGCTTCTTGTCCAAGGAGCGCAACGAGCCGCCGGATATCGACGTCGACTTCGAACACGAACGCCGCGAAGAAGTGCTGCAATACGTCTTCCAGCGCTACGGCCGCCACCGCGCGGCATTGACGGCGGTGGTCAGCAGCTACCACGCGGCCGGCGCGGTGCGGGATGTGGCCAAGGCCCTGGGGTTGCCGCCAGACCAGATCAATGCCCTGGCTGACTGCTGTGGGCGCTGGAGTGACGACGCGCCGCCCCTGGAGCGCCTGCGTGAAAGCGGCTTCGATCCGGACAGCCCACTGTTGCGCCGCGTGCTGACGCTGACCCAGCAATTGATCGGCTTTCCCCGGCACCTGTCCCAGCACCCTGGCGGCTTCGTGATTTCCGAATACCCACTGGATACCCTGGTGCCGGTGGAAAACGCCGCCATGGCCGAGCGCACTATCATCCAGTGGGACAAGGACGACCTCGACGCGGTGGGCCTGCTCAAGGTGGATATCCTCGCCCTGGGCATGCTCAGCGCAATCCGCCGCTGTTTCGACCTGCTGCGCCGTCATCGCAATCAGGACTTGAGCCTGGCAAGCATTCCCAAGGAAGACCCGGCGACCTACGCGATGATCAGCAAGGCCGACACCATCGGTGTGTTCCAGATTGAATCGCGGGCACAGATGTCAATGTTGCCCAGGCTCAAGCCACAGACGTTCTATGATCTGGTGATCGAAGTCGCCATTGTGCGCCCCGGGCCGATCCAGGGCGGCATGGTGCATCCGTATTTGCGCCGACGGAACAAGGAAGAGGCCACGACCTATCCCTCGCCGGCATTGAAAGTGGTGCTGGAACGGACCCTGGGCATCCCGTTGTTCCAGGAGCAGGTGATGCAGATCGCCATGGTCGCCGCCGACTACAGCCCCGGCGAGGCCGACCAGCTGCGGCGTTCCATGGCCGCCTGGAAACGTCATGGCGGGCTCGAGCCGCACCGGCAACGGCTGCGCGCCGGCATGCTCAGGAACGGCTACACCGAAGCCTTCGCCGCGCAGATTTTCGAGCAGATCAAGGGTTTTGGCAGCTATGGCTTCCCCGAATCCCACGCCGCCAGTTTTGCCCTGTTGACCTACGCCAGTTGCTGGCTCAAGTGTCATGAACCGGCAGCCTTCGCCTGTGCCCTGATCAACAGCTGGCCCATGGGCTTCTACAGCCCCGACCAGATCCTGCAGGACGCCCGGCGCCACCGCTTGCAGATCCGCCCGGTGGATGTGCAGGCCAGTGACTGGGATTGCAGCCTGGAACCCATCGACGGCCAGCAGCCGGCGATTCGCCTGGGCTTGCGCATGATCTCGGGGTTTCGCGAGGAAGACGCACGGCGTATCGAAGCGGCCCGCCAGCGGCAACGCTTCAGCGACATCGCCGACCTGGATGCACGCGCCGGCCTGGATGCCCGGGCCCAGGCGCTGCTGGCGGATGCCGGTGCCTTGCGCGCCCTGGCCGGCAACCGGCATCAGGCGCGTTGGGACGTGGCCGGTGTACATCAGCAGCTCGGCTTGTTTGCCGGTTTGCCGAGTCCCGAGGAAGCGGTGGTGGCGTTACCCGCACCCAGCGTAGGCGAAGACTTGCAGGCCGATTACGCCACGCTCGGCACCACCCTTGGCCCGCATCCCTTGGCCCTGCTGCGCAGCGAGTTGCGCAAGCGACGCTGCCGCAGTTCCCAGGAGCTGCTGACGGTGGAGCATGGGCGCAACGTCAGCATTGCCGGGCTGGTCACCGGTCGCCAGCGCCCCGGTACGGCCAGTGGCGTGACCTTTGTCACCCTGGAAGATGAATTCGGCAACCTCAACGTGGTGGTCTGGCGTGACCTGGCCGAGCGCCAACGCCAGGCGCTGGTGGGCTCGCGGTTGCTCAAGGTGGACGGCCGCTGGGAGGCGGTAGGCGAGGTACGGCACTTGATCGCCGGGCGCTTGACTGACCTGACGCCGCTGCTGGCAGGGATCACTGTGCGCAGCCGGGATTTTCATTGAGGCCGCTGGTTTCTGCGTTCACGACCACCTAATTTATACAAGATGAAACCATCTCGCGCCGGTGCGCTCCAAAAGTTGCGATTGTCCTCTTTGCGCAGAGTTGAACCATGCCATTTTTATCCAACCCTCACGGCTGTGACGGCTGGGCCGGCGAAATGGCCCAGCGTATTCGCGCATTTGACTGGTCGACCACTGACCTGGGGCCCATTGACCGCTGGTCCACCAGCCTGGCCTGTACCGTACAGATGATGCTGGCTTCGCCGGTGCCAATGGTGATGCTGTGGGGACGTGCGGGCTACATGATCTATAACGACAGCTATTCAGCCTTTGCCGGCGGCCGGCACCCGTACCTGCTCGGCACGCCGGTGGAGCTGGGCTGGCCGGAAGTGGCCGAGTTCAACCGCCATGTGGTGGACACCTGCCTGGCGGGAGGCACCCTGTCCTTCAATAACAAGGACCTGGTGCTGTCGCGTAACGGCAAGCCGGAAACCGTGTGGCTGGACCTCTATTACAGTCCGGTTGCCGGTGATGACCAGCAACCGGCCGGGGTGCTGGCGATCGTGGTCGAGACCACTGAACTGGTGAAGTCCGAGCACGTGCGCCAGGAACTCACCCACAACCTTGAACAGCGGGTGGCCGCCGAAGTGCAGGCGCGTTCTTCTGCCGAAGACCAGTTGCGCCAGTCCCAGAAGCTGGAGGCGATTGGCGGCCTCACCGGCGGCGTGGCCCATGACTTCAATAACCTGCTGCAAGTGATCGCCGGCAACCTGCATTTGCTCGCCCGCCATGAGCCGGACAACCCCCAGGTGCAACGTCGCGTCAACGCCGCGATTGCCGCGGTGGAACGTGGCGCCAAGCTGTCCTCGCAACTGTTGGCGTTTGCCCGGCGCCAGCCCTTGTCGCCGGCGGTGTACAACCCGCAACGCATCTACGCCGGCTTGGGCGAGCTATTGCAACGGGCGCTGGGGGAAACCATTCATATCGATGTGCAATTGCCCCAGGATTCCTGGTGCATCAACGTCGACCGCAACCAGTTGGAAAACGCGCTGCTCAACCTGGCGATCAACGCCCGCGATGCCATGCAGGGCGAAGGCGTGATTCGTATCACTGGCGAAAATATCATCCTCAACCCCGGCGATTGCATCGGTAAAAGCATCAAGCCCGGCGAGTATGTGCGCCTGGCGGTGTCTGACACTGGTGTGGGCATGTCCGAGGCGACCCTCAAACGTGCATTCGAACCCTTCTTTACCACCAAGCGTGAAGGCCAGGGCACCGGCCTGGGGCTGAGCATGGTGTTCGGCTTCGTGCGCCAGAGTGGCGGGCATGTGGACATGTGGAGCGAGGAGGGCAAGGGCTCGGTGGTGCAGATGTATTTCCCCCACAGCCTGGAGCCCGAATGCCTCGACGCACAGAATGAGTTGGACCTGCAGGGCGGCGGCCAGGAAACCATTCTGGTGGTCGAGGACAATGAAGGCGTGCGCCTGACCGTGGTCGAGTTGCTGGAGCAGTCGGGCTACACCGTACTCACCGCCGAGGATGGCGATCACGCTATGCAAGCGTTGCACGGCGGCTTGGCGCCGGACCTGATCTTCACCGATGTGGTCATGCCCGGCCGGGTCAAGAGTACCGACCTGGCCGACTGGGCCCGGGCGCAGAACCCGCCGGTGGCGGTGCTGTTCACCTCCGGCCATACCCGCGACATTCTGTCGTCCAATCATCTGCTCAGCGCCGATATCCATCTGCTGAGCAAACCCTATAGCCCCGATGCCCTGACGCAACGCGTGCGCACGGTGCTCAACGCAAGACAAGGTTGCCCATGACTTCACCGCGCAACATCCCTCCGGTCACCGCCCAGCCCTCGGGCTTCGTGCGGGTGCGTGGCGCCCGCGAACATAATTTGCGTAACGTCGACGTGGATATTCCCCGGGATGCCCTGGTGGTATTTACCGGCGTGTCCGGCTCCGGCAAGTCTTCCCTGGCGTTTTCTACCTTGTATGCCGAGGCCCAGCGCCGTTATTTCGAATCGGTGGCGCCCTATGCGCGACGCTTGATCGACCAGGTCGGGGTGCCGGATGTGGACAGCATCGAAGGTTTGCCGCCGGCCGTGGCCCTGCAACAGCAACGTGGCACGCCGAGTGCGCGCTCCTCGGTGGGCAGTGTCACCACTTTGTCGAGCTTAATCCGCATGCTGTACTCCCGCGCCGGCAGTTACCCGCCGGGGCAGGCCATGCTGTATGCCGAGGACTTCTCGCCGAACCTGCCCCAGGGCGCGTGCCCGCAATGCCATGGCCTGGGCCGGGTGTATGAAGTGACCGAAGCGCTGATGGTGCCGGATCCGTCCCTGACCATCCGCCAGCGTGCGGTGGCGGCCTGGCCGCTGGCGTGGCAGGGCCAGAACCTGCGCGACATTCTTGTAACCCTGGGCTACAACGTGGATATCCCGTGGCGCGAGCTGCCGAAAAAACAACGCGACTGGATCCTGTTCACCGAAGAAACCCCGACCGTGCCGGTGTACGCCGGCTTCACCCCAGAGCAGACCCGCGATGCTTTGAAGCGCAAGCTTGAACCCAGTTACCAGGGTACGTTCAGCGGCGCGCGGCGCTATATCCTGCACACCTTCGCCCATACCCAGAGCGCGCTGATGAAAAAGCGCGTGTCGCAATTCATGCAAGGCAGTGCCTGCCCGTTGTGCCACGGTAAACGCCTCACCCAAGCAGCACTGTCGGTGAAGTTTGCCGGGGTGGATATCGGTGAATTGTCGCAACTGTCCCTGGCGCAACTGGCCGAGTTGCTGCGCCCGGTAGCGGCCGGGCAGGACAAGATGAAGCTGTCGGTGGAAAAACGCCTGGCGGCCCAGCGCATCGCCCAAGACCTGCTCGAGCGGGTCAGCACCTTGATCGACCTGGGCCTGGGCTACCTGTCCCTGGAGCGCAGCACGCCGACCTTGTCGTCCGGGGAATTGCAGCGCCTGCGCCTGGCGACCCAATTGGGCTCGCAGTTGTTCGGCGTCATCTATGTGCTGGATGAACCCTCGGCGGGCCTGCACCCAGCGGATGGCGAAGCGCTGTTCACCGCGCTTGAGCGCTTGAAGGCCGCGGGCAATTCGCTGTTTGTGGTGGAACATGACCTGGAAACCATGCGCCGCGCCGACTGGCTGATCGACGTCGGCCCCGCCGCCGGTGAACATGGCGGGCAAGTGCTATACAGCGGCCCGCCTGCGGGGTTGGCACAGGTCGAGGCATCGCAGACCCGCGAATATCTGTTCGCCGAACAGCGCCCTTCGAATCCGCTGCGCCGCGAACCCAGTGCCTGGCTGAAGCTGGAAGGCGTGACGCGTAATAACCTGAGCGACCTGAAAGTGGATTTCCCGCTGGGCTGCTTTACAGCGGTGACCGGTATCTCCGGCTCGGGCAAATCCAGCCTGGTCAGCCAGGCGCTGCTGGAACTGGTGGGCCAGGGCCTGGGGCGTGTACTGGAAATCGACGACGAGCCGAGCCTGGAAGACGCCGCACCGCAAGCCAGCGGCGGGCATATCAGCGCCGGGTTGGAACACATCCGCCGGCTGGTGCAGGTGGACCAGAAACCCATCGGCCGCACGCCGCGTTCCAACTTGGCGACCTACACCGGACTGTTCGACAACGTGCGCAAACTCTTCGCTGCCACGCCAGCGGCCAAGAAGCGCGATTACGACGCCGGGCAATTCTCCTTCAACGTCGCCAAGGGCCGTTGCCCGAACTGCGAGGGTGAAGGCTTTGTCAGCGTTGAACTGTTGTTCATGCCAAGCGTGTATGCGCCATGTCCGACCTGCCATGGTGCGCGCTATAACCCTGAAACCCTGGCGATCAAATGGCAGGGCTTGAACATTGCCCAGGTATTGGGCCTGACAGTAGAGCAGGCGGTGGACGTATTTGCCGACCAGCCTGGTGTACTGCGCTCATTGCAAGTGCTGCGCGATATCGGCCTGGGGTACCTGCGCCTTGGCCAACCGGCCACCGAATTGTCGGGCGGTGAGGCTCAGCGCATCAAGCTCGCCACCGAGCTGCAACGCAATGCCCGTGGCGCTACGTTGTATGTACTCGACGAGCCCACAACCGGGCTGCACCCCAAGGACGTCGACCGCTTGCTCATCCAGTTGAATCAGCTGGTGGACGCCGGGCATACCGTGGTGGTAGTGGAGCATGAAATGCGCGTAGTGGCCCAGAGTGACTGGGTGATCGATATCGGCCCGGGGGCAGGGGACCTGGGCGGGAAGGTAGTGGCGTGTGGCACACCGCAGAAGGTCGCCAAAAGCAAGAACAGCCGCACGGCGCCCTATCTGGCCAGAGAGCTGGTCTAAAGCGTGATGATGTTCAAATGTGGGAGGGGGCTTGCCCCCGATAGCGGCGGGTCAGTCACAGATGTATCACTGACACGCCCTCATCGGGAGCAAGCCCCCTCCCACACTTAGATTATTCTTCTGTCAGTTGGATTTGTCGCTTGGCCAGCTTCACCACATTCTCCACGGTGAACCCAAACTTCTCCTGCAACTTGGCCAACGGTGCCGACGCGCCGAAGCTGTTCATCACCACCTTGGCGCCGGTCTGCCCGACATACCGGTCCCAACCCAAGGGACCTGCCTGTTCCACCACCACCCGGGCTTTTACTGCTGGCGGCAAGACGCTGTCGCGGTAAGCCTGGTCTTGATCTTCAAACAGTTCCCAGCTCGGCATCGATACCACCTGCGCGGCAACGCCTTCGCCCTTGAGCTGTTCATAGGCAGCCACTGCGAGACTGACCTCACTGCCTGTGGCGATCAGAATAACCTCAGGTTGATCCGCACCGGCCAGCACATACGCACCCTTGGCTGCCCCGGAGGCTGGCGCATACTTATTGCGATCCAGCGTAGGCAGCGCCTGACGCGACAGCACCACACAGCTTGGCCGGTGGGTTTGGGCCAGGGCCACTTTCCACAGTTCCAGGGTTTCATTCGCGTCGCCCGGGCGCAGGGTCAGCAGCCCCGGGGTGGCGCGCAGTTGGGTCAGGTGTTCGATAGGTTGGTGCGTTGGCCCATCCTCGCCTACGCCGATGGAATCATGGGTGAATACGAAGATTACCGGCAGTTCCATGATCGCCGCCAGGCGGATCGGCGGTTTCATGTAGTCGCTGAACACCAGAAAGGTCGAGGTGTACGGACGCAGGTAGGACAGCGCCATGCCGTTGGCAATCGCGCCCATGGCATGTTCGCGGATACCGAAGTGCAGGTTGCGCCCACTGTAGTCGTCGGCGCTGAAACGCCCGGCGCCGTCGAAGGTGAGGTTGGTCTTGGTCGAGGGCGACAAATCCGCCGAGCCGCCCAGCAGCCACGGGATCTGTTGGGCAAAGGCATTCAGCACTTCGCCACCCGAGGCACGACTGGCGACGCCTTTGGCATCGGCGGCGAAGCTCGGCAGGTGTGCTTGCCACTGCTCGGGCATTTCTCCGGCACGCATGCGCTGCAGTTCATCGGCTCGTTGCGGGTCGAGGGACGCCAGGGTCTGGTTCCACTCGGCATACAGCGGCTCGGCGCGTTCGTAGAGGGCATCGCGCAATACCGCACGGGCCTCTTCGGGCACCAGGAAACTCGAATCCTGCGGCCAGCCATAGGCAGCCTTGGTCAAGCGAATCTCGTCCTCGCCCAGCGGCTCGCCATGGGCGGCGGCGGTGTTGTGTTTATGTGGCGAACCGTAGCCGATCACGCTGTCGACCACGATCAGGGTCGGTGCGCCGGTGTTGGCCTTGAAGGTTTCCAGGGCCACGCTCAAGGCCTGCAAGTCATTGGCATCGGTGACGTGCACGGTGTGCCAGCCATAGGCCTGGAAGCGCTTGATCACGTCTTCGCTGAACGCAAGCTCAGTGTGGCCCTCGATGCTGATAGTGTTGTTGTCGTAGATCCAGCACAGATTATCCAACTTCAAGTGGCCGGCCATCGACGCCGCTTCGCTGCTGATGCCTTCCATCATGTCGCCGTCACCGCACAGGGTGTACACGTCGTAGTCGAACAGCACCTGGCCGTCGCGGTTGAAACGCTCGGCCAGCCAGCGTTCGGCCATGGCCATGCCGACGCTGTTGGCGCAGCCCTGGCCCAGCGGGCCGGTGGTGGTTTCTACGCCGGTGGTCATGCGGTACTCGGGATGGCCCGGGGTCTTGGAACCCATCTGCCGGAACTGCTTGATATCGTCGAGGCTGATGGCCGGCTGGCCGGAGCGCTTGCCGTGAGCGTCAATTTCCACCACACCGGCCAGATGCAACAGCGAATACAGCAACATCGATGCATGCCCCACTGACAGCACAAAACGGTCGCGGTTAGGCCAGTCCGGATGCTCGGGGTGATAGCGCAGGAAGCGACTCCACAACGTGTAACCTACTGGCGCCAGGCCCATGGGCGTGCCCGGGTGGCCCGAGTTGGCCTTCTGCACGGCATCCATGGCCAGGGTACGAATAGTGTTGATGCATTGGGTGTCGGCAGCAGTGGCAACGTGATTCATAAAACCGTTCTCCCTCGGGTGGCGATCTATAGTGGAGGGCAGGGCACGGCAAAGGTTTGATCCCATCGCCAGGGTTACGACGAACGGACGCGTATTGACCTGGCACATGACAAGACCGCTTGGAATGGGCTAGTTTCATGGGCGTAGGCCATTGAATAACTTGTGGAGGTACGCCATGCCAGTGAAACACGACCTGTATCAGGACTTGGGTTTGAGCAAGGAAGCCGTTCACGAACGCAGGGCGAGTGACAAGCGGCTGGACGCGTTGCTCACGCAATATGACGTTGCGGACGGGGAGGTGCTTAAAGCAGAAAAAGCCAGTGCCAGCGATGAGGATGTGGAAAACCTTAAGAAGAAGCGGCTGCTGATCAAAGACGAGATTGTAGGGCGCTTGGGTTAACAGCAATGCGGCAATATTTGTTCAGATTTACCTGCGGGACATTGTAGGACTCAGTCTTTATGATGCGCCCCGTCCACCCGGCTCTGGGGACTGTTGTGGCGCAAGGATTGTGCCGCTGAGCCGGGGAGGACACCCTATTTCATGCCAGCAGTGTGCCCAAACATTCATCAATGGAACGCTGCTGCGTCTGACCGTAAAGCTGCAACTCATCGATCGTCCTGCGCCCCAGCGCCTGTTCGAATTGCGCCTGGTTGGAGTTGGCGGCGTAATGACTTTGCGCCGCATCCCCCAGGTTTGACTGGAAGATCCCCGCCGCACTCACCGGCAGGAAATCCTCGTACACCAATGGCTCCACCGCCACGTGACCAGCGTTGACCAGCGCTTGCAAGTCACGCGGCTGGTCGGCCTGGCCGCGGGCTGCCAGACCTTTGTCGGTGACGAAGTACCGATAGTACGCCAGGCCCTGTTCCCGCATCTGCCCATGATCATCGGGGAACGCCTGGAAGTGCTGTTCCAGCAATTGCACATAGCGTTCGGCGTTGGCCTCAGTGGGGAACGCGCCGAGTTCATCGCGGGCGACGTTCAGCAGTTGGTCGTACAGCGCACGGCCCTTTGGCGTCAGTGCGACACCGCGTTGTTCTATTTCGCCGAAGCGTGCGCTGTGGCTGCCGTGGGCATCGGTGAAGGCGATGGGTTCGTCGAGGGCCTTGAAGCTGGTCTGGCGCAGCAGGATCGGGCATTGGCGCCGCGGTGGGCCTTCGATCACCGCCTTGGGCGTGATGCCTTTGCCGGGCATGGCGGCCTGCACCTGATCGATGTCCAAAGTACGCGGGGTGAGGTGGTTGATATGCGGGCCCTTGAACGCCACCACGTCGGCGATCAGGCGATGCTGGTCGCTGAGTTGCTGGTATTGCGCGCGCGTTACCGTGGCGGCGTGGTGCCAGCGGAACGTTTCCAGGGCCTGGCGGATAAAAACCTCGGCGTCACTGGCATTCAGGCCACCTTGCGTTTCAGCTTGCTCGATCAACGCCAGGGCGCCGGGGGTGAAGATCGAGCGCTTGGCCAGGGCGCTTTCGGCGAACGTGCGCAACGTTGGGTTTTTGATGAGTTCCAGGCGCAGCAATGAGGTGAACACGCGAAACGGGCTGGTTTGCAGTGCGTGTTCATGCACGGCGCGAAAGGCGGTGGAATGCACCGGCACCCCGGCGGGGGTGAGGTCGTAATAGCCCACCGGTTGCATGCCCATCACTGCGAACAAGCGGCTGATGGTCGCCAGTTCCGCGGCGGTGCCCAGGCGGATGGCGCCGTGGCGCTCCCTGTCCAGGCGCTGGATTTCCCCGGTGCGTTGCAACTGTTGCGCCAGGCGCGGTTCATGGTCGAGCACACTGGCATTGGTCTCGGCCACCAGTTCCAGCAGCGCGCCGTACAGCGGAACTTCATCGCGGTACATGTCGGACATGGCCTTGGAAAAGCCCTTGCGGATCTCATCGGGGCTGACATGTGCAGTGGCGTGCATAGAAAAATTCCTGATGGCTATGGCGATGAAAGTGGCCTTTGCGTGATTTTGTTGAGCCGCAGGCCAGCTTGCAAACGAAGATTCCTCTGGACTTCATTCTGCAAATGAATGATGAGGTGTACATGAGAAAATCAACCCGCCCGATCTTCAACTACACCCACTTCTCAAGTCTTCATGTGCAACCGGGCGTCATTGGGTTTTACACTGATCCTCACTGTGTAGGTGATGGAGGACTCAATGACGGCCGTACCCGCAACCCGCCTGCTGGACACGATTGAAGGCCAGCGCCTGGCGCCGCAAGACGCCGAGCGTTGGCGCGAGTGGGGCCCGTACCTGAGCGAACGCCAATGGGGCACGGTGCGCGAAGACTACAGCGCCGATGGAGACGCCTGGGCCTACTTTCCCCATGAACAGGCGCGCAGTCGCGCCTATCGCTGGGGTGAGGACGGATTGGCCGGTTTCAGCGATAAAGCGCAACGCTGGTGCCTGGGCCTGGCGCTATGGAATGAGCGCGACGCGATTCTCAAGGAGCGCCTGTTCGGCCTCAGCAACGCCGAGGGCAACCATGGTGAAGACGTCAAGGAGCTGTACTTTTTCGTCGATGGCGTACCGAGCCATGCCTACATGCGCATGCTGTACAAATACCCCCATGCCGCTTTTCCCTATGCCGATTTGATCGCCGAAAACGCCCGCCGCGGGCTGGGCGATGCCGAGTATGAAATCCTCGACACCGGTGTGTTTGAAGACAACCACTACTGCGACGTCACTGTCGAATATGCCAAGCACCAGCCCGACGATATTTTCATGCGCGTTACCGTGCACAACCGTTCGGCCCAACCAACACGCCTGCAGGTGCTGCCCCAGTTGTGGGCGCGCAATGACTGGAGCTGGACCTTCGATGCGCCCAAGCCCAGCTTGACCCTGGAGGGCGACCGCGTGCTGGCCCGTCATCATGAACTGGACGATCGTCATCTCAGCGCCTGGGGCCGGGACGGCGTGCAATGGCTGTTCTGCGAAAACGAGAGCAACTTCGCCAAACTGGGCGGGCAGCCGACGCCCGGGCCGTTCAAGGATGGCATCAACGATTACGTGGTGGAGGGTGATCAAGGGGCCATCCGCGGTAACGCGGGCACCAAGGTGGCGGCGCGATTCAGCCTGGAGCTGGCGGGCCTGGAAAGCCAAAGCCTCTATCTGCGCTTTGCTCCTGTGGGCGCCCCCGAGGTCAACGCACGCAAGTTGTTCGAACAGCGCCGCCAGGAGGCCGATGACTTCTACGCAGCCTTGCAACAAGGCATCGCCGATGACGATGCGCGCAATGTGCAACGTCAGGCCCTGGCCGGCTTGCTGTGGTCCAAGCAGCTGTACTATTTCGACGTCAACCAGTGGCTCGACGGCGATCCGGCCCTGCCTGCGCCGCCGCCCGAGCGTTTGCATATGCGCAATACCCATTGGCGGCACCTGTCCAACTTCGACATCCTGTCCATGCCCGACACCTGGGAATACCCGTGGTACGCCTCCTGGGACCAGGGCTTCCAGGCGGTGGCCATCGCGCTGATCGACCCGGGCTACGCCAAGCAGCAGCTGTTGTTGCTGGTGAAGGACCGCTTCATGCACCCCAACGGCCAGCTGCCCGCCTATGAGTGGCGCTTCGACGACGCCAACCCACCCGTGCATGCCTGGGCCAGCTGGCGCGTGTATCAGCAGGACAAGGCGCTGACCGGCGTCGGCGACATGGACTTCCTCGAACGGATCTTCCACAAGCTGCTGCTGAATTTTTCCTGGTGGGTCAACCGCAAGGACGCCGAGGGCCGCAATCTGTTCCAGGGTGGTTTCCTGGGCCTGGACAATATCGCCTTGTTCGACCGCTCCGCCGCGCTGCCAGCGGGTTACCAGTTGGATCAAGCCGACGGCACCGCCTGGGTCGCGGCCTATGCCCTGGACTTGATGCGTATCGGGCTGGAGTTGGCCAAGCGTAATGCCGTGTATGTGGACATTGCGGTTAAGTTTTTCGAGCATTTCCTGTATATCGCCGGCGCCATCAACCGCGTCGACGACAGCGCCGAAGGCCTATGGGATGAGCAGGATCTGTTCTTCTACGACGTACTGCATCACCCCGACGGCCAGAATGAACCGGTGCGTTTGCGTTCGATTGTTGGCCTGATGCCGTTGTTCGCGGTGCTGGTGCTGGAGCAGCGCGAGCATGAGGGGCTGGCAGGGTTGCGCGAGCGCCTGCTGGGGTTTATGCATCACCGACCGGACCTGGCCAAACTGGTCTCACGCTGGAACGAACCAGGGCAGGGCAATCGCCTGTTGCTGGCGTTGCTGCGCGGCGAACGGACCAAGGATCTGCTGCGGCGTATGCTGGATGACAATGAATTCTTGTCGGCCTTTGGCGTGCGTTCCCTGTCCAAGGCTTTCGCAGAACAGCCTCTGGCGCTGAAGATGAATGGTGACACCCTGTGTGCCAGCTACCAGCCCGGCGAATCCGATTCACGCTTGTACGGCGGCAACTCCAATTGGCGCGGGCCGCTGTGGATGCCGGTCAACTACATGCTGATTGAATCGTTGCGGGAGTTTCATCGGTACTACGCAGATAATTTTTCCGTGGAGTACCCGACGGGCAGCGGTTACCTGTCGTCCCTGGAAGAAGTGGCCGACAGCCTCAGCGAGCGTCTGACGCGGTTGTTTCTGCGCGATGAAAATGGCCTGCGACCGTCAATGGCGGGGTATGCGCAACTGGAGGCGGACCCGGCCAGCCGTGACTTGGTGTTGTTCCATGAGTATTTTCATGGGGAGACGGGGCGGGGGTTGGGGGCATCACACCAGACGGGGTGGAGTGCATTGGTGGCGTTGTTGCTGCAACCCAGAATCTGAATACCACCGCAGACCCAATGTGGGAGGGGGCTTGCTCCCGATAGCGGTGGGGCAGTCAACTGAGAGGCGACTGACAAACCGCGATCGGGAGCAAGCCCCCTCCCACAGGGATCAAGGCTTGCTCTTGGATCAGGAAGGGAACAGCTCGCTCAGCTTCATCGCCAGCATCATGTCGCCTTCGGTGCGCAGCTTGCCGCCCATGAATGCCTGCATGCCGTCGGTGGAACCGTCGACGATGCCTTCCAGGGTTTCGCTGTCCATGACCAGGGTCACTTGGGCGTCAGGGTTTTCGCCTTCCTGCAGTTCGCAGGTCTTGTCCTTGACCACCAGCGAAAAGTTCTTGGTGTCGTCGATGCGGAAACCGAATACCAGGTCCAAGCCTTCGGCAGCGCTTGGGTTGAATTTGGCTTTCATTGCTTCTACAGCTTTGGCTACGTCAGTCATGGTTTCGATCCTTTATGGTGAGTCCAGTGACCTTGGGGTCACGGTTGGCCGCAGCTCATCGGAAAGTGATGAGCTGCGGCGCCTTCAACAGTTGCAAGTGGGCATGGTTGTTGAAGGAAGCCAGTACCACCTCGCGACCGCGGAATTTCAGCTGGTTGAGCGAGGTGTTAACAATTTGCCAGTTCATTTCGAACGCCTGGGCAGCGGGCATTCGGGTAATCAGGTGGAGCAGGGCGGTGATGGTGCCGCCGGAGGTGAATACGGCGATTTTGTCGGTGTTGTCGGCGGCTTCGAGGATACGCTGCAAGCCGCCCTGGACACGTTCGACAAACCCCAGCCAGCTTTCCAGCCCCGGTGGGTCATAAGTGCCGGCCAGCCAGCGCTCGACAATCAGCGCGAAGATACGCTGGAACTCGCTGCGGTTCTGCGGGCCGTTACGCAGGATGTGCACGGCATCGGGTTCGCTGCCGAGCAGGTCGGGCAACAGGCCGCGGATGATCGCTTCGCCGTCGAATTCGTTGAACGCGCTGTCGGTCTCCAACGTCGGAACCGGCAGGCCAAGGGCGCTGTATTGCTCGAACGTGGCGCTGGCGGTGTGCTGCTGGCGGCGCAGGTCACCGGCGATGCAGCGGTCGAAGCTCAGGCCCAGGTCGACCAGGTGGCGACCGAGCACTTGCGCCTGCTCCACGCCAACGGGCGACAGAACGTCATAGTCGTCTGCACCGAAGGAGGCCTGGCCATGTCGAATCAGATAGATGCTGCCCACGTCCGTTTTCCCGGTACGTTGAAAGTCTGGCGAGGTTATGAGGATGCCTGCAAGCTGTCAATGAAAAAACATACGCTTGTTTTAAAACCTCGTTGGAGCCCGCCTGCTGGCGGTTTGATCACTGGCCCCTGCGCGATGGCGTCGGTATGCTGAGGCCATCCGCGCCTGGCGCAGTGCATTCTTAAGGAGACATATGGATTTTTTGGCCGAATACGCGAGCTTTCTGGCGAAGACCGTCACTCTGGTGGTCGCTATTCTGGTGGTACTGATCAGCTTCGCAGCCCTGCGCAGCAAAGGTCGTCGTAAATCCGCCGGCCAATTGCAGGTCAGCAAGCTGAATGATTTCTACAAGGGCCTGCGCGAGCGCCTGGAGTCGAGCCTGCTCGACAAGGACCAGCTCAAGGCCTTGCGCAAATCCGAGAGCAAGACTGAAAAGAAAAAGGGCAAGAAGAAACCCGAGCCCAAGCCGCGAGTGTTTGTGCTGGATTTCGACGGCGACATCAAGGCCTCGGCCACCGAGAGCCTGCGCCATGAAATCACCGCACTGCTGAGCCTGGCCACACCCAAGGATGAAGTGGTACTGCGCCTGGAAAGCGGCGGCGGCATGGTGCACAGCTATGGCCTGGCTTCGTCGCAACTGGCGCGCATCCGCCAGGCCGGCGTGCCATTGACCGTGTGCATAGACAAGGTGGCGGCCAGCGGCGGCTACATGATGGCGTGCATCGGCGAGAAGATCATCAGTGCACCGTTCGCCATCCTCGGCTCCATCGGCGTGGTCGCGCAGTTGCCCAACGTCAATCGCTTGCTGAAAAAGCACGATATCGACTTCGAAGTGCTGACTGCCGGCGAATACAAACGCACCCTCACGGTGTTTGGCGAAAATACCGAGAAAGGCCGGGAGAAGTTCCAGGAAGACCTGGACATCACCCACCAGTTGTTCAAGAACTTTGTCTCGCGGTACCGCCCGCAATTGGCGATTGACGATGTAGCGACCGGTGAAGTGTGGCTGGGTGTGGCCGCCCTCGACAAACAGTTGGTCGACGAGCTGCAAACCAGCGATGAATACCTGGCCACCAAGGCCAAGACTGCCGAAGTGTTTCACCTGCACTATGCCGAGCGTAAAAGCCTGCAAGAGCGCGTGGGCCTGGCGGCCAGCGGTTCGGTAGACCGGGTATTGCTGACCTGGTGGAGCCGGCTGACCCAGCAGCGGTTCTGGTAACCATCCTCAGGTTGTAGGCGGTCCCCTGTGGGAGGGGGCTTGCCCCCGATGGCGGCCTGACAGCCGACCAGGATGTTGGATCAGACCGGGTACATATCCGTTATTTGGGCAACGGCCACTATTGGTTCCGCTTTTACAGCGGG
>NZ_LMGQ01000007.1:0-183619 GCF_001427465.1 Pseudomonas sp. Root569 | reverse complement strand
AAACCGGCATCCCTGCCGGTTTACCCCCCAAATCCCTGTCGAATTCCGGCCAGCGTGGTTTAACGGGGCGCCTAAGATCAAGATCAAAAGCAGATCAAGATCAAGGGCGGCTCGCTGCGCATCGTGGTTACATTTAGCTGCTACAAAGTTGTGTAGGTGCCGATGCTCATCGGGGGCAAGCCTTTCCCACATTCAGCTGTGTGTGGGTATCGGCTTGCGCATCAGGCTCCCCACCACCAGCGCGCCCAGCAACCCCAATAAACCCGCCACCCACAACACTTCGCTGAACCCACCCACGAACGCCTGCCGCGCCAGCGGTTGCACCGTCACCCGCGCTGCTTCGGGCACCAGATCCAGCGCCGCGGGCATATCACCGGCTACCACCCGCGAAGCAATACCCGTCACCTGCGCCTGCCACTGCGGGTCGATACTCGCGCTCAGCAACTGCTCGCTGTGGCTGCTCAGCAATGCGCCATACACGCCGATGGCCAACATGATTGCGCTGAAACGCATGGTGGTGCTCATGCCCGAGGCCATGCCTGCGCGATCTCGCGGCACGCAGGCCATGATGTTTTTCTGCGTGTCGCCATTGAGTAACCCCGCGCCTGCACCGGTGACGGCGATTGCCAGGGCAAAGGGCAGATACCCGCCAGCCTGCACGGCCCACGCACTCAACAGATTGCCGCAGCCCACCAGGGTCAAGCCGCTCGCCATCATGGTCGCCGGTGTGAAGCGACCCGCCAGGCGTGCACCGATGCGTGGGCAGACCAGCATGGTCAAGGCAAACGGCAACATGCCCAGGCCCGAGGCAATCGCGGAAAAACCCAGGCCGTTCTGCAGGTAGAACGGCAGAAGCGTCATCATCACCTGGGCGCACCCGGCATAGGCAAACATGCCGAGCAAGGCGCCGATAAAGCGCGGGTGCCGAAACAGCTGTAAGTCCACCATCGGTCGCTGCTGCAGGTGCTCGGCCAGCACAAATACGCCCATCAACAGCCCGCCACCGATGAGGCGGGCGTAGGTCAGCGGGCTATCCCAACCGATGCGATTGGCCTCGATCAGCCCCCAGATCAGGCACAGCAAGCTGCCACTGAACGCCAGGCTGCCCCAGGGATCCAGGCGCGCCGATCGGGTATCGCGGGACTCGGGGATCGCCCGCAGCACCAAGGCCATCAGTACCAGCCCCACCGGCAGGTTGAGATAGAAAATCCAGCGCCAGCCCAGGTACTCGGTGATCAAGCCGCCCAGGGTCGGCGCGGCGGTCATCGCCACGCCCATGCACGCGCCCCAGAACGCCCAGGCCTTGGCGCGTTCTATTTCATCGTGGAAGGTATGCCCGATAGATGCCAGTGCCGAGGTCAGCAGCAGCGCCGCACCCACCCCCTTCACGGCCCGGGCGATGTCCAGCCACAGCGCGGTGGGTGCTGCGCCGCAGCCCAGGGAGGCGAGGATGAAAATACCCAGGCCCCAGACCAGGGTTTTCTTGCGGCCAAAGCGGTCGGCGATACTCCCGGCCGGCAACAACAAGGCGGCGAACGCCAGCATATAAGCGCTGACTACCCACTCGATATCGGCAAAGTTGGCGCCCAGGTCGCGGGCGATGCTCGGCAGCGTGACGGCAACGATGTTGGTATCCAGCACGATCAACGAGCAGACAGCGGAGGCGGTTACCAGCGTCAGGTGTGGACTGACCCGGCTCACAAGCAAATTACCTGGTAGGCAATACGGAAATCTCGGTTGACTTGCATTGCAAGGGCTCTCTAGTGTTCAGGAGCTACGAGCTTATCCCTGGCTAATCAAATTTTTGTTAGGCGCCAGGAAGTACTTCATTACCTTTGAGCTAATGCTGCCATGGAAATCCGCCATTTTCGTTACTTTCTGGCCGTGGCCCGGCAGCGCAATTTCACCCGCGCCGCCGAGCAATTGGGTATTGCGCCGCCGACCCTGAGCCGGCAAATCCAGGACATGGAAACCAGCCTGGGCACGCGCTTGTTTATCCGCCGGCAGCGCGAAGTCAGCCTCACCGAAGCGGGTGCCGCGCTGCTGAGCGAGGCTGAAGCCGCCGTGCGCCAATTCGAGTTCGCCCAGCGCAGTGCCCAGCGCGCCGGGCGTGGCGAGATCGGGCATATCGAGTTGGGTTACGTGGCCTCGGCGCTGTACTGCGGGCTGTTGCAGCGCCAGGTGCGAGGGTTCAGCCAGGCGTTTGCCGATGTGAACGTGAACCTGCGCGAATGGGCCATGGCTGCGCTACCGGGCGCGGTGGCCGATGGGCGCTGCGATATCGGTTATATCCGTTCGCCGATGACCCTGCCGGACGGCGTTGAGGCGGTGCGCCTGGACAGCGAAGGCTTTGTGCTGGCGCTGGCTCATGACTCATGGCTGCTGGGACTCAAGGCAATCACCTGCGAGCACCTGGAAAACGAGACGTTTATCCTGCCGGAACAAATCAGCGGCACCTTGCATGTCGCCGCCCAGGGCGGCTACGCACCGCGTCTGGGCGCGCAGCCGGGCGGGTTGGTGGCGGTGGTGGCCTTGGTGTCGTTGGGGCAGGGGGTTGCGGTAGTGCCGGCATCGATGGTCGGGCATGTGAGCCTGCCCGGCGTGGTGTATCGCAATATCCAGGGCAATGAGGCGTCGTCGTGGTTGTCGTTGATTTACCGGCGCTTTGAAAAAGCGCCGGCGGTGGCGCGGTATATCCAGCAGGTCAAGCAGTCAGTCGCGGCTGCACCGAGTCGGCCAGGCGCGTAAGAATCAGGCAACACGACACCGCCCCGGCGTCCAGCACCCCGAGAGAGCGCTCGCCCAGGCGACTGGCGCGGCCGATCTTGGCCACCAGGTCCTTGGTCGAATCGCGCCCCTGGGAGGCGGCGGTTTTCATCGCCTCCAGCGCATCGTTGAAAGACGCCCCGGATGCATGTGCCTGTTCAAACGCCTCTACTGCAGGAATAAGGGTATCCATCAGGCACTTGTCGCCCACGCCCGCCTCGGTGATGTCCTGCAGTGAGGTCAAGCCGCCGCGCAACAGCTGGGCGAAGGTCGCGGCGTCGATGTCTTCACAATTGCGCACTTCGTCGGCCATGCCAATAAACAGGCTGCCATACAGCGGGCCCATGGATCCGCCGATCCCTTCCATCAGGCTCAGGGTCAGTTCATCCAGGGCTTGCGCCAGGCTCAGTTGGCGGCCTTCGATAGTGCGACCGCAGTGGGCGAAGCCCTTGGCCATGTTGATGCCGTGGTCACCGTCGCCAATGGCGCCGTCGACTTCGCTGAGGTATTCGCGATTGGCCACGATGACGCTGACCAGGTCGGCAACGATAGCGCTGCCGTCACGGGTGGAAAAGTGCTGGCTCATGTTTACTCCGCCTGGGTCATGCCGATGGAACGGCAGGGTTGGTCGATCAGGGTTTTCAGCTCGGCGTCGAGGCCGAGCAGGGTCAGGGTCACGCCCATCATTTCCAGGGAGGTGAAGTAGTTGCCGACGTAGCACCGGTGGATCTTCAAGCCCTTGGCCTTGAGCTGTTTTTCCACCTCGGCGTAGAAAATGTACAACTCCATCACCGGCGTTGCACCCAGGCCCGAGACCAGCACCACCACACTGTCGTCCTGGCTGAAATCGCGGTCGGCGAGGATCGGTGCGAGCATGCGCTCGGCCATGGCCGCAGCCGACTCAATCGGGATGACTTCGATACCCGGCTCGCCATGATGGCCGATGCCCAGTTCCATCTGGCCGTCGGGAATCTGGAAGTTCGGCTTGCCCACGGCGGCGATGGTGCAGGGCGTGAGGCCGATACCAATGGAGCGGCAATGGTCGACGGTTTTCTGTGCGACACGAATCACCCCGTCCAGGTCGTAGTGCTGGGCGGCGGCGGCACCGCCGATCTTCCACATGAAAATTTCCCCGGCCACCCCGCGACGCTTGGCGATGTCGGCCTTGGGTGCCGAAGCCACATCGTCGTTGGCCACTACGGTGCGGATGCGCATGTCTTTGCTGGCGGCCATCTTCATCGCCAGCTTGACGTTCATATTGTCGCCGGCGTAGTTGCCATACAGGCAGGCCACGCCCGCGCCATGGTCGGCGGCGCGGAAGGCGTCGAAAAAGCTCTTGGCGGTGGGCGAGGAGAAAATCTCGCCGACGGCCACGGCGTCTACCAGGCCCGGGCCGACATAGCCGAGGAACGCCGGCTCATGCCCGGAGCCGCCGCCGGTGACGATGCCGACACGGCCCTGGGCGGACGGCCTGGCCTTGACGATGACCCGTGGGTTGGTCTCGTACTGGCGCAGTTCGGGGTGCGCGACCAGGATGCCGCGCAGCATGTCTTCGACCACTTGGTCGGGATCGTTGATGACTCGATTCATAACGCGGGTTCCTGTGTTCTTGTTTTTGTTCACTGTAGGAGCGAGCTTGCTCGCGAAAAACTCAAGATCGCCGCGTTAAATCAGACCGCCCGCGTAATCGTTGACGTTTTTCGCGAGCAAGCTCGCTCCTACAGTAAAAGCGGTTGTGTAAGTTCTAAGGTTCAAGCACAACTTTGAGCGATTTATCGCCGCGCTCCATCACCGCAAACGCCTCCTTGAAGTCCGCCAGGGCAAACTTGTGGGTCACCACATCGCGCATGTCGATCTTGCGGTTGCCGATAAAGTCGATGGCCCGCGGGTACATATAGGGCCCCAGGTGCGAGCCGAGGATGTCCAGCTCCTTGCGATCGCCAATGATCGACCAATCGACCGTGGCCTCGTCATTGAACACGCTGAATTCGACGAAGCGCCCCAGCTTGCGCAGCATCGCCAGGCCCTGGTTGACCGCCTTGTGGTGCCCGGTGGCTTCGATGTAGATGTCGCAACCGTAGCCATCCGTGATCTCGCGGATTTTCGCCAGCACATCTACCTCTGCCGGGTTCCAGACTTCGTCGGCGCCCATGCGCAGGGCGAGGGCGGCGCGTTCGGGTTTCATGTCCAGCACGATGAGTTTTTTCGGGTTGCGCAACCGCACCGCGCCGATGATGCCCAGGCCCAAAGTGCCGGCGCCTGCGACCACTACGATGTCGTCATGGTCGACGTTGGCGCGCTCCGCCGCGTGCAGCGAGCAGGCCAATGGCTCGATCAGGATCGCTTCATCGGGGGCGATGGATTCCGGCACTTTGTGGATGATGCCTTCCTTGGTGAAAATCATGTACTGGGCCATGGCGCCCTGCACATTATTCTGGAAGCCATACAGGTCATGCTTCTGGCACATCCAGTACTGGCCGTGGTTGCAGAAGCGGCAACCCCAGCATGGCACGATCTGTTCGGAAATCACCCGGTCGCCGACCGCCACGCCGCGCTTTTCGGCGCCTGGGCCAAGGGCGACGACACGGCACACGAACTCATGCCCGGGAATCATCGGCGGCTTCACATAGCGCGGTTGCTCGGCGTCGCCCCAGAACGACGGCGCGCCGCGATAGGTCTTGATATCGCCCATGCAGATGCCGCACAGCTCGACCTTGGTGAGGATCTCGTCGGGGCCGGGCGTGGGCACGTCGACGGTTTCCAGGCGATAGTCTTCCGGGCCATGGCAGACCACGGCCTGCATGGTTTTCGGGATGCTCGGGGCGAGTTGTTGCGGTGTGCGTTCGGTGACGGTGGACATGACAGGACCTCACGACATAAAGATGGAATTACTGAATGCTGTAGCCGCCATCGATCACCATGTTGGCGCCGGTGATCATCTGCGCGGCATCGCTGAGCAGGTATAGCGCCAGCCCGGCGATTTCTTCAGGCAATGCAAAACGCCCCGCCGGGATCTGCAATTTGGCCCGCTCACCCACGTCGCCGGCCCAGGCTTTTTTGCCCAGGGCGGTTTCGACGATGGTGGGTGAGATGGCGTTGACGTTGATCTGCGGCGCCCATTCCATGGCCAGGACCTTGGTCATGCCGACGATGGCCGCCTTGCTGGCGCAATAGGCGACGTGACGGTCCAGGCCAATGACGGCGGCCTGGGAGGCGAGGTTGACGATGCGCCCGCTGCCCTGGGCGAGCATGTGCTTGGCGCACGCCTGAGCCACGAAGAAACTGGCCTTGAGGTTGATATCCAGGGTGGTGTCCCAGGCGCTTTCGCTGACCTCGATGGCCTTGTCCAGCAGCACCACGCCGGCGCTGTTGATCAGGTAATCCAGGCGTTGGAAGTGAGCGAAAACGTGGTCGACAGTCGGTTGTATCTGGTCGATCTTCCCGAGGTCGACGGCAATGCCCAGGTGCCCGGTACCGAGGCGGGCGGCCACCTCGACCACTGCAGGATCGCGGTCCAGCAGCGCCACCCGCGCACCACGTTCCACCAGCAAGGTGGCGCAGGCCAGGCCGATGCCGGCAGCGCCCCCGGTGATCACCGCACAACGGCCACTGAGGTCGAAGGCTTGGTTCCAGAATCCAGACATGAATGACTCCATTTTCGAAAACGGTGAAGATCAAAATGTGGGAGGGGGCTTGCTCCCGATAGCGGTGTAACAGTGATAAATCAGGTGGCTGATACACCGCTATCGGGAGCAAGCCCCCTCCCACAGTTGACTGTGTTTCAAGCCACTGACTACTTGCCGCCGCTGACTTGCTTGTACAGAGCATCCGCATTGGCATTGGTCACCGGCACCCATGGCAGGATGTAGTTCTTGGCCGTGCCTTCACCCCATTTCACGTCCTTGGCATAACGCTCCCAGATCACCGACTGCGGCTTGTAGTCCTTGCCGGCCAGGGCGCGCAGGGCTACGTCCAGCGCGCCCTGGGACTGGGCCTGGGCGTCCTGGAGGAAGGTGGTGACTTCGTCTTTTTTCGCTGCCTGGATCGCATCCGGCATGCCGTCAATGGAGGTCACGGGCACGTCTTTGGAGGTAAGGCCGTGGGACTTCAGGGCCTGCACGGCGCCCAGGGCCATGTCGTCGTTCTGTGCAATCACACCGTTGATGCCCTTGGGGTGGGCGTTGAGCCAGTCCTCAGTGAGGGTCAGGGCCTGGGCGCGGTCCCAGTTGGCGGTTTTCTTCTCGATGATCTTGATATCCGGGTGCTTGCCCAGCACTTCCAGCTCGCCTTTTTCCCGGTCGATCTGCGCCGATTGGCCAATCGGGCCCTGGATGATCACCACGTTGCCCTTGCCGTTGAGCTTGTCGACCATGGCCTGAGCCTGCAGGCGGCCGCCTTCCACGTCGTCATTACCGACATACGGCACGTTGGCATCGGCTACTTTCGTATTGGAGGCGATGACCACCACGTCGTTGCTCATGGCAGCCTTGACGGTGCCGACACCGGCCTTGGTATCGATCGGCACGAACAGGATCGCGTCGTAGCGTTGGGTCACCATGTTTTCGATCTGGTTGTTCTGGGTCAGGGCGTCGTAGTTGCCGTCAAACACGGTCAACTGCACGGTGCCATCCTTGACCGCCGGATGTTCCTTGAGCTCACGCACCCAGTTCTGCATGAACTGGCCCTTGAGGCCGTAGACGGCTGCGCCGATCTTGTAGGTCTTGCCATCGGCAGCCAGGGCGATGCTGCTGGCAAGCAAGGTGAGGGTCGCCGCAGCGGCCAAAGTGGTACCAAGTTTCATGAGTAGAACTCCGGTTATTGTTGTGGGTCGTTCTTCAGCGTTTTTTCTTGCGCCACACGTCGATCAGTACTGCGAACACGATGATCAGGCCCTTGGCGACCTGTTGGTAATAAGAGGACACACCGAGCAGGTTCAGGCCGTTGTTGATCACGCCGATCAACAGCGCACCGAACAAGGTGCCGACGATGCTGCCGGTGCCGCCCGACAGGCTGGTACCGCCGATCACCACTGCGGCAATTGCGTCCAGCTCGTAGGAAACCCCGGCCTGGGGCAGGGCAGAGGTGGTACGTGCCGACAGCACCACGCCGGCCAATCCGGCGAGCAGGCCCGAGACCACGTACACCGAGAACATCACCTTGCGCACGCCGATGCCGGAGGTGCGTGCGCTCTTTTCATTGCCGCCCACCGCGTACACATAGCGCCCGTAAGTGGTGTAGCGCAGCACCATCCAGAAGATCAGTGCGACCACGGCGAAGATGATGATCGGCACGCCTATCGGTCCGATCTTGCCGATACCCAGGGCCAGGTAGGCGTCGGGCAGGTCGGTGATGGGGCTGCCGTCGTTGAGGATAAAGGTCATGCCCCGGGCGATGCTGAGCATGCCCAGGGTCGCCACGAACGGCGGGATCGACAGGTTGGCGACCATAAATCCATTGACCACGCCGAGCATCGCCCCGGCAAACATCCCGGCGCTGACTGCCGCCAGCAGGCCGTAACCCTGGGTGGCGACCATGGCGCTGCACAGCCCGGCAAACGCCAGGATCGAACCCACAGAGAGGTCGATGCCCTTGGTCAGGATCACATAGGTCATGCCCACGGCGAGGATGCCGTTGATGGAGGTCTGGCGCAGGATGTCCATCCAGTTACGCCAGGTCATAAAGTATTCACTGGAAAACGCCATCACCACGCACAGCAAAATAAACACCAGCGGCAGGCCGAAACGGTCGAGGGACAGGCGCAGGCGGCTGCGTGGGGCGGTAGTAATAGGTGCGGCGATGGTTTTGGCATTCATGAGGCAAGACTCAACAAGGCTTCCTGGGAAAGGGCGGTGTCGGTGCTGATGGTCACCAGCCGGCCACCCTTGAATACGGCGATGCGATCGCTCAGGTGCAGCAGTTCCGGGGCTTCCGACGACACCACGATGGCCGCGCCGCCAGCCCGTACGAACTGGTCGAGCAGGCGGTAGATCTCCTGCTTGGCGCCTTCGTCGATGCCCCGGGTCGGTTCGTCGCAGAGCAGGCACACCGGCTCGGTGGACAGGCATTTGGCGAGCACCACTTTCTGCTGGTTGCCGCCGCTCATGGATGCCACCGGCAAATCCAGGGAGCTGGTCTTGATCTGCAGGCGCTTGACCATGTCCTCGGCCAGCTGGGTTTCTTTGCGTGCGTTGATCAGCGACCAGCTCGACAAACGCTTGTAGGCCGACAGCGCAATGTTCGAGAGGATGCTGCCGGTCAGTACCAGGCCACTGTCCTTGCGGTCTTCGGTGACCAGGGACATGCCAGCGTCGATGGTGGCCTTGGGCATGCCGATCGGCATGGGCTTGCCTTGCAGGGTGACGCTGCCGGAGTCCGCCACGGTCAGGCCGTAGATGCAATTGAGGAACTCACTGCGCCCGGAGCCCATCAGCCCATAGATGCCGAGGATTTCGCCCTGGCGCAGTTGCAGGCTGATGTCGTGGAACTCGCCGTTGCGGCTCAGGCTGTCGACTTGCAGACAGGTGTCGGCGGCGCATTCGCGGCCGACCTTGTGGTCGATGCGCGTCAGCTCCTGGCCGACGATACCGCGCACCAGGTGGTCGCGGTCGATATCGGCCATGCGCCCGCTTTCTACAAAGGCGCCATCGCGGAAGATGCTGTAGTCATCGGCGATCTGCGCCAGTTCGCTCAGGCGATGGGACACATACACGATGCCAGCGCCGCGGGCGGTGAGGCGGCGAATGGCCTTGAACAACGTTTCGGCCTCGCGCTCGCCGATGGCCGAGGTGGGCTCATCCATGATCATCACCTGGCAGTCATGGCTGAACGCCTTGGCGATTTCCACCAATTGGATCTGCGCCACGCTCAAGCGGTGCATGGGGCTGGTGGCGTCGACCTCGAACTCCAGGCTTTCCAGCAGTTCGCGGGTACGCCGATTGAGGGTTTTGCTGTCGACAATGCAGCCGGCGCGGCGTGGTTCGCGGCCCAGCCAGATATTTTCGGCGACGGTCATGTAGGGGATAGGTTCCAGCTCCTGGGTGATCATCGCGATCCCCGCCGCCAGGGCTTCGCTCGGGCGGTTGAACTGTACCGGCGCACCGTTGAGCAGGATGCTGCCGGCGTCACGCTGGGTGATGCCCATCAGGATGCTCAGGAAGGTCGACTTGCCGGCGCCATTGCCGCCGCACAGGGCGTGGACGCTGCCGGCCCGCAGAGAAAGGCGCCCGTCACGCAGGGCGGGCACCCCGGCGTAAGCCTTGGCGACGTGTTCAGCCTGGAGCAGTAATGGCGTGGCCATCGGCGTGTCCTCGTGCTGTGAATTCTTATTAGGTCGCACAGTCATGTTTCGCTGTGAGCATATGTGTATCAAATGAAATTCTGATCAGTCAATCTCTTTCACTTAAAAGAGATGATTCTCATCTTTAGCGGCCATATAGGCTTTTTGAGCCGCATTGAGTGGGAAGTCAGTTAAATCAAGCTTGACACAGAAGGTAAAATGCCCGCGAAATGACTGAGCGAAATTTCATTGAGTGATCATATGATCAGTCTTAATCAGGATCTCGGCAGCGGAGCCAGACGCTATGAACACACCTTTCCCGGTGGCTATCGGATGCGATGAAGCGGGTTTTGAGCTTAAAGAACTGTTGAGGCGCCATATCGAGGCGCTGGGTTACCCGGTGACCGACTTCGGTACTCACTCCACCGCGCCAGTGCTTTACCCGGACATCGCCCTGGCTGTGGCCAATGCCATCAATGCCGGGCAGCAGCGCCTGGGCGTGCTGGTGTGCGGCACCGGGATCGGCATGGCCATCTCAGCCAATAAGGTGATGGGTATTCGTGCGGCCCAGGCCCATGACACCTATTCGGCGGAGCGGGCGCGCAAGAGCAACGATGCTCAGATCCTGTCCATCGGTGCGCGGGTGATCGGCGCAGAGCTGGCCAAGAGCATCGTCACTGCGTTTCTGGCCTCGGAGTTCGAGGTGGCGCGTTCTGGGGCCAAGGTCGAACGCATCAATGCGATCGAGCGCGATGGGCATCAGTAGTGGACGGCACGGGGCAAGAGTCGGGAGAATGTGCCTTTGACGCCGAAACGGAAGCCCGTCCCCATGAGTGACAGTACCCAGCGCATGGCCAGTGATATCGATCAGATGACCGAAGTGGCGATGCTCTATTACCTTGAGAACGTCACTCAGGAGGCCATCGCCAAACGCTTCGATCTGTCGCGGGCAAAAGTCAGTCGCCTGCTCAAGCGCGCGCGGGATGAAGGCATTGTCGAGGTGCGCGTGTTGCAGCACCCGGCGATGAACAACGAGCTGGAGAGGGCGCTGGTGGAGCGCTTCAAACTTGACCGCGCCTTGATCGCGGTCGACCACAGCGACCCTGACACCCAACGCTCGGCGGTCGCCAGCCTGGTGGCCAACTACCTGAACAAGACCCTCGGTGACGGCATGATCGTCGCCGTCGGCATGGGCCGTAACGTCGGCGCGGTGGCCGACAACGTCTTTCTGCCGGTGACGCGCAACTGCACGTTTGTGTGTGCCATTGGCGGTTCGCTCAAGGCCGGCGAGTACATGAACCCCGACCATATCTGCCGGCGCCTGGCCCTGCGCTTTGGCGGCGAGAGCGAAAGCCTGTACGCCCCGGCGCTGGTGGCCAACCCGGAACTGCGCGGCGTGCTGATCAATAACGACACGGTGCGCTCCACCCTCGACCGTGCACGGCGAGCCGACATTGCCCTGATCGGCATCGGTGACATGAGCGAGAACAGCAACATGGTGCGCATGGGCTGGTTCTCGCCCCAGGAGATTGCCCAGGCGCGGTTATCCGGTACCGTGGGCGACATGATGGGCTATGACTTTATCGACATTCACGGCCAGCCCGCGGTCAACGCCATCCAGGGTCGGGTGATCGGACTGACCGTGCAGGAGCTGTTCCGCATCCCGGATGTGGTGGCGATTGCCAGTGAGAACACCAAGGCGGCGGCGACGTTGGGGGCGTTGCGCTCGGGGGTGATCAATACGCTGGCGACAACCGTCACCAATGCCCACACCATCCTGGCCCTGGATGATGCCACCCGAAAGTCCTGATACCACACCGTTCCAAATGTGGAATGGGGGCTTGTGTGGGAGTCTGGGAGACAGGTTTTGTAATAGTTTGCTATGTGGGAATTGTGTATTTGGGCTGTAGGATTCAAGTCCCTTTGTTATCTCAGGACTTGCATGAACACCCTCTCGGAGCCTCCCAGTCGTCTTTCCCCAAGACCACCACTGTCGTCGTTCCCCCTGAAGCACCCCGTATTCCGACTGCTAACCTTGGCCCGGTCCACTGACCGCGCATTGCCGTGTCCGGCATTCTGAACACTTGAATACAGAGACTCTATAAATGGAATGGTTAGCGGATCCAACGGCCTGGCTCGGCCTTGCGACCTTGATTGTGCTGGAACTGGTGCTGGGTATCGACAACCTGGTGTTTATCGCGATCCTGGCGGACAAGTTGCCGCCGGAACAGCGTGACCGTGCGCGGTTGATCGGTTTGTCCCTGGCACTGTTAATGCGCCTGGGCCTGTTGGCGAGTATTTCCTGGTTGGTGACCCTCACGCAGCCGCTGTTCGAGGTGTTCGACAAGAGCTTCTCCGGTCGCGACCTGATCATGCTGTTTGGTGGTGTGTTCCTGTTGTTCAAGGCCACCATGGAATTGCATGAGCGCCTCGAGGGCCACGTGGCCCACCACAAGGGCAGTGTGGCCTACGCTATGTTCTGGCCGATTGTCGCGCAGATTGTGGTGCTGGATGCGGTGTTCTCCCTCGACGCTGTAATTACCGCCGTGGGCATGGTGGACGAATTGGCGGTGATGATGATCGCCGTGATCGTCTCCATCGGCCTGATGATCGTGGCGAGCAAGCCGTTGACCCGCTTCGTTAACGCGCACCCCACGGTGATCATGCTGTGCCTGGGCTTCTTGATGATGATTGGTTTCGCCCTGACCGCCGAAGGCTTGGGCTTCCATATTCCGAAGGGCTACCTGTACGCGGCCATTGGCTTCTCGATTCTGATCGAGCTGTTCAACCAGATCGCCCGGTCGCGGCGCAAGAAGTCGGCGCAGGGTGTGCTGCCCGTGCGTGAGCGTACTGCCCATGCGGTAATGCGCTTATTGGGCGGCCGCAGCCTGGCGGTGGAGGAGGTGGGTGAGGATGTCGCTGATCTGTTGGGCGAGCCGGATGCAGCCCAAGGTCCGCTGTTTGACCGACGCGAGCGGGTGATGATCAGCGGTGTGCTGCAACTGGCCGAGCGGCCGATTCGCTCCTTGATGACGCCTCGGGCCAAGGTTGACTGCATCGACCTGGCGGACGATCCCGAGACTATCCGCCTGAAGTTGATGCATTCGTCCTACTCGCGCCTGCCGTTGATCCGCAATGGCGCGGTGGATGAGCCCCTGGGCTTTGTGCACAAGAAAGAGCTGCTCAAGGAATACCTGGCCGGTAACGAGCCGAACCTGGAGCACTTGGCGCGCCGGGCAATCAACCTGCTGGAGAGCTTTTCGATCCTCAATGCCCTTGAGCAGATGCGCCAGGAGTCCACCCACATCGCCTTCGTGATCAACGAATTCGGGGACTTCATGGGCGTGTTGAGCATGACCGATATTCTGGAATCCATCGCCGGTGAATTGCCCGATGCCAGTGAAATCGAAGGCCCGGACATTGTCGAGGAGGGCGCGGGCTTTCGTGCCAATGGTGCCTTGAATCTTAATCAGGTGAGCCGACGCACCGGCTTCAAGGCCGTGGCGACGGAAGATTACCAGACCCTGGCAGGCCTGGTGATGAGCCTGTTGGATCGCTTGCCGGTTGTGGGCGATAGTCTTGAATACGAGGGGTGGCGCCTGACTGTGGTCGCGGTGGAAGAGCGGAGGGTGACGCAGGTTTGTTTGTCGCCGCTAACGGCCCCTTGATCTGAAGGCGAGCGAACCGCTTGAACGCGTCTTCAAGCGCTTGCTCGCCGAGTCCGGGAACGGTTTCCTGAAGCTGTTGGTCCTGGTAGATCAGCAGCATTGGAATCCGGTCCACGCTTGGATGGCGCGGTGTTTCGGCGCAATCGAGGATCATGATCTTGACCTGGTTCTCGTACCGTTGGCTTATCCGCATGAAGCGTGGCATCGCATCAGTGCATGCCGCGCAACCATGGGAAATGAATACAACGAATACGGGCTGCTTCGTATCGAGTTCGCGGTCAAATTGCGCCTTATCTCTGATCACTGCATTGACGTAGTCCATCGGGCATCTCCTGTCACTCCATGGCTCACGCTAAGTCGGAAAATCGTCCAGGTCTACTGTCAACCTTCACAGGGCCGTCTTCACGCACCTTGCATCTGGAGCGTCATCCAGGCACCCAGATAGGTGCGCAGTAACACCGTTGTGGGGCGTTGCGTAGCAAAACCCTACGCTTTCGGCGCAACGCCGTTAAGCGCTTCAATACCTATCTTACTGAACCATAAAGAGTTTCCCGACAGCATATTTTTCCTGCCGTGGCTGTGGCACACTTTCTGCTGTCTATTCCGTTGTTACATACCAAGTTCCGGTATAGCGGAATAAACAATCCCTGGAGTGCTTGTCATGCATCACCGACCTTCCGTATTCAAAGCGTGTGTATTTCTTGTTGCCGCATCGGCTTCCTTCACAAGCATGGTGCAAGCGGCGGACAGCAAGCTGGATGATGTGCTCAAGCGCGGGCACCTTATCGTGGGTACAGGCAGTACTAATGCGCCGTGGCACTTCCAGGGAGCGGACGGCAAGTTGCAGGGGTTCGATATCGACATCGGCCGCATGGTGGCCAAGGGTTTGTTCAATGACCCGAGCAAGGTCGAGTTTGTGGTGCAGTCGTCCGACGCACGCATTCCCAACCTGCTCACCGACAAGGTCGATATGAGCTGCCAGTTCATCACCGTCACAGCCAGCCGTGCGCAGCAGGTGGCCTTCACCCTGCCGTACTACCGCGAAGGTGTCGGCCTGTTGCTGCCGAACAACAGCAAGTACAAGGAAATCGAAGACCTGCAGGCGGCGGGCGATGACGTCACTGTGGCTGTGCTGCAAAACGTGTATGCCGAAGAGCTCGTGCACCAGGCGCTGCCCAAGGCCAAGGTCGACCAGTACGACAGTGTCGACCTGATGTACCAGGCCGTGAACTCCGGTCGCGCCGATGCCGCCGCCACCGACCAGTCTTCGGTCAAATACCTGATGGTGCAGAACCCTGGCCGCTACCGCAGCCCCACATACGCCTGGAGCCCGCAAACCTACGCGTGCGCGGTCAAGCGCGGCGACCAGGATTGGCTGAACTTCGTCAACACCGCGCTGCACGAAGCCATGACCGGTGTGGAATTCCCCACCTACAAAGCTTCATTCAAGCAGTGGTTTGGCGTGGACCTGCCAGAACCGGCGATTGGTTTTCCCGTGGAATTCAAGTGATCCGCAACAATAGGGGCGTGCCTGAACACGCCCCACTCAGGTATTGCTAACCATGAACTATCAGTTGAATTTTGCCGCCGTCTGGCGTGATTTCGACACCTTGCTGGCGGGGCTCGGCCTGGGCCTGCAGTTGGCGTTGCTGTCGATTGCCATCGGCTGCGTGATCGGCCTGCTGATGGCGTTTGCCATGCTGTCCCGGCACCGCGCGTTGCGCATCCTGGCTTCGGTGTACGTGACGGTTGTGCGCAATACGCCGATCCTGGTGCTGATCCTGTTGATCTACTTTGCCTTGCCGTCCCTGGGGATCCGCCTGGACAAGATTCCCTCGTTCATCATCACCCTGTCGCTCTACGCCGGTGCCTACCTGACCGAAGTGTTCCGCGCCGGGCTACTGAATATTCCCAAGGGCCTGCGCGAAGCCGGGCTGGCCATCGGACTTGGCGAGTGGCGGATCCGCGCCTATATCACCGTGCCGGTGATGTTGCGCAACGTGTTGCCGGCGCTGTCGAACAACTTTATCTCGCTGTTCAAGGACACCTCCCTGGCCGCTGCGATTGCGGTGCCGGAGCTGACCTATTACGCCCGCAAGATCAACGTCGAAAGCTACCGGGTGATTGAAACCTGGCTGGTCACGACTGCGCTCTACGTGGCTGCCTGCTACCTCATTGCCATGCTGCTGCGTTACCTTGAGCAGCGTCTGGCGATCCGTCGTTAAGGAGGGTTTCCATGTACGAATCCCCCAGTTGGCTGCATGAATTATGGGTCGCCCGCGATACGCTCTGGGCCGGCTTCCAGGCCAGTGTATACGTGTCGGCCCTGGCGATTATCTTTGGCACCCTGATCGGCATCGTCGCCGGGTTGATCCTGACCTACGGCAAGTTCTGGATGCGCGCGCCGTTTCGCCTGTACGTCGATTTGATCCGGGGCACACCGGTGTTTGTGCTGGTACTGGCGTGTTTCTACATGCTGCCGGCGCTCGGCTGGCACATCAGCGCATTCCAGGCCGGTGCGGTTGGGCTCACGTTGTTCTGTGGCTCCCATGTGTCGGAAATCGTGCGCGGCGCGCTGCAAGCCATTCCCCGTGGACAGCTGGAAGCAGGCAAGGCAATTGGCCTGACGTTTTACCAGTCCCTGGGCTACGTGCTGTTGCCCCAGGCGCTGCGGCAGATCCTGCCGACCTGGGTCAATTCTTCCACGGAAATCGTCAAGGCCTCGACCTTGCTGTCGGTGATCGGCGTGGCTGAATTGCTGCTCAGTACCCAGCAGGTGATCGCACGCACCTTCATGACCCTGGAGTTCTACCTGTTCGCCGGGTTTCTGTTCTTTGTCATCAACTACGCCATTGAATTATTCGGGCGCTACATTGAAAAGCGGGTGGCCTTGCCATGAACCAAGCTCAAACCAACCAACCGCTGCTGGCTATTCGCGGGCTGCGTAAACAATACGGCGAGGTGGAAGTGCTCAAGGGCGTGGACCTGTCCATGCAGCGCGGCAATGTAGTGACCTTGATCGGCTCCAGCGGCTCCGGCAAGACCACCTTGCTGCGCTGCGTGAACTTGCTGGAAGAATTCCAGGGCGGGCAGATCACCCTGGATGGCGAGTCCATCGGCTACCGCGAGGTCGGCGGCAAGCGCGTGCGCCATCCGGAGCGGGTGATTGCCCAGCACCGCGCCATGACCGGCATGGCGTTCCAGCAATTCAACCTGTTCCCGCATCTGACCGCGCTGCAGAACGTCACCCTTGGCTTGCTCAAGGTCAAGAAGATGGGCAAGGATGAAGCCGTGGCCTTGGCCGAAAAGTGGCTGGACCGCGTCGGCCTGCTGGAGCGGCGCAACCACTTTCCCGGCCAATTGTCTGGTGGTCAGCAACAGCGCGTGGCGATTGCCCGCGCCATTGCCATGAACCCCAGCCTGATGCTGTTCGACGAGGTCACATCGGCCCTCGATCCGGAGCTGGTAGGCGAAGTGCTCAGCGTGATCAAGGGGCTGGCGGAGGAGGGCATGACCATGTTGCTGGTCACCCACGAAATGCGCTTTGCCTATGAAGTCTCCGACCAGATCGTCTTCATGAACCAGGGCCGCATTGAAGAGCAGGGTACCGCCAAAGATATCTTCGAGCGGCCGCAGTCGCCGCGCCTGGCGGAATTTCTCAAGAACATTCGTTTTTAACAAGGAGCAACTTTCATGAGCATTACTCGTTACGGTACCGGCAGCACCGCAGGTGGCGGCCAGCCACGTCCATTCGCCCGTGCGGTAGAGGCCGATGGCTGGCTGTATGTGTCAGGCCAGGTGCCCGCCGTGGACGGCGAAATCATCAGCGGCGGCATCGTCGAGCAAACCCGGCAGACCATGCGCAACGTGGTGGCGATCCTCGAAGAGGCCGGCTACGAACTCAAGGATGTGGTGCGCGTGGGTGTGTGGCTGGAAGACCCACGGGACTTCTGGAGTTTCAACAAGGTCTTCGGCGAATACTTCACCCCGGAACACGCCCCGGCGCGGGCCTGTGTGCAGGCCAATATGATGGTCGATTGCAAGGTCGAGATCGATTGCGTGGCCTACAAGAAAAAGGGCTGAATATTCAAACCCTGTAGGAGCGAGCTTGCTCGCGAAGATCGTCAATGATGACGCGGGTATTCTGTATGAACGCGTTGTCCTGAAGTTTTTCGCGAGCAAGCTCGCTCCTACAGAAGACTTCATACCACTCGGGACCGAGTCCGCCATGACCGAAGACCTCATCAAGCGCCGCGCCAAAGGCCTGGACCGTGCGTTCGATATCCTTGATTTTCTCAAGGAGATCGGCCAGCCCCTGCGCCCGAATGACATTGCCAGCGGCATCGGCAGCCCAAAATCAACGGTCTATGAGCTGGTCGCTTCGTTGCTCGAACGGCGCATTTTGGAGACCGTGGGCAAGGACGGTCACGTGTATCTGGGCCGCCAGCTGTATTTTCTCGGCCAGGCGCACCTGCGCCACTTCGACCTGACCCGCGAGGCCGACCATGCCCTGCAGGACATCGTCAGCCAGACCCACGAAACCGCGCAGATGTGCTTGCTCAATGGGCGCAAATACACGGTGGCGCTGATGCGCGAGGGCCAGCGGCATTTCAGGATTTCTTCGGATATCGGTGAAAACGCGCCGATCCCGTGGACCGCTTCCGGGCGCCTGCTGCTCGGGCATTTGAGCGACCAGCAGATCATCGACCTGATCGACCCCGACGATTTCATCCTGCCGGACGGCCAGCGCCTGCCGTTGCACATCTTCCTGGCACAGATCCGCCAGGCCACCCTCGATGGCTTTTTTTCCTTCGACAGTGTGGCCGACACCTTTACCCATTGCTTTGCCGCCCCGGTGCGGGACGCCCAGGGCGTCAGCATTGCGACCCTGTGCATCGTCGCCCCCCGGGCCGATGCCAGCAAAAACTACCACGACTATCGCCGGGTGCTGATCGACAGCGCCAACAGCCTGGCCCGGCGTATCAACGAATAGGAGTTTTCCATGTCTGCCCTCAATGCCGTTGAAAAAGGCGCCGCCGCTATCGGTGCCCACTTGGTCCGCGACGTCAGCCTGCCGGCCCTGGTGCTGCACCGCGACGCCCTGGAACACAACATTCGCTGGATGCAGGACTTTGTCAGCCGCAGCGGCGCTGAGCTGGCGCCCCACGGCAAGACCAGCATGATGCCCGCGCTGTTCCAGCGCCAGCTCAGCGCCGGCGCCTGGGGCATCACCCTGGCCAGCGCCGTGCAGACCCGTGCCGCCTACGCCGGTGGCGTGCGTCGCGTGCTGATGGCCAACCAACTGGTGGGCGCGCCGAACATGGCGTTGATCGCCGAGCTACTGGCCGACAAGGATTTCGACTTCCATTGCATGGTCGATCACCCGGATAACGTCGCCGACCTGGGACTGTTCTTCGCCGCCCGTGGCCTGCGCCTGAACGTGATGATCGAGTACGGCGTGGTCGGCGGCCGTTGCGGTTGCCGTAGCGAGCAGGAGGTGCGCGAGCTGGCCAAGGCAATCAAGGCCCAGCCCGCGCTGGCCCTGACCGGTATCGAAGGCTACGAAGGGGTGATCCACGGTGAGCACGCCATCAGCGGCATTCGTGACTTCGCCGCCAGCCTGGTGCGCCTGGCGGTGGACTTGCAAGACAACGGCCTGTTCGACCTGCCCAAGCCGATCGTCACGGCCTCGGGCTCGGCCTGGTACGACCTGATCGCCGAGTCGTTCGAAGCGCAGAATGCCGCCGGGCGTTTCCTCAGTGTATTGCGCCCCGGCAGCTATGTGGCCCACGACCATGGTATCTACAAAGAAGCCCAATGCTGTGTGCTCGAGCGCCGCAGCGACCTCAACGAAGGCCTGCGCCCGGCGCTGGAAGTCTGGGCCCATGTGCAGTCGCTGCCGGAGCCGGGCTTTGCGGTGGTTGCCCTGGGCAAGCGCGATGTGGCTTATGACGCCGGTTTGCCGGTGCCGCTCAAGCGCTACAAGGCCGGGATTGTGCCGGCCCAAGGCGATGATGTGAGTGCCTGCAAGGTCACGGCGGTGATGGACCAGCATGCGTTCATGACCGTGGCACCGGGGGTTGAGTTGCGCATTGGCGACATCATTTCGTTTGGTACTTCCCACCCTTGCCTGACCTTCGACAAATGGCAGCTGGGCTGCCTGGTGGATGAGCAGTTGCAGGTGGTCGAGTCCCTGCGTACCTGTTTCTAGACCGAGTCGCTCCTATCGGGGGCAAGCCCTTCCCATATTTGGAATGCGTTCCCCTGTGGGAGGGGGCTTGCCCCCGATGAGGCCATCAGCCCCACCGAGACCGCAGCCATGACCAACCAACCGCGTATCGCCCTTATCGGCGAATGCATGATCGAACTGCAACACCGCGCCGACGGTAGCCTGCATCAGAGCTTCGGTGGCGACACCCTGAACACGGCGGTGTACCTGCGCCGCGAACTGGGCGAGGTCGGCAGCGTCGACTATGTCACCGCCCTGGGCGATGACAGCTTCAGCGATGCCATGTGCCAGCAATGGCACGAAGAGGGCGTTGGCCTGGGCATGGTCCAGCGCCTGCCCGGACGCCTGCCGGGCTTGTATTGCATCCAGACCGATGCCAATGGCGAGCGCAAATTTCTGTATTGGCGCAACGAAGCGGCGGTGCGCGACTGCTTCACCACGCCGGCGGCCGAGCCGATACTGGCGGCGCTGCCGGATTATGACGTGGTGTATTTCAGCGGCATTACCCTGGCGGTGTTGGGAGCGGTGGGGCGCGGGCGCCTGCTGCAAACCTTGGTGCAAACCCGCCGTCGGGGTGGCAGGGTGGTGTTCGACAACAATTACCGGCCACGGCTGTGGGCTGATGTCGCAGCGGCCCGTGAGGCTTATAGCAAGGTGCTGGCCGAAGTGGATATCGCCTTGTTGACCGAGGATGACGAGTTTGCGTTGTTTGGCTATCAGGACAGCGAGCAGGTGTTTTCGGCGTATCCATCGATTGCAGAGGTGGTGCTCAAGCGTGGGGCGGACGCCTGTCTGATTCGTTGTGCGGGGGAGCGTTTCGTGGTGCCGGCGTTGAAGGTGGAGAAGGTGGTGGACACCACGGCGGCGGGGGATTCGTTCAGTGCGGGGTATTTGGCTGGGCGGCTTAAAGGTGAGTCGCCGCAAGAGGCTGCCTTGGCGGGGCATCGGTTGGCGAGTCGGGTGATTCAGGTGTCGGGGGCTTTGATACCGAGGTGAATGGCCGCCTGGGGCGGATCGGGAGCAAGCCCCCTCCCACATTAGACTGCATTCCTTCAGTTGGAACAGGGGCAAGTGTGGGAGGGGGCTTGCCCCGATGAGGGCTGAAAGCCAAGCCCATCAGTCCCGGTAAAACACCTGCACCAGGTGATACCCGAACTTGCTCTTGATCGGCCCATGCACCACCTTCACCGGCTTCTTGAAGATCACCGCATCAATTGCCCCCACCATCTGCCCTGGCCGCACTTCACCCAGGTCGCCGCCGCGCTTGCCCGACGGGCAGGTGGAGTACTTCTTGGCAAGCACATCAAAGGCTTCGCCCTTGGCAATGCGCTGTTTGAGCTGTTCGGCTTCTTCGCTGGTTTTCACCAGAATATGACGGGCTTGGGCTTTCATTGGTCTCTACCAGCTGTGCGACGGCGCGCGATTATGCCTGAACTCATGTCTCGACGCCGAGCATGCTGCGGATTTTAGTGGCCAGCAGGTCGATGGAAAACGGCTTGGCCACCATGTCCATGCCGTCTTCCAAGAAGCCTTGGCGCTCAGCGGCTTTTTCGGCATAACCGGTCATGAACAACACCCGCAGGACCGGGCGATGCTGGCGGGCGATTTCTGCCAGTTGCCGACCGTTCATGCCCGGCAGGCCGACGTCGGTCACCAGCAGGTCGACGCGCAGGTCCGACTCCAGCAGCGGCAGCGCCGCGCGGGCATCCGCCGCCTGGTGGGCGGTATAGCCCAGCTCATTGAGCACGTTGACCACCAGCATGCGCACCGCCGGGTCGTCCTCGACCACCACCACGGCTTCACCGGCCTGGGCCACGGGGGCTTCGGCCAGGCTGGCGGGCAGGTTGCTTTCCAGCGCGGTGCCATACAGGCGTGGCAGGTACAGGCGCACACAGGTGCCCTGGCCCGGTTCGCTCTGGATGGTTACATGGCCTCCAGACTGCTGGGCAAATCCATAGATCATCGACAATCCCAGGCCGGTGCCTTGGCCGATGGGCTTGGTGGTGAAGAATGGATCGAAGGCCTTGGCGAGGATTTTCGGCGCCATGCCGCTGCCATTGTCGCTCACGCCGAGCATCACATAGTCGCCGGCCTTGACCGGCTCCAGGGTGGTGATGTCGGTGCCGTCCAAATAGCTGTTGGCGGTTTCGATCAGCAACTCGCCGCCATCGGGCATGGCATCGCGGGCGTTGATCACCAGGTTGAGCAGGGCGTTTTCCAGTTGGCTGGCGTCGGTGTTCACCGGCCAGATGTCCTTGCCCAATCGCACATTGAGTGTGATATGCGCGCCCTTGGTGCGCTGGAACAGGTCTTCCAGGGACGCCACCAGCTGGTTGGGATCGGTGGGGCGCCGGTCCAGCGACTGGCGCCGCGAGAACGCCAACAGGCGATGGGTGAGGGCCGCGGCACGGTGGGCGGAGGCGACGGCGGCGTCGGCAAAGCGGCCGATATCGTCGCTGCGTCCGGCGGCGATGTAGCGTTGCATCAGGTCGAGGCTGCCGATGATGCCGGTGAGCATATTGTTGAAGTCATGGGCGATACCGCCAGTGAGCTGGCCCACCGCTTCCATCTTTTGCGCGTGACGCAAGGCATCTTCGGCGCGCTCGCGCTCGAACATCTCGTTTTGCAGGCGCTGGTTGGCTTCGGCCAGGGCCTGGGTGCGCTGGGCCACGCGTTCTTCAAGGTTTTCGTTGAGATGGCGCAGCGCTTCTTCGGTGAGCTTGCGTTCGGTCTCATCAATCACAAAGATGTAGAAACCATTGACCGAGCCGTCGTTGCTGAAGCGCGGCAGGTACTTCATCAGCGCGTGGCGCGGGCGACCGTCGCGATGGGGCGTGATGGTCATGAAACTGCACGCCTTGCCGTTGAGGGCGGCTTCGATCTTGTCTGCGCGCCCGGCATACACCTCGTCGCCGAGCACTTCGCGGATGGTCTTGCCGTACAGCTCCTGGGGGGTCATGCCGTACCAGTCGAGGTAGGCGCTGTTGTTGAGGCGAAAGCGCTGCTCATGGTCGACATAACCGATCAGCACCGGCATGGCGTTGATGATCAATTGCAGCTCGGTCTGGCTTTGGCGCAGGGCCTGTTCGGTGTGCTTGCGCTCGGTGAGGTCCAGCGCGGCGCCGAGGAACCGCGCAGGGCGGCCCTGCTGATCCTTGTAGCAGCGGCCACGAGCGAACACCCAGCGCACTTGGCCGTCGGCTTGCAGCAGGCGGTATTCCTCGGCGTATTCGGTGCCAAAGGTGATGCAATGCTTGATGCTGCGCGCCACCATGCCACGGTCTTCGGGGTGCACGCCTTGCAGGTAGGCACTGATGGGCAACAGGCCGGCGTCATTGGGGTCGACGCCATGCAGGTGGGCGAAATGGGCGTCGGCGATAAAGCGGTCTTCGCCGATATCCCAGTCCCAGGTGCCTACCGCATCGGTCGCCGCCAGGGCCAGTTGCAGGCGCTGCTCGGTGCTGTGCTGGGCCTTGAGGCTCTCTTCGGAGCGCTGCTGCAGTTCGAGGGCTTTGCTGCGCCGCTCGTTGGTTTCGATGGCGGTGACCAGGATACCGGCCACCAGGCCGCTTTCATCGCGCACCGGGCTGTAGGTCAAGTCGAGCCAGATGTCGGTGTCGCGGCCCTGGCGTTGCACCACGAAGCGCTGCTCGCTGAAGGTGCGCACCTGGCCGCTGAGGACCGCGTCGTAGACCGGCCCGGCGAAGCTTTCCAGCTCAGGCCACGTATGGTGCGCCGGCTGGCCAAGGGCGCCGGGGTGCTTGTTGCCCACCAGCAGGGCAAAGGCGTCGTTGTAGAGTTGAGTGAGTTGCGGGCCCCACAGCAGCACCATCGGCATCGGGGAATGCACGACGATATCGACGGCGGTGCGCAGGCTCTGCGGCCAATCAGTGGCCTCACCGAGGGGGCTTTGCGCCCAGTCCAGCCGCTTGATCAATGCAGCGGCTTCGCTACCGGTGGATGTTCCATTCATGAAAAAGCCCTGAGCATGACGCTTTGAAATATGACAACACCCATTGTCCCAAGGGATAACAACGGGTGACTACCCCCGAAAAATAACATGTCTTGAGGGTTTTTCTTCAAAACGCTGCGTCAGCGCTGAAACCTTTCATCTAATAATCCAGTTCAGCCCGATTGCGAAACTGGTCCAGCGCCTGGGGGTTGGCCAGGGCATCGGTGTTCTTCACCGGCTCCCCGTGCACCACGTTGCGCACGGCCAATTCAACGATCTTGCCGCTGATGGTGCGGGGGATATCCGTGACAGCGAGGATCTTTGCCGGTACGTGGCGCGGTGTGGTATTGGCGCGGATCACCTGGCGGATCTGCTGTTGCAGCGCCTCAGCCAGCTCGACTCCATCATCGAGACGCACAAACAGCACCACGCGCACATCGTCCTGCCAGCGCTGGCCGATGGCGAGGCTTTCCAGCACCTGGGGGAGTTTTTCCACCTGGCGATAAATCTCGGCGGTGCCGATGCGTACGCCGCCGGGGTTGAGCACCGCGTCCGAACGCCCGTGGATCAAGAGGCTGCCATTGGCGCGTTGCTCGGCGTAGTCACCCTGGGCCCACACACCGGGAAACTGGCTGAAATAAGAGGCGCGTAGTTTTTGCTGGTGCGGGTCGTTCCACAAGCCGATGGGCATGGCGGGAAAGTGCCGGGTGCACACCAGTTCGCCTTTCTCCCCAAGCAGTGGTCGGCCCTGGTCGTCCCATACTTCAATGGCCATGGCCAAGCTCTTGCACTGCATCTCACCGCGCCGCACCGGCAGTACCGGATTGCCAATCACAAAGCAGGAGACGATATCGGTACCGCCGGACATCGACGACAGGCACAGCTCGGCCTTGATCTCGCGGTACACATAGTCATAACTCTGGGGCGACAGCGGCGAGCCGGTGGAAATCAGGCCCTTGAGGCTGCTCAGGTCGTGGCTCAGGCGCGGTTGCAACCCGGCTTTCTCCAGGGTCGCAAGGAACTTGGGGCTGGTGCCGAACACACTGATTTTTTCCGCATCGATCAGGTCGATCAAGCGCTCGGGGCCGGGATGAAACGGTGAGCCGTCGTACAGCACCGCGGTGGCACCGAGCGCCAGTACCGACACCAGCCAGTTCCACATCATCCAACCGCAGGTGGTGTAGTAGAACAGGCAGTCCTCGCGGCCGAGGTCGGCATGCAGGCCGTGCTCCTTGAGGTGGGTGAGCAGCACTCCGCCGGTACCATGGATGATGCACTTGGGCACGCCGGTGGTGCCGCTGGAGTAAAGGATATACAGCGGGTGATCGAACGGCACCGCGACAAATTCGGGCTCGCCACCAGCTTGGTAAAAGTCGTTCCACAGCGCGACCCGGGCTTGGGTGCGGTAGTCCCCGACCTGCGCCTGGGGCTGAGCGTAGGGCACGATGATCAACTGTTGCAGGGACGGCAGGCGTTCGAGGATTTCATTGAGCTTGGCGCTCTGGTCGATGGCCTTGCCGGCATAGCGGTAGCCGGCGCAGGTGATCAGCACCTTGGGTTCGATCTGGCCGAAGCGGTCGATCACGCCCTGGGTGCCGAAGTCCGGCGAGGAGCATGACCAGATTGCACCAAGGCTGGTGGTAGCCAGCATGCCCACCAGGGTTTGCCAGGTGTTGGGCATGCACGCCGCCACCCGGTCGCCGATGCCCACACCTGCCGCCCGCAGGCTGCGTTGCAGGCCGGCGACGTGGGCGGCCAGTTCGGCATAGCTCAGTTGTTCGCGCTGGCCGTCCTCGCTGATGGCCACCACGGCGGGGTGATCGTCGCGGCGGCGCAACAAGTGTTCGGCAAAGTTCAGGGTCGCGCCGGGGAACCACTGGGCGCTGGGCATTTCAGCGCCCTCGACCAGGGTCGTGGTGGGTGGGCTGCGAAATTGCACGTCGAAGAACGCGACAATCGCCTGCCAGAAGTCCGGGCGCTGGTCGATGCTCCATTGGTGCAGGGCAGGGTAGTCGTGGAGCTGCAGGCCGTGGCGATCATTGATAAAGCGCCGGAACTGGTCCATCCGCGTGTTGGCGATGCGTTCGGGGGAGGGTTGCCAGAGGATGTCGGACATAGCGAAATCTCTTGTTCTTGTATCGGTCTTCCAAACAATAGAGTTCCAATGTGGGAGGGGGCTTGCTCCCGATAGCAGTGTGTCAGGCAAACGTCTGTAACTGAACCACCGCTATCGGGAGCAAGCCCCCTCCCACATTTTGATCTCCGGTGTCTGGGAGGGTTATTGGGCCAGCCAGCCGCCGTCGATATTCCACGCGGCGCCACGTACCTGGCTGCCGGCCTCGCTGCACAGGAATAACACCAGCTCGCCCAGTTGCGAAGGCGTGACGAACTCCAGAGACGGCTGTTTCTCCGCGAGCAAATCCTGCTGCGCCTGCTGCGGGTCGACCCCCGTGGCCACCCGGTCGTCAATCTGCTTCTGCACCAACGGCGTCAGCACCCAGCCCGGGCAGATGGCGTTGCAGGTCACGTTGCTGGTGGCAGTCTCCAAACCCACCACCTTGGTCAGGCCAATCACCCCATGCTTGGCCGCCACATACGCGGCCTTGCCCACTGAGCCGACCTGGCCGTGCACCGAGGCGATGTTGACGATGCGCCCCCAGCCCTTGGCCTTCATGCCCGGCAAGCCCAGGCGTGTGCTGTGGAACACCGAGGACAGGTTGATGGCAATGATCGAGTCCCAGCGTTCCACTGGAAAGTCTTCCACCGCCGCCACATGCTGGATGCCGGCGTTGTTGACCAGGATGTCGACGCCGCCGAACTCGCGCTCGGCGTAGGCGAACATGTCGGCAATCTGCGCCGGGTCGCTGACGTCTGCCGGGTGGTGCCCGACCTTGCCGCCAAACGCCTGCACCTGGGCGATCACCGCGCTGGCGTCGCCGAAGCCATTGAGGATCAGGCTGGCACCGGCCTTGGCCAGGCTCAAGGCTATGCCTAAGCCGATGCCGCTGGTGGAGCCGGTGACCAGGGCGGTCTTGCCATTCAAAGTCGTCATGAAAACCTCACACAATGCCAGTGGCGTAGAAAGTACCGATCACCACGAACACCGCGAGGGTCTTGATGATGGTGATGCCGAAAATGTCCTTGTAGGCCTCGCGGTGGGTCAGCCCGGTGACCGCCAGCAGGGTGATCACCGCGCCGTTGTGGGGCAGGGTGTCCATGCCGCCGCTGGCCATGGCCGCGACCCGGTGCAGCACTTCAAGGGGGATATTGGCCGCGTGGGCCGCCGAAATAAAGCTCTCGGACATCGCCGCCAGGGCGATGCTCATGCCGCCGGAAGCCGAACCGGTAATACCGGCCAGCAAGGTCACGGTAATCGCTTCGTTGACCAACGGGTTGGGGATGCCCTTGAGCCAGTCCGCCAGTACCAGAAAGCCTGGCAATGAGGCGATCACCGCGCCAAAGCCGTATTCCGAAGCGGTGTTCATGGCGGCGAGCAACGCACCGCTTACCGCGCTCTTGCTGCCTTCGGCCAGCTTGCTTTTGATTGCGGAAAAGCCGAACACCAACACCACGATAATCCCCACCAGCAACGCCGCCTGCACCGCCCAGATGGCGGTGAGCTTGGCGATTTCGGTGGACACCGGCGCGCTCATGCCTGGCAGGCTGAGGCTGTGGGTCTTGCCGTACCACTGCGGGATCCAGTGGGTAAACAGCAGGTTCATCACCCCCACCAGGATCAGCGGCGACAGCGCGATCCAGGGGTTGGGGAGGGTGAGGTTTTCAGCCGTCTCCGGCTCGTTACGCAGCTCGGTGCCATAGCCTTCGCCGGCTCGCTGGGCCTTGTTGCGCTGGCGCGCCAGGTAGAGCATGCCGGCGCAGAACACAAAGATCGTGCCGATCAACCCCAGCCACGGTGCGGCCCAGGCAGTGGTGTTGAAGAAGGTGCTGGGGATGATGTTCTGGATCTGCGGCGTGCCGGGCAGGGCGTCCATGGTGAACGAGAACGCGCCAAGGGCAATGGTCGCCGGGATCAGGCGCTTGGGAATATTGCTCTGGCGGAACATCTCCGCCGCGAACGGGTACACCGCAAACACCACCACGAACAGCGACACGCCGCCGTAGGTGAGCAGGGCGCAGACCAGCACGATGACCAGCATCGCCTGGCGCGTGCCCAGCAATCGGATCGCAGCGGCGACGATGGAACGTGAGAAACCCGACAACTCGATCAGCTTGCCGAACACTGCGCCAAGCAGGAACACCGGGAAATACAGCTTGATAAAGCCCACCATCTTTTCCATGAACACCCCGGTAAAGGCAGGGGCCACGGCGGACGGGTCGGTGAGCAGCACCGCACCAAGGGCGGCAATGGGGGCAAACAGGATGACGCTATAGCCACGGTAGGCCGCCAGCATCAGCAGCGCGAGCGCAGCCAGGGCAATGATCACACTCATGGTGTGTCTCCATCGGATTGTTATTGTTGTGGGTGAAACGGTGGGAAGAGCTATAGCTAGATATGTGCCATGTTTTTAACTAATTGAAAAACAACAATATTTTCAGGATCTTTAACAGCACTTTGAAATTTTATCTCTATTTGGAGACAAACAATTACCTAATGTGGGAGGGGGCTTGCTCCCGATAGCAGTGGGTCAGGTACAGATGCTCAACCTGACACACTGCTATCGGGAGCAAGCCCCCTCCCACATTGGATTGTCTTTTTATTGAGATTGCTGTCTCAATTTGGAGAATGGGTGAGGCCCAGCGCTACCATTTTCTTGTACAGGGTCGACCGCCCCAGCCCCAACCGCTTGGCGGCCTCCACCACATTGCCTTCGCACATCCTCAACGCCGCACCAATCACCTGCCGATCAAACCGCTCCCGCGCCGCCGCGAACGTTTCATCCTCGACCGCCGCCACCGTGCCACGGGCCACCGGGCTGAACGTGCCAATCGCTGCGCGAATCTCACTGGCGTTCAATACCAGGTCATCACTCAACAACGCCGCCCGCTCCAACACATTGCGCAGTTCGCGGATATTCCCCGGCCACGCATGCTGGGCCAACAACGCCAAGGCCTCACCATCAAGCTCATGCTGGCTGCGCAGCTCTTCGAGGATCGCCTCGCTCAGCGCCGGTATATCTTCCAGGCGCTCGCGCAACGGCGGCACTTGAATAGGCAGTACATTGAGGCGGTAGTACAAATCCGCACGGAACTCGCCGCGCTTGATCGCGGCTTCCAGGTCCATGGACGTGGCAGCAATCACCCGCACATCGCTGTGCAGCATCTCGTTGGAACCCACCGGTTCGAATTCCTTTTCCTGCAATACCCGCAGCAGTTTGCTTTGCAGCGGCAGCGGCATGTCGCCGATTTCGTCGAGGAACAGTGTGCCGCCCTGGGCGATTTGGAACTTGCCGGGGCGGCCCTTGCGGTCGGCGCCGGTAAACGCGCCGGGGGCGGTGCCGAAGAACTCGGCCTCGAGCAGGTCATGGGGAATCGCCGCGCTGTTGATACTCACAAAGGCTTTGTGCGCCCGCGGTGACGCGCCGTGGATGGCCTGGGCGAGCAGTTCCTTGCCGGTGCCGGTCTCCCCCAGCAGCAACACCGGTGACTCGGCGCTCGCACTGCGCCGCGCCCGGCGCTTGACCTCGAGGCTGGCGGCGCTGGTGCCGATAAAGTGCGCGAAGTTGTATTTGCTTTGCCGCGAACGCAGCAGCGAGCGCGTCGAAGCCAGCTCCTGCTGCATGCTCAGGTAGCGCTCGATCAGCGGCGACAGGTTACGCAGCTCATCGAACAGCGCAAAGCCAATCGCGCCGATGACCGCGCCGGCATCGTCGTGGATCGGCAGGCGCATCACCACCAGCGGCCCTTTGGGTGTGTCCTGGATATCCAGCAGGATCGGCTGGTCGTTGCGCACCACCTGGCGCAACAGGCTGTTGGAAATCACCTGTTCGCAGGGCTGGCCGATGGCTTCATCGGCCCTCTTGAGGCCGAAACGCTTGGCATAGCGCTCGTTCATCCAGACGATATTCGCATCGCGGTCGACGATGACCGTGCCTTCGCTGGACTGCTCGATGATCTCGAACAGCGACTGGATGGCCAGGCCGCGGACTTGCTGGTAGTCCTTGAGGCTAGTGCTCATGGAGGCAGAATCCTGTTAATCATCACAAAGGGATGTGCGCTGCAGCCAGCAGTTCTTTGGTATAGGGATGCTGGGGTGATTCAAACACAGCATGACTGGCACCGCGCTCCACCACCTTGCCATCCTTGACCACGATCAGGTCATGGGCCATGGCGCGGACCACGGCCAGGTCATGGCTGATAAACAGGTAGGTCAGGCCGTATTTGTCCTGTAGTTCACGCAGCAGCGCCACCACTTGTTTCTGCACCGTACGGTCCAGGGCCGATGTGGGCTCGTCGAGCAGCATCAACGCCGGCTTGAGCACCAGGGCGCGGGCGATGGCGATACGCTGGCGCTGGCCGCCGGAGAATTCATGGGGGTAGCGATGTCGGCTGGCGGGGTCGAGGCCCACATCCTTGAGCACCTGGATCACCTGCGCATCGCGCTCGGCCAGGCTGCAGGGTGCATGCACTTCCAGGCCTTCGCTGATGATCTGCTGCACCGACATGCGTGGACTGAGGCTGCCATAGGGGTCCTGGAACACCACCTGCATCTGCTTGCGCCATGGGCGCATCTGCTGATGGTTAAGTGGGTCGAGGGCCTCGCCCTGGAAGCGGATGCTGCCGCTGGAGTCGAGCAAGCGCAGGATCGCCTGGCCCAGGGTGGACTTGCCCGAGCCGGACTCGCCGACGATCCCCAAGGTCTTGCCGCGTTGCACGCTGAGGCTGATGCCGTCCACTGCATGCAGGTAGGTCTTGCGCCGAAACAATCCGCCACTGAGGGGGAATTTCACGCTCAGGTCATCCACCTGCAACACCGTCTCGCGCTCATCACCGCACAGCGTATCGCCCGTCGGCTCGGCGTCCAGCAACAGGCGGCTGTAGGGGTGCTGCGGGGCCGTAAACAGTGTCTGGCAGTCGGCCTGCTCAACGATTTCGCCGGCACGCATCACGCAGACACGCTGGGCAATGCTGCGTACCAGGTTGAGGTCATGGCTGATCAGCAGCAGTGACATGCCCAGGCGTTGCTGCAAGGACTTGAGCAGCAGCAGGATCTTGCGCTGCACGGTCACATCCAGCGCTGTGGTGGGTTCATCGGCAATCAGCAGCTCCGGCTCGCAAGCCAGGGCCATGGCGATCATCACCCGCTGGCGCTGACCGCCGGACAGTTGGTGCGGGTAGGCCTTGAGCCGTTCCTGGGGCTTCTGGATGCCCATCAGTTCCAGCAGTTCGAGGATGCGCGCCTGCGCCGCCTTGCCGCCCAGGCCCTTGTGTAGCAGCAGAGTTTCGCCGATCTGCTTTTCGATGCTGTGCAGCGGGTTCAAGGAGGTCATCGGCTCCTGGAAGATCATCGCAATGCGGTTGCCGCGCAGCTTTTGCAGGGTGGCCGGCGACGCGCCCATCAGCTCCTGGCCACGGTACTTCACCGAGCCGGTGCTCAATGTGCCGGCTTCGGGCAGCAGTTGCAGGATCGAATGGGCCGTCACCGACTTGCCCGAGCCCGACTCACCCACCAGCGCCAAGCACTCGCCGGGGCGTACGTCCAGGCTCAGGTTGCGCACCACGGTCTGGCCGCTGAACGCGACGCACAGGTCGCGGATTTCGATCAGGTTCATAGGCAATTACTCATGAGCGAGGGTCGAAGGCGTCACGCAACGCCTCGCCGATAAACACCAGCAGCGACAGAATCAGCGCCAGGGTAAAAAACGCCGTGAGGCCCAGCCACGGCGCTTGCAGGTTCTGCTTGCCCTGGGCGATCAGCTCACCCAGCGAAGCACTGCCGGCAGGCATGCCGAAGCCGAGAAAGTCCAGGGCGCTCAAGGTCGAAATCGCCCCGGTGAGGATGAACGGCAAATAGCTCAAGGTGGCGGTCATGGCATTGGGCAGGATATGCCGGCGAATGATCTTGCCGTCGCCCAGGCCCAGCGCCCGTGCCGCCTTGACGTATTCCAGATTGCGTCCGCGCAGGAACTCGGCACGCACCACGTCCACCAGGGCCAGCCAGGAAAACAGCGCCATGATCCCCAGCAGCCACCAGAAATTCGGCTCCACAAATCCGGACAGGATAATCAGCAGGTACAGCACTGGCAGACCGGACCACACCTCGAGAATGCGCTGTCCGAGCAAGTCCACCCAGCCGCCGTAGTAACCCTGCAAGGCTCCGGCGGCGATGCCGATGGCGGCACTGATGGCGGTCAAGGCCAGGGCAAACAGGATCGACACTCGCGCGCCAAAGATCACCCGCGCCAACACATCGCGGGATTGGTCATCGGTGCCCAGCCAGTTCACCGCCGACGGTGGGCTCGGGGCAGGGCGGGTCAATTCGTAGTTGGGCGTGTCGTCGCTGAATGGAATCGGCGGGAACAGCATCCAGCCGCCGTCCTGCTTGATCAGCTTTTGCACGTAGTCACTGCGGTAGTCGGCCTGGAAGGGCAGTTGCCCGCCGAACTGTTGCTCGGTGTAGCGCTTGAACACCGGGAAATACAGCTCGTTCTTGAAGCTCAGCACCAGCGGTTTGTCGTTGGCGATCAACTCGCCGCCCAGGGTCAGGATAAACAGACCGATAAACAACCACAGTGACCACCAGCCGCGACGGTTTTTCTTGAACCGCTCGAAACGCCGACGAGCTACGGGAGACAGGTTAAGCATCAGGCGTTCCTCGCGGCAAAGTCGATACGCGGGTCCACCAGGGTGTAGCAGAGGTCACCGATGAGCTTTATCAAGAGCCCGAACAGCGTGAAGATAAACAGCGATCCGAACACCACCGGGTAGTCCCGGGATACAGCGGCTTCATAGCTCATGCGGCCCAGGCCATCGAGGGAGAAAATCACTTCGATCAGCAGCGAGCCGGCAAAGAACACACTGATGAATGCCTGGGGAATACCCGAGATCACCAGCAACATGGCGTTGCGGAACACATGCCCGTACAACACCCGGCGTTCGCTCAAGCCCTTGGCGCGGGCGGTGACCACGTACTGGCGCGTGATTTCATTGAGGAAAGAGTTCTTGGTGAGGATGGTCAAGGTGGCGAACCCACCGATCACCAGCGCCGTCACCGGCAGCACCAGGTGCCAGAAATAGTCGGCAATCTTGCCCACCGTACTCAGCTCGGCAAAGTTTTCCGAGACCAGCCCGCGCACCGGGAACCAGTTCAGCGAGGTGCCGCCGGCGAACACCACGATCAGGAACATCGCAAACAGGAACGCCGGCATCGCATAACCGATCACGATGGCGGTGCTGCTCCACATATCAAAGCTGCTGCCATGGCGCACGGCCTTGCGTATGCCCAGGGGGATCGACACCAGGTAAGTGATCAGCGTCGCCCACAGGCCAAGGGAAATCGTGACCGGCATCTTTTCCAGGATCAGGTCGGTGACCGTCGCGCCGCGAAAGAAGCTGTTGCCGAAATCCAGCTGGGCGTAGTTCTTGAGCATCAGCCACAGGCGTTCCGGCGCGGACTTGTCGAAGCCGTATTGTTTTTCGATGTCCTTGATCAGCTTCGGGTCCAGGCCGCGGCTGGCCCGCGAGCCGCTGATGCCTTCGCCGGATGCGCCGGCGACACCACCGCCGCCAATGCCTTGCAGATGGGCGATGGCCTGTTCCACCGGCCCACCGGGCGCCGCTTGCACGATCACGAAGTTCACCAGCAGGATGATCACCAGCGTCGGAATGATCAGCAGCAGGCGCCTTAGGATATAGGCAAGCATCAGCGGGCCCCTCCGCGTTTTTTCAGCTCGGCTTGCATTTGCTCATTGGTCAGCGGCGTGGGGCTGACCTCCCACCAGGTTTCCAAGGCTTCGTCGTTCCTGGCCTCGATGGCCGGGCGGCCGAAACGGTTCCACCACGCGGCGGAGGTGCCAGGCGGGTAGTAGTTGGGGATCCACAGGTAATTCCATTGCAGCACGCGGTCCAGGGCATGGGCGTAGGTGAGCATCTGCGCCTGGGTATTGGCCTTGACCAGACCATTGATCAGCGTATCGACGGCCGGATCCTTGAGCACGATGTAGTTATTGGCGCCCGAATCGAACGCGGCGGCGGAACCGAAGTAGTTGTACAGCTCCATGCCCGGCGAGGTGGTGACCGGAAAACCGGTGACGATCATGTCGTAGTCCCGGGCCATCAGGCGGTTGACGTATTGCGAGGAGTCGATGCGGCGGATGTTGAGGGTGATGCCGATCTGCGCCAGGTTGCGCTTGTAAGGCAGCAACAGGCGCTCAAGGCCGTTCTGGACATTGAGGAAGGTGAACTCCAGCGGTTCGCCCTCGGCATTGACGAGCTTGTCGCCAAGCGGTTTCCAGCCGGCCTGTTCCAGCAGGGCCAGGGCTTGCAGTTGTTTATCGCGGATCATACCGCTGCCGTCGGTGACCGGGGCCTTGAACACCTGGGTAAACACCTCGTCGGGGATCTGCCCGCGCAATGGCTCGAGGATCGCCAGTTCTTCCTGGGTCGGCAACTGGGTGGCCGCCAAGGGGCTGTTGGAGAAGTAGCTCTGCTGGCGGATGTACAGGTTGCGCATCATCTGCCGATTGGCCCATTCGAAATCCCACAGCATCGCCAGGGCCTGGCGCACACGGCGATCCTTGAATATCGGTTTTTGCACGTTGAACACATAGCCCTGGGCCGGTTGCGGCATCTCCTTGGCCAGGTGCGCACGTTGCAGGCGGCCATCGTCCAGCGCCGGGCCGTTGTAGCCGATGGAGTAACCGGTGGCCGAAAACTCACGGTTGAAATCGTAGGCGCCGCCGCGCAGCACCTGGCGCGCCACCTCGGTGTCGCCGAAGTATTCCAGGCTCAGGTGATCGAAGTTGTACAGGCCACGGCTGACCGGCAAGTCCTTGCCCCACCAGTCGGGATCGCGAGTAAAGGTGATGGTGCTGCCGGAATCGATCTTGCTGACCTTGTACGGGCCGCTGCCCAGTGGGGCTTCGTAGCCGCCACCATTGGCAAAGTCACGGGTCTTCCACCAGTGCTCGGGGAACACCGGCAAGGTGGCGATATCCAGGGGCAGGGTGCGGTTCTCGTTGCTGGAAAAATCAAAGCGCACCTGGCGCTCGCCTTCGACTTCGACCTGCTTGACGTCGGCGAACAACGTGCGAAAGCGCAGGCTGCCCTGGGTCATCAGCAAGTCGAAGCTGTAGCGCACGTCTTCGGCGGTAATCGGCGTGCCATCGGCAAAACGCGCCTTGGGGTTCAGGTAAAAGCGCAGCGACAGGCCGTCGTCGGCGCGCTCCATCTTTTCTGCTACCAGGCCGTAGACGGTGTAGGGCTCATCCAGCGAGCGCAGGGCCAGGGGCGCATACACCCAGCCGTCGATCTGGGAAACGCCGATGCCTTTGTCGATATACGGCAGCACATGGTCGAACCGCCCGACCTCCAGCGCCGAACGCCGCAGGCTGCCGCCCTTGGGCGCATCGGGGTTGGCATAGTCGAAATGGCTGAAACCGGCAGAGTATTTGGCCGGCTCGCCGTAGACCGTCAGGTAGGTTTGCGGGGCCGCGATCACCGCGGTGCTGGCCAACAACAGGGCCAGGGTGGAAGAGAGCAGAGATGAAAAAGCCAATCGCATTATCAGCCTTGAGCGCCGGGTGAAGAAGAATAAGGATTTGTACGCTAACGGCCGGGGCATCGCCAGTCATCAGATGCACAACGGCCCACCAAGGGGTGGGCCGTTGTTTATAGCATCAGCGCGGATTGAATCAATCCTGGCGGCTGGTGACTTCCAGCAGGTGATAACCGAACTGGGTTTTCACCGGGCCTTGCACGGTGTTGACCGGTGCGCTGAAGACTACGGTGTCGAATTCCTTGACCATTTGGCCTGGGCCGAAGGAACCCAGGTCACCGCCTTGGCGGCTGGATGGGCAGCTGGAATTGGCTTTGGCGATTTCTGCGAAATCAGCGCCGCCTTCGATCTGGGCTTTGAGTTCGTTGCACTTGTCTTCGGTGGCAACGAGGATGTGACGGGCGGTGGCTTTGGCCATGGGGAATAACTCCTAGAGTAAAAAACGGTGAGCCTACCGGATTCAGTCGGTTATTTCCTGGCAAAGTTCCCGTCACTTGTTTGAGTCGCTCCGAACGCGTTCCAGGGTTCAGGGCAACACGATGTAGTCGTTGTGCTGGACGATAGCGGCGTGCGGGCCTTGTACGAGATGGACATAACGCCCGTCCACCAGGTCGATCGGCAGGCAATCGTCGATATCCATGACCGCGTCGGTGTGGGCCTGGGACCATTGGCGCAACATCTGCCGTTTGCCCATGCTCATCGCTTCGCGTTTGTTGCGGGCGACCACCAGCAGGTAGTGATGATCTTCTCCGAAGCGCTTGGCCTCGTAGCCGCCGAGGTTGATGAAGTACAGGTGATGGGCATCGCCGTGGGGCGCCAGTGGGCTGAGTTCGACCTTCCAGCCGTCGACGCCATCCACCGCCATCCACGAATCGATGTGCACGCCCTTGGAGCTGCCGAACCAGGCATCGCGCAGTTGTGGGTAGGTGGCCTGCAAGGTGTCTGCCACTGCGAACACCACATCGTGCACCTCGATTTTGGCCCGTGGGTGCTTGCCCCCGAGCATGACGACAAACAGCATTGCGGGTGATTCCTGGCGACTGGCGAGAGGGCAACCATACTGGGATTGAACCCTTTTGTCCGCTCAGTGCCACAGTGTTAATCCGCGAATTCACCAGGAGGTTGTCATGCGTACCATTGATCTGGCCGGCGTTCCCGTCCCTGTCATCGGCCAGGGGACCTGGCGCATGGGCGAAGACCCGAGTCGGCGCCGCGCCGAAGTCGCCGCGCTGCAACTGGGTATGGACGAGGGCCTGACCCTCATCGATACCGCCGAGATGTATGGCGAAGGCGGCGCCGAAGAGGTGGTCGGCGAGGCCATTCGCGGCAAGCGCGACCAGGTGTTCCTGGTGAGCAAGGTCTACCCCCATAACGCCAGCCGCAACGGCGTGCCCCGTGCCTGTGAAGCCAGCCTTCAGCGCCTGGGCACCGATTACATTGACCTGTACCTGCTGCACTGGCGCGGCCAGTACCCACTGGAAGAAACCGTTGAAGCCTTCGAACGTTTGCGCGAGGCGGGCAAGATCGGCCGGTGGGGCGTTTCCAACTTCGATGTGGCGGACCTGCAGGAGCTTGCATCCCCAGCGTGCGCAACCAACCAAGTGCTCTATAACATCGAAGAACGCGGGATCGAATTCGACCTGCTGCCATGGTGGCAACAGCATCATTTGCCGCTGATGGCTTACTGTCCGATCGCCCAGGGCGGTGAGCTGCTGTCCAGCCCAACCCTCAAGCAGATCGCCCATCGCCATGAGGTGACACCGGCCCAGGTGTGCCTGGCCTGGGTCCTGCGCCAGGATGGCGTGATCGCTATCCCTAAGGCGGTCAACCCCGAACACATACGACTCAATGCCAGGGCGGCCGCCCTGGCGCTGGATGAGCACGACCTTGAAGCGATTGATCGTGTGTTTGGCGCGCCCAAGCGTAAGCACCCGCTGGCGATGGTTTAGTTCGTGAGCAGGAACGGCGCCTTCCCCGACAGCCGTTCCTGCTTCAAGCGCTGCTAGCCGGCTACCGGGCTACGCCAGTCGTCCGAACCCGACGTACCCGCCACTTCGTGGGTCCAGGTGATCTTGCGATAGGTGAAATACACCTCCTCCAGATGGGTGAAATGGGCGTTGTCAGGGTCCTGGCAACTGGGCATGCGCGACTGGATGTCCACGATGGTTGCGCCTTCCAGTTCAATGGTGAAGTAGTGCTCCTGGGTGCCGGCCGAAGAGGTGCGCAGCCATTCCAGGCGGCATGACACTTCTTCACCGGTAGTCAGCGCGCTGAACAGCAACGGTGATGATTTGTCGAAGACCTTGCTGATCATCATCGGTTTATGCACGCGTTGGCCGGTTGGCTGCCCTGATTGCGGGTCGCGTGGAATGATTACCTGATGAGCGAACGCCTGCACCAGTATCTGGTCCTCGTGACCTTCCTGATAAATGTTGCCTACCGAGTCCTGGGTGAATGTACCTGCCGTGATCAAACCTTGTTTGACGCCGGTGATAGAGAGGTACGCGGGTGTTGGCATGATGGTTTTCCTTGCCTGGTTGAGTAGGTATGCCGAACGGCTAAGTTGCCGGACCGGCAGCTGCCTATTACAAGAAACGTGCCTGAAAGTGTGGGGCTCAATAAAACTGCAGTCGGCAAGGCTGATAAAAAGAATGAGCAGGAAGTTGTCGGGAAATAATTGGTTTTTAGAGGTTGTTGTTGCGCAGGTGTGCGCAATTGTCTGCTCGCGCCCATGGATCAGTTAGTGCAGGGTGCTCGCGGTTTTTTCTCCGATTGCACTGCGCAAATAACTGCGCGGTCCCCTTTATATAACGGGCGTAGGACAATGCTTAAGTCGCGATCAGTCGCTTGCTGATCGCTTTTTTAATGGCTAAGGTTCACAGCCTCCAGTAAGCACTTTAACGGAAGTTAAAGTTTGCTCTGATACGTTTTTTAATAATATTAAAAGTTTTTTGTCTTGCCTTGGAAGGTGATGTGTTCGACGAAATGGAATATTCCGAAAAGCTGTTCGATTATTATCAGGAAGTTGCGAAAGTACCTTGTCGAGCTGACAGTTTTACCGGTGACGACATGCGTTTCTCCGGGGAGTTTGAAACCCTCGAGGACGAACTGGGCAAGACCCGATCGATTCATGCGCAAGGGCTACCTGACTGGCCGAAGGTCTGCCGGCTCAGCGAGTCTTTATTGCGCGAGCATTCCAAGGACCTGCGAGTGGCCGTCTGGTTGACCTGGGCTCTGTATCAATGTCATTCATTCACTGGGTTGCTGGCCGGTCTCGGTTTGCTGCGCAATCTTTGTGAGCACCATTGGGCGCAGGTTCACCCCAGCAAGTTGCGTACACGCGTGGCCGCATTGGGCTGGCTGGTGTTGCGCCTTGAGCCGTTGTTTGCGCAGAACCTCTGTGTTGCCGGGCAGGTGCCTGTGTTGCAGGCCCTGCTTGAGCACCTCGTGCGGCTTGATCAGCTGTGGGGTCAAAAGCTTGGCAATGAGGCGCCCCAGCTGTTGCCGGTCCGCAGGCAACTGTCGGAACGCCTGGCCCGCACCGAACAAGACGGTGCCAAACCTGAGGTCGTCGTGGGTGCCATCGCTCCCGTCAAGCCGGTAACCACCCAGTTGCCCCAACCCGGGCAACCCATTGACAACGAAAAGGACGCGCACAGGCTGCTGCGTTCATTGCAAGAGCAGGCCCGCCCTTTGTGTGCCTGGTGGTTGCGCCAGGACACCAGGGATCCGCGTGCCTTGCGCCTGGGCCGGACCTTGGCGTGGATGACGCTCATCAACTACCCCGATGCCGACAGTGAGCGGGTTACGGCGCTGCGCCCACTGGCCGCCGACAAGCTCAAACGCTACGAGGAGCGTCTGGCCCAAGGCCAATATGCCGAGCTGTTGCTTGAGCTAGAAGTCAGCCTGACGGGCGCAATGTTCTGGTTCGATGGTTTACGCATGGCCTGGGAGTGCCTTGAGGCGCTGCACGCAGACCTGGCCATGACCGAGCTGGAAATGCATTTCGCGCTGCTGTTGCAACGCCTGCCGAACCTGCCCGAGTACCGGTTCGACGATGGCACCCCCTTTGCCGACCCTGCCACCTGTGGGTGGATTGCGCTCCATGTCGGGCCTCATCTGCACCGCAGCGAGCCTTCAACCGTCGTTACAGACACTTCCCTCGAGCCCTGGGAGGCGGCCTTGGAGGCGGTGCTGCCTTGCTTGCGCACAAAGGGGCTCAAGGCAGCGGTCGTGGTGCTCAAGCAGGGCTTGCACGCCGCGCCCGGCGAGCGCGCGCGTTTTCACTGGCGCCTGGCACTGGCCAGGTTGTGTGTGAAAGCGGGCAAGCACGACCTGGCCAGGGACCAACTGGAGCAGCTGCAAGATGAATTGCAGCGTAACGGCCTGGAACGCTGGGAGCCGCAACTGGCCCTGCAAGTGGGCCAGTGCCTGTACCGATGTTATGACCTGTTGCCACAAGGCCACGGCATACGCGAGTGCAAGGAGTCTCTCCATCGACGGTTATGCCAACTCGATCTCGAAGCAGTACTTGAATAAAGCCCTGTCAAAAAGGAATAGCACCATGGCTAAAGGAAGTTCGGTAGCCCCCAAGGAACGTATCAACATCACCTTCAAACCGGCCATCGGCGGCGCACAAGAGGACGTTGAACTGCCGTTGAAGTTGCTGGTGCTGGGTGATTTCACCCAGCGCGAGGACCTGCGCAAGCTCGAGGATCGCAAGCCCATTGGCATCGACAAGCACACCTTCGACGACGTGCTGGCCAAACAAGCGCTGAACTTGACGCTGAGCGTGCCCAATCGCCTCCAGGAGCAAGCCTGCGTGGAGGAGTTGGCGATCCAGGTTCGGATCAACGCGATGAAGGACTTCAATCCCGCACACCTGGTCGAGCAGATCCCCGAGTTGCAAAAACTGATGGCATTGCGTGAAGCACTGGTGGCGCTCAAGGGCCCGCTGGGCAATACGCCGAGCTTTCGCAAAGCCATTGAACAGGCCTTGGCCAATGGCGATTGCCGCGCCCAGGTCCTGGCCGAGCTGGGGTTGCCCGGACCCCACGCCGAACCTATTCAGTAAAAGGACACTGAGAGCATGACCACGATCGAACACGAACTGCAAATCGTACACACCCCAGGTGCCGGCAGCATCCTCGATAACATCATTGCCCAGACATTGCTGAGCGCTGACGACGAGGCCTATGGCATTGCCAAGCGCGGTGTGTCGGCGTTTATCGCAGAGCTGCTCAAGCCGCATAACCGCGAAGAACCGGTGAAGAAACGCCTGGTTGACCGGATGATTGCCGAGATCGATACCAAGCTCAGCCAGCAAATGGACGAGATCCTGCACCACCCCGATTTCCAGGCGCTGGAGGCTTCCTGGCGAGGGCTGCAGTTGCTGGTCGAGCGCACGAACTTTCGCGAAAACATCAAGATCGAGCTGCTGAATGTCTCGCGCCAGGACCTGCTGGACGATTTCGAGGACTCCTCGGAAGTCACTCAGTCCGGGCTCTACAAGCATGTGTACAGTGCCGAATACGGCCAGTTCGGCGGCCAGCCGGTGGGCGCGATCATTGCCGACTACTTTCTTTCTCCCAGTGCCCCCGATGTGAAGCTGATGCGATACGCATCCAGTGTCGCCAGCATGGCCCACGCGCCCTTTATCGCTGCCGCGGGGCCGAGTTTCTTTGGCCTCGAAAGCTTCACCGGGCTGCCGGACCTGAAAGACCTGCGGGATCATTTCGAAGGACCGCAGTTTGCCAAGTGGCAAAGTTTTCGCCAGAGCGAAGACGCCCGCTACATGGGCCTCACCGCACCGCGCTTTTTGCTACGCACCCCGTACGACCCCCTTGAGTGCCCGGTCAAGACCTTTACCTATCAGGAGAACGTGGTCAACAGCCACGAGCACTACCTGTGGGGCAACACCGCCTATGCCTTTGCTACGCGCCTGACCGACAGTTTCGCGCATTTTCGCTGGTGCCCGAATGTCATCGGCCCGCAAAGTGGAGGGGCCGTCGAGGATCTTCCGCTGCACCACTTCCAGAGCATGGGAGAGATAGAAACCAAGATTCCTACCGAGGTACTGATATCGGACCGGCGCGAGTATGAGCTGGCACAAGAAGGTTTCATCGCCCTGACCATGCGCAAGGGTAGCGATAACGCCGCGTTCTTCTCCGCCAGCTCGGTGCAGAAACCCAAGTCCTTTGGTACCAGTGAAGAGGGCAGGGCTGCAGAGTTGAATTATCGGCTGGGTACCCAGTTGCCCTACATGATGGTGGTCAATCGCCTGGCCCATTACCTCAAGGTGCTGCAACGCGAGCAATTGGGGGCGTGGAAGGAGCGCACGGACCTGGAGCTGGAGCTCAATAAATGGATTCGCCAGTACGTGGCGGACCAGGAAAACCCCAGTGCCGAAGTGCGCGGGCGGCGCCCATTGCGTGCTGCGCGCATCGTCGTCAGCGATGTCGAGGGCGAGCCTGGCTGGTATCGGGTCAACCTGAGCGTGCGCCCGCATTTCAAATACATGGGGGCCGACTTCACCTTGTCCCTGGTCGGTAAGCTCGATAAAGCATGAGCAGAGGCCAGGGGATGTCCCCCCACAACAGCCTGTTCGAACGGCTTGAACGCGATGCGTCGACCCGCGCGTGCCCCGTTGCGTCCGTCGCCGCACATTTGGGCAGGATGCTCAGCACCCGCGCAGGCAGCGTCCAGGCGCTGCCTGATTATGGTTTGCCCGACTTCAATGATATGCAACTGAGCCTGCATGAGTCCCTGACCCAGTCACGGCTGCTGATCGAGCGGTTCATCCAGGCTTACGAACCTCGGCTGGCGAACGTACGTGTGAGGCTCTTACCCGCTGCCAGCGAGCCTTTGGCCTTGGCATTTGCCATTGATGCCGGGTTGGTCATCGACGGTACTACCCAGCCCGTCGTGTTCCAGGCGCGCCTGACGGATGCCGGACAAATCAAGGTCTGTGTCGATGACCATTAACCGTTATTTTCAACACGAGCTCAGTGCCCTGCGCCAACTTGGGCGGCGCTTTGCCGAGCGCAATCCTGCCCTGGCGCCGTTTCTCGCAGAGGCCGGCCAGGACCCGGACGTCGAGCGCTTGCTGGAAGGTTTTGCGTTTCTGACCGGACGCCTGCGCCAGAAGCTCGATGATGAACTGCCGGAGTTGACGCATTCGTTGATGCATTTGCTGTGGCCCAATTATATGCGACCCATTCCGGCCTTCAGCATCCTGCAGTTTGACCCTTTGAAGCGTGCAGGCCCCAGCGTCCGAGTGGCGCGGGACACTGCGGTGGAAAGCACGCCGATACAAGGTGAACGTTGCCGTTTTCGTACCTGCTATGCCACCGACGTCATGGCCCTGCAACTCAGCGGCCTGGAGTACCGGTGCCAAGCCGAAGGCGCGTGGCTGGACCTGCGCCTGACCATGAGCGCAGAAGGCAGCTTCAATGACCTGGCGTTTGATTCGTTGCGGTTGCACCTGGCCGGCGACCACTACGTCAGCCAGGGCTTGTACCTTGGCCTGCTGCGCCATCTTGACGGTATCCAGGTGTTGCTGTCGGGCCACGACGGCTTGCCGCTCAACACCGCCGATGGACATCCCGTGACGCTGCATCTCAGTGCCGGCCAGGTTCAGCCAGTGGGTTTTGCCCCGGAACAGGCGCTGATGCCTTACCCGCAAAACACGTTCGGTGGTTATCGCCACCTGCAGGAGTACTTTGCCTTTCCCGAGAAGTACCTGTTTGTCGACGTTGAAGGACTGAATGTATTGCACACACTGCCCCGCGAGCTGCTCAAGCAGGCGCACGGAATGGTCGTGCGTTTCCAATTGCACACGCAGGGGCGCGATGGCCTGCGCCCGAGCCTGGATAACGTGAAGCTGTATTGCACGCCTATCGCCAACCTGTTCAATCAAGACGCGATTCCCATTCGCCTGGACGGCAAGCAGGACGAGTACCTCCTGATGCCCGGTGGATATGCGCCGGGGCACGCCAGTGTGTTCTCCGTGGATCGGGTCACTGGGTGGCGCCCTGGTGGGTTGGGTCACCAAGCCTATGTGCCTTTCGAGTCCTTTGAACATGATGCAAGCCATGAATCGCTGGCTGCACCTCCCAGCTACAGCATTCGCCAACGCTCCTCGGTGCAGCATGGCGGGCTGGAGACCTGGATGGGCTTTGGCACGCGGCGCGCGCAGGGCCAGGAAACGTTGTCGATAGAACTGACCTGTACCAATAGCAACCTGGCGCAGCAGATCCGTCTAGGCGAAATCAACCAGCCCGGCGAGCAGGCACCGGAGTCGTTGACGTTTCACAACATCACGACGCCTACCGCGAGCTTCACGCCGCCCTTGGAACAAGACTTCCTGTGGCGGCTGATCAGCAACATGTCGCTCAACTATCTGTCGTTGACCGATATCAACGCCTTGAAAGTGGTCCTCGAAACCTACGACCTGCCGCGCTATCACGATCGACAGGCACTCAAGGTCAGCCAGAAAAGGTTGGGTGCGTTGCGTTCCATTCGCCACGAGGCGGTGGACCGGCTGCACCGTGGGCTGCCCATCCGGGGGCTGCGCATCGACCTGACCGTCGATCCCCAAGGCTTCGTCGGCCACGGCGACCTGTTTCTGTTTGCCTCTGTCATCAATCAGTTCTTTGCACTCTATGCCAACCTCAATTCGTATCACGAGTTGCGGGTCCTCAGCACACAAGGAGACGTGTATCTATGGCCATCCCGGACGGGCCAGCAACCCCTGCTCTGACCCGGCTTTGCCGTGTTATCCGCGAGTACACGCTGTTCCAGGCGGTCTTGCAGGTGACCGAACGGTTGCGCGAGGCGCATCCGCTGCTGGACGAAGATGCGTTGTACGACCAACTGGAATTCCAGGCCAACCCGAGCCTGGGGTTTGCGGCACACGATATTGACCGGGTGGAGTTCTTCATGGACCACGGGCGTTTGCGTGCCCGCCTGCGCCTCAACGTGCTGGGGTTATTCGGCGCAGGGTCGCCACTGCCGGCGTTTTATGCTGAACAGGCGCTAGCTGAGCAACCAGGGGGCAATCCTACCCGTGACTTTCTGGATATGTTTCATCACCGTTTGCACCGTCTGATGCTGCCGATCTGGCGTAAATATCGCTATCGGGCGTGTTTCCAGACGGGTGCCAACGATGCGTTCTCCGCGCAGATGTTTGCGCTGATCGGCCTGGGCGGCGACGCGATACGGCGTGCATCGCAACTGGACTGCAAACACCTTCTGCCTTACCTGGGGCTGTTGAGCCTGCGAGCGCGCTCGGCTGCCGTGGTCGAGTCCGTGCTGCGTCACTACTTCAAGCACGACGCGTTGTTCATCGAGCAATGGGTCGAGCGCCGGGTTGATATCAACCCTGTGCAGCGCAACGGCCTGGGGCGCGCCAACTGTGCACTCGGTGAGGACCTGGTCCTGGGGCAGCAGGTTGCGGACCGCTGCGGCAAGTTCAGGGTGCAGTTGCAGGCGCTGGGCTGGCAACGGTTTCACGACTTCCTGCCGACCGGAAAGGCCCATCAGCCGCTGTGTGCACTGGTGCGCCTGGCTACTGGCAGCCCTTTGGACTATGACCTGCGCCTGGTGCTGGCGCGCAGCGAAATCAAGGCGCTGCACATTGGCCAGGACAACGTTTGCCGCCTGGGTTGGACCAGTTGGCTGAACCATGAGCGAGCCGATGGCGTGGTGACGCTTGCCGGCCATTTTTTAGGGACTGATGACCATGCTTAATGAGGACATGCAAGCGCTGACCGGCACGTGTGCATTCACTGTCGATGCGCTGTCCGTCTGCTTCACCCGCCTGGGATTTGAACATGATGAACACGTGCTGCCCGGGAAATGCGTGGCGGACGTCGCGCAACTGGCCCAGTGCGAGCTCAGCCAGCTGTATCTGTTCGATGAAACGAGTGACCGATTGGAGCTGGTCGCCCAACATTATCCCGACGGGCCTTCGCTGGACTCGGCATGCACACGCGCAGACCCGCGCAATCAACAACTGCTGCACTACACCTTGAACCAGCGCGCCGCCTTCAGCCTCGATGAGGTACAAGGCAGTTGCTATGACACCCGCTTCCTGCCTATGTCGCCGGCACCGTGGCGTGCACTGCTGAGCATGCCGCTGTTCAGCGGATCTGGCCGGCTTACCGGAGTGTTGTTGTGCGCCAGCCAACGCCCGGTCCAGTTGCACGGCTACGCAATATCCCTGGGCCAACTGGGCAGTTTTGCCGTGGAGCGGTTGCATGTGCTGCGCGGCATGCGCACCAGGGTTGGCGCGCCGCCAAGGCAGGCTGTGCCGTTGGACGGGGCATACGGTTTGATCGGCAACAGTGCAGCCATGGCACAGACGCGCCAGTTGATCAGCAAAGTCCTGCATACCCCTTACACCGTCCTGCTGTTCGGCGAGACCGGCACTGGCAAGGAGGTGGTGGCCCGGGCCATTCACGCGGCGGGCCCACGCAGTGCCAGGGCCTTTGTCGTGCAGAACTGTGCAGCATTTGCCGAAGGGTTGCTGGAGAGTGAGCTGTTCGGCTATCGCAAAGGCGCGTTTACCGGTGCAGACCGCAATCATGCGGGGCTGTTTGACGCTGCCGACGGCGGTACGTTGTTGCTCGATGAAATCGGTGACATGCCGCTGCTATTGCAAGCAAAGTTGTTGCGGGTTCTGCAGGAAGGCGAGATTCGTCCGCTGGGCGCCAGTGCGGCGCACAAGGTCGATGTGCGCATCATCGCCGCAACTCATCGCGACCTGGCGGCCATGGTCGCCGAGGGGCGCTTTCGCGAAGACCTGTATTACCGGCTTGCGCAGTTCCCCCTCCAATTGCCCGCACTGCGTGAGCGTGACGGCGATGTGCTGCAACTGGCCCGGCATTTCACCGATCAGGCCTGTGCACAGTTGGGCAGGGCGCCGGTCGAGTGGTCGAACGCTGCGCTTGACCAGCTGTCGAGCCATGGTTTCCCCGGCAATGTGCGCGAGCTCAAATGCCTGGTCGAACGCGCCGTCCTGATGTGTGACGACAACCTGGTTCTACCGCTGCACCTGTCGATGCCACTGACGCCGACGGCGGCTGACGACGCGACGCTACGCAAGCGTATGGAGCGGGTCGAGCGCGTGTTCCTGCTCGATTGCCTGCACAAAAACCACGGCAACCGTACCCGTACCGCGCGGGAGCTGGGGGTGGCACGGCGCACACTGCTCTACCGGCTTGCACGCTTGAACATACCTGTTGGCGGTGCCAGGGAAGAGCGCTGAATGGCACACATGATTTTGACTGAGGGAGAAACCGGATGCCTGATCGTCCGTTGCAAGCCGTTTTGCTGGTGCTGTGTTTGTTGGGCGGCTGTAACGCCAACACCGTCTTTGACGATGCCGAGTATCGTCCTTTGGGCGAGCCCCAGGCGGTCACCCGTGGCCGATGAATGGAGGGGGCCAGAGGATGCAACTGGTGTTTGAGGTCTGTGAAGTCGAACGCGCAAAAAACATACCCCTGGCCCGCAAGGTATTTGACGGCACAGGCGGTGTGATCGGCCGCGGCTCCGGGTGTGACTGGGTAATACCCGATCCGAGCCGCGTGCTCTCCAGTCATCACGGCTTGGTCGGCTATCGTGGAGGCCGCTATTTCCTGACGGATATCAGCCGCAATGGGACCGGGATGGCGGGCAGCGCAGAACGCCTGCGCAAAGGGCAGGCGCGCTTGATCAGTGATGGCGATGTATTTGACCTTGGGCCAGTGACGATACGCGCGCAATTGCTGAAAGCGCCCCGCCACGGCAGCGAGCAGCGGGTCATCACAGGGGGGCCGATTCCAGATGATGCGTTCCTGTCTTTGGATCCTCTGCATGCGCTCGACCATGATCACCCGCGTCGAGCCCGCTCGGAGGACCTGGAGGCATTGAGCGAGATAGTCGATGAGCCCTGCACGTGGGTTGACAGCCAGGGCGCCGAGCGGGAACACCTGGTAGTGCCTTGCCCGGTCGATCCCGCGGTGGCGCCTGGCCCGGTGGACCCGATAGCGGTGGCGGCGCCCTCCGACGAGCTGTTCTGGGGGCAGTTTGCAACAGCGCTGGGCATCGACCTGAATACCCTCGAGAGGTCCGGCCGGGAAGCCCTGGCAATCAAGGTGGCGCGCCTGTTCCACCTGGGCGTGAATGGCCTGCAACAGACGCTGCGTACCTGTGACGAACTGAACAGCGAGTTTGCTTCGGCGCCAGGTGCCAGTCTGGACCTGGCCCAGAACCCTTTGAAGGTGTGCCCCGATACGGGGGCTGCGCTAGCCGCAATGCTGGGTTCGCAGGTATTGGGCCAGCTGTCCGCTGAACGGGCGATCGTCCAGGCCCATCGGGACCTGCAAGTGCGCCAAGCCGCCCTGCTGGCCGCATGCCGAAGCACGCTGCGTAATGCCAGGACCGCCTTCGAGCCCAGCTACCTGCTGGGGTGTTTTGAGTCCCAGGGCAGGCCGCCCAGATTTTTTGCGGATGCGTGGCATTGGCGGGCTTACCAGCGTTACTACCAGCGGCTGGCGGCGGATGAACAACTGAATCGGCGTCCGCTGGAAGGTGATTTTGCCAAGGCCTACGAGGAGCAGGTTCGCCTGATTGGCGCCTTGCATATGGATTTCCCAGGATGAGAGTCATGCATCGAATTACCCTTGCAGCCCTGCTGTTCCTGCTCGGTCCGTTGGCAGGCTGCAGCGCGATTTCGCCTTTTTCGACGCTGACCAAGTTGGACCTGGTGCTGACCGCCAGCGAACAGGTCAACCCAGACCTGCACGGTCGACCCTCTCCAGTGGTGGTTCATCTGATTGAACTGCGCCATGGCGTGGCCTTCGAGAATGCCGACTTCTTCAGCCTGTATGGCCACGCTGAGCAGGTGCTGCCAAAGGACTGGGTGAGCAGTGAGGAAGTTGAACTGCGCCCCGGCGACGGCCTGGCGCTCAAACTCAGGGTCGGGCCTGACAGTCGCTTCGTGGGTGTGCTGGCGGCGTATCGAGATTTGCCCCATGTACGCTGGCGGCTGCTGATTCCCGTCACCGCCCGGCAACTGACACGGGCCGAGCTGGTGCTGGACGGGGCCGGCATTCGGGTCGCCGGCCATTTGCCTGACCTGGAGGCGCGCTGATATGCCGATTCATAAAGTCATCTGGCAGGAAGGCATGCTGTTGCGCCCACAGCACTTGCAGCACAACGACCGTTATTACCACCAGCAACTTGAGCAGACGCGCCTGCTGGGCAGTGACGCCTGGGGTTTCCTGACGCTGGACCTCAACGTGCAGTACCTGAACCTGGGCAAGCTGGTGGTCAATCAGGCCAGCGGCGTCTTGCCGGACGGCAGCCTGTTTGAGTTGAGCGCAGCCATGGAACCCTTGGTCTTGCAGGTGCCGCCGAATACGGAACAGCAAGGGATTTACCTGGCGCTGCCCCTGGCGAGCGGCAATCAGGTCGAAGTGCGCCAACCGCAGCATAGCGATGTCCTGGCGCGTTACCTAAGCTGTGAAGTGGAAGTGGGGGATAGCAACGTGGGAGTGGATTCGCTTTGCCAGGTGCACTGCGCACGCCCCGACTTGCGTCTGCTGCTGGGCGAGCACCAGAGCGACCAGCGCTTTGTCAAACTCAAGATCGCGCAGGTGCTGAACTCCAGCGCCGAGGGGGGGCTGAGCCTGGATACGGACTTTCTCCCGTCGTTCATTTTTGTGCAGGCGCATGGCTATGTGGCGTCGTGCCTGAAGGAGGTAATCGGCCTGCTTGCCAGCCGAGGCGATGCCATTGCGGCGCGGATCCGTGCCGGAGGCAACGGCGCTGGCGCGCAAATCGGTGACTTGTTGATGCTGCAAGTGATCAATCGCACAGAGCTGGAACTGCGTCACCGCCTGAGCCAGCCCCAGGTGCGTCCTGAAGCGGTGTTCCGCGCGTTGGTGTCGATGCTTGGCGAGTTATCGACCTTCGCCAACGACAGCAAGCGTGCGCAACTGGAGGTGCATTACCGGCATGGCGACCAGGGCGCGAGTTTTCGCGGGCTGATGGAGCCCGTGCGAGCGGTGTTGTCGATGGTGCTGGAACAGCACGCTATCGAATTGACCCTGCAGCAACGCCAGTACGGCGTGCTGGTGTGTCCGGTGAGCGAATTGAAATTGCTCGGTGCGGCCACATTCATCCTGGCCGCCAGGGCGCAGTGTGACGCAGAGGAACTGCGCCAGCGCCTGCCGGCTCATCTGAAGATTGGGCCGGTAGAGCGCATACGGGAGTTGGTCAACCTGCATCTTGCCGGGATCAAGGTCAAGCCACTGCCGGTGGCGCCGCGGCAGATTCCGTTTCATGCCGCCAAGACCTATTTCATGCTCGACATGAGCGCCCGCGATATCGCGCAGTTGGAGCAGTCCGGTGGTTTCGCTTTCCATGTGGGAGGTGAGTTCGTCGGGCTTGAACTCGATTTTTGGGCCATCAGGAACTGAATGCCATGGACAGCGACTACTCACAAGATGAAAAAACCGTCCTGCTCGACCGCGAGAGCCATGGGCCTGTACAGGGGCCGCTGACGGACTTCCCGTCGCCGCCGCGCTACGAGCAACTTGAGGACCGCATGATCTACGCGGGCCATTTGCTTGACGCGCAGAGTTTCAACGCGGGGCTCAACCCGATGGTCGCCGCAGCCGGAGAGTTATTGTCGGAAATTGTGCGACTCAAGGTCAGCGCCGAGCGCGAAGACCTGGGCATGCTCAACGACCGGTTGTCATTGGCGATGACTCAATTCGAAACCCGTGCCTTGCAGGGTGGTGTTGAAAACAACCAGGTCATGTCCGCGCGTTATGTGTTGTGCAGCGTTCTCGATGAGGCGGTCGTCACCACCTCTTGGGGGGCGCAGAGCGACTGGTCGAAGATGAGCTTATTGAGCCGCTTCCATAACGAGACCTTCGGGGGCGAGAAGGTTTTCCAACTGCTGGAGCGACTGTCCCGTGATCCGCTCAAGCACGTTGCCATGCTCGAGCTGATGTACCTGTGCCTGTCCTTGGGTTTCGAAGGGAAATACCGGGTCATGGAGAGAGGTGTGTTGCAAGTCGAAGCCGTTCGCGATGCCTTGTATCGGCAGATCAGGCATGTGCGCGGGGATGCGCCGACAGGGCCCGTATTACCGCCCCCCCTTGGGCAGGCGCGGCGCAGGCGGTTGTGTGTGATCCCGACCGCGTGGTGGGTGGCTTCCACTTTGGCCTGTCTGCTGGCGATGTACACGGGGTTCGCCTGGCTGCTGAGCCAGGAGCGTGCTCATGCGTTACAACCCCTTCAATTCCTGGCGTCGGACCTGATCCGCACGCCCTTGTAAACGCTGGAGCAATCAATGAGCGCATTTTTCAAGGGCGTTGGCGCCGTGCTGTGTCGGGTTTGGGTCTGGAGCCTTCTGTTGGTGCTTTGCAGCGCTGTATTGGTGTGGTGTTTCGGGCCGCTGCTGGCGGTAGCCGACCACCGCTTCTGGCAAGGTCCGACTGCCCGCCTGGCCAGCATCAGCGTGTTATTCCTGCTGTGGGGGGTGGCGATGGTGGTGGTCGGTGGACGACGGGCTGGTGGGCGCGAACGACCAGAACGGCTGGCGCCCCCTCAAGCCTTGAAATGGGTGGAGGACGAGCAGAAACACCTGCGCAGTCGGTTCAAGGAAGCGCTCCAGGTGCTCAGGACTTCTCGCCGTTACGGGATGCACAACGCGCGCTGGCGCCATGATCTGCCCTGGTACCTGATGATCGGCGACCAGGGCAGTGGCAAGACGCAGCTGCTGGCAGCAGGCGGCTTGCAGTGGCCGCTTGATCACGCCGACACGCGTTCATTGGACAACCACTGTGTCTGGTACTTCGCCGATGCCGGCGTGCTGATCGATGCCCCTGGACGCTACCTGAGCCAACCCGACAGTGCCGTGGATGCAGCAGGGTGGGCGACGTTGCTGGACAGGCTCCGGCGGCGGCGCAGCGTACGCCCGCTCAGTGGCGTGGTCGTGACGCTCTCGGTGGACGCGTTGCTGGCCACCACCGAGTACGACTTGGATCAGCATGCGCGGCATGTGCAGTCGCGCATGCAGGACATTCAGCAGTCATTGCATGTGGACGTACCGATCTATCTGGTGCTGACACAGGCTGACCGATTGCCGGGCTTCACCGAGTTTTTCGATGTGCCGCTCAGGGAGGCACCCGACGATGTGCTGGGCCAGCCCCTCGATGGCAGCTGCGCGACTGACGTCACGCAGGTTCGCCAAGCCGTCGAGCAGTTGTTGCAGCGTTTGAACGCTGAACTGATCAGCCGCCTGCACCAGGAGCGCAATCTCGAGCGCCGCGGTCTGATGCTTGAATTCCCGCAGCAGGCTGCGCGGATAGGCGAGCGTATTTGCCTGTTCATTGAGTCGGCTTTTTCGGCTCATCGCTACCAGCGCGTCAACGGTCTGCGCGGCTTCTACCTGACCTGCGCCGGCGACAAGCACGCTCGTTTTGTCCAAGGCCTGTTCAGCCGGGTGATCTTTGCCGAGGCCGATCTTGCAGGTTTGCAGGCCCCGGAGCAGCAGCGTATCCGGCGACGCCAGGGGCTGCTGGCAATGGCTGTGGCGCTGGTACTCGGCAGTGCCGCAGCGCTGTGGATGCACAGTTATTCCAGCAATCATCAACGATTGGCGCAAATGGCGGCGCTGACAACCGCCGTCTTGCCCGTCCCGCAGGGTCATGATGACGCGTCGTCGCTATTGCAGCTGTTGGATGCACGCTTGGCGGCAACCCAGGTTTTTCCTGCGTCGGCAGAGGTGCGCCTGATTGAACGCGCCGGCTTGTACCAAGGTGAACTGAGCCGCCCATGGGTCGCCCAGGCTTATGATCAGGCGCTGCAACAGCGCATGCTGGCGTGGATAAAGGCCCAGCTTGAAGAGCAGGTGCGTGCCAGCCTTGGAGACCGCGAGCAGTTGTTGGATCACCTGCGCGCATACCTGATGCTCAACGTGCGCGAGCGTCGCAATAACGATTGGTTGGCACGACACCTGACGAGCCATTGGGCAGTACGCTTTGCCGCAGACCTGTCGACCCGCAAACGCCTGGGCCAGCACTTGGCACGGTTGCTTGAACGACCGTTCGTAGCTTCCCTTGATGACAACCTTGTGGCCCAGGCCCGCGAAGCCCTGAGGGGGGAATCATTGGCCGATGTGGTGTATCGGGTGTTGCGCGAGCAGGCACGCGACCTGGAGCCCTTGCGCCTGTCCGAAGGTAAGGTATTTGCTGCGTTCGACCCACCGATTCCCGGGTTCTATACCAAGCGCTATGTGCAGTTCCTTGATGCTCAAGGCCCGAGGCTGGTGAATACCATTGCCCAGGACAACTGGGTGCTGGGGGAGGCCACCGACTTGGGCTCCGAGGATTTGCGCCGGCTGATGATCCAATTGCAGCAGCGTTACTTCGGTGAATATGCCGATGCCTGGAGTGGGGCGCTCGGCCGCGTCCGGCTGCGGCAAACCGACAACCTGCGCGAAGATGCCGAGCAACTCACAGCGCTGACGTCGGCCCAGTCCCCCTTGATCCAGCTATTGCAGCAACTGCGTGAAAACACTCGCCTGTTGCCGGGTCACCAGCTGTTGGACCAGGCGGCCCAGCGCTCGGGCGAACTAGGGGGGATAGCCAAGGCGACGCTGGCGCAGGCGGGCCTTCCCGACGCCGGCCGGCGGGCATTGCAACGGCGTTTTGAACCCTTGCACCAGTTGCTGGACGAGCAGCAGGACCCCGGTGTGGCGCTGTCCCAGGCATTGCGGCTGCTGGATGAGCTGCACCTGCAATTGACGGCATTGAACCGCGACAGCGCACCGGAGCAGGCGGCGTTCCTGAGGGTGAAGGGGCGTATGGAGGGGCAGCAGGATGTGATAGGGAACCTGCGTGATGCTGCCGCGCGCTTGCCGTTGCCGCTTGCGGGCTGGTTTGAGGGGGTGGCCGATGTCAGTTGGCAGCACTTGTTGGAACGGGCTTATGTGCATGTCAACCAGCGTTACCAGAGCGAGGTTTATAGTCTCTACGCCAAGGCGATTCGCCAGCGATTTCCCTTCGATGCCCATGCGGCCAGCGAGGTCGCCCTTAATGACTTTCATGAGTTTTTCAAACCGAATGGGGTCATGGCACGCTTTTACGACGGGTATCTGCGGCCGTTCGTCAGTGTCGACGGGGTCCGCTATCGGTTGCGTGGCCTGGATGGTCAGAGCTTGCCGGTGTCGCGCTCGCTACTGGATCAACTGATGAAGGCCCAGGTTATCCGCCGTGGCTTCTTCACCCCGGACCAGGGTGATCTGTCGGTTCGGTTTACCTTGGCGCCCTACAGCCTGGATCAGTCAGTCAGCCGGGCGATCCTGCGGTTTGGCGACCAGCAGTTGGAGTATCGCCACGGCCCGATCGTGCCCATGGCGTTCCATTGGCCAACCGATGCAGACAATGGGCGCAGCAGCCTTGTCCTGGAGAGAGGCGTGAACCAGCGGCCACTGGGGATCGAGAAGAACGCAGGCGCGTGGTCGCTGTTCCGCTTTTTGGATCTGCTGCACAAAGAGCCCGCAAACGGGCGAAACACACAGATTTTCAAGGCGGACCTCGCCGGACTGCGTGCCAATTACCTGCTGACAGGCCAGCGTACACCTGGCCCGTTTGACATCGGCACCTGGCGTACCTTCCGACTGGCGCAGCAACTGTGAGCCAGGGGCCCCGTCAGTGGCGCAGTGCCGGGCGCACCGAGCGCGGGCAGGCGCGGTTGCGCAACGAAGACGCGTTCCTGGACTGCCCACAACATGGCTGCTGGGCAGTGGCCGACGGGATGGGCGGGCATCGACATGGAGATGTCGCCAGCCGCTGGGTGGTCAGCAGCCTCGCTTCAGTGTCGGCCCGGGGCAACCTCGATCAACGCATCGACGCGGTCCGCAAGAGCTTGCAAGGCGTCAACCAGCGCTTGAGAAGTTGCCGAGCCGGGCCTGACACAAGCGTTGATGCCACCATGGGCAGTACGGTGGTGGCGTTGTTGCTTGAGAACGGGCGTGCGGCCTGTCTCTGGGCGGGGGATAGTCGCTGCTATCTATGGCGTGGGCAGCGCCTTTATCAGTTGTCGAGGGACCATTCGCTGCTGCAAGGCCTCATCAACGAGGGGCAAGTCAGTGCGACCCAAGCCCGGGGTTACCCTGGCGCCCGGGCCCTGACCCGGGCCATTGGTGCACGTTCGCCACTGCATCTGGAGGTACTGGAACTCAGTACCCGTCCGGGCGATGTGTTTTTGTTGTGCAGTGACGGCCTCTACCAGGCGCTCAGTGATGCAGACCTGGGCCGAGCGCTACGCCTGGGCGCGCCGCAGCAGGCGCTGGAGCGGCTGTTTGCCGGGGCGTTGCGTGGGGCGGCACGGGATGACCTGACCGCTGTAGTGGTGCAGCCTTGAGCCCGGCGAGTGAGCCGCCGCGTTTGCTGGGCGGGCGCTATCACCTTGAGTCCGTACTGGGCAAAGGTGGGATGGGTGTGGTGTATCGTGCGCGTGACCTGTTGCACGAACAATTAGGTGAGGCGGGTTCGCCTATGGCACTCAAGCTATTGGCCGAGCCTTTTGCCCAGTGCCCGGATGCACATGTGTTGTTGTTCAGTGAATTCGCATTGGCGCGCAGCCTGCGGCACCCGCGTGTGGTGCGGATGTTTTCGTTCGAGGTCGATACCCAGAGCCAGATCGCGTTTTTCACCATGGAGTGGCTGCAAGGCGTGACCCTGGACCGGCTGCTCCTGGAGTGCCCCGACGGCTTGCCCTGGCGGGAGCTGCAACCCATGGCCCTGCAGTTGCTGGACGCCCTGGCCTACACTCATCAACAGAATGTGCTGCACGGCGACGTTAAGCCGGCCAATGTCATGGTGGGACAGGAGGGGGTGTGCTTGTTCGATTTTGGCCTGGGGTACGCACAAGCGCAGGTGGCGAGCCTGTCGTGCCTGAGTCGCAGCCGGTTCAATGCCTGGACGCCCGCTTATGCAGCGCCGGAGCTGCGCGAGGGCGGTGTATTGAGCGCTGCCGCCGACGTGTATGGCGTGGCCTGCATCATTTACGAATTGGCTCACGGCAAGCGTCTTGGCAAGCACACGCCGATGGATAGATTGACCTGCCCGAGGCAACTGCCCAGGCGCTGCTGGTCGGCGTTGCGCCTGGCGCTGGCAACAGACCCGCAACGGCGAACCATCACAGCCGCCGAATTAGGCAAGGTGATCGGTTGCAAACAGCCGCGTTGGTATCTGTAGGGCGAGGGTCAAACCATCAAGTCATGTAACTGACAGTATTCGACCCAGTCCAGGCCGGCCATCTGTGCGACTTCCTTATGCACCTCGCGGCGTTGCGCCTCGAAGGCCTCGATGGACTCGGCCGTCAGCTTGAGCGTCAGTTCCCAGGCGAACAGATGCTGCTGTTCAGCGTGTGCTTCGAACGCTTCGTGCAGGCGTTCGGCGCGATACTGCGCCAGGGTTTCGCCCCTGGCCTGGGCCGCCAGCGGATTGAGGTTGTCCAGCTCACTGGCGATGTGCGGGTGTTCGCGCAGGAATCTGTCCAGTGCAAGCTGGTAAGTATCACTGGGTGCTGACAACGGCGTACACCTTAATGGGAAGGCCGGGACCCGGCATCGGGCGTAGGGTTGCTGATGTGACGTCGAGCGCGTTTGCGCGACCTGCGCCGCATCCAGTTCTGCAACGGTGCGAGCAAAAAGAACGTCAGGTAGGCGACCAGCACCAATGCCAAGTCTACCCAGGTCTCGGCAACGGGCCCGGTAAACAGTTCAATGACGTTCTTGATCACGAACAGCAGCACCACGCTGCATAACCAGAGCAGGATGGTCACAAATAGGGGACGCATGTTGCTTGGACGCTTGTCTTGCATAGTAAGGCTCTCTCCTTTATGCCTGTTGTCGTTCCAGGCTAGATTCCCTGAGCGCACCCGTTGCTACGCAGGTTGTAACATCCTTTGACACGCAGAAAGGCGCGGATGATACCGACTCAGATAGGCTTAGGGGATGACTCAAGTCAGAAAGTTCGATAATTCAGTAGAGAATTCCTGTAGCAACCCCGCAGATAGTCCCGAAAAAGCCTGAGAGTCGTGGGCAAAAGGCTTTCACTCCCACCATCAGGACGTGTAGCGTTAGCGAGGGTTTCCGGCCCTGGTTTTCAGCGGCAGTAAGGTGACGGGCAGAGGGCGGCTCATGGCACAAACGCTGTTCAGACTTTTCCTTACCCAGCGCCTGGCAGTCTTGGCCAGCACCGAATCGTTGCGTGCGATTCGTGAAGGGCTGCTATGGATCCTGCCTTGCCTGCTGGTATCGGCAGGTTTCCTGATCCTGTCCGAATGCGCCCGGGTGCTGGGGTTCAACCAGCAGGTGGTGGGGTTCCTGGCAGGGCTGCATAACCAGATCAGTTCGGTGATCCCCCTGCTGGTCGCGGCCTCCATCGGTTACATGTTGGCGATCCGGCACCGCCTGCCACAGTTGCCGGTGGCGTTCCTGTGCCTCGTCCATGTGGTAGTCGCCACCTTTGTCCTGCGCGAATCCCCCAGGGCTTCGGCCACTTTCCTACTGTTTATAGCTATCGCCTCACCCTTGATCAATGTGCCCGCCATCGCCTGGCTGCACCGTTTTCGCTGGACGCGGCTGGTCAACGAAGACCTGGTTGGGCATAACCTCAAGGGCACCATCAATATGGTGCTCCCCGGTGCGATCACTGCGGTGTCGTTGGTGCTGCTGCTGTCGTTGCTGCTGCTGATCCCTTATGTGGCGCAATGGCAGGGACCTCAGGTACTCGATGCATTGCAAGCGCCCTACGGCAGCGGACTCTTTGTAACGCTGATGAATTCGCTGCTGTGGTTCTTCGGCATTCACGGCGTGTATGCCATGCAGCCGCTGTTCGACGTGCTGGACAAGGCCGTGGTGCTCAACGGCGCGGCGCAGGCGGCGGGGGAGCCAGTCCTGTACCTGCTCAACAGCGGCCTGCTGGGTAGTTTTGCGTTTATCGGTGGTTCCGGTGCCACATTGTGTCTGCTGCTGGCGATCCTGCTGTTTTCCAGGAGCCAGTCCATGCGGTTGCTGGCTATTGCCAGTTTGCCGCTGTCGTTATTCAACGTCAGCGAGGTGCTGTTGTTCGGGTTGCCGATCATTCTCAACCCGCGTTTGTTCATCCCCTTTTCGCTGGTGCCGGCATTCAACACGGTGGTGGCGCTGGCGGCAGTGCAGCTGGGCTGGGTCTCACCAGCCGTGGCCAGCGTGCCATTTACCGCGCCGGTATTGCTCAATGCCTACCTCAGCACCCATGGTGATCTGGCGGCGGTGCTGCTGCAGCTGGTGCTGCTAGGCGTGGGCACGCTGGTGTATGCGCCCTACGTGCGGGCAATGCATCGGCAAGCCGCCGAAGGTGGCACGGTGTACTTGAAATCACTGGACATGACCTTTCGCGGCCTCGAAGAAAAAGGCCGCCTGCTGGAGTTCGACCCGGTGCTGGCCTCCCACAGGACTTCGGCACGACAGGCCGTTGAGTTGAGCCGCATCCAGCAGATCAGCGATTACGAGTTCTACCTTGAATTCCAACCCCAGGTGTCCACCCGCACCGGCCTGTGCACCGGGTGCGAGGCGTTGATGCGTGCCCGGGACAGCCAAGGTACGGTGCATTCGCCCTGGGAGTTCCTGCAATGGCTGGCGCAGGCCAGGCTGATGCCGGATGTGGACGTGTGGGTGGCGTCCCAGGCCGTGCGCCAGTATCAGAAGTGGAAGAAGGGCGGTTTTCAATTGCCGATGACCATTAATATTTCCAGTGCCACCTTGAAGGACGCTGCCTATGGTGATCGTCTGGTGGACATTCTTGCCCAGGCCCATGGCTGGGTCTCTGTGGAGATCACTGAGGACGCGCTGGTCAGTGATATCCCGGCTACGCGCCAGACCATCGAAAAACTGCAAGCCATGGGTGCCAAGGTGTACCTCGATGATTTTGGCACTGGATTTTCCGCCTTGAGTTACCTGCACCAGTTTCCCGTGGACTTCATCAAGATTGACCGCAGTTTTGTGGTTGCCCAGCGTGAGCCCAAGGGCGCCCAGGTGCTGACCGGCATGTTGCGTTTTTGCGAAGCCTTGAAGCTGGGGGTGGTGGTGGAGGGGGTGGAAACTGCCGAGCAGTTGGGCTTTCTGAGTACGGGGCCCGAGGTGTTTATTCAGGGGTGGTATTTCAGTAAGGCACTGCCGGGGGATCAGTTGCCGGGGTTTGTGCGTGAGCGGGCGGCGTTGGCTTGATCCATATGTGGCAGGGGCCTGCCTCCTCTGGGCCCTGACAGCTGACCGCTATATAACTGATGCCGCATGGTACAAGTGTGGGAGGGGGCTTGCCCCCGATGGCGGCCTGACAGTTGACCAGGATGTTGGATCAGACCGAGTACATATCCATTGTTTAGGTAACGGCCAATATTGGTTCCGCTCTTACAGCGGGTCACTTTTGGAAGAGCGCCAAAAGTAACCAAAAACGCTTTGCCCCACCACTCGGCACCTCGCCCAGGCTCGGTGTGCCCGTAATCCGACAGGGATTTGGGGGGCCGCCGCCACGCGCCATCCATGGCGCGGGGCGGCTAAACCGGCATCCCTGCCGGTTTACCCCCCAAATCCCTGTCGAATTCCGGCCAGCGTGGTTTNAAACCGGCATCCCTGCCGGTTTACCCCCCAAATCCCTGTCGAATTCCGGCCAGCGTGGTTTGACGGGGCGCCTGAGATCAAAAGCAGATCAAGATCAAGAGCGGCTCGCTGCGCATCGTGGTTACGTTCGGCTCTTACGCCGACTCATACCCGTGCCGCGTCCGCTCGATCTCTTCTACCAGCCCGTCTATCCCCGCCAGGCGTGCCCGGTTGTCATGATCCCAAGGATGAAACCCCGGTTTGAAATAATGCAGCCACGGCCGCAGCATGCGCGGGAACACCCCCTTGGGGCCATACAAATACTTGACCATGCGCCACAACCCCTTGAGCTTGCCACCCGAGGTGCGGTCGGCAATCAGCAGGCGTACGTGGAAATCCAGCACCACCAACCAGAACATCAGGGTGGTGGTCAGCATGGTCCCGGTGCGCAGCAGATAGCGTGCAGGGCCGGGTGTGATGACGCGGTTCCAGACATCGAACGCCACGGCTTTATGTTCGGTTTCTTCCAGGGCATGCCAGTACCACATCTGCTGGTAACCCTTGAGCGAGTCGCCAAAGCGCGACGGGTCGCTCAGCAGGATTTCCGCGAGCATCGCGGTGTAATGTTCAAGGGCAATGGTCACTGCCAGGTTGAACGCTGGTGGCAGGTGTTTTTTCTGCAGGTCGAGGAAGAATTTCAGGCGCCGGTCGAGGGTGTGCGCCGGTAGCCCGGCCGCTTGCAGCAGGTCGTTGTAGGCCACATGTTCGCGGCTGTGCATGGCCTCTTGGCCGATAAACCCCTGGATTTCCCTTTTCAGTTCTGGATCGTCGATCTGCCCACGGTAGTGGCGCACGCTGTCCATGAAAAACAGCTCGCCCTGGGGAAACAACAGCGACAGGGCATTGAAGAAATGGCTGATGACTGGACCTTGTTCATGCCAGTTCTTGATGCGCTCGGCAGGCAAGGCAAAACGGATATCGCGACGGATCGGCAACATGGTGCGTCCTCCTGTTCAGAGACGGGACTCGTCGTTGGTTTCAAATACCGGCCTGCGTGGCTTGGGCGCCATGCGCTTGCTGGCCAGCACCACCAGCGCTTGATAGGCCGATGGCAGGCAACGGGCGAGCAGGTCGAGAAAATAGGCGTCGCGGCCGATCAGCACGCGGCGCTTGTTTTTGCGCACGCCTTGCAGGATCACCTTGGCGGCCTGGTCGGCATCGGTGATGAACAGCTTTTCAAAATCGGCGCGGGCTTGTTGCTCGCTGTGGATGAGGAACCCGGTCATATTCGCGTCGATGCGGCTGCTGCGGCAGATATCGGTGCGAATACCGCCGGGGTGCACACAGGTGGCCGAGACGCCGCAGCGTTGCAGGTCGAGTTCCTGGCGCAGGGCTTCAGTAAAGCCGCGCACTGCAAACTTGGTGGCGTTGTAGCCGCTCATGCCGGGCTGGGCAAACAGGCCGAACACGCTGGAGGTGTTGATCACATGCCCGTCGCCGCTGGCCTTGAGGTAGGGCAGGAACGCCTTGGTGCCATGCACCACGCCCCAGAAGTTGATGCCGACGATCCATTCCAGGTCGGCGTAATCCACGCCTTCCACGGTGCTAGACAACGCCACCCCGGCGTTATTGAAGACCAGGTTGACATGGCCGTGCTCGGCGGCACAACGGGCCGCCCAAGCTTGCATGGCTTTGCGGTCGGAGACGTCCAGCACCTGGGTGGTGACGGTCACGGGTGCCAAGGTCGAAGCCCGGACCAGTGTCAGGGTCTGCTCCAGTCCCTGGCTGTTCTTGTCCGCCAAGGCCAGGTGGCAACCCTCCCGAGCCAGGGCCAAGGCCAGTGCGCGGCCCATGCCGGAGGCCGCACCGGTGATCGCCGCGACGCGGCCGTTAAATGACTTCATGACAGGCTGCCTTCTGTGGCGGAGTGGGGCGCGGGTGCAGGGCGCGGTGTGGCGGGCGTCGGCAGCAGGTCGGCAAGGTAGTCCTTGAGCGCAAAATGCCGGGTGATCTGCTTGAAGCGCCAGGTCGAGCCGGGCCACAGCGTGGTGTTCTTGCCGGTGCGTGGGTCCAGGTACCAGCTCTGGCAGCCGCCGGTGTTCCAGATGGTGCGCTTGAGCTTGTCCTGCAACTGGCGGTTGTAGGCCTGCTCCACGGCGGGCTTGACCTCTAGCGTGGCGATGCGCTGGCGCTGCATTTGGCGCAGTGCGTCGAGGATGTAGCTGACCTGGGCTTCGATCATCAGAATCATCGAGTTATGCCCCAGGCCGGTATTGGGCCCCACGATCAGGAACAGGTTGGGATAGCCCGGCACGGTGGTGCCTTTGTAGGCATGGGCGCCATCGCCCCAGGCGTCCATCAGGTCAATGCCGTCGCGGCCGATGATGCAACCGCGGGGCAAGGGGTCGCTGGCCTGGAAACCCGTGCCGAAGATCAGGCAGTCAGCGGGATGCTTGATGCCGTCGGCGGTGATCACACCGTCGGCTTCGATGCGCAGCACACGATCGGTGACCACCTCGACATTGCTGCGCGAGAGGGCCGGGTAGTAGTCGTTGGAGATCAGCACGCGCTTGCAGCCGATGGTGTAGTCCGGCGTCAGCTTCTTACGCAGGGAAGGGCGTGCCACTTGTCTGCGCAGGTGACGCAGGGCGATTTTCTGCACCATCTTCATCAGCCGTGGGTGCAAGGCAAAACCCACCACCCGCCCTTCCAGCGCCCAGTAGAGGGCGCCGCGCACCAGCTTTTGGGTGAACGGCAGGTGCTTGAACAGCCAGCCCTCGAGGGGTGAAATCGGCCGGTCGGGCTTGGGCATGATCCACGGTGGTGTGCGCTGGAACAGGTCCAGGTGCGCCACTTGCGGCGCGATCTGCGGCACGAACTGAATGGCACTGGCGCCGGTGCCGATCACCGCCACGCGCTTGCCTTTCAAGGCGTAGTCGTGGTCCCAGTGCTGGGAGTGGAAGCGCTTGCCCTTGAAGCTGTCCAGGCCTGGGATGTCCGGCATCGCCGGGCGCGACAAGCCGCCCATGCCCGATACCAGCACCCGTGCACTGACCTGGCGGCCATTGCTGAACGTCAGATGCCAGCGTTGCTGCTGCTCATCGAACACCGCGCGTTGCAGGCCCATGCCGAAACGCAGGTAGGGCGCCAGCTCGAAACGCGTGGCGCATTGTTCCAGGTAAGCGCGGATCTCAGGTTGCGCCGCGAACTGCCGCGTCCAATCCGGGTTGGGCGCAAAGGAAAACGAATACACATGGGACTGCACGTCACAGGCACACCCTGGGTAATGGTTATCGCGCCACGTACCGCCGAGGGTCTCGGCCTGCTCAGCGATAAAGAAGTCGGTGAGCCCGGCTTCCTTGAGTTTGATCGCCATGCACAGGCCCGCGAAACCCGAGCCGATAATGGCGATGTCGATTGAATCACTGTAGGCATTCATAAAGGCTGCCTCATCCGTAGAACGCGCTTGGGCATCGAATCTGCTCCTGTTTTTGTTTTGTCTTTTAGATAGAACACCATTGCAAAGGAAAATTGAATTATTTATTTTAAAAAAGATTTTAAATAATCTACCTGAAAAAATCGCCTACGCTAGGTTCCGCATGTGCCATTTGTCCGACGGGCGAACACGCCATGCATCAAGTCTAGGTCCAGGGCGTGGACGATGGCTGAGGCCCTGATCAATTCCGGTCGGGTCGCCAGCCGCAGGGAAGCAGAGGACCGAGCTATGGCTGTCGAATGGGTAGTGGCTGCGGGGGTGTTGGTGGGCGCCAGCGCGGCGTTATGGGGCTTGAATGCCTGGATGACGCGGCGCATTGAAGCGGTTGTTCCGATCAACGGGCGCTTCGTCGAGGTACAGGGCGAGCGCTTTCATTATGTCGAAGAGGGCAAAGGCCCGCCGCTGGTGATGATCCACGGGCTGATGGGCAGCAGTCGCAACCTGACCTATGCCTTGTCTGGGCAACTGCGTGAACATTTTCGCGTGATCACCCTCGACCGCCCGGGTTCGGGCTATTCCACCCGCCACCGTGGCACGGCGGCAGACCTGCCAGCCCAGGCCCGACAAATCGCCGCCTTTATCAACACACTCGACCTGGGTAAGCCGCTGGTCCTGGGGCACTCGTTGGGCGGCGCGATTGCTTTGGCGCTGGCCCTGGACCATCCCCACGCAGTGTCCGGACTGGTGCTGGTGGCGCCCTTGACCCATCCCCAACGCATGCTGCCGCTGGTATTTCTGTCTCTGGCGATCCGTCCGGCCTGGTTGCGCCGCTGGATGGCCCACACCCTGACCATGCCCGTTGGCCTGCTGACCAAGGACGCGGTGGTCAAGGGTGTGTTCGCCCCCGATGCTGCGCCTTCGGACTTCGCCACCCGTGGCGGCGGGTTGCTGGGCATGCGCCCCGACAATTTCTACGCGGCCTCTACCGAGATCAACCGCGTCAACGATCACCTGCCGGACATGGTCAAGCGCTACCCGCAACTGACCCTGCCCATCGGGCTGATCTATGGCGCCCAAGACAAGGTGCTCGACTTCCAGAAACACGGCCAGGCCCTGGCGAGCAAGGTGCCAGGGTTGAAAATGCAGGTCGTGGAAGGCCGTGGACACATGTTGCCGATCACCGCGACGCAGCGAGTGGCGGCGCTGGTGGAGCAGATTGCCAAGCGCGTTCGACCCGGCGAAAGCGTCACGCAGTTACATCCACCTGTGGCCCTGGCGAGCAAATAAATGTGCGACCCGACTCGCGGTTCAACGGCGTTAATGCCTGCCCTAGACACCTGACTACGCGGCTGAAAAAGAGACTGTACGGTCACGGAAAAAAGGGCTGGAGAAACTAGTTGACGACCTAACGATTCCGCGCTATTTATTTAAAAAAATTATTTCAATGTGTAATTTGAAATTATTTTTGAAATGCCTAAGAGCGAATAAAATAATGAAAAAAACGCCTTTTATCGCATGGTCAATGTCTCGGAGCTGTCAGCGCTCCGTGAACCTCTCAGCTGCCCAAGCGTTCAGTGAATGCGTGTGGAGGTTGCCATGAATCAGACCCTGGCAACCTCGCAAGTCTGGACCGACGGCAAGCGCCACCTGTGGTGGCTGGGCATCATGCCCCTCGCAACTCCGCTAATTTCCGGCGCCCTGGCGATCGGCACCGGCGTGCAGCAACTCTGGTGGGTCGGCGTGCTGGTGATCTTCGGCTTGATCCCGTTGATCGATGGCCTGCTCGGCGAAGACGTCAGCAACCCGCCTGAATCGGCCGTCAGCAACCTCGAGTCCCAAAGTTACTACCGCTGGATCGTCTACACCGGCGTGCTGTTTGTGATCGCCTCAGTGGTCATCACCGGCTGGCTGGCCGCTGGCGGCATCGCCTGGATCATCAACGGCGGCCTGCTGCACGCCACTGCTGCGCTGGAACCGTCAAGCTGGCTGGCAAGGACCGCTGCATTTATCACCGCACGCACCGAGTTGCACGGCGAAATCAGTGTGTTCACCTACCTGGGTATGGCGATGTCCACCGGCGCCGCCACCGGCATCGCAATCAACACTGCTCATGAACTGGGGCACAAGCCTAAGCCCCTGGAAGTGTTCCTGGCCAAGGTTACCCTGGCGCCGACGTTTTACGGGCACTTCTACACCGAACACAACCGCGGCCATCACGTCCGTGTAGCCACCCCGGAAGATCCGGCCAGCTCGCGGCTGGGCGAGAGTTTCTGGGCGTTCCTGCCGCGCTCGGTGTGGTTCAGCGCCGTATCGGCCTGGAACCTGGAGCGCGAACGCCTGCGTAAACTCGGCCTGCCGGCCCTGCACTGGAAAAACGCCGTACTCAGCGCCTGGATGTACAGCGTGGTGTTGTGGGGCGCGATGATTGCCTGGCTGGGCGCGGCGGTGATTCCGTTCCTGATCATCCAGGGCATCTACGGGTTCTCGTTGCTGGAAGTGGTGAACTACGTCGAGCACTACGGCCTCAAGCGCCAGAAGTTGCCCAACGGTCGTTATGAGCGCTGCTCGCCGCGCCACTCGTGGAACAGTAATCGGATTGTCACCAATATCTTTCTGTTTCAACTTCAACGGCACTCCGATCACCATGCCAACCCGACGCGCAGTTATCAGTCGCTGCGTCACTTCGATGAATCACCGCAACTGCCTTATGGCTACGCGAGCATGATTGTCTGGGCCTATGTGCCGTACTTGTGGCGGCGGCGCATGGATCATCGCGTACTCAATCACTATGCCGGGGATATCAGCCTGACCAATCTTCAACCGTCACAACGCTTGAAGTATCTGGAGAAATACAGCAACAGCGCGAAGCCGTTTTGAGATGAAGTAAGCAGTCAGGGCTTACTCGGGATCTGTGTATCGCGCAGGTCCTTATCGACCCCAGTTTCAGTTGCAAGAACGTGGTTTGACCCTACAAAAATAATTTAAGGGAAGGACGTCCACCATGCAAAGTTCTGCCAAGTTCACCGCCCACATCGTGCTGGCTGCGATGGGCCTGATTGTCTATCACCAGGCCCAGGCTGCCCGTATCGAACCTGCCGGCAGTGCCTTCACTGCCCAGGGGCCTATCAGTTTCTCCAAGGGCAAGCTGATCAGTGCCGATTGCACCATCAAGGTGGCCGGCAAGGTGGCAGCCGATGGTTCATCGGTAAATGTCGACAAAGTTGAATTCGACGGTGGCCTCAAGTGCAGCCGCGTTGAAGCAATCAACCTGCCCTGGGTGCTGGTTGCCAAGGATACAAAAAGTGGCTCGATGTCGAAGATCAGTGTGGATGTGCACGCCTTTGGCCTGGGCGGCAAGTGTGGGCCTTCGACGGCCGACGGTACTTGGGATAACGCCACCGGCAAGTTGGAAGCTGCCGATGTGCCTATTGGCGAAGACTGCAAGATCAAGACGGTGTCGATCAAGATGCCGGCCAACTTCAAAGTTGTCGAATAAAGCGTTTCGACTGTTGTAGCGGTAGATGCATTGAAATTTGGCTGGAAAGGGAAGTTCTGCAGTTTCACCGTGACCTCTCGATCATGGCCATTACCCCTGGCGAAATGAATCGCCATAACATGTGAGGAAAAACAATGAAAAGCTTGAAAACTCTCGTGTCGTTGACTGCTCTGGCTGTTTGCATGGGTGCCGCTTCGATGGCCAGTGCGGCCACCATCACTCCTGATGGTCCATTCTCTACCAGTGCTGGCACGATCGTGGTGAAGTCGCCGTCGTCCTTCGGGGCCGCTGTGACCTGCGGCATTACCTTCACCGGTAATGTCAGTGGCGGCGTAGCGTCGATCAATGGCGCGACGCTGACAGGTGGCGGCCTGTGCGGGCTGCCGACGCTGACTAATATTCCGTGGGTGCTGACTGCAACCTCGCCAACTGTCGGTACCGTGACCAATGTCGGTTACAAGATCTCTTCGATTCCGGCTACCAACTGCGGCCCTACCACTATTGCCGTGGCTTGGAATGCGGGGTCCAAGAAGTTGACCGCTGCCAATCAGTCTCTGAGTGGCAACTGCACCGTTGTTTCCCTGGACGTAACCGCGCCAACGTTGACTGTCCAATAAGTCGCATCACTTCGTAAGGGTTGATCACCCGTGAAGGCAGGGGTCTCTAAGGAGGCTCCTGCTGACGGAGCGCAAGGTCGAGGGAACTGACTATGGGTAGTTTGTTGCGACGGGCGGCAAGTACCTTGTTGCTGACCAGTGGCGTAGGGTTTGCAAGTGTGGCACTCGCCGCGGATTTTTCTCCTGCGGGTCCATTCACCAGTGCTGCTGGGACACTAACGATAAGAACGCCTTCTACGTTTGGCTCACCACTTACATGCGGACTTACCGTGGCGGGGAATGTGAGCGCTTTTACCGGGGTTCATATCAATACATTTTCCATTACGGGGCCGGGGTTTTGTAGCTTGCTGAAACCTAAGATTTTGGGGTGGCGGATGAATGCCTTCTCTTCGACTTCTGCCCTTATCGATGACGTTGGTTTTTCGATAACAAGTCTGCCTGCAACCCATTGCGGCCCAAATCAGATTTACGCAAGTTGGAATTACGCGAGCCATCAATTAACTGTGTTTAATCAAGCCTTGTCAGGGAATTGCACGCTGGAACGAATGGAGCTCACTTTTCCGACGCTCTCGATAGCGAATTGAAATGACAGGGCTCGCTGGGATAAGCCGCTGCGATAATAATAGGGGTAATACATGAATAATAAAAAACAACACACCCGAACTTTACTCGGGTTGGCATTGGTAGGCGGACTGATGAGCACTGGCCCGGTACAGGCGGGTGGCTTCTCCACGCCGACCTACGGCGCGCCCGGTTGGGGTCGTGCGTTTGGTGGCGGCTCACTGTTTAAGAACGACCCCAGTGCTGCGTACAACAACCCGGCAGCCATGGCATTTATTGACTCGACCATCGCGCAACAGACTGTCGATTATGCCCGGGTCAAGATCAAATACTCGGGTCAGGCGTATGACCACAATGGTAATCCAGTGACCAATACGCCGGTATTGGATGACCAGGGCAGCATGGGCGATCCAGCCCTTAACACCAATAATGGCGGGCAAGGCGGTTTCACCGCATGGCTGCCAACCGGCTTCCTGGTGATTCCAATCGGCGACCGTTTTGCTTTTGGCTTGAGCCAGGTCGTGCCCCAAGGCATGAAAACGACTTGGAACGAAGATTCCAAGCTGCGCGATTTTGCGGTCGACACCAAGATCGAGACCGTCGGCCTGACAGGTTCGCTGTCGTTCAAGGTCAATGATGAGTTTTCGGTCGGTGGCGGTGCCATCGTCCAGCGCAGCCAGGGCTTCGTCAGCCAGAACATTGACTTGTTGGCTGCAGCGGATGTCTCTCCAGGCTTGGGAGGCACCGGTTTTCCTACAGGAGTAGGTCATTCTTTGATGCGCGTAAAAGTCGACAACATCTCGGTCGGCTGGTTTGGCGGTGTGGTATGGAAGCCGACGGCGCAAGACACGTTGGGCTTGAACTATCACGCCAAAATCAAAAACAAGATGACCGGTAAGTACAACGTCTACACGGATGCTATCGGCCGTAACGCAATGACTAATCCTATCGGTCCGAACGGCGAAACGCTGGTTGAAATGGCTTATCCAGGTCTTAAGCTTTTCCCGGACGGCGCGCATGCCAGTACGCAATTGGATATTCCGGCTACTGCGGCGATTGACTGGGTCCACCAATTCAATGATCGCTGGACATTGGGTGTAAGCGCTCAATGGACTGAATGGTCTTCGTTCAAAGACCTGACGCTCAAGTCCCAAGGTTCAACTATTGTTGCCATTCCCTACAACTACAAGAATGCCTGGATGACCTCAATCGGTGGCGACTATAAAGCCACCGACGAGCTAACCCTACGCGCGGGTGTAGCGTATGACCAGACCCCTACGCGTAACTCCACCCGTGACCCTCGAATCCCCGACGGTGACCGCTACTTCCTGGCGTTTGGTGCCGGTTATGACATCAAGGCTGTGCCTGGTTTGTCAGTGGATGCCGCGTATTCGCACCAATTCGTCCAGAAGGTCAACCTGAAAACCAAGAACGTCGATCGTCTCGGTGCGGCTCAACTGGACGGCAAGGCTGAATCTTCAGGTGACGTGGTCAGCCTGTCGGCGACTTATAAGTTCTAAGGCCTTCAGCGCTACTGAACGCCTTGCCGAGACGGTCGTTCGCGACCTGCGTTGTTTGCTCTTTATCAGGCTGACACGGTCAGCCTGAATTTTTTCGGCAAAGCGTTAAATAAAAATTTCAAAACAAAATTTGAATTTGTGATTTGAAGTTTGTAGTGTGGCTTTACGCCCTGAATCAAGTAGAGGTATCCCCATGCTTATCTGGTTATCGGTGGGTCTCGCAGCAGCGATTGCCCTGGCGTATCGACAAGCCGCAGCCGCGCTGTGGTTGGGCACCGGCATCATCTGGCTGGCGTTTGGTTATCTGTTCAACGCGGTGGGCGACCTGGGCCTTGCCGTCGCCGCCGTGCTGGTGGTGCTGCCGGCCTTGGTGCTGGCGATCAAGCCCCTGCGCCGCGCCCTGCTGACCAGCAAGGCCCTGGGCCTGTTTCGTACGATCATGCCGGCGATGTCTGATACCGAGCGTGCGGCCATCGAGTCCGGCACCGTGTGGTGGGACGCCGAGCTGTTCAGCGGCAAACCCAACTGGCAGCGTCTGCTGCAAGCGGCGCCGGCCAGCCTGAGCGCCGAGGAGCAAGCCTTTCTCGACAACGAGGTGGAAAACCTGTGCGACATCGCCAATGACTGGGAAACCACCCAGGTCTGGCAAGACATGTCCCCCGAATGCTGGCAGTACACCAAGGATGCCGGGTTCCTTGGCATGATCATCCCCAAGCAGTACGGCGGTAAAGGTTTCTCCCACTACGCCCACTCCCAGGTGGTGATGAAGCTGTCGACCCGCTGCTCGGCGGCGGCGATTTCGGTGATGGTGCCCAACTCCCTGGGCCCGGCGGAGCTGTTGCTGCATTACGGCACCGACGCCCAGCGCAATTACTACCTGCCGCGCCTGGCCCGGGGCGAAGACATTCCTTGTTTTGCCCTGACCAGCCCGTATGCCGGCTCCGATGCGGGCGCGATCCCAGACCTGGGCATCGTCTGCAAAGGCCTGCACGAAGGCGAGCAAGTGCTGGGGTTCAAAGTGACCTGGGACAAGCGCTACATCACCCTTGGCCCGATTGCCACGGTGCTGGGCCTGGCGTTCCGCGCCGAAGACCCGGACGGTTTGCTCGGCGCGCCCGGTTCACTGGGCATTACCTGCGCGCTGATCCCCACGTCCCACCCAGGTGTGAACAGCGGTCGCCGCCACTGGCCGTTGAACGCGGTGTTCCAGAACGGTCCTACCACCGGCAAGGATGTTTTCATTCCGTTGGAATGGGTGATCGGCGGCCGCGAACAGATTGGCAACGGCTGGCGCATGTTGATGGAATGCCTGGCGGCGGGACGGGCGATTTCCCTGCCATCGGCCAACGTCGGCCTGGGTAAAGTCGCGGTGCGTGGTACCACAGCCTATGCGGCGATGCGCAAGCAGTTCGGCTTGCCCATCGGCAAGTTCGAAGGGGTGCAGGCACCCTTGGCGCGCATGGCCGGGCATTTGTATGCCTGCGATGCGGTGCGCAAGGTGTCGGTGGCGTCCCTGGACGCCGGCGAGAAACCGTCGGTGATCTCGGCCATCGCCAAGTACCACGTCACTGAGCGTGCGCGGATCATCGTCAACGACGGTATGGATATCGTCGCCGGCAAAGGCATCTGCATGGGGCCCAATAACTTCCTTGCCCGTGCCTACCAGCAAAGCCCCATCGCCATCACGGTGGAAGGCGCCAACATCATGACCCGCTGCCTGATCATCTTTGGCCAGGGCCTGATTCGTTGCCATCCCTACGTGTTTCGCGAGATGGAAGCGGCGCGCAACCCGGATCGGCGCAAGGCGCTTGAAGATTTCGACAGCGCGATGTTCGGCCATGTGAGTTTTGTACTGGCCAACACCGTGCGCGCAGCGGTGCATGCCCTGACCGGCGGGCGGCTGATTTCGGCACCGGCCAAGACCGACCCGGCGCTGGCGTCCTACTACCGTCAGGCCAATCGGCTGTCGGTGGTGCTGGCGTTGATCTCGGACATTTCCATGGGCGTGTTGGGCGGTGCCCTCAAGCGTAAGGAAAGTATCACCGGGCGCCTGGGAGATATCCTCTCGCAGCTGTACATCCTGTCCTGCGTGCTCAAGCGTTTCGAGGACGATGGCCAGCCCCAGGCCGACTTGCCGCTGGTGCATTGGGCGGCCCAGGACGCATTGCTGCGTGCCCATGAAGCCTTGGCCGAAGTGCTCGATAACTACCCTTCAAAACCCGCTGCGGCGGTGATGCGGGGCTTGAGCTTTCCGCTGGGCATTCCACTGCGCAAACCCTCGGATCGGCTGTTGGCCCAGGTGGCGGATGTGGTGCAGACCCCAGGGGAAACCCGCGACCGTTTGCTGGCCAATTCCTACATCCCGCGCCCGGAAATCGACAAGCTGGCCTATGGCGAACTGGGTTTCCGTCTGTTGCCCCAAGTGGAGTTGATCGAGGCTCGGCTCAAGCCCGCCATCAAGCAAGGCCTGCTCGAGCCGCTGCCGATATCGGCCATGGCTTTCACCGTCTGGCGCGTCAAGGCGCGGGCACTGGACTTGATCAGCGATGACGAAGACACCTTGCTGGCGCGCTATGTGGAATACGCCGACCACGGCATTCAGGTCGATGACTTCCCCCAGGATTTTGGTTTGTTGGAGGCCTTGCAGCAGCGTAAGCAGGCGTTGGAGCCGACCGCCAAGCGTCGCAGCAATCAAAGCGAAAACGCCCCGGTCAACTAAGAAAAACGCGGTGCAAATGTGGGAGGGGGCTTGCCCCCGATAGCGGTGTGTCAGCCCAAGCAGATTTACCTGATAGACCGCCATCGGGGGCAAGCCCCCTCCCACATGTTTGACCGGGTTTACAAGGCAGGATTTGTGTTGTGAGTGGAACCCTCTATGAGTGACAACTACCTTTCATTCGTCAATTCCCCCTGGGGCCGTCGCCTGGCCCAGGCTGTCGGCCTGCCGCAGCCTTTGCCGCTGCAACGCCATCGCAGTGGCCAGGCCGGCCTGGCCAACCCGGTGATCATCGCCGGGGCAGGGCGTCTGGTGGCATCGGTGCAGCGCATCTTCAGCGCCACCGACACTGTTGCCGCCACCCCGGCGACCCTCACGGCGCCGTCCACCGTCAAGGTGCAAGGCGCGGTGTTCGATGCCAGTGAGATCGCCGATCTGCAACAGTTGGATGAGCTCTACCTGTTCTTTCATGCTAATGCCAAGCGCCTCGGCCAACATGGCCGGGTAGTGGTGCTCGGCACTGCACCGGAACACTGCCAGGATTTGCCCCAGGCCATCGCCCAGCGCGCCCTCGAAGGTTTGGTGCGTTCGCTGGCCAAGGAACTGCGTCGGGCGATCACCGTGCAGTTGCTCTATGTTGCGCCGGGTGCAGAAGAGGCTTTGGACAGCAGCCTGCGCTTCTTCCTGTCGCGCCGTTCGGCCTATGTATCGGGGCAGGTGGTGCGCCTGCAAACACCGGTCGATGGCAACACTGCCGTCAATTGGGACAAGCCCTTCGCCGGTCGACGTGCCTTGGTCACCGGCGCCTCCCGGGGCATCGGCCTGGCCATCGCCCAGGTGCTGGCGCGGGACGGCGCCCATGTGGTGTGCGTGGATGTGCCCCAGGCCCAGGATGCGTTGCAGCAGGCCGCCGCCAGTGTCAGTGGCTCGGCCTTGCCCCTGGACATTACCGCCACTGACACCGCCGCGCTGTTGCAAGCCCACGTCAGCCAATACGGCGCCTTCGATGTGGTGGTTCACAACGCCGGAATCACCCGCGACAAGACCATCGCCAAGATGACCGAAGCCGCTTGGCGCAGTGTCTTGGCAGTCAATCTTGAGGCGCCGTTGCAGCTCAGTGAGGCCTTGCTGGACAGCCAGGGTTTGAACCCGGGTGGGCGCATCGTGTGCGTGTCGTCGATTTCCGGTATCGCCGGCAACCTCGGGCAAAGCAACTATGCCACCTCCAAGGCCGGGGTGATCGGCCTGGTGCAGGGGCTGGCGCCGCGTGCGGCGGCTCGCCAGGTCACAGTGAATGCGGTAGCCCCCGGCTTTATCGAAACCCAGATGACCGCAAAAATCCCGCTCATGATCCGCGAAGCGGGGCGACGCATGAACTCGTTGTCCCAGGGCGGGCAGCCTATTGACGTGGCCGAGACTATCGCCTGGCTGGCCCATCCCGCGTCGGGCGGGGTCAATGGCCAGGTGGTGCGGGTGTGTGGCCAAAGCCTGTTGGGAGCCTGAGTCGATGGATTACGTCACGCAGATTATCGACCCAGCGCCCTCGCGCACCCAGTTGTTGCTCGATGGCATGCGCGCCTTGCGCAAGCCCAAGCTCGACGGCGCGCCGCCGTTGCCTACGGCGCGACTTGTGCGCTCGGCGGTGGAGCTGTCGCCCACAGGCATCGCCGCTTACGCCCGAGCCTGTGGCTTTCGGCGTGAACAGGGCGTGCCACTGTCCTACCCCCATGTGTTGGCATTCCCACTGCATTTGATGCTGCTGACCCGGCCAAGCTTCCCGTACCCGGCCAGCGGCATGGTGCACCTGGCCAATCGCATTCGCCAGCACCAACGCCTGCACGAGGGCCAGGCGCTGCGCCTGGAGGTGTATTGCGAGCGTTGGGTCGCCCATCCAAAGGGGCAGGCGCTGAGTATCGCCACCCGCGCCTACGGTGCTGAGGCCCTGGTGTGGGAAAGCGACAGCCTGTACCTGCGTCGTGACGTCGACGACCCCGTGGGCGACCCCTGGAGTGACCCTTTGCCGCTGCAGGAAGAGGGTTTGTTGCGTACCCAACGCTGGGTGTTGCCGGCTGACCTGGGGCGACGCTTTGCCAAGGTCTCGGGGGATTTCAACCCGATTCACACCTCGGTCATCGGCGCCAGGCTCTTCGGTTTCCGGCGTGCCATCGCCCATGGCATGTGGACCCTGGGGCGCGCATTGGCGGCGCAACAACCACCCGGTGGCCTGGACCAGGCCCAGGCCCATTGCGACTTCAAGTTGCCGATCTTCCTGCCCGGCCAGGTCGCCCTGTGGAACCACCCGGTGACCGGCCCGCGGCGTGAGTTCGAAGTGCGCAATTTTGCTGGGGACAAGCCCCATATGCGTGGGCTATTCATTTGGAAAGAGAGCCAGGCATGAGTGACTACAGCTTCAATCCGGCCCCGACCCGCCGCGTGGCGATCATCGGCGGCAACCGCATCCCGTTTGCCCGCTCCAACACGGTGTACGCCCACGACAGCAACCAGGATCTGTTGGTCGCTGCCCTGCAAGGCCTGGTAGACCGCTACAACCTGCACGGCCAGCGCCTGGGCGAGTTTGCCGCCGGGGCGGTGGTCAAGCATTCGCGGGATTTCAACCTGGCCCGTGAGTCGTTGTTGTCCACCACGCTGTCGCCGCAGACCCCGGCCTATGATGTGCAACAAGCCTGTGGCACCGGGCTTGAAGCCGCGCTGTTGGTGGCGAATAAAATCGCCCTCGGCCAGATCGAAGTCGGGATTGCCGGTGGTGCCGACACCACCTCCGATGCGCCCATCGGTATCAACGAAGCCTTGCGGCACACCTTGCTCGCCGCAAATCGGGCCAAGGGCATGGGCGACAAGCTCAAGACCTTGCTGAAAGTGCGTCCATCGATGTTCTTCAAACCATTATTGCCGCGCAATGGCGAGCCGCGCACCGGGCTGTCCATGGGCGAGCATTGCGAGGAAATGGCCAAGCGCTGGCAAATCAAACGCCTGGCCCAGGACGAACTGACCCTCACCAGCCATCAGCGCCTGGATGCGGCGTATAAACGCGGCTTCTTCGACGACCTGATCAGCCCCCATCGCGGCCTGGCCCGGGACAACAACCTGCGTGCCGATATCAGTCTGGAAAAACTCGCGGGCCTGTCGCCCGCATTCGACCGGCACAACGGCACGCTCACCGCCGGCAACTCCACTCCGCTGACCGACGGCGCCTCGGTGGTGCTGCTCGCCAGTGAAGAATGGGCGAACGCCAACGGCTGGCCGGTGCTGGCTTATTTGCGCACGGGTGAGACGGCGGCGGTGAATTTTGTCGACGGCACCGAGGGCCTGCTGATGGCGCCCGCTTACGCCGTACCACGCATGCTCCAGCGCGAGGGCTTGAGTTTTGCCGACTTTGATTTGTTCGAGATCCACGAAGCCTTTGCCGCCCAGGTGCTGTGTACGCTCAAGGCCTGGGAAGACCCCGAATACTGCCGCGGGCGCCTGGGCTTGGACGCTCCCCTGGGCGCCATCGACCGCAGCAAGATGAACGTCAACGGCGGCTCCCTGGGTTGCGGCCATCCCTTCGCGGCCACCGGCGGCCGACAACTGGCGGCGCTGGCCAAGGCGATCCATGAACGCGGTGGGGGGCGCGGCCTGATCTCGATCTGTGCAGCCGGCGGGTTGGGCATCACCGCCATCGTCGAAAAGTAACGCTGTTAAAAACAACAATAAGGACACTGTCATGAACGCTATCAGCCTGGAACACAGCGAACGCATCTGGTTGAACGCTTACCTGCCCGGCGTTCCGGCCGACATCGATGCCGGGATCGAAGATTACCCGTCATTGCGCGAAGTGTTCCTGGAACACCTGGAAAAATTCCGCGAGCGGGTGGCCTACGTCAGCATCGGCACCGAAATGACTTACGCCGACTGGCAGGTCCAGGGCATTGCGTTTGCGGCCTGGCTGCAGGGCCAGGGCGTGAAGAAGGGCGACCGCGTGGCGCTGATGATGCCCAACTGCTTGCAGTACCCGATCTGCCTGTTGGGTACCATCCTGGCCGGGGCCGTGGTGGTCAACGTCAACCCCTTGTACACTGCCCATGAACTCAAGCACCTGCTCAAGGACAGCGGCGCCGAGACCGTAGTGATCTTCGAGAATTTCGCCCACACCCTGGAAAAAGCCATCGCAGGCAGCAGCGTCAAGCGAGTGGTGGTTGCGGCAATCGGCGACTTGCTGGGCGCCTTGAAGGGCGCGGCGATGAACTTCATCCTGCGGCGTGTGCAGAAGCAGGTGCCGGCCTTCACGCTGCCCGGCGCGCTGCGTTTCAATCAGGTGATGAAACAGGGCAGGGCGCTGACCCATCTACCGGTCAGCCTGGATCGCGATGAACTGGCCTTCCTGCAGTACACCGGCGGCACCACCGGCGATGCCAAGGGGGTGATGCTCAGCCATCGCAATATCATCGCCAATCTATTGCAAGCCAAGGCCTGGGTCGGCGACCAACTGGACCAGCACAAGCAGGAAACCAACGTGACCCTGCTGCCGCTGTATCACATCTTTTCCCTGACGGTGAACTGCCTGATGTTCATGTGCCTGGGCGGGCGCAATATCCTGATCGCCAACCCGCGGGACGTGAAGCGTGTGCAGATGATCCTGCGCAAAGAGCGCTTCAACGGGATTGCCGGGGTCAACACGTTGTTCAACGGCTTGCTGGAGAACAAGGACTTCTGCGCTAGGGACTTTTCTGACCTGCGCCTGGTGATCGCCGGTGGCATGGCCACCCACACCGCCGTGGCCAAGCGCTGGAAAGAAGTCACTGGGCTGCCGATCGTCGAAGGTTACGGACTGACCGAATGTTCGCCGGTGGTGAGCATCAGCCCCATCGATATTTCACGCATGCGCGAGATGGAATTCACCGGCAGCATTGGTGTGCCGCTGCCATCGACCTGGGTGCGCTTTGTTCGCGAAGATGGCCAGCTGGCGGATATCGGCGAGCAAGGCGAACTGCAAGTACGCGGCCCGCAAGTAATGCAGGGCTACTGGCAGCGCCCGAAGGAAACCGCCGAGGTGCTGGACGCCGAGGGCTGGCTGTCCACCGGTGATATCGGGGTGATGGACGCCCGCGGCTATATCCGCCTGGTGGACCGTAAGAAGGACATGATCCTGGTCTCGGGTTTCAACGTGTACCCGAATGAAATCGAGGATGTGGTGGCGATGCACCCGGGTGTCGGTGAAGTGGCAGCCATTGGCGTGGAAGATGCGGTGAGCGGGGAGAAGGTCAAGATCATCGTAGTGCGCAAGGACCCGAACCTGACTCAGGAGCAGATTCTTGCACATTGCCGGGAATACCTGACGGGGTACAAGGTGCCGCGGTATGTGGAATTTCGCAGTACCGAGCTGCCCAAGACAACAGTCGGCAAGGTACTGCGGCGGGCATTGCGCTGACACCGTTGACGTTGTCAGTAACGGTTAGAGGTAACCATCATCCTGAATGTTGAGGCCAATGACATCCTCGTTGTAGATCGGCCGAGTGCTTTTGATCAGAAAGTCAGTCTTGCGATCACCCGTCAGATCAATGGCGAGAAAGTACCGCTGGGTATTCGGGTTGAAGGTCAGGAGGGTATCGCCCGGTCGCCCGCTGTATTGACTGACGTGGTTGAGCGTGACCTGTGTGTTTTTACTCAGGCTACTCAAGTCGATCTTGTCTTGGCCTGTGGTGAAGTCCATGAGCAAGTCCGGGTTGTTGCGCGTGGAGTCGCTGGCGGCATGGTAGGTGAACGTGTTGAAGCCACCATTACCAGTCAGGTGGTCGGCTCCGCCCCCGCCGGTCAACACGTTATCGCCGCTGTTGCCGGCAATACGGTCGTTGCCCTGGCCGCCGACGGCATTTTCGATGAGGGTGTCGGGTGTGATGTACACATTGTCAGTCAAGCCACCGACGCTGGAGCGCGAATTCGGCGCCAGGTTGATTCGCTGGGCTTGCGTGAAACCGGAAAAGTCCAGGGTGTCATTGCCCTTTTGGTCATGCACGCTGAAAGCCGGTTTGTCTGTGGCCGACGAGAGGCTCGTTCCACGCTGGCCGGTATTGGCGTTGAAGCCGTAGACGGTGTCAGCCGTTTCGCAGTCTGAAAGTGGAGGTGTGACAGGGGGCCGCGGAGCAGGGGTTGGCTTGGGGACCGGAGTGGGCGTAGGTTCTGGCTCTGGCTCTGGCTCTGGCTGAGGTGGCACGACTGGTGTAACCGGCACATCTGGCGTAACGGGCGTGTCAGGTGTGGCTCCAGTAAGGATATCTTCAAGTTTTATGGGGCCTTTGCTCAGGATCACCAGCGCGGATGCAGGGTCGCCATTCACATTCAGAATCAGCCTGTACAGCTTGATGTTTGCATCGTAGTCCAGGGTCAGTTCACCTTTGCGCCCCATGTGTTGTTCAACGAGTTGGAGAGACTGGAGGCCCGCCTCTTTCAATAGCCCAGATAGATCGATCTTGTCGATACCGCTTGTGAAATCCGTGAGCCTATCCGGGTTTTTAGCCGGTGAGTCGCTGGCCCGGTTATAGACAAAGGTATCTGCGCCTCCGCCGCCGGTCAGCGTGTCGCCGCCTGCCCCTCCCGTCATGCGGTTGTTGATCTGGTTGCCAATCAACACATCGTGCCCGGATCCACCGATGGCATTTTCCACGACAACGCCCTTGGCAATGGATACGTTGCCCACGCGGCCACCCACATCCGAGAGTGTCTCGGCGCCCAGGTTGATCTTTTGATTCTGCCTGAAGCCGGAAAAATCCAATGTGTCTTCGCCGCCGCCGTCCCAGACACAAAAGTTGGTCAACTCGTCGGCGGAAGTCAACGAATAGTGGTCACGCTCAGTGTTGGAGTTGAAACCATAAGTTGTATCTCCTTTTCGAGTTTCGTAATTGGGTTCGTATAAGCGATGAATGGCTGCGATATCGTGCATGGCCGGTGTCAAGTTGCTATCCGAAACACTCACGCCGCGCTCGTCGGCCGGGCGCCACCATTTATTGTTGTAACTCATGGCCGTATGCGTGTGGCTGTTTTCGGGATAGTTCTGGTTTGGATGTTGTAACCCCAGGCTATGACCAAGTTCATGAATCATCGACGAATGAGGGGGAGAGTTCTTGTTGCCAACGCCGATGCCTATATTTGCTGTTCCCTGGTCATTTGGCATGACTGCATACCCACCGACCCCATTGTTGGCATGAAGTACAAAAAATGCATCTGCATGCCTGGCGTTTTCGGTGAACTTGACCTTGACCACGTCTTCCCAAGCCTTGATTGCGCTCCTGAACGCTTTCTTTCTGGCCTGGCTGAACTCAAGCGCACCACCGCCCTTGAGCCAGGCTGTTTGCGGATCTGCGGCGTCGAAGAACTTGTAAGAAACGGATAGTTGGCCATCGCCATCCCTGTCCTTTAATTTGAAGTTGTCGCGGGTCAGTTGCTGGGCGACTTTGTCTGATAAAGAGGACGAGGCTTGCAGTGAAGTGTCGCCAGTAGGAGGTTGGATTTGTCGGTGCAGGTGCATCGGCATGTGAGTTCCGGTACTAAGCATGTTTATGTCTCGCAGGTGTTTGGGTTTGTATGAGTACGCAAGAGGTGTTTGAGTGTCGAACGCGGTTTAAGGTGGCGTGTTTCTTTAAAGAAGGCTAGGGGGTATTTATGTCGATGTTTGATTAAATATGGGGAGTTTTTTCAAGGCGGGTGTGTGTGCGCTGGCAGCGTATGAAGTGTGTTTTTTTGAGGGGGGATACAGCTATTTGAAGTTGGGAAAAGTTACGGATGTAAGTGCGATCAAACAGGTTTTTACTTGAGTTGAATGATGGTCAGCGCTCCATCCGCGTGAACGCACTGATGGATAGGCAGGACAGTGCACGCCGACCCTGTAGGCAAGGGCGGCGTTTAACCGGCAGATCAGCGTGCTCTACAGCTCGCTGACCTTGACCCAGCGTTCTTCACGAGCCGCCGTACGAATCGCCGTCGCCAGCCGCTCGACTGCCCACGCCGCTTCGAAGTCTGTTCCATCCGCACCCTGGCCGGCCATGGTCATGATCAACTCGTGCACCTCCAGGGTCTTCAATTCGTTGTAGCCCAGTTGATGCCCCGCGGCGGGGCTGAACGCCGCATAACCGGGCAGGGCCGGGCCTGCCAGTACGCGCTGGAAACCGTCCTGGCCGATACGGTACAGGCGCAGTTCATTCAAGCGTTCCTGGTCGAACGCCAAGGTGCCCTGGGTCCCGCTGATCTCGAAACTCAGGTGATTCTTGTAGCCGTGCTTGAGCCAGCTGCTACTTACCGTGCCGCGGGCACCGTTGGCAAAGCGCAGCAGGGCGTGCACCTGGTCATCCACGGCAATGGTTTTTGACGTTTGGCTGCCGGCCGTGGCGGGGCGCTGGGCATGCACGGTCTGGGTATCGGCGCACACACTGACCACATCGCCGACCAGATAGCGCGCCATCGACAGCAGATGGCTGCCCAGATCGGCCAGCGCGCCACCGGCGTGTTCGACCTCACAGCGCCATGACCAGGGTGAAACCGGGTCGGCCATGAAGTCTTCGCTGAATTCACCCTGGAAGCTGATGATTTCGCCGAGGTCGCCGTTGGCAATCATTTGCTTTGCCAGCACGATCATCGGGTTGTGCTGGTAGTTGTAGCCCACCCGTGTCACTACCCCGGCGGCACTGGCGGCGCGGCGCATGGCGTCGGCTTGCTCAAGGCTGACGGCCAGGGGTTTCTCGCAATACACCGCCTTGCCCGACGCGATGGCCGCCATCGCCATGGGATAGTGCAAATGGTTGGGAGTGGTGATGGCCACGACGTCGACCTTGGGGTCGTCGATCAGTGCTTGCCAGTCGCCGTGGGCCTGGCCAAAGCCCCAGGCGTCAGCGCAACGCTGGGCGCGTTCGGTGTCGGCATCGGCCAGAGCCGCCAGCTTGAGCTGTACCGGTAGTTCAAACACCGCCCGCGCGTTATTGAACGCCAGCGCGTGGGCGCGGCCCATGAAGCCTGTGCCGATCAAGCCGATTCCGAGTTCACGCATAGCCGTGGTCCTTTGGATTATTGTTTTCAGGAAGGCTATTAATGGAATAAATATTCGTTTAATTCAATAGGTGGAATAAAAATTCATTGCTCGTCAGCAAGAGGGCCACGCGCCTTGGGCTCATCATTTCTGCTGATAAAGCCATATTCACCCCTGGCCAAATGCCGCCAGTTAACAAAAGATAACGCAGCACCGATTGTCAGACGATTCCAAAGCCCGATAGGATGGCCCCTGCTTACTCCAGGCGCTCTAGATTGCAGGTTTCACGGCCCTGGAAGATGAGACGACCTAACAATAATAAATGGGAGAAAGGTCTATGAGTGAGCCTGTCATGGGTTGGGTTGTTTGCCGCCCACGCGCCGCACGCAGGGTTGCGTTGCTGGCCACAGCGCTCTCGCTGTTTGCCGGTGCCGTGTTGTCGACGCCGGTACTGGCTGCCAGCGATTCCACCGCCGCCGCGGTGTTTGCGATTGAATCGCCCAAGGCTGCCAAAGGCCTGATGATTGATGTAGTCCACGCAGGCAAGCGCTTGGTGGCGGTCGGTGATCGCGGGCATATCCTCTATTCCGATGACCAGGGCAACACCTGGACCCAAGCCAAGGTACCTACCCGGCAACTGCTCACGGCGGTGTTTTTCGTCGATGACAAGCACGGTTGGGCTGTCGGCCATGACGCGCAAATCCTTGCCAGTGCCGATGGCGGTGCTACCTGGACCCAGCAATATCAAGACCTCAAGCGCGAAGCCCCGTTGCTCGATGTGTGGTTCAACGATGCCAACCATGGCCTCGCCGTGGGTGCCTATGGTGCGCTGATCGAAACCACCGACGGCGGCACGTCCTGGAACGACGTGAGCGACCGTCTCGATAACGAAGACCAGTTCCACCTCAACGCCATCGCCTCGGTCAAGGACGCCGGCCTGTTTATCGTCGGCGAGCAAGGCAGCATGTTCCGCTCCAGCGACGACGGCCAGACCTGGGAAAAACTCGAAGGCCCCTATGAAGGCTCGCTGTTTGGCGTGATCAGCACGGCGCAACCGCAAACCCTGCTGGCCTATGGTTTGCGCGGCAACCTGTATCGCTCCACCGATTTTGGCAGCAACTGGGATCAGGTCGAACTCAATGCCACACGCGGTGCGTTGGAGTTCGGCTTGTCTGGGGCGACGTTGCTCGATGATGGCTCCATTGTCGTCGTCGGCAACGGTGGCAGCGTGGTGGTCAGTCATGACGACGGCCAGACGTTCAGCGTATTCAATCGTCCGGACCGGATTTCACTCTCGGCGGTCACGGCCGCAGGCAATGGCAACCTGATTCTGGTCGGGCAGGGCGGCGTTCGTGTCGCCACGCCCGCTGGCGCCGAACTCGTAAAACAATAATAAGGGCGGGGAAAGCATGAGCAGTCATCACAACGATAAAGCGACCTTTCTTGAGCGCCTGATCTTCAACAATCGCCCGGCGGTGATCGTCATCTGCCTGCTGGTGAGCGTGTTCCTGTTCTGGCAGGCGACCTTGATTCGCCCGTCCACCAGCTTTGAAAAGATGATCCCCCTCAAGCATCCCTTCATCGAAAAGATGATGGAGCACCGCAACGACCTGGCCAACCTGGGCAATACCGTGCGTATCTCGGTGGAGGCCAAGGACGGCGACATCTTCACGAAGGAGTACATGGAGACCCTGCGGCAGATCAACGACGAGGTGTTCTACATCTCCGGCGTCGATCGCTCGGGCCTCAAATCATTGTGGAGCCCCAGCGTACGCTGGACCGAAGTAACCGAAGAAGGCTTTGCCGGTGGCGAAGTCATCCCGCAGAGCTACAACGGCTCGCCGCAAAGCCTCGACCAGCTGCGTAACAACGTGCTCAAGTCCGGCCAGGTCGGGCGTCTGGTGGCCAACGATTTCAAGTCGAGTATCGTCGATATCCCGCTGCTGGAGTCCTACCCGGACCCGCAGGACCAGGGCAAGTTGCTGGCCCTGGACTACCAGAAGTTTTCCCATGAACTTGAGGACAAGATCCGCAACAAGTTCGAGGCGCAAAACCCTAATGTGAAAATCCACATCGTCGGTTTCGCCAAGAAAGTCGGCGACCTGATCGATGGCCTGATCATGGTGGTGCTGTTCTTCGGCATTGCCTTCATGATCACCCTGGTGTTGCTCTACTGGTTCACTTGGTGCATCCGCAGCACCATCGCCGTGTTGATTACCACCCTGGTGGCGGTGGTGTGGCAGTTGGGCTTGATGCACGCGGTCGGCTTTGGCCTGGACCCGTACTCGATGCTGGTGCCGTTCCTGATTTTCGCCATTGGTATTTCCCACGGCGTGCAGAAGATCAACGGTATCGCCCTGCAATCCAGTGATGCCGATAACGCCCTGACCGCCGCACGGCGTACCTTCCGCCAGTTGTTCTTGCCGGGGATGATCGCGATCCTCGCCGACGCGGTGGGTTTTATCACGCTGCTGATCATCGATATCGGCGTGATCCGCGAACTGGCCATCGGTGCTTCCATCGGTGTGGCAGTGATCGTGTTTACCAACCTGATCCTGCTGCCGGTGGCGATCTCCTATGTGGGTATCAGCAAGCGCGCGATTGAGCGCAGTAAAAAGGATGCGCACCGCGAACACCGTTTCTGGCGGTTGCTGTCCAAATTCGCCAGCCCGAAAGTCGCGCCGGTCTCGATTTTCCTGGCGCTGATCGCCTTTGGCGGCGGTCTCTGGTACAGCCAGAACCTGAAGATCGGCGACCTTGACCAAGGCGCCCCGGAACTGCGCCCGGACTCGCGCTACAACAAAGACAACAACTTCATCATCAGCAATTATTCCACCAGTTCCGATGTGCTGGTGGTGATGGTCAAGACCCGTGCCGAAGGCTGCTCGCGCTACGAAGCCATGGCGCCTATCGACCAGTTGATGTGGAAGATGCAGAACACCGAGGGCGTGCAGTCGGCTATTTCGTTGGTGACCGTATCCAAGCAGATGATCAAGGGCATGAACGAAGGCAACCTGAAATGGGAAACCCTGTCGCGTAACCCGGACGTGCTCAATAACTCCATCGCCCGTGCCGATGGCCTGTACAACAACAATTGCTCCCTGGCGCCGGTGCTGGTGTTCCTCAACGACCACAAGGCCGAAACCCTCGACCGCGCCGTGCATGCCGTGCAGGACTTCGCCAAGGAGAACAACAAGGACGGCCTGGAATTCATCCTCGCCGCTGGTAATGCCGGGATCGAAGCGGCTACCAACGAGGTGATCAAGGAATCGGAGTTGATCATCCTGATCCTGGTGTACCTGTGCGTGGCGACCATGTGCATGATCACCTTCCGCTCCTGGGCGGCGACCCTGTGCATCGTGCTGCCGCTGGTATTGACCTCGGTACTGGGTAACGCGCTGATGGCGTTCATGGGTATCGGCGTCAAGGTTGCGACCTTGCCGGTAGTGGCCCTGGGCGTGGGGATTGGCGTGGACTACGGCATCTACATCTACAGCCGCCTGGAAAGCTTCCTGCGTGCCGGCCTGCCGCTGCAAGAGGCGTACTACCAGACGCTGAAATCCACCGGCAAGGCCGTGCTGTTCACCGGCCTGTGCCTGGCCATTGGCGTGTGCACCTGGATCTTCTCGGCCATCAAGTTCCAGGCCGACATGGGCCTGATGCTGACCTTCATGTTGCTGTGGAATATGTTCGGCGCGCTGTGGCTGTTGCCGGCCCTGGCGCGGTTCCTGATCAAGCCGGAGAAGCTGGCGGGGCAGAAGGGCAATTCGTTGTTTGCTCACTGAGGCCCTTCAAGGGGCGTCCTGCAGGAGCGAGCAAGCTCGCTCCTGCAGCGCCAGGGTTATAGCTTCAAGAACAGTTTCTGATCCAGGGGTGGGTTGATCCGGGTATGCACGATTTCTTCGATTGAAGAGTTATCCTGGCCAGCCTGGCGCACCAGGTCCTTTTGCGTCAGGTAGCGCTGCTCCGGAATCTTCAAATGCGCAGCGCTGTGGTCGGCAACGGGTGAGTTGGCCTTGGTGTAGTGAAAGTGCGCATACCACAAGTCCTTGAGTCCGTTTTTGTCGCGTATCGCGTACTCGGTGAGAAAATCGCCGCCCTTGAGGGGTTTATAGCGCTTGACTACACCGATATCAACGCGGCCATGGGTCCACAGGTAATCGATATTTTCCGGCCGTGGCGCCTGGCGCAGGTAGCCATCGCACCTGTGGGCAATGGCCTGCTCGCGCATGTGTGCCACTGCATTCTGCCATTGCTCCACCAGGGTTGCGGTTCGCCTATCGGCCTTGTGGTTGGCCTGCGCTTCCCGTGCCACTTGCTCAAGGCTATCCGCCTGGGCTTCGAGCATGTCGCTCCAGTCCTGGGGGTTGACGGATTCCCGTTGAGTCGGGTCATCAAGCTTCCTTTTCTGGAATTGAATCGAGCGTTCGATACTCAGCTGTTCGCTCATTAATTGGCGGGCCGAATCGACATAGGCCGATAAGGGTTTTGTCGCGGGCACCGGTTTGGGTTTGACTGCTTTTGGCTTGTCCACCGTCACCCATTCGCCGTCGGCCTGATGCCAGCTGTAGGTTTTCAGTGCCTGGCCGCTCTGGGGATCGAGGACATCAATGATCGGAACCGTTTCCCCGGGTTGCCTGGTGCGTAGTGTGCCGACCAGGGTTTGCTTGTCTCGGGTCTTGAACACCCGTTTGTTTGCCGACTTGCGCGCCCGCTCCTCCCGACGAAGCATCAAAGGTGGCAGGTGTTGTTCTTCACGGATCAGGTCGGCCAGTTCGGCCTGGGCCTGGGTGATGACTTTTTGCAGGGATTCAATAAAGTACGCGCCATAAACCGGACGGACGCTTTCGGGGCTGATGTCCTGGAGGGCTTGAGTGTTGCTCAGCTCGGCCTTGTATTTATCGATCAGTTCACTGAGTACCGCGATACGTTCGTCGGCGGTATAGCCCTCGTGCTGCTGCAACTCGATATGGGACATGGACACCGCGTTGAGCTCGGCACGGTTGAAGCGATCAAGGAAGAACCTTTTCTCGGGGGCGTTAGTAGGGACCATACGGTCGATGCTCAACTCACGCAGTGTGCTCAGTTGCTCCAGCCGACTTGTCAGTACCAAGTTGGCTGGTGGTTGTTGGGTGCTCCTGATAAAGATTTCGGCCTGTTTCTTGTTGGCGGGCGAGTCGCTTTTCCATTCATCGAGCAGTGCCTCATAGGCGTCCCCGGCCCTTATCAGGCGGGTCAGGCGCATCTCGCGCAGGCTCATGGCTTCGACCATTTGGGCATAGGCCTCGGGCTGATTGGCGCGGACCTTTTCAGCCAGGCTGGACATCGGCTCCCCCGAGGGGGCATGGGTAAACTCATTGGCGTCGTACAAGTGGTCGACGTAGATCGAGCGCAGGGTTTCGGCGATTGCCCGGTACTCGCCACCCCGTACATCCTTGAACACCTCCAGGTCCATGGCCGGGTTATCGCTGCTTACCGCCTGGATCGCGTCTTTGCGACCCTTAATGGCGAAGCTGGCGTAACGTTGATAGTCATCCAGGCGCTTGCGCAGTAATGCTGTCAGGTTATGGTTATTGCTCAGCTCCTGCTGGTAGCGCTCGGCGAAATCAGCGCCGCGCTCTCCGCTGTTGACCAGGCCCCAGAGCGTCTTGAGGGTCTTGTCCGACTTTTTCAGGCTCTCCTCGGTTTGCTGGAGGCGCTCCCGGGCACCCATCATGAGCACTTCCATCGGCAGCACACGCTGGCGATGGGCCGCGAAGTTGTTGAGCATGCCTTCACTCTGGTTGAAGTTCTCTTCGAGGGCGGCTTGCACCCGTTCACTGATGGGCATTCCGCCCTTGAGCCGGGGAGCTATATCCAATTGCCAATGGGCCTGGGCATCGCGCCTCAAAGGCGGGCCGGTACGCGTCTTGTCGTGCTCGTCTATCACAAAAACGCCGTCGAGATCCCGGGCCACCCGGAACCAGTGGTTATCGATATGGGCATGCAGTTTGTCGTCGATAAGGTAGAGACCTTCGGTTCTCCCGGTTTGAATCGGTGTGACCTCGCCGGCCGGTGCCGGAACGCTGAAGGTGTTGATATAGGCGCGCTGGGCAGGGCTCAGGCCCCGTAGGTTGGAGAAGGCAAAGTCGAACGGCTGGTGGCTGTCGAGCAGCCCGCTGGGCGCAGGCGCGTCTTCTTCGATCAGCACCTGGGTGGGCGGCGCCGTCTCGGCAGTGCGCCGCAGCGGGATCGACACTTGCGCACGCTCCATAAAGGGCACCTTGCCCAAGGGCCGTGCGGTGGCCTCGCTCGGCGTAGCGTGACTCAACAAGGTGGCGACATTCACCAGCAGGTCCACCATCGCTTGCGTGGTGTCTGCATGCTTCGACTCAGTGGCGTGCTTGATGTCGTTTTCGACACTGGCCAGTTGCAGCAGCCAGCCGGCCATGGCTCCTGGGCCGCGCAGTACTGGAAGCAAGGTATTGAACAGCAGCCAGCCGAGTTCCTTGTGCAGCGCCCAGCGGCTTTGGGCATCCGAGGTGGACTGGCCTTGGGCAAGGGTCACCAGGCTTCGGGCATTGCTGTTGTACAGGTGTTGCATCAGGTCGCCGTCGAGCAGGTCGCTTCTGAGCGTGCGGGCTGCAGCAAAGTCGTCGAGGGCCAATGCGGTCGGCGCAGGCGTTGCTGGGGCGTCGAACTCGTTGAACACGCTGTAGTGGGCGACATGGGGCGTCTTGAAGCCGCCATTGCCGTACACCGCACGGGCTTTGTCATCGGGCAGCCAGGCCAGGACACTCTGTTGCAACTCACCCGGTGCCTGGATGGCGGCCAACAGCGCGTCACGGCTGGCGAACTCGAGTAGCGCCGGCGAAAGCATCGGGCGATAGAGCAGATGCGGGCCGCGTGCGGAGTCCAGCGGCTCGATCAGGAACATATTGGCAACCTCATCCGGTGTCGCGCCAGGTTTGCGCAGGAACGCCAGGGGGCGCACAGTTATCTCCTGGTCGTCGACCCTGCGCGCGCCGGTGCCAGGCCGAGTCACGGCCTCGACAAAGCGGCAGCCTTGCGCGGTGATGCCAGCCAGGCCTTTGAGCTTGAGTTCCTGGGCCTGCATGTTCAGTTGCAGCGGTACCTGCTCGACAAATAATGCGGTGCGTTCCCGGGCGTCGGCTGTGTCGCTGAGCAGGCGCTGGTTCAGCAGGGCGGGGTAGTGCTCGCCGATATTGACCGTGCTGATCAGGTCCTTTAGCCTCTGCGGCATCTGGGGGTCGGTCACCGGCTGCCCGCGCAGGCGGATATCCATGCTGCCTTTTGGCAGGCCGGCGAGGTTAGCCAGGGCCATGTCCACCAGGCTCATCTTGATCGGCTCGATGTAGCCGCCGGCCAGGGTGCCCACGGCCACCTTGAAGGTGACCTCCAGGTCGCCTGCGCTATAGCCCATGGACGCCAGTTGGGCGTTGAGCTGTTGTTCGGTATAGGTGCGGATATCGGGAATATCGCTGAGAAAGGTGCGCCCCTGGTGACGCGCTACGCTGCTGGCCAGGGCGAGGGTGTTGCGCTGGAAAGCAAGCTGCTCGGCGGCGCTGGCGTTGTTGAGCCATGCGGGCAGGTTGCGCTTCATCTGCGCCAGCCGTCCTGGCGTTGTGCTCGGCTGGCTATTGAACAGCTCAGCCGTGTCGGTGGCCTGGGAAAACAGTTGCTCGAGGTCGCCCACCTGCATCCTCGCCGGTAGGTGGATGGCCTGCAGGTTGTGCAACTGGCGGTTGAGGATCACAGCGGCCTGGGTGTCGAAAATATTGCCGTCTGGCTCCATGCGCTTCCAGGACAGATGATCGAAACTGCGTTGCCCTTCGAGCTGTTTTGACAGGGATGCGGCGAAATCCTCCATTGAGGCATGGGGCGTCACCACCCCCGCGGGCGTCACCTGCAGTATCAGCTTCTGGTCGCCAACCTGGCGCGTGATCAGAAGGTCTGGGCTCAGAAGGGTGGCGGTGGTGGCTGCCTGTTTCAAGGTGGTCTGCACCATGAAGACTTGCGCCGCATCGTCGCCGATCACCCGACGGCGCTGCGTGATATCGGGATAACGTACGACCTGATCGAGGGTCTCGCGCTGCACTGCGCTCAGGCCCGGTTGCTGCAAGCCTGACACGCGCACGGTGTCATTGAGACTGTCGCTGAGCCAGAGCCAGTGGCTGGTGGCGCTGGGGGTGTCCTGGCCCCAGAACCGGGTCAGGGCCTGCGCGTAGGCGTCCACAAGATTGGGTCGCAGGCTACGGATGGCCAGTTCGACAATGCGCGTATCCAGGGTCTCGCTACGGTTGCTGGCATCGACGACGCTCAGGGGATTGGCGGAGTGGGATTCGACCCATTGACTCTGCGCCGTGAAGCCCAGGTCGCTGCCGGTTGCCAGGTGTTCGAGGGCCAGGTCCAGCAGTGGCGTCAGCTTGTACTGTACCGAATCGGTCGGCAGGCGGGTCGCCAGGGAAGTATTGGCGCTGTCGAAGTGCAGCGTCGGGTAATGGCGTTTGAGGGCCTCGTCCAGCATGCCCGCGACCACTGAACGCACCGTAGGCCGGCTGGCGAACTGGTTGGCGATCACCTCGGCGGGTGAGTTGGCCGCTGGCGCTGGCATTTCACTGAGCCTGCTCTGGAGGGTAGAGGGCATGCGTACGGGTGTCGGCAAGTTCGAGCGTCGGGGCTGCGCATCGCTGAGTGATGGCTGGTCGACCTTTGGCTCAAGCGGTGGCGGCGCAGGTTCGGCGGGTAGTGTGGCAGTAAATACGCGAGGGTTGTTTCTGATCGATTGCATGGCGCAATTCCTTTGCTGGGATGGAAATCGAGCAAGAAAAATATCGCGTTGGCAGACGGGCGAAATCGGCATTGCGTTAGGAGCTATTGCCGGAGCGTGCCCAAGCCCCGTATTCCCTGGAGCCGCCCGGTGTATTTCCTCGTATTTGTAACCGGCGTGCACGGCAAAGCAGGACCGCACGCGCTGCCCTGCGCTATCATCGGGGCTTTCCCGTAGATGATTGACTACCATGACTGCCGACACCCTGACCACCGTCCTTGCCACCAGCGACATGCTTGAAATCGATGGCCTGCATGCCTTTGACTTCGAACTCAAAGACGAAAAGCTGCTGATCACCGCCATGGACGGCCGTGCAGAAAAGCGCTGGGCATTCAGCTCGGCCCAGGTGCAGGCGGCCACGTTTGACGACACCCTGCAAAGCTGGACCCTGACCGGTGATTCGGGCGAGCACCGCCTGATCTGCATGAGCGCCTTCACCGGCAACAATAACGATGAGGATGAAGCTGATGTTGATGCGTAAATTCTGGCCCCTGTTGATGGCGGGCAGCGTCGGAGCCATGTCGGTGCAGGCTGCGTCGGCTGACACCTATGAACTGCTGGTGGGCAGCTACACCGCCGGTACCAGCGAAGGGATCTACCGCCTGCAGTTTGACAGCCGCACCGGCCAGTTCAGCGGCCAGCCCGTACTGGCGGCCAAGACGGCCAACCCCTCGTGGCTGACGGTTTCCCAGGACCAGAAGTACCTGTTTGTGGTCAACGAGAACGGCCCGGGCCAGAAAGACCCGGTCGGCCGTGTCAGCAGCTACCGCATCGACCCCAAGAACTATCAGCTCACCCTGATCAACCAGGTTCAGAGCCTGGGCAATGAGCCGACCCATTCCAGCGTCGCCGCCGATGGCCGCCACCTGTTCGTCGCCAATTATTCGGTGCTGGAAGACCCGGGCGGCAGCCTGGCGATCCTGCCGGTAGACGGCGAGGGCAAGCTGTCGGCCCCGGTGCAGTTGAGCGGGCACCCGGCCAGCCGGGTGAACCCTGAGCGCCAGGCCTCCAACCATGTGCATTCGGTGGTGTCGTCGCCGGATGGTAAGTATGTATTCGTGCAGGACCTGGGGGCGGACAAGGTGTTTGTCTACCAATACGACCCCAAGGCCAACCACGAGCTGCCGCTGACCCCGGCCAACCCGCCTTCGGTACAGTTGCCACCGGGCAGCGGCCCGCGCCACTTGCTGTTCAGCGCTGACGGCAAGCACGCCTGGCTGACCACCGAAATGAGCGCCCAGGTCGCCGTGTTCGACTACAACGACGGCAAGCTCACGCAAACCCAGTTGCTGGACTAGGCCGCCGGCCAACCGGTATCCGACAAGGCCGGTGCTGCGTTGCATGCTTCAAGCGATGGCAAGTTCCTCTATGTAAGCAACCGTGGCACGGCCAATCAGTTGCTGGTGTTCAGCATCGATCCGGCCACCGCGCACCTCAAGGAAGTCCAGCGCCGCTCCGTCGAAGGTGATCACCCACGCGAGTTCAGCCTGGACCCCAGCGGCAAGTTCCTGCTGACCGCTAACCAGAAAAGCAATGAAATCGTGGTGATAGAACGCGACCCCAAGACCGGCCTGCTGGGTAAAACCGTGCAGAAGTTGCCGATCGATGCGCCCAGCGACCTCAAGTTCCTGGTGCGTCAATAAGCCGCAGGCCCCGCATTGCGGGGCCTGAGCCTTTGTATTAATTGCATTGATAGCAGCTACTGTTTCAAAGCATTTCTAAGGTCCAACCCTCGGGCGTAAGTTGAGTTCCAAGGCCTCCACCGGCCACTCAACCAAACGAACACAAGGGTTACCGCCATGAACTTGAATCTCTTCTCCATCATCGCCGCTTCCGCTGTCTCCGCCACCGTAGCATTGCCAGCCGCTGCCAGCGTGGAAGTCACCGGCAAAAAATCCAGCGTTACCGCCTATACCCAGAAATACCTGCAACAGAGCGCCAACTTCTACGCGGCGCTGGATCATAAGACCCAGGCTTAATGAAGATCAAACTGTGGGAGGGGGCAAGCCCCCTCCCACAGTTTGATTGTGTTGGTTTCAAGATTTTGCCATTACTGCGATAAACAGTGGTGACTCCAGAATCCGCTGCAGCCACGCCTGAAGCCGTCGATACGGCGCCCCCGCAAACCATGCCCGGTCCACATGAGCGAACTGCCGCACGAACGGCACTACGGCCGCGTCCGCCAGACTCATGTGCTCGGCGAGCAAGTACTCCCGGTTCGTCAGCAAATCCTCCAGCTTCTGCAAGAACACTTCACCCTCGGCGCGATAATGCTCCATCGGCTGCTCCGGGTAGCGCTCGGCATACTTGTATCGATTCAAGTGATGTTTGAACACCTGATCATTCTCGGCTATCAGCGCCAATACCTCAGGTTTGCCCTCTAGCAGCCAATCATCAGGATCGTGCTGTGCCAGGGCCCATTGCATGATGTCCAGGCTTTCTTCGAGCACTCGACCCTCCACGCTCAACACCGGCACCGTACCCTTGGGCGACAGCGCCAGCATCTCGGCCGGCTTGGCTTTCAGGCTGACTTCGACAATGCGCACCGCCACGCCTGAATAACGCAACGCCAACCGCGCCCGCATCGCATAGGGGCAGCGCCGGAACGAATACAGCAGCGCCTCGTTCACTTGACCTCCAAAGTACTCAAGCCATTACCCTGGCGCTTGACCTGGATCTGCACCGGGATGCGTTCGTGCATTTCCTGCACGTGGGAGATCACCGCCACCTTGCGTCCCTGGGCCTGCAGGCCGTCCAGGGCGTCCATGGCCAATTGCAGCGACTCGGGGTCCAGGCTGCCGAAACCTTCGTCAATAAACAGCGATTCGATCTTCAAGGTACTCGACGCCATGGACGCCAGGCCCAGGGCCAGCGCCAACGACACCAGGAAGGTTTCGCCACCCGACAGCGAGTGCACCGAGCGCAGTTCGTCGCCCATCTCGGTGTCCATCACCAGTAGGCCGAGCATGCTGCCACCGCGTTTAAGCCGGTAGCGGCGCACCAGTTGACGCAGTTGTACGTTGGCGTGGTGCACCAGCAAATCGAGGTTATAGGCCTGGGCGATCTTGCGGAAGGTGTCGCCGGTGGCCGAGCCGATCAGCGCATTCAGGCGCGCCCAGCGTTGCCACTCTTCGTAAGCCTTGGTGATCTGTTCGGTGAGGGCCTGGTTGGCGTCCTGGCGGCGCTGGTCTTCAGATTGACGTGCGCGCAGTTCCGCGCAGTGTTTCTCGCCGTCGGCCAGTTGCTGATTCAGCATCGCCAGGTTGCTGTCCAATTGCGCGGAGTCCAGGTTGCCGTTGTGCAATGCCTGGTGTTCGGCCAGGCGCTGTTCACGCTCTTGCAGCAATACCTTGGCCTGCTCGACGGCTTTTTCGCTGTTGTGCAACTGCTGGCGCAGTTGCGCGACCTGTGCTTCATCGAAGGCCAGCAAGCGTGTCAGGCCGTCGTCATCCAGTTCAGGGTGCAGGGCGCGCCACTCGGAGACGCGTGTGGCCAGGTTGTGTTGCTCAGCTTGCAGTGCTTGCTGGCGTTCCTGCAGGGCCTTGAGGTCCGCCGCCACCTGCACCAGGGCCGTGTGCACGCTATGCAGTTGCTGGTTGGCGTCGTTCTCGGCCTGGCGTGACTGCTCGACGCTTTGCTCCAGCTGTTGCTGCCAGTGTTCGGCGCTGGGATGCTCACCCAACAACGCGCTGAGTTTTTCCTGGATCACCTGTTGCTGCGCCGCCAACTCGTTGACCTGCAGATTCAGGGCGTCGAGTTGCTGTTGACGGTGTTGCTGGTGGGTCTGTTGTTTTTCGATGGCTTGTTGGCGCTCTTGCTGCTCGGCCAGTTCATCACGTTGATGGCCCAACTGTTCCAGGCGTTGGCTGACCTGTTGGTCGAGGCGCATGAAGGTCGTCGCGGGGTCGTTGCGCAAGCCTTCCAGGGTGTCGGCGGGCAACAGGCCGGCGAAGGCGTTGAGTTCTGCGTCGAGGCGTTCGCGGTCGTTGGCCAGTTCGCGCTGCTGGTCCAGCAGCAATTGCCGGGCTTGCTGGCTGGCGTCCTGGGCCGCTTGCAGTTGTTGCTGCAAGCGACCGGCATTTTGTTGCAGGTTGAGCAGGGCGCTTTGGCGCTGTTCGTCCTGGCTGATGCTTTGGGTCAGCTGTGCCAATTGTTGGACCAGCCAGGTGCTGCGTTGGGCGACGTCCTGATTGAACAGCGAAGCGGACAGCGAATGGGCTTGCAGACTTAGTGCCAGGCCCTGTTGCTGTGTAGCCAGCTGTTCCTGTTGGCGCAGAAATTCCTTTTGTTCGGCGATCAGGCCGCCGACCTCACCGCGCAACTCGGTGAGTTTTTCCTTGAGGCTGTCGACGGCTTTCTGTGCCGTGGCTTCTTCGTTTTCATCGTGGCGACCGAGGCTTTGCAGCAGGGCTTCGGGTTGGTGAAACGGATGCTCGTGACTGCCGCATACCGGGCAGGGTTGGTCATCCTGCAACTGCCCGCGTAGTTCCTCGACGCTGGCACTGCGGGCCAGGCGTTGGCGCTCCAACAGTTGTTTGGTCACCGACAAGGCTTGCTCGGCAACACTGAGTTCGGCCTTGGTTTGCAGGCCAGCCTGGTTCAGCTGCTCACGTCTTTGCGCAGCGTCGGTCAGTTTCTGCGTCAGCGTGGCAGCCTGTTGATCCAGCTGTTGCTGGCTGTCCCACAAGCGTGCCAGGTCTTCGAAGGCGCGCTGTTGCTTGCGATTGTCTTGCAGCAGGCCGGCCAGCAGCTGGATCTGTTCGGCTACGGCGTGGGGTTCGGCACCGGCTTCCTGGTAGAGCAGCTCCAGGGCTTCACGCTGTTGGCTGAACTGCACGGCGGCGGCGTTGGCACGCTGTTCGAGTTGCGGCAGTTCAGCCTGGCCTTTGTTCAGGCGATTGCCGACCTGCATCAGCTGTTGGAGGCGGTCGCGGTAGGCGTTCCAGGCCTCGCTCAAGGGGGCGAGGGCGGCGCTGTGCTCAAGCTCGGTGGCCAGGCGCTGCAGGCGCTCGGCGACTTGGGCCTGCTTGTCTTGCAAACCCTCGAGCAGGGCCTGGTCTTCAGTGCAGGCGTTTGCGAGCTGCTGTTTTTCCTCGGTGCGCTTGGCCAGTTCCCGGGTCAAGTGGGCGAGGGTGTTTTGTTCTTCCACGGCCTGGCGCAGCAAGGGCGCGGCGTCGGCCTGGTTTTTCAGCGCGTCGGCCAATGCCGCGTGGGCGGCTACTTGCTGTTGTTGGGACTGTTCCTGGCGGACGTACAGTGCGGCTTGCTGATCGATGTGTTGCTGAATCTGCGCGGCCAGTGGCGTCAGCAAGGTGTCTAGTTCTGCCTGGCGCAAGAAGTGATGGCGTTGCGGCGCCAGCTGGTCGAGGCGACCCAGGTCCTGGCGTTGCCGGCCTTGGCTGTCCCAGTGTTGCTGGGCTTGCTGCAGCTGTTCGACGGCGCTGAGCTGGCGCTCTTGCCATTCACGCAGCTCCTTGAGCCAGGTGTGCTGCAACTCCAGTTGCTTGAGCTGGGCTTGCCGGGTCTTGAGCTGTTGCTGGGCGTCGGCCAGCTGTTGATCCAGCTCGGCGCGGGCTTCGGCGGCCAGGGGCACTACGCCTGTTGCTTGGTCTTGCAGTTGTTTGTGGGCGTCCTTGGCGTCCTTGGCCTTGTCGAAGGCACGGCGGCCAAGTTGGGTGTACAGCGCGGTGTCGGTGAGCTTTTCCAGCAGTTCGCTGCGCTCATTGTCATTGGCCTTGAGAAAGGCGCTGAACTCGCTTTGCGCCAGCAACACCGCACGGGTGAACTGCTCGAAGTTCAGGCCCAGGGCCAGTTCCAGCTGGGTCTTGTATTCGGTTTTCTGACTGGCCAGCAGTTGCTCGCTGTCCAGGTCGATCAGGCTTTGGCGGCTGTTCTGCAATTTGCCGCTGGCCTTGTCGCGGGCACGGTTGGCTTCCCAGCGCGCGCGATAGCGACGGCCGCTGACGCCGACGAAATCCACCTCGGCGTAGCCACCACCGGTACCGCGGCGAATCAGGGTGCGCGGGTCACCGATGGAGATATCGGTGTCGGCATCCGGCATCTTCGCCTGGCCGGTATCGCCCAGGCGCGGCACCGCGCCAAACAGCGCCAGGCACAATGCATCGAGCAGGGTACTTTTACCGGCACCGGTCGGCCCGGTGATGGCGAACAGGCCCGCACTGGCCAGGGGCTCGGCGGTAAAGTCGATTTCGAACGGGCCGGCCAGGGAGGCAAGGTTTTTCAGGCGGATGGCAAGGATCTTCATGGTTGTTCACCCGCTTGTTGTACTTCCTGGAGCAGCACGGCGAAGTCTTTCAAGGTCTGTTCATCCACTTCGCTGCCATAGCTGTCCTGCCAGGCGCGGCTGAACAGTTCCTGGGGCGTGAGCTGGTCGAGTTCGATCAAGCGCTCGTCGTCGGTTTCGGTACTGCCGCGCTGGCCGGCGTATTCGGCGGCGATGCGCACCAGGCGCACGGCCTTGCCTTGCAGGGCGGTTTCGATTTGCTGGCGCAGGTTGGGTTGCGGCTCGTCAAGGCGCACGCGCACTTCCAGCCACGGGTGGCGCTGGGTTTCGGCCAGCAGGTCGATGTCCGGCAGCGCGGCCAGTTGCGTGAGGATCTCGGCCAGAGGCGCGGCTTCCAAGCGTTGCAGGTTGACCGAGCGTGGAATCAGCAGCGGTTCGACGCTGACCAGCCGTTCGCCCTGGAACATCACGTCGAGTACCTGGTGCTTGTAGCCGATCTCGGAAAACGACAGCGGAATCGGCGAACCGCTATAGCGAATACGCTCTTCACCATTGACCTTTTGCGGCTTGTGCAAATGGCCAAGGGCAACATAGCCAACAGTTCTATCGAACAGGCTGGCCGGCAGCGCCTCGGCATTACCGATGATCAGGCTGCGCTCGGAGTCTTCCGACACCGAACCGCCAGCCATATGTGCATGGCTGATGGCTATCAGCGCCTGGCCTTTCTTGCGTTTGGCGTTGGCGGCGGCGATCAGCCATTCATGCACCTGGCCGATACCGCGCAGGTAGTCATCACCCAGCTGTGCACCGGTGACTTCCGCCGGGCGCAGGAAGGGCAATGCCAGGCACCACGCGGCGATCTTGCCTTTGGCATCCGGCAAGGGGATCAGCAGGCGTTCGGCATCCAGTTGGCCGTCGTCCAGCCACAACACCCGGCCCAGGGCATGGGTGCGCAGGCGGCGCATCAGCGGTGCGGGCAATTCGATACGCGAACCGGAGTCGTGGTTACCGGCGATCATCACGATGGTCAGTTTCGGGTTTTGTTCGTGGGCGCTGATGATGAAGTCATACAGACGCTCCTGGGCCTTGAGCGGCGGGTTGACCGTGTCGAAGATATCGCCGGCGATCAACAGCACATCCGGGCGCTGGGCGTTCAGTTGGCCCAGCAGCCACTCAAGGAAGCAGGCATGTTCGAAGTCGCGTTCCTGGCCGTGGAGGTTTTGGCCCAGGTGCCAGTCGGAGGTGTGGAACAGACGCAAGGCGAACTCCGTGGAGAAGGTGAAAAGGAGGGGAGTTTACCTGTAAAAGCACACGGGGTGCCTGCGGGTGACCCAGATCTGATGTGAGAGGTCAGTCAGCTTAGCGGTCGCTGACACCGCCCCTCCCACAGGGGTTATGGGGTGTTAGTGGATTTGGATACAGACAATCCAGCGCGCGGTGAGACCATATCGATCAGGCGACGCAGGGCAAATGTGGGAGGGGGCTTGCTCCCGATGACGGTGGGGCAGTGACGAATAGTCTGGCTGATCCACCGTCATCGGGGGGCCCCCTCCCACAGTTGATTTGAGTAGTGTCAGGGGCCTTGGATTATTTAGGATAAAGCGGCGGCAAGCTGGTGGTGTCGGTCGCCGGGTCTTGGTCGCGCTCGGCCACGGGGATGGCCTTGATTGCACGCCACAGGTCGTCACCCATCCAGTACTGGCCGCTTTCGCTGTACAGCGCACCATTCAAACCATCCAGAGCATCTGACAGTGGTACAAACCGCGCCGCCATGTCGGCCAGGGTCTCTGGCTGTTGCCGGGCCCAGGCGTCTAGAGCCTGGCGGGTGGCATGGGGGTCGTTGGCCTGGGTGGCGCGCTTGAGGTCGTCGAGCAAAGTGCGTGGGCTTGGGCCGGTTTGCGCGGCGCGTTGCACGGCCGGTTGTCGGCGGGCACGCCACCAGAGACCGAAGCCCAGCAGAGTGGTGCAGGCCAGGAGCAGCGTGCTCAGTTGCCACTGCCACAGGCGCTCATCGTCAGGGGCGGTGATGATGGTCGGTGTGGCAGGTGTATCCACCATCAGGCTTGGGTTAACCGCCACTTGCACGGTGCGCGCCGGCAGGCTGGTGCGTTCCAGGTGGTCTTCGTGGGTGTTCCACCACACCACTTCAACCGGCGGCAGTTCCAGGGCGCCGGCGCGGGTTGGGACCAGGGCTTCGCGGTCTTCACGGCTGCCGGTCAGGCCGCGGTCGCTGGTCTGGTTACCGAGTACCGGTTGATCGGGGTAACGGCGCAGGCCATTGACTTCAGTGCTGGGCATTGCTGGCAACTGCGCGCTGGACAGGCCTTCGGCCTCGACGGTGAGGCTGCGTGTCAGTGAATCGCCGACTTGTACATGGTCCGGCGTGGGGTTCCAGCCTTCGCTCAGGGTCAGATTGCGTGCCGGCAGCCAAGGCGCGTCGGCGGGGTAGAGGTCCGGTTTGGGCTTGATCGTCAAGGGCAGGGCCGTGGAGCTGACGTGAATCATCTTGCCCGGCTTGGTGCCCTGCAGCGTGTTTTCCTGGGCCGGGCGCGACTCCACCAGCGTGGCGCTGAAGGTCTGCGCCGGAATCATCACGGTGCCGCTGTGTTGCGGGTAGAGGGCGTAGCGGGTCTCGATCACGCCATGGCGGATGCTGTTGATGACCTTTTCATAGGTGCGCGACTCGCCCAGTTGCTCGACTCGGGCATCGGGAATCTGCAACGGCGTCAGGCTGCTGTCGTCATACAGCGATACCGAGTGGTATACGCGCACGGTCAATAGCGCCTGGGCCTGGACGTACACGCTGGTCTGGTCGAGGTTGGCTTCGATAAACACCGGGGCCAGTTCGGCGCTGGTGTTCTGGCTGGCGGTTTCCACCACTTGCAGGGTGATCGGCTGGGTCTTGAGTGCGCCGACTTGCAGCGGCGGAATGATCACCGTGCCGTTTTCCTTGGGCAGCAGGGTGATGATCCAGCGTGTGGTGGCGTGGTTATCGCCGCCCAGTGTGGTGAGTTGGTTGATCTGGCGGGTGCCGCTGACTTCGAACTGCGCATCCAGGGGCGACAGGTCCGGCTTGCCGAACTGGGTCACGTCACTGGATTCCACCGTCAGCTCCACCGTTTCCCCGGAGTTGAGGCGGCTGCGGTCAACGCTGGCGACCAGGTTAGCCGCCTGGGCGTGGCCTGCCGACATCGCAAGCAGGAGCAGAAGGGTGGTGTGGCGGCTCATCGAGTCGTGTCCTGATGTTGTTGCTGTTCGTACCAGAATTTGCGCCGCAGCAGCTCGCCGGGGTTGTCCGGGATCTCCTGCAGCCATTGCTCCAGGGCCTGGCGGCGCTCGCCTTCAAGGCGGGTATCGGCTGGGCGCAGGGGCGGCGTGGTGGTGCGCTCGTCGCCCAGTTCGCTGCCCGGCACTTCATTACCGCTCGGCTGTGGCGTGGCGCCGGTCTGGGCCTTGTCAGTGCCGGCTTCGCCCTGGCCTTGAGACGACTGCTCGCCACCCTGGGCCGTTTGCCCGCCGGCGCCCGGCTGCGCAGTTTGGCCGGGTTGGGCGGTTTCGTCATCTGCGTTTTTTGTTGGCTGGTCCGGTTCGGGCTGCGCTTGCGCCTGCATCAGCGTTTCAACCAGGGCTTTGTTTTTCAGTGCTGGTTGCAGGTCGGGCTGGGCTTCCAGGGCCTGTTCATAAGCGTCAATAGCGGCCTCCAGTTCACCGGCCTTGGCCAGGGCATTGCCCCGATTGTAGTGGGAATAGGCGTCGCTGCCCTGGGCAAAACGTTTAATGGCCTCGGCGTAGTTGCCCGCCTCGTACAGCGCCACGCCTTGCCATTGCGGGTCCTGGAAGCGTTCGGCGGCTTCGGCCGGGCGCTTGTGCTTGAGCAGGTACTGGCCTTGCTGGTCGGGGCGCAGCCATAGGTCTTGCAGTTCAAAGGCATAGCTGGGCTGCGGCGCGCCCAACAGCAGCAACGGCAAGCAGAACAGCCAGCCGCGGCGCCCGGCGCAGGCAGCCAGCAGCAACAGCGGCAGGAGCAGCCAGTAACCCTGGTCGGCCCAGGTTTCCAGGTGCAGCAACTGGCCGTCGTTGCGCAGGGCTTGTGCGCTATCGAGCAGGCCGAGCTGGCGCAGGTCCTTGTCGTCCAGGCGCGCCGCACGGTAGCGGCCGCCCATTTCACTGGCGAAGGCCTTGAGGGTCGGGCTGTCGAGGCGCGGCACCAGTATCGCGCCCTGGTCGTCCTTGAGGAACTCGCCGCTTTCCTGGGTCACTGGCGTACCTTCGCGGCTGCCGATGCCGAGGATCGACAAGGGCGGTGCCTGGGCACTTTGCAATTGCAGGCGGATGCCTTGGCGTTCCTGTTTCGACAGCGAGGAACCGACCAGCAGCAGGCGCCCCTGGCCCAGGCCGCCTTGCTTGAGCAGGCCCATGGCCTTTTCAACCGCCAGGTCGGCACGGTGGCCGGGCTCGGGCATGATCGAGGGGCGCAGGGCTTCGAGCAGGTTGCGGCTGGTGGCCAGGTCATCCGAGAGCGGCACCAGGGTGTGGGCGCTGCCGGCATACACAACGATGGCGGTTTGCGCATCGCTGCGCGCTTGCAGCAAGTCGTACAGCTTGCGCCGCGCCTGCTCCAGGCGGTTGGGCGGGCTGTCGGTGGCGAGCATTTCCGGGGTCAGCTCCAGCAGTACCACCAACGGGTCGGAGGGTTTCTGGCTGGACTGTTCCACTCGTTGCCAGCTAGGGCCAAGCAGCGCCAGTACGGCCAACAGCCAGGCAATACCCAGCACCACCCAGGGTGATTTGCTCTCGCGACCATTGCCACCACTGAGCAATACGGCATGGAAGGCCGGCGGCAGGATCATCTGCCAGCGCCCGGCGCGCTTTTGCCGGTGCCACAACTGCCACAGCAACCAGCCAAGCAGCGGCAACAGCAACAGCCACCACGGGCGCAACCAATGCGGCCACAGGGCAATCATCGGCGCCTCCGCAAACGCAGGCGCTGAAGGCGCTGGCGCCATTCAGGATGTTGTTGCAGAAAAATCCCCTTGCTCGACAGCTTGTTGAACCAGCGTTGTAAAACGTTGTTCGGCCAACGCTCCTGGATCACCAGCAACAGGCTCAAGATCAGCGCCAGGGCCAACGGGGCGCTGTACAACGCGTGGGCCGGGCGCGCTTGGGTCGGTTGTTGTTCGACGGGCTCGAGGGTGTCGAGCGTCTCCTTGACTTGCTGCAGCTCCTCGCCGTCATGGGCGCGGAAATATTGACCGCCAGTGGCTTCGGCCAAGGCTTTGAGCGCCGGCTCGTCGAGGTCCAGACTCGGGTTCACGCCGAGGATGCCCAATGAACCGGTTTGCTCTGGGTCGGCACCGATGCCGATCGGGTAGATTTTTACCCCTTCTTCGGCCGCCAGGCGCGCCGCTGTCAGCGGGTCGATCTGCCCTGCGTTATTGGCGCCGTCAGTGATCAGGATCAGCACGCGGCTCTGCGCCGGGCGCTGGCGCAGGCGCTTGAGGGCCAGGCCAATGGCGTCGCCGATAGCGGTGTTTTTGCCGGCAATGCCGATGCGCGCTTCATCCAGCCAGGTGCGCACGGTGCGCCGGTCAAAGGTCAACGGAGCTTGCAGGTAGGCTTGCGTGCCGAACAGGATCAAGCCCACTCGGTCACCTTCACGTTCTTCAAGAAAATCCCCGAGCAGGTGCTTGACCAGCGATAAGCGACTCACGTCGTCGCCCTGCCAATGCATGTCGGGGAAATCCATGGATCCGGACACGTCGACCGCCACCAGCAAGTCCCGACCACTGGCGGCAATCGGCAAGGGTTCGCCAAGCCATTGCGGGCGGGCGGCGGCGGTCAGCAGCAACAGCCACAGCACCACGAACGGCGCTTGCTGGCGCCAGCCGGGCAGGTTGGCGCGGGCGCGACGGCGGGCCAGGCCTTCGAGGTCGCTGAGGTAACTGACTTTCAACGCCGGCTCGCCGCTGTCGGCCACCGGCAGCACCAGGCGCATCAACCAAGGCAAAGGCAACAGGGCGAAGATCCACGGCCAGGCGAACTCAAACATGTTTGCGAATCCAGGTGTCGACGGCCTGCGTCAGGCCGGCGATGGCTTTGTCATCGAGTTTGCATTCGGGTTTGTAGGCGCCTTCCACCAGCACCATCCAGCGCGTCAGGCCGGCCGCGGGGCAGCGGTTATCCAGGAAGGCCAGCCATTTGCGCCCGTTGAGGGTGTGGCTCTGGCTGTAAGGGTAGTCGTTGCGACACAGGCGCTTGAGCAGGCCGTTGAGTTGCTGCAGCCAAGCGCCGGCGGGGGCGCCGTCGTAAGGCTTGGGCATCAGCGCCAGCTCGGCCAGGGCGGCGATGCGCAACGGGTCCAGCGGTTGTTCGGCGCGGGCTACAGGGCGGCGGGTCGGCAGCAAGCGACGCAGGGACCACAGGCCCCAACCCAGGAGCGGGATGACCAGCAGCAATAGCCACCAGCCCGGCGCCGGAGGCCAGAAACCAATGGCTGGCGGGGCAATCAGCGGTTGCAGTTGGTCCAGGCTGCTCATTGTTTTTTAACCGGGCGTTGCGGGTTGAGGTATTCGCGCAGTTGCTCGACCATTTCACTCTGGGTGCTCAAGGGCATCAGCAGCACGCGCAATTTCTGCGCGAGCCGCTCCCAGCGGGCGATACGCGCCTCGGCCTGGGCCTTGTAAGCCTGGCGCAAGTCGATGTTCAGCGTGTCCAGCTCCAATTGCGCGCCACGTTCGGCGAAACGCAGCAGCCCGGCGGCGGGCAGGGCGTGGTCCAGTGGGTCGGAGATCGGCAGCAACAGCAGGTCGCAATGGCGTGACAGCAGGCTCAGCTGCTGCTCGGCGCCTTCGGTCAGTGCGCGTTCATCGCAGATCACAATCCCCAGGCTACCCGGGCGCAGCACCTCGCGACCACGGCGCAGGGCCATGCCCAGGGCGTCGGCCTCCGGGCGGCTTTCGGTATTCAGGCTCTGGTTGACTCGCACCAGGCGGTTGAGTAGCTGCAGCAGGCTTTGCTTGCTGCGCCGCGGCTTGATCTCGTAGTGCTCACTGTCACCGAATACCAGGCCGCCGACCCGGTCGTTATGCCCCAGCGCTGCCCAGCCGATCAGGCTGGCGGCCTGGGCAGCGAGCACCGACTTGAACATCTGCCCCGAGCCGAAAAACAGCCGGCAGCTCTGCTCGACCATGATGAAGATCGGCCGTTCGCGTTCTTCGTGGAACAACTTGGTGTGCGGCTCCTGGGTGCGCGCCGTGACGCGCCAGTCGATGGTGCGCACGTCGTCGCCGGCCTGGTACACGCGTACCTGATCGAAGTCGACACCGCGCCCGCGCAGCTTGGAATGATGCAGGCCGATCAATGGGCTGCGCTGGCCCGGCGTAGAAAACAACTGCACTTCACGCACGTGGTGGCGCATCTCAATCAGTTCACTGAGGGTTACGCGGATACCATTGCCTGCGTTCATCGACTTCAAGCGACGGCAACAACGTCAAGAATGCGTTGCACCACGCGATCCTGGTCCACCCCGGCGGCTTCGGCCTCGAACGACAGGATGATGCGGTGGCGCAGTACGTCGAACAACACCGCCTGGATATCTTCCGGGCTCACGAAGTCGCGACCGGCCAGCCAGGCATGGGCGCGGGCGCAGCGGTCCAGGGCGATGGAACCACGTGGGCTGGCGCCGTAGGCGATCCACTCGGCCATTTCCGCGTCGAACTTGGCCGGGGTGCGCGTGGCCATCACCAGTTGCACCAGGTATTCCTCCACCGCATCGGCCATGTACAGGCCGAGGATTTCCTTGCGCGCGGCGAAGATCGCCTGCTGGCTCACGCGGCGCTCGGGCTTGGTTTCACCATTGAGTGCTTCGCCGCGGGCCTGTTGCAGGATGCGTCGTTCGACGGCGGCGTCCGGGAAGCCGATCTTGACGTGCATCAGGAAACGGTCGAGCTGGGCTTCGGGCAGCGGGTAGGTGCCTTCCTGCTCGATCGGGTTCTGGGTGGCCATCACTAGGAACAGCGGCGACAGCTCATAGGTACTGCGGCCCACGCTGACCTGGCGCTCGGCCATGGCCTCAAGTAAGGCCGACTGGACCTTGGCCGGGGCGCGGTTGATTTCGTCGGCCAATACCAGGTTGTGAAAGATCGGCCCCTGCTGGAACACGAAACTGCCGGTTTCCGGGCGATAGATCTCGGTGCCGGTGATGTCGGCCGGCAACAGGTCGGGGGTGAACTGGATACGATGGAACTGCGCTTCGATGCCTTCGGCCAACTCCTTGATCGCCTTGGTCTTGGCCAGCCCGGGTGCGCCTTCGACCAGCATGTGGCCGTCGGCGAGCAGGGCGATCAGCAGGCGATCGATGAGTTTTTCCTGGCCGAGAATCTGCGTAGAAAGAAAGGTTCGCAGCGCAAGCAGCGCTTCACGATGTTCCATCGATGACGGTTCCTGGAAAGATGAGCCTGATGATCGAGCACGAGCGTCAGGCTTGGGAGGCTTACTTTAATGCATCGAAGGGGGTGGCGACTAACGACGTCACGGGTATTTTCAGAAAAACTTGTAGGGTTTTTGTGTGGGAACACGGTCAATGTGGGAGGGGCTTGCCCACGATGGCGGTGTGTCAGCCACAGATGTATGAACTGACCCGCCGCTACCGGGGCAAGCCCCCTCCCACATTTGATCTATGTGCAGCTCAAGTCCGGATGAAAGTACCAGTGCCTTTGAGGATGTTCTGCAAGGTTTTCTCCACTTCGGCCAGGTCGGATGCGGCCGTGGCGTGGGTGATCTCCAGATGATCCTCGCCGCCCAATGCATCGGCATCGCCTGCGGCGAGATCTACCAGCAATGTCGTGTCACTCAGGGTGATCTTCAGGCCATCCAGGGTCGACGGCTCGTAATCCCAGGTCAGTTCCACTTCATCTTCATCTGGGTAGCGGCTGAGCATGAACATCTCGCCGTTCTTGCCATGGCAGCAGAGCATGGCCATGTTGTCTTCTTCTTCGTCGCACGGGGTTGCCATCAGGGCGTCGGTTTTCAGCTGCAGCATGGGAAATCCTGTGTGGAGGAGGGTGTTGCGCTGGCAATTGTGCCATTACGGCGAATTTTATGCTGCAGGGTGTGTCAGGCCCCGGGCATGACCTGGGGTGCGGTATCAGTCATTTTCGGTACTCGGGGGTTGAAAAACGCAGGTTTTTTGCACGGAAAAATGCGGTTGCCCAAGTTGCAACCTATTGCCTGCTTACCGATGACCGAATATGTCGCAGCGTCGCAAGCACCAGTCTTCGTACACTCGTTAAGCTGCGCAACGTATGTGCTCCGCGCCAGGCGCTTGACCTGCCCGTCGTACCGTCACCTGGCAGGGGCACATCTTATGGACGTTGTATGTGACCTGACTGTCTTGTCCAGCTTCACCCACCTGTCGCCCTGATTCGTTTATCGTGTCCCACGAACAGAGCCGACGGTCTCCCCGCAAGGGGATAACACGCGACGCTTCCATCAATAACAAGCCCAAGCGGAGTACCACAGATGGCGTTCTTCACCGCAGCCAGCAAGGCCGACTTCCAGCACCAACTGCAAGCGGCACTGGCCCAGCACATCAGTGAACAGGCACTGCCACAAGTGGCGCTGTTTGCTGAGCAATTCTTCGGCATCATTTCCCTGGATGAACTGACCCAGCGTCGCCTTTCCGACCTGGCCGGTTGCACTCTGTCTGCCTGGCGCCTGCTTGAGCGCTTTGATCACACCCAGCCCCAAGTGCGGGTCTACAACCCCGATTACGAACGTCATGGCTGGCAATCGACCCACACTGCGGTCGAAGTGCTGCACCATGACCTGCCTTTTTTGGTGGACTCGGTGCGCACCGAGCTGAACCGCCGCGGCTACAGTATCCACACCCTGCAAACCACCGTGCTCAGTGTGCGTCGTGGCAGCAAGGGCGAGCTCCTGGAAGTCCTGCCAAAAGGCACCCAGGGCGACGGCATCCTGCAAGAATCGCTGATGTACCTGGAAATCGACCGTTGCGCCAACGCCGCCGAATTGAACGTGCTGAGCAAAGAGCTTGAGCAGGTGCTGGGCGAAGTGCGCGTGGCAGTTGCCGATTTCGAGCCGATGAAAGCCAAGGTCCAGGACCTGCTGGCTGGTATCGATGCCAGCCCATTTGCCATCGACGGCGAAGAAAAAGCCGAGATCAAGAACTTCCTCGAATGGCTGGTGGGCAACCACTTCACCTTCCTCGGCTACGAAGAGTTCGTGGTACGTGACGAGGCGGACGGCGGTCATATCGAATATGACGCCAGTTCCTTCCTCGGTCTGACCAAACTGCTGCGCGCCGGCCTCACCGCCGAAGACCTGCGCATCGAAGATTACGCCGTGGCCTACCTGCGCGAACCGACCGTGCTGTCGTTCGCCAAGGCTGCACACCCAAGCCGCGTGCACCGCCCGGCTTACCCGGACTATGTGTCGATCCGTGAAATCAGCGCCGACGGCAAGGTCATCAAGGAACACCGCTTCATGGGCCTGTACACCTCCTCGGTGTATGGCGAAAGCGTGCGGGTGATTCCTTACATCCGCCGCAAGGTCGCGGAGATCGAACGTCGTTCGGGCTTCCAGGCCAAGGCGCACCTGGGCAAGGAGCTGGCCCAGGTGGTTGAAGTGCTGCCCCGCGACGACCTGTTCCAGACACCGGTCGACGAGCTGTTCAGCACCGTGATGTCAATCGTGCAGATCCAGGAACGCAACAAGATCCGCGTGTTCCTGCGCAAGGACCCGTACGGTCGTTTCTGCTACTGCCTGGCCTACGTGCCGCGTGACATCTATTCCACCGAAGTGCGCCAGAAGATCCAGCAAGTGCTGATGGATCGCCTCAAGGCCTCGGACTGCGAGTTCTGGACCTTCTTCTCCGAGTCCGTACTGGCCCGTGTGCAACTGATCCTGCGGGTCGACCCGAAGAACCGCCTGGACATCGACCCGCTGCAACTGGAAAAAGAAGTGGTGCAGGCTTGCCGCAGCTGGCAGGACGACTACGCCAGCCTGGTGGTGGAAAGCTTCGGTGAAGCCCACGGCACCAACGTGCTGGCGGACTTCCCGAAAGGCTTCCCGGCCGGCTACCGCGAGCGTTTCGCCGCGCATTCGGCCGTGGTCGACATGCAGCATCTCAACAGCCTCACCGAAGCCAACCCGCTGGTGATGAGCTTCTATCAGCCCCTGGGCCAGGTCTCCGGCCAGCGTGAGCTGCATTGCAAGCTTTACCACGCCGATACCCCGCTGGCGCTGTCCGACGTGTTGCCGATCCTGGAAAACCTCGGCCTGCGTGTGCTGGGCGAGTTCCCGTATCGCCTGCGCCATGCCAATGGCCGTGAATTCTGGATCCATGACTTTGCATTCATCGCCGCCGAAGGCGTGAACCTGGATATCCAGCAGCTCAACGACACCCTGCAGGACGCGTTCGTGCATATCGTCCACGGCGATGCCGAGAACGATGCGTTCAACCGGCTGGTGCTGACCGCCGGCCTGCCATGGCGCGACGTCGCGTTGCTGCGTGCTTATGCTCGCTACCTCAAGCAGATCCGCCTGGGCTTCGACCTGGGCTATATCGCCAGCACCCTGAACAACCACACCGACATCGCCCGCGAGTTGACAAGGTTGTTCAAGACCCGCTTCTACCTGGCACGCAAGCTTACTGCCGACGACCTGGAAGACAAGCAGCAGCGCCTGGAACAAGCGATCCTCACCGCCCTGGACGACGTTCAGGTGCTCAATGAAGACCGCATCCTGCGTCGCTACCTGGACCTGATCAAGGCCACGCTGCGTACCAACTTCTACCAGACCGACGCCAACGGCCAGAACAAGTCGTACTTCAGCTTCAAGTTCAATCCGCATGCGATTCCTGAGCTGCCTAAGCCGGTACCGAAGTTCGAAATCTTCGTGTACTCGCCGCGTGTCGAAGGTGTGCACCTGCGCTTTGGCAATGTCGCCCGTGGCGGCCTGCGCTGGTCCGACCGTGAAGAAGACTTCCGTACCGAAGTATTGGGCCTGGTAAAAGCTCAGCAGGTGAAGAACTCGGTGATCGTGCCGGTGGGTGCCAAGGGCGGTTTCCTGCCGCGTCGCCTGCCATTGGGTGGCAGCCGTGACGAGATCGCGGCCGAGGGTATCGCCTGCTACCGCATCTTCATTTCCGGCCTGCTGGACATTACCGACAACTTGAAGGATGGCGCTCTGGTGCCGCCGGCCAACGTCGTGCGTCATGACAGCGATGACCCTTACCTGGTGGTGGCGGCGGACAAGGGCACTGCGACCTTCTCCGACATCGCCAACGGCATTGCCATCGACTACGGCTTCTGGCTGGGCGACGCATTTGCCTCCGGCGGTTCGGCCGGTTACGACCACAAGAAAATGGGCATCACCGCCAAGGGCGCGTGGGTCGGTGTGCAGCGTCACTTCCGTGAGCGCGGCATCAACGTGCAGGAAGACAGCATCACTGTGGTGGGCGTCGGCGATATGGCCGGTGACGTGTTCGGTAACGGCTTGCTGATGTCCGACAAGCTGCAACTGGTCGCAGCCTTCAACCACCTGCATATCTTCATCGACCCGAACCCTAACCCGGCCACCAGCTTCGTCGAGCGCAAGCGTTTGTTCGAGCTGCCGCGTTCGTCGTGGACCGACTACGACACCAGCATCATGTCCGAAGGCGGCGGTATCTTCTCGCGCAGCGCCAAGAGCATCGCCATCTCGCCACAGATGAAGGAACGCTTCGACATCCAGGCCGACAAGCTGACTCCGACCGAACTGCTCAACGCCTTGCTCAAGGCACCAGTGGATTTGTTGTGGAACGGCGGCATCGGTACCTACGTCAAGGCCAGCACCGAGAGCCATGCCGATGTGGGCGACAAGGCCAACGACGCGCTGCGTGTCAACGGCAACGAGCTGCGCTGCAAGGTGGTGGGTGAGGGCGGTAACCTCGGCATGACCCAACTGGGCCGTGTGGAATTCGGCCTCAATGGCGGCGGTTCCAACACCGACTTTATCGACAACGCCGGTGGCGTGGACTGCTCCGACCACGAAGTGAACATCAAGATCCTGCTCAACGAAGTGGTGCAGGCCGGTGACATGACCGACAAGCAACGCAACCAGTTGCTGGCGAGCATGACCGACGAAGTCGGCCACCTGGTGTTGGGCAACAACTACAAGCAGACCCAGGCCCTGTCCCTGGCGGCGCGCCGTGCCTACGAGCGTGCCGCCGAGTACAAACGCCTGATGAGCGATCTGGAAGGTCGTGGCAAGCTGGACCGCGCCATCGAGTACCTGCCGACCGAGGAACAGCTCAGCGAGCGTGCTTCTACCGGCAAGGGCCTGACTCGTCCGGAGTTGTCGGTGCTGATCTCGTACAGCAAGATCGACCTCAAGGAGGCGCTGCTCAAGTCGCAGGTGCCGGATGACGAGTACCTGACCCGTGACATGGAGACCGCGTTCCCGCCGAGCCTGGTGGCCAAGTTCGGTGAGGCCATGCGTCGTCACCGCCTCAAGCGCGAGATCGTCAGCACCCAGATCGCCAACGACCTGGTCAACCACATGGGCATCACCTTCGTGCAGCGCCTCAAGGAGTCGACCGGCATGAGCCCGGCGAACGTGGCCGGCGCCTATGTGATCGTGCGCGACATCTTCCACCTCCCGCACTGGTTCCGCCAGATCGAAGCCCTGGACCACCAGGTCTCTGCCGACGTGCAATTGGAGCTGATGGACGAGCTGATGCGCCTTGGCCGTCGCGCTACGCGCTGGTTCCTGCGCAGCCGTCGCAACGAGCAGGACGCCGGGCGTGACACCGCGCACTTCGGTCCGCACTTGGCCGCGTTGGGTCTCAAGCTCGACGAGTTGCTGGAAGGTCCGACCCGCGAAGGTTGGCAGACCCGCTACCAGGCGTACACCGAAGCCGGTGTGCCGGAGTTGCTGGCGCGCATGGTGGCCGGTACGACCCACCTGTACACCTTGCTGCCGATCATCGAAGCCGCCGACGTGACCGGGCATGACGCCGCCGAAGTGGCCAAGGCCTACTTCGCCGTCGGCAGCGCCCTGGACCTGCCGTGGTACCTGCAGCAGATCAGCGATCTGCCGGTAGCCAACAACTGGCAGGCCCAGGCCCGCGAAGCCTTCCGCGACGACGTGGACTGGCAGCAACGGGCGATCACTATCTCGGTCCTGCAAATGGCCGACGCGCCACAAGACATGGAAGCCCGCGTGGCCCTGTGGCTTGAGCAGCACCAGGACATGGCTGATCGCTGGCGCGCGATGATGGTGGAAATTCGTGCTGCTGTTGGCACGGACTACGCCATGTACGCAGTGGCCAACCGGGAGTTGCTGGACCTGGCGTTGAGTGGTCAGTCGGTGCTGTAAGGTGCTGGCAGAGCGTTAAAACCAGAAAAAACCTCGTGTCGTAAGACACGAGGTTTTTTTTCAGCCGCGCTAATCAGGCTCCAGGCCAAGGCACGATCAATTGGGTGAGTAACCTACAACTACCTTGGGTTCGTAGTATTTAGGCGCCGAGGCTATTTTGCTTGCCAGCTCCGACTCAATAGCTGGGACGGCATCATGGTCAGTCGCATTCATCTGATGAGCGATGAAAGCGAGGGTCTCTTCCAACCCTGGAACAGGCCTGGTGTTAGCCGTTCTATCCCACTCGAACTTCAGCGCGGCATAGGCCTTGGGCAGGTCTCTGGCCAATCCATAGGTGCGAGCCGGCCTGGTTTTGTCTCGTGCAAGCGCGGCAAGTGCATAGCCATACTCCAGCAACCCGTCCTGGTCACCTGTCCACGCCAATTGAGCAAGCCTTCGCTGCTTTTCAACCATCGTGGCGGTTGAGGCCGGGGAGAACAAACGGTCCGCGAGTGCCAATGGATATCCGCTATCAGCGGCTCTTTGACACAGCACTTCAATTTCTGCCGTGCGCGCTACGGCGTTGGGCATCAGTCCCGGGTGTTCCCGGTAGGTTTGGGCGAGTTTGAATAAGGCTCTGGGGTTGCCCGTTTCGGCAGCCTTGGTCAGCCAGGTGAAGTCCTCCGTCAAGGTATACAAATTGAACATGCTTTGTATGTCACCCTGGGCTGCGCTCGCCGTGGACAGGGCCTTAGCCTTAGTCAGCGATTGGCTATCACCCAGCCACATCAAGGCCAGGACATGATCCTGTGCCGCTGCGAGCTTGAGCCATCCCACTGTTCGCGGGAACGGGTAGCGGAACGCTCCGAGTTGGTAACCGCTGCAGATAGCCATGCCGTATTGCGCTTCGGCATCGCCGGCCAGCCCAGGGAACGTCAAATAAAACTCGGCCTCGTCAAAGCGTTCTTGTTGGAATAACGCTGTTCCGATGGCTTTCGAGGCATTGGTCAGTTCGGTCAATGAAGTCTTTAGCGGCTCGGTCAGAGAAGCCTTATGCTCGTTCAATTGGCTGATCAGGGTGTACAGGTTCTCGTAAACTTTTGGATCAATGATCATCTTCAATGCCAGTCATGAAGCACTCAATCAGTGCGAAATCCAGACTATGGAAAGATGTCGGTAAGCCGGCGCTATATATCTAGGGCAGGGGCGATGAGGCGGCATTGGAGGTGATTCAGGTGTTGGGTCATTCGCTCTACAGCGGTGGCGCAATCATGCTGCTCCACGGCATCGGCAATCGCAGTGTGTTCTTCCCAGGTACAGGCCGTATGGTCTGTACCTGGGCAATGCGCAATAGCCAGAGCCGTCAAAGGCACCAGGCTATTGAGGAATTGCGACAGTGGCGCATTCCTCGCCATCGCCGCCAATTGCAGGTGGAATTCTCCCGACAAGCGAAGTGCGGCCCCGCGTTGTCCACGGGCAATGCAGTCACGTTCACGGTTGATCAGTTCGCGCAGTTGGCGTATTTGCGACGGCTTTGCTTGAGCGCACGCCAGTTGAACCAAGGTTATTTCGACCATGCGCCGTGCTTCCAGGATCTGCCGCGTTTGCAGGGCGTGCGGCGCAGCCACCTGGGCGCGTTGGTTGGGGCGCAGGATGATCACTTGTTGTTGGGATAGCTTTGCCAGCACGCGGCGAATCACACTGCGGCTCACACCAAAGATTTCAGCCAGGCCTTCCTCAGTAAAACGACTGGCAGGGGCGATGCGTTGTTCCAGGATGGCGTCGAACAGTCGAGGGTAGATGTCATCCACCGAAGGCTTTTTGCCGCCGACCAGGCGCAGGGGCGCAAGGATGGTTTCGTAGTGCAAAGCGTGAGCATTCATGGCCTGCCTCCAAAAATTCAGCTGCCCAGATGGTCGTCCGGGATATTCAGGCGAATGCCCATGCGCAAGCCTTCCTGAAGAATGTGCCGACGCATTTCGGCACTGGCCAGGGCGCTGTTCTTGTTGCGGATGGCGCGCACCACGGCTTCGTTTTCCCGCAGACGCTCAGCCAGGTGTTCAGGCGAGTTGCGCAGCACTTGTGCGCTTTGCTTGAGTGCGTTGCTGGTTTGCTGCACCACATTCTGGAAAATCGGGTTGGAGGTGAGGGCGAACAGTTCTTCGTGGAAATCGATATAGGCGTTCATGCCGGCTTCGGCATCGCCAGCATCCAGGGCTTCGCGCATGTCCATCAAGGTCAGGCGCAATTGGCCGACTTCCTTGCTGCTGATGGATTGGGCCACCAGGCCCACGATAAAAGGTTCGAGGGTGTAGCGCAGTTGCAGGATGTCTTCGAGGCTGGCATCGGCCACGGCGTCGCTCGATTGCGGCTCGCTGACGCTGGTTTCCAGCACAACGACGCCTTTGCCGGGCATGGAGCGCACCAGGCCGAGTGTTTCCAGCACGATCACGGCTTCACGCAGGCTCGGACGGCTGATGCCCAACTGTTCAGCCAATTCACGCTGGCCGGGCAGCATTTCCCCGCGCCGCCACTGGCCGCGCTTGAGTGCGGCGCGCAGTTTCTCTACAACTGAATTGACGACGGTTGAAGTGCTGATCACGTCGTGTGCTCCTTGAAGTTGCGAATACGAGGTTCAAACTGTTGAAGATCAAAGTGTGGGAGGGGGCAAGCCCTTCCCACATTAAAATTCCTGATGCGCCGGCAGTACCGGTTTCTTGGCCTGGAAGGCATACCCTTGCTGGCCGTCCAGCACCTTGTTGGCGCGTTGGATATCAATGTCTTTCTCCCAGCGCGCAATCGCCACGGTAGCCACGCAATTACCGATCAGGTTGGTCAATGCACGGCCAATGCCCATGAACCAGTCCACTGCCAGTACCAGCACCAGGCCGACCACTGGGATCGCCGGGATCGCCGTGAGCGTCGCCGCCAGAATCACCAGCGCCGAGCCCGGAATACCGTGGGCGCCTTTGGAGGTGATCAGCGATACCAGCAGGATGGTCAGCAAGTCGGTCATCGACAAGGGTGTGCCGGTGGCGTTGGCGATAAACACGATGGCCAGGGTCAGGTAGATGGAAAAACCGTCGAGGTTGAACGAGTAACCGGTGGGAATCACCAGGCCCACGGTGGAGCTGCCAATCCCTAAGTGTTCGAGCTTGCGCATGATCTGCGGCAGCACGGCATCGGAGGAGGCGGTGCCCATCACGATCAGCAGCTCTTCACGCAGGTACTTGAGCAGCGGCAGCATGCGCAGGCCCGACAGGCGCATCACCAGGCCGAGGATCAGCGCGACGAAAGCAAAGCAGGTCAGATAGAACAGCCCAACCAGGCTGCCCAGATGTTGCAGGGAGTCGAGGCCGTAGGTGCTGGTGGTGAACGCGATCGCGCCGAACACGCCAATCGGCGCCAGGCGCACGATCATGCCCATGATGCGGAAGATTACATGGCTCAGCTCGTTGATCAGTCGCGAGATGCCGCTGGCCGCTTCGCCCACCAGGTTCAGCGCACTACCGAACAGCACCGAGAACAGCAGCACTTGCAGCACGTTGTTGTCGGCGAATGCGCCGATCACCGAGTTGGGGATCAGGTCCATCAGGAACTGGCTGGTGCCCTTGATGTGCTGGCCCTTGTCGGCCAATTCGTTCAAGCCAGCAGACGACAGTTGCTCCAAATGAATATTGGCGCCGCTACCAATGCCGGTGCTGAACGCCATGATCAGCCCGAGCACCAGGGCAACGGTGGTGAGCACTTCAAAGTAGATCACCGACTTGAGGCCGATGCGTCCGACTTTCTTCAAGTCGCCGGCGCCGGAAATACCGCTGACCACCACGCAGAAGACAATCAGGCCAATCAGCATTTTGATCAGCTTGATAAAGCCGTCGCCCAGGGGTTTGAGTTGCGAGGAGAATTCGGGGAGGGCCAGGCCGCAGACTATGCCCAGGATCAGGCCAATCACGACTTGCAGGAAAATCGAACGCGAGCACCATCTGAGCATGGGAAGGATCTCTATTCGGTGCCCTGGTGGTTCCAGGGCTTAATTGTTGTGGTCTTACCGGTAAGTCCAGTGCGCGGCCAGTCTACGCTTGGCTTTTTTCAAATCACAAGTAAATATTCGGCGGTCGGCGGGTCCCGGTCTGACCAGTGGGTCGGTAAGTCCGGTGCTTGAGCGGTTGGCGGGGTTTGAATTTTTTTGCGTATCATCCGCCCTCGGCACACGAGGTGATGGATGGACCAATCAGGACTGACCACCGACGCAAAAGGGCATGCCCATTGCTCTTGGCGCAACGCCGCCCCCGAATACCCCCATTACCACGACCACGAGTGGGGCGTGCCGGTGGCCGATGACATCCAGTTGTACGAGAAGATCTGCCTGGAGGGCTTCCAGGCGGGGATGGCGTGGATCACCATCCTGCGCAAGCGTGAGCGTTTTCGGCAGGCCTTCGAGGGTTTTGATTTCCGCCGGGTGGCGCAGTATGGCGAGGCGGATGTCGAGCGCTTGATGCGTGACCCGGGCATCGTGCGCAATCGGGCCAAGATCGTTTCCACGATCAACAATGCGCGTCGGGCCTGTGAGCTGGTAGATGAAACCGGCTCGCTGGCGCGCTGGTTGTGGGCATTCGAGCCCGCCGAGCAAGAGCGCCCGGCGGTGGTGGACATTGCGTACTGGACAGCCAATCCGACCTCACCGGCTTCGGTGCGCCTGTCCAAGGCCCTGAAGAAGCGTGGCTGGACCTTTGTCGGTCCGACCACCATGTACGCGCTGATGCAGGCGATGGGCATGGTGAATGATCATCTGGAAGGCTGCGTTTGCCGCCCGCGCATCGAAGCGCAACGGTGCACGTTCAAGCGCCCTTGAATCGGGCGTGGGAGGGGGCGGCCTCCCGACCGCGGTGTGTCAGACATGGGTATCTACACAACTTTCCGCCCGACGACTATCTAGCCAATGCGCCGCGATCCAAATGTGGGAGGGGGCTTGCCCCCGATAGCGGTGGCTTAGCCAACATCAATGTTTGCTGGGCCGACGTCGTCGCGGGCAAGCCCCCTCCCACATTGGTTCAGCGGTGCGGCGGGTTACTGTGGCAGGGGTGTGAGCACTTCAGCCTTGTCATCCATCACCATCACCACCAGCAGTTTCGCCGGTTGGGTCTGGCTGGCATTGCTTGACTCAAAGTGCCGCGAGCCCGCCGGTTCGTAGAACGATTCCCCGGCTTTGTAGGTGATCGCCTTCTCATCGTTGACCCGCGACGTGACCTGGCCCTCCAGCACATAGGCCACGGCAGTACCGGTGTGGCTATGGGGTACCGTGGCCTGGCCGGGGGCGTAATCCACGGTCAGCATGAGGACTTTCTTGCCGGGCACGTTGGTCAAGGCGTGCTCTTGCAGCACCTCGAGCGTTTCCTTGTTGTACACCGGGTCGTGGGCGTAGGCGCTGAGGGACGCGAGCATCAGCGTGGCGGCGAGTATTCGTTTCATGGTGAGGGTTCCAGGTAGTTCGAGACCGCTTCACCCTACGCCGTAGCCTGCACGCCACCAATGACCAATGCGCCGGAAAAAACCTTAGCCAATCTGCTGGAGGATGTCGCGGACCTTGTCCAGCGCCGGGTCGATGTCCAGGGTTTCAATGGCGCCGAAACCGATGATCAGGCCCGGGCGAGCAGGTGCGTCGTGGTAGAACACGTCCAGCGGATACAAGCCCACTTCGGCCTGGCGTGCCATTTCTATCAGCAGCGTGATATCCACCGGCACTTTGCACAACGCTGCCATGTGAAAGCCGGCCACCGTGGGTACTGCTTCAAACCAGGGTGACAGATCACCGGCCAGGCGTTGCAGGATGCGTTGGCGGCGCCCGGCATAAACACCATGACAGCGGCGGATATGCTTGAGCAAATAGCCTTCGCTGATGAACTTGGCCAGTGCCCATTGCGGCAGGGTCGAACAGTGCTGGTCGGTCAGTTGCTTGGCCTTGAGCACCGCGGCATAAATCGCCGGCGGCAGCACCGCGTAGCCCAGGCGCAACTCTGGCAGCAGGGTTTTCGAGAAAGTCCCGACATAGGCCACCACGCCACGGGTGTCCATGCTTTGCAGGGAGTCGGTGGGGCGGCCTGCGTAGCGGAACTCGCTGTCGTAGTCGTCTTCGATGATGATCGCGCCAAGCTCGATGGCCCGTTCCAGCAGGGCTTCGCGGCGTGGCTGGCTCATGGGCATGCCGAGTGGGAACTGGTGGGACGGGGTCACGTAGATGAGCCGGGTACCCTCGGGAATGTCCTTGACCCGGATGCCCTGGTCGTCCACCGGCACACTGGCGACGCTCGCGCCCATGGCCACGAACAGTTGGCGTGCGGGGCTGTAGCCCGGGTCTTCCATGGCCACGATACTGCCCGGCTCCAGCACCACACGGGCGATCAGGTCGAGGGCCTGCTGGGCGCCATTGGTGACCACGATGTCGCGGTCCAGGCATTTGACCCCGCGGGAAAACGCGATGTGCCCGGCGATGGCACTGCGCAGGGCGGGCAAGCCTTCGGGCTGGCTGTAGAAACCGCTGTGCTGGGCGATACGGCGCAGGGCATGCTGGGTGCAGCGCCGCCATTCCTCCTGGGGGAATTGATTGCGCGTGGTGGCGCCGCCGATAAATTCGTAGCGTAGGATATTGTCGTCGGTGGGGTGGCGCATGGGCGAGGGCAGTGCCGCCCACTTGCCCAGGTTGGCGGCGCAGGCCAAGTCGGTGGCGCTCTGCACGCGGTCGGGCTGTGGCGCCCACGCATTGACGAAGGTGCCCCGGCCAATCTTGCCGACCAGCAGGCCTTCGTAAGTCAAGGTAGCGTAGGTGTCGGAGACAGTTTTGCGCGATATGCCCAGTTGCTCGGCGAGCAGCCGGCTGGGAGGCAGTTGTGCACCGGCCGAGAGTCGCCCGGTGGCGATGGCTTCGCGCAACTGCTGGTAAAGCTGGGCAGCCAGGTCCTTGCGGCCGGTGATGACGAGGTGCAGTTCCATGTTTCATCCTGGGACAGATCGATCTGCGCCAAGGTTACGCGCAAACCGATCCGAAGAAACCCAGGCGATGTCAGGACAGGAAGCCGCCATCCACATTCAGCGACACGCCGGTGGTGTAGCTCGATGCATCACTGGCCAGGTACAACACCGCGCCGGCCATTTCGCTGGGGGCGGCCACGCGCTTGAGCGGGATCTGCGCCAGGGCCGTTTTCAGGATCGAGTCGTTCTTGACCAGCGCCGAGGCGAACTTGGTGTCGGTCAGGCCAGGCAGCAGCGCGTTGCAACGGATGCCGAACGCCGCGCACTCCTTGGCGAACACCTTGGTCATGTTGATCACGGCGGCCTTGGTCACCGAATAGATGCCCTGGAACACACCTGGCGAGATGCCGTTGATCGAAGCCACGTTGATGATGCTGCCGCCGCCGTTTTCGCGCATCAGCTTGCCGGCTTCCACCGACATGAAGAAGTAGCCGCGAATGTTCACGTCAACGGTTTTCTGGAATGCACCGAGGTCCGTGTCCAGCACGTTGCAGAACTGTGGGTTGGTCGCGGCATTGTTGACCAGAATATCCAGGCGCCCGAACTGCTCGCGGATGCCGGCGAACACCTGGGCGATCTGCTCCATTTCCCCAATGTGGCAGGCAATGGCGGTAGCCTTGCCGCCGTCGGCGATGATTGCATCGGCCACGTGCTGGCAACCTTCCAGTTTGCGGCTGGAAACAATCACATGGGCGCCTTGCTGGGCCAGCAACTTGGCGATGGCCTCGCCGATGCCACGGCTGGCGCCGGAAACGAAAGCAATCTTGCCGTCAAGGTCGAACAGGTTGGTCTTGGACATGAGGGTTCCTTGTGGTTGCAATCAGAGCGCGGATTTGCCGATGACATTCAGGCTCATCTGCTCAAGCAATGTGTTCATATGGATGAACTGCGCAAAGCGTTTGTCCTGGGTCTGGCCGTGAAAGAAGCGGTAGTAGATCTGCTGCACAATGCCGGCCAGGCGGAACAGACCGTAGGTGTAATAGAAATCGAAATTGTCAATCTGGATGCCGGAGCGCTCGGCGTAGTAGTCGACGAACTCGCGGCGGGTGAGCATGCCGGCGGCGTTGCTCGGCTGGCGTCGCATCAGTTGCACCGGCGCCGGGTCGGCGGCTTCGATCCAGTAGGCGAGGGTGTTGCCCAGGTCCATCAGCGGGTCGCCCAGGGTGGTCAGTTCCCAGTCCAGCACGCCGATGATCTGCATCGGGTTGCGGGGGTCGAGGATCACGTTGTCGAAGCGGTAGTCGTTGTGCACGATGCTGGAGGTCGGGTAGTCGTCGGGCATTTTGTCATTGAGCCAGGCACGCACGGCTTCCCATTTTGGTGCATCGGGGGTCAAGGCCTTTTCGTAACGGTCGCTCCAACCGCGAATCTGCCTTGCTACGTAGCCTTCGGGCTTGCCCAGGTCGGCCAGGCCGCAGGCCGCATAGTCGACCTGATGCAGTTCGACGAACTTGTCGATGAAGCTTTTGCACAAGGCTTCAGTCCTGGTCGCGTCCAGCCCCAGTTCGGCCGGCAGGTCGGAGCGCAGGATGATGCCGTTGACCCGTTCCATCACATAGAACTCGGCGCCGATCACTGACTCATCGGTGCAGTGCACGTAAGCCTTGGGGCAGTACGGGAAGCCATCCTTGAGTTGATTGAGAATGCGGTATTCGCGGCCCATGTCGTGGGCGGATTTGGCCTTGTGGCCAAACGGTGGGCGGCGTAGCACGAACTCCTGGCCCGGGTATTCCAGCAGGTAGGTCAGGTTTGACGCGCCGCCGGGGAATTGGCTGATCTTGAGCGTTCCCTGCAAGCCTGGGATATGAGCCTTGAGGTAGGGATCGATCAGGCTGGCATCAAGCTCTTCGCCGGGGCGAATCTGGGTCGATTGGTCGTTCAGCGCCATGCTTATCCCTTCTGCTTATTCTAAAGGCCTTGGACTATTTCCTAATCTAATGCGCACCACCGCCCAGCGACAAGGTCGGGGCGGTTTAATAGGTTAGCGTGTTGAAGGGTGATCAGCGTGCCTGATTGGTCATTTTGCGGGCGCTGGCAACGGGACCGGCGTCAGTACAGGGCGGCCGGCAAAGTATTCCACCAGGTTGTCGGCCACCCGTTGCACCGTGTCGTGAGCGGCTTCCGGTGACAGGCCGGCCACGTGGGAGGTGAGCACGGTATTGTTCAGGCGCTTGAGGGCGTCCGGCACCTTGGGCTCATCGTCGAATACATCCAGCGCGGCGCCGCCGATACGCCGTTGTTCCAGCGCGGCCACCAAGTCAGCGGTCACCACCACGCTGCCGCGGCCGATATTGACCAGATAGCCATTAGGGCCCAACGCATCCAGGGCGTGTTTATCGATCAGGTGGCGGGTGCTGGCTCCACCGGGCGTGGCCAGGATCAGGAAATCGGACGTGCGAGCCAGTTCTACGGCAGTTGAGCAATAGGTGTAATCCACATCATCGCGGGGTTGGCGGTTGTGATAACTGACCTCCATGCCGAAGCCAAGGGCGGCACGCTTGGCGATCTCCAAGCCCACGGCACCCAGCCCGAGAATCCCCAATTGCTTGCCCGCAAGGGAAGGGCGCATCACCTTCGGCCATTCGCTGCGCCGCACGGCCGCATCGGTCTGGGGAATGCCGCGCACCAGTGACAGCAGCAATGCCATGGCGTGGTCGGCCACCGAAGGCGCGTTGACCCCGGCACCATTGGTCACCACGATCCCACGGTTGCTCGCCGCCTGCAGGTCTACATGCTCGTAGCCGGCACCGATCACGCAGATGATCTCCAGCAAGGGCAGCGCTGCGATTTCCTCGGCGTACAACCCCAGCGGTCCGCGGGTCAGCACGGCCTTGATCTGCCCTGCGTGGGCCTTGATCGCCTGTGCCCGCTCTGCGGGCGTCGGCGCCAGGATCACGTGAAAGTCGTTGCTCTCGATGATTTGCAGGTATTCGTTGATGGTTTCAACCAGGACCAGGACAGTGTTGGGCATGGGGCAGCTCTTACTGTGGGGTTCGATCCTGGGATTATGCGGGATTTTTGTGGCACTAAAACCGGGGGGCCAAAAGAATGTTTGCCTGGTCGAACAGACGCCTGGGCCCAACGCCGAACCGATTGGCAATCTCGGAGCGGCGCTTCGGTTCCAGGAGACGCCGCGTAGTTGCCAAAGGATTAATTGCTTTCCTGGGCCTTCTTTTGTAACCCCTGGAAGATGTCACGGTAATCGTAGCTGGGAAAGAACTCTGTTTTATAAGGGCCCCAAGCGGTACTTTCCAGCGCCATGTTGAGCGCCACCAGTTTGGACGCGGGCAAGCGCAACACAATGATGTGGCCGATGCCCATGGTGATGTTCCAGCTGACAACCTCTATTCCCGGTGGTGGGAATGACTTGAAGAAATCCTGCTTATGAAGTTGAGCCCTCAATTCACTCAGTGAACGTGATTGATCGTGCCTCAAGAACACTGTAAGTAGCAGTGCATTGTCTGCGGTAATAGCAGCAGTCTCTTTGACGGCTGCAGGTGATGCAGTCTGGGCAATAACGCCGGTTGAAAAAAAGGCGGACGTCAGTACAGTAGAGATTAATAGTGATTTGAGCGGGTTGTTCATAAGTAAAGATCTTCTTTTTTTGAGGGGGAAGTCAGTGATCGGGCACTGCGCGGGAAGTGTTGTTGGATACGGTTAATGGGTAGGGGTGGTTTTTATCGGCCCCGTGTAAGGCGCATGCACCACATAGATTCGTACGTTTTCGTTGGTCTGCACCATGTCGCGAGGTACTTCCCGCGAATAAGTGAATTCCTGATTGTTCAGGACTTCCAGCCGCCTGACGATGCTCCTGTGCGGGCCTTTGTCAGGCACCAGGATATGGGTCTTCCTGTCGCCTGTGACCATGAAGTATCCACCACCACCCTGATCGTATTTCGAGAGACCAGTGTCGGTATAAAAGAATTCATAGCGGTTGCGTTCGGGATCCCACATCGAGATGCCAACCACGCCTGGGTACTTATCCTTGACGTCTATATCAGGCGCACCTTCGATATAAACTTTGGTGGTCAACCATTGGGGCGATGTGCCGAATGCGCGTATATCAGGATATTGCGCTGTCGATTGTGCTTGCGCCACGAGTGGGTTGAGCAACCCTGCAAGAAGTGCGATGGCGAAAAAAACAGAGCGTTTTTGCATGGAGTGATACCTGGCAGATAGTTAATATTATGGCGGTCTTGGTTTGCTGGGTTGGAATATAGACGTGATAAAGGCGGCTCTCAATGCTTGAGTAAACCCTTGTAACAAAAGCTGCCATTAGTAATAAAAAGTAACTTCCAAAATAATATTTGAATGTTATGTAAATAGGCTTTTTCTTGTGGATATTCATATTAATTGATACTTAGGTGTTCTCTCTTTTACTCACGTACAGATACGCCTCTGCTGTTTGAATTCCTCTGCTCCCATGCCGGGCCTGGCATCTTCTCAATGAGAGTTAATTGCCGTTGTCGGGGCCGCAGCGCAACAGTTCAATGGAGGCGGCCGCCCCGCCATTCCTCAGCTAAGTCTTTGCTTATTCGAGAGAATCCCGGACAATCCGGCCCTTGTTATGGCCAGGGCGCTGCCTGTCAGGTTTTTCTGACTCGTCCTGGCCGTGTGAATGCGGAGATCCGACCGGATGAATGATCAGGCCAATAGCGTCGACGAACGCTATGCAACGACACCTGCAACCCTCACAAGCTGGAGCCGCCAGGACACGACCTGGATGCTCGGGCTGTTCGGTACCGCCATTGGCGCCGGTACTTTGTTCTTGCCGATCAACGCGGGCCTGGGGGGCTTCTGGCCGCTGGTGATCCTGGCGCTGTTGGCCTTCCCGATGACATTCTTTGCCCACCGTGGGCTGACCCGTTTCGTGCTGTCGGGCCGTGAAGGCTCCGATATCACCGATGTGGTCGAAGAGCATTTTGGCATCAAGGCCGGTGCGCTGATCACGTTGCTGTACTTCTTCGCGATCTTCCCGATCCTGTTGATCTACAGCGTGGCCCTGACCAATACCGTCAGCAGTTTCATGGAGCATCAGTTGCACATCATGCCGCCGCCCCGGGCGATCCTGGCGTTCGTGCTGATCCTCGGCTTGCTGGTCGTGGTGCGTTGCGGCGAGCAGGTGATCGTCAAGGCCATGAGCCTGATGGTGTATCCGTTTATCGTCGCCTTGCTGTTCCTGGCCGTGTACCTGGTTCCGCATTGGAACGGTGGCATTCTCAGCACCGCCAGCGAAGTGCCGGCCCCTTCGGCGTTGCTTAATACGCTATGGCTGGCGATTCCGGTGATGGTGTTTTCGTTCAACCACTCGCCGATCATCTCGGCCTTTGCGGTGGACCAGAAGCGCCAGTACGGTGTACATGCCGAGGAGCGCAGCTCGCAGATCCTGTCTCGCGCGCACCTGCTGATGGTGGCGATGGTGCTGTTCTTTGTATTCAGTTGCGTGTTGACCCTGTCGCCCGCGCAGTTGGCCGAAGCCAAGGCACAGAACCTGTCGATCCTGTCGTACCTGGCCAACCACTTCGACAACCCGACTATCGCCTTCGCTGCGCCATTGATTGCGTTCGTGGCGATTGCCAAGTCGTTCCTGGGCCACTACATCGGTGCCAGCGAGGGCCTCAAGGGCCTGGTGGTCAAGACCGGCCGCCGCCCGGCACCGAAGACCCTGGACCGCATGACCGCCGCCTTCATGCTGGTGGTGTGCTGGATCGTCGCCACGCTCAACCCGAGTATCCTCGGCATGATCGAGACCCTGGGTGGGCCGGTGATTGCGTCGATCCTGTTCCTGATGCCGATGTACGCGATCCGCAAGGTTCCGGCCATGGCCAAGTACCGTGGGCAGGCGTCGAATGTGTTTGTCGCGGCAGTCGGCTTGGTTGCCATTACGGCATTGGTCTATTCGCTGATTGCCTAAGGCCTGACACAGCCTGCAAGGGCTAAGCAGATCCAAATGTGGGAGGGGGCTTGCTCCCGATAGCGGTGTATCAGTCACCCATGAATTGACTGAGCCACTGCTATTAGGAGCAAGCCCCGTCCCACAGCCACTGCTATYRGGAGCAAGCCCCSTCCCACAGTTGTTTGGTGGTGTTGCTGATGCCGAATTACARYCTGGCTGGTGTATCCGCTGCTTGCTCAASGCCTGACACRGYCTGCRAGGRCRACASAGATCCAAATGTGGGAGGGGGCTTGCTCCCGATAGCGGTGTATCAGTCACCCATGAATTGACTGAGCCACTGCTATCAGGAGCAAGCCTCCTCCCACAGTATTACGGGCATAAAAAACGCCGCGTATCTTGCGATACGCGGCGTCTTTCACATCAACACACCGTTAAGCTTGAATCACCGGGATGTTGGCGCTTGCTGCGATCTTGCGGAACTCAGCGATCTGGTCGAAGTTCAGGTAGCGATAGACGTCGCTGGCCATGGTGTCCAGTTTCGCTGCGTAGCCCATGTACTCTTCGACGGTCGGCAGGCGACCCAGAGTGGAAGCGACTGCCGCCAGCTCAGCCGAAGCCAGGTAGACGTTGGCACCGTCACCCAGGCGATTCGGGAAGTTACGGGTCGAGGTCGACACCACGGTCGAATTCGGCTCTACCCGTGCCTGGTTACCCATGCACAGCGAGCAGCCCGGCATTTCCATGCGTGCGCCAGCCTTGCCGTAGATGCCGTAGTAGCCTTCCTCGGTCAGCTGATGCGCGTCCATCTTGGTCGGTGGCGACAGCCACAGGCGGGTTGGCAGCTGGCCCTTGACCTGCTCCAGCAGCTTACCGGCAGCGCGGAAGTGACCGATGTTGGTCATGCACGAACCAATGAACACTTCGTCGATCTTCTCGCCGGCAACGCTGGACAGCAGACGGGCGTCGTCCGGGTCGTTTGGCGCGCAGAGGATCGGCTCGTTGATCTCGGACAGGTCGATCTCGATGATTTCGGCGTATTCGGCGTCGGCATCGGCTTCCATCAGCTCCGGGTTGGCAACCCAGGCTTCCATCGCTTGGGCGCGACGTTCCAGGGTGCGTGCATCGCCGTAGCCTTCGCCGATCATCCAGCGCAGCAGGGTGATGTTGGAGTTCAGGTACTCGGTGACGGAGTCCTTGGACAGCTTGATGGTGCAGCCGGCAGCCGAACGTTCGGCCGAGGCGTCGGACAGCTCGAAAGCCTGTTCCAGCGTCAGGTCGTTCAGGCCTTCGATTTCCAGGATGCGCCCGGAGAAGGCGTTCTTCTTGCCTTTCTTCTCTACGGTCAGCAGGCCAGCCTGGATCGCGTAGTAAGGAATGGCATGCACCAGGTCACGCAGGGTGATGCCAGGCTTCATCTTGCCTTTGAAGCGCACCAGGATCGATTCCGGCATGTCCAGTGGCATCACGCCAGTGGCTGCGGCAAACGCAACCAGGCCAGAACCTGCGGGGAACGAGATGCCCATCGGGAAACGGGTGTGGGAGTCACCACCGGTGCCGACGGTGTCCGGCAGCAGCATGCGGTTCAGCCAGCTGTGGATGATGCCGTCGCCTGGACGCAGCGATACACCGCCACGGGTCATGATGAAGTCAGGCAGGGTGTGGTGGGTGGTCACGTCGATCGGCTTAGGATAGGCCGCGGTGTGGCAGAAGGACTGCATCACCAGGTCGGTCGAGAAGCCCAGGCACGCCAGGTCCTTGAGTTCATCACGGGTCATGGGACCTGTGGTGTCCTGGGAGCCCACGGTGGTCATCTTCGGCTCGCAGTAGGTGCCAGGACGAACGCCTTTGCCTTCTGGCAGGCCGCAGGCCTTGCCGACCATTTTCTGTGCCAGGGTGAAGCCTTTGCCGGTGTCGACAGGCGCTTCAGGCAGCTTGAACAGGTCGGTAGGGCCCAGGCCCAGTTCTGCACGGGCCTTGTCGGTCAGACCACGACCAATGATCAGCGGGATACGGCCGCCGGCGCGAACTTCGTCCAACAGCACCGGGGTCTTCATTTCGAAGGTGGTCAGGACTTCATCGGTGCCGTGCTTGCAGACTTTGCCAGCATGAGGGTACAGGTCGATCACGTCGCCCATGTTCATGTTGGTCACGTCGAATTCGATCGGCAGTGCGCCCGCATCTTCCATGGTGTTGTAGAAGATCGGAGCGATCTTGCTGCCGAAGCAGAACCCGCCGGCACGCTTGTTCGGCACGTAAGGCACGTCGTCACCGAAGAACCACAGTACCGAGTTGGTTGCCGACTTACGCGACGAACCGGTACCGACCACGTCACCGACGTAGGCGATCGGGAAGCCTTGGCCGCGCATCTCTTCGATCTGCTTCATCGGGCCGGTCTTGCCTTGCTCGTCCGGCACGATGCCTTCACGGGCCATTTTCAACATGGCCAGGGCGTGCAGCGGGATGTCTGGACGGGACCAGGCGTCAGGCGCCGGGGACAGGTCGTCGGTGTTGGTTTCGCCGGTGACCTTGAACACACGCAGGCTGATCTTGTCGGCCAGGGTAGGGCGGTTGCGGAACCACTCGCCGTCGGCCCAGGACTGGATCACGCCCTTGGCATGCTCGTTGCCATTGCGGGCTTTTTCAGCCACGTCGTGGAATGCATCGAACATCAGCAGGGTGTGCTTGAGCTGGGCGGCCGCGACGGGCGCCAGGGTGGCGTCGTCCAGCAGCTCGACCAACGTCACGATGTTGTAGCCGCCTTGCATGGTGCCGAGCAGTTCAACAGCGCGTTTCTTGTCGATCAGGGGGGAAGTGGCTTCGCCCTTGGCCAGGGCAGACAGGAAACCGGCCTTGACGTAGGCAGCTTCGTCGACGCCTGGTGGAATGCGGTTGGTGATCAGGTCAACGAGGAATTCTTCTTCGCCAGCCGGAGGATTTTTCAGCAGCTCGACCAGGCCTGCGGTTTGTTCGGCGTTAAGCGGCTGGGGAACGATACCCAGGGCGGCACGCTCTTCGATATGTTTGCGGTAGGCTTCAAGCACAGTTATTACCCTCATCAGTGGTCCCACGGGACGCTCATCCAGGCATGAACGGCACGCATGCGCTCGGGGGCTTTTTGAGCCGCAAAGCCAGCGCTGCCGTCATTCCTTTACAGAAGCTGCTTTCAAAGTTTTACGCCTGCAGAACGGAGCTGATGAGGGTTGGCGCGGGTTCTGACCTACCGGGTCGAGCCCACGCCAACACCGTTCTGAAGGAACGACTGTGCTCGTGACGCTTTGAAAACAGCTTCCAGCGGATTATTGGCGCCTTACAAGGCCGGGTGATTCTACGGCAAAAAAAATCTAAAGGTAAGTTGCCTGGCCAAGTTTGCTGGGTGATCAACCTTAGACAAAGGGCTAACATGGCGCACTGTTTCGCTGATTTGCGTGTTGTTGACCATGCCCAACCAAACCATCAAGACTCCCTGCGTCGGCCTGTGCTCCACGGTCTACGGCGATCTCGTGTGCCGCGGCTGCAAGCGCTTCCACCACGAAGTGATCCAGTGGAACGGCTATAACGAAGAGGGAAAACGCGCAGTCTGGCGCAGGCTTGAGCAACTGCTGGTGCAGGTCATGGCCGGCAAAGTGGAGGTCTTCGACCCCAAGACCCTGCGCGGGCAGTTGGAGCAACGCAAGATTCGCTTTGTGCCGCACCAGTCCGAATACTGCTGGGCCTACCAGCTGATTGCACGCGGGGCGCGGGTGATCAATAACCTGGAGGCGTACGGCATGGTGCTGTTGCCGGAGTTTCGCGATTGGGCGTTGCCGGAACTGCGCGATGCCATTGATCGGGAGTTCTTTATCCTCTCCGAAGCGCATTACCAGCGCTATATCGCCCCGGGATTCTTGAAAGATGCGCTATCTACCTGACAGCAAGCCCCCTCCCACATTTTGCCCTCTATTGTTCTTCAGGGCTTGGTTGCCAGTTCTTGCAGATGATCCATCAACACCTGCGGCTTGAGCACCAGCACATCGCTTTGCACCGCATCCAGCACCACCTCCGCCGTATTGCCAATCAACGCCCCGGAAATCCCGGTGCGCGCCACGGTGCCGATGATGGTCACTGCCGCTTGCAACTGATGGGCGATGTGCGGGATCAGCACATCGGCCGGGCCTTCCTTGATATGCAGGTGCCTTTCGTCCACGTCGAACTCAGCCTGGAACGCCCGGCACTGCTCGCGATAGCGCGCCTCGATGGTTTCCTTGAGCTGGAAGGTGGGATCCGCCGCCGACAGCATTGGCGACGGGTGGGCGCTGATCACATGCAGCTGCGCCTTGGCCAGGCTGGCGATATCAAACCCGTGGTCGATGATCGAATTGTGCAGCGAGCGGTGTTCGCCGTCGGTGTTGCCCACATCGATAGCCGCCAGAATCACCCCGCCGGCCCATGGCGTGGCGGTCTTGACCAGCAGCACCGGCGTCGGGCAATAGCGCAGCAGTTTCCAGTCCGCTGGCGTCAGCAGGGCCTTTTTCAGCGGGCTGTCGGGAAAGTGTTGCTTGATCACCAGGCCGCAGCCCTCGGCTTGCTGCACATCGATGATGGTTTCATGCAGGCTGTCGTTCCACGCCTGTTCGGTGGAGACGCTGTAGCCGTCGTTCCTTAAACCTTCCTTGAGCACGCTCAAGAGCGCCGAATGCTCATGGTTCTTGTCGCAGACCAGCAGGTGCAGGTGTGCGTCGGTCACCCCGGCGATCAGCTTGGCGCGCTTGAGGGCCAGGCTTTCCGAATGCTCGGGCTCGATGACCACCAGAATGCTGCGGATGGCTTGCATGATCAGGATCTCCAGGAAGGGGCATGCAACAACTATAGTTGCTGCCCGTCAGACGTCATGTTGATACACATCAAGGCCGGTGGCTGGTGGTCTTTGACGGGGTCGGTATAATCGGCGGCCTTTTGTGATCCTTTACCCGTGAGCCCGATGAACCTGCCCGAAATCCATGAATTCCTCGGCTGCCGCACCCCTGACGCCTGGGTGCAGGCTGCCCTTGCCGATCAGGATACCCTGCTGATCGACCACAAGAACTGCGAATTCAAAGCGGCCAGCACCGCCCTGAGCCTGATGGCCAAGTATCACGCCCACGTTGACCTGATCAACATGATGTCGCGCCTGGCCCGCGAAGAGCTGGTGCACCATGAGCAAGTCATGCGCCTGATGAAAAAGCGCAAGGTCGAGCTGCGCCAACTGCACGCCGGCCGTTATGCGTCGGGCTTGCGCAAAGTGGTGCGCAGCCATGAGCCGGTCAAGCTGGTGGACACCCTGGTGGTCGGCGCTTTTATCGAAGCACGCAGTTGCGAGCGTTTCGAAGCGTTGGTGCCGCATCTGGACGAAGAACTCGGCAAGTTCTACTTCGGCCTGTTGAAAAGCGAGGCGCGGCACTTCCAGGGCTACTTGAAGCTGGCGTACCAGTATGGCGACGCCAAGGACATCGCCCAGGTTATCGAGCGGGTGAGGGCGGCCGAGCAGGAGCTGATCGAATCACCCGACATCGAGTTCCGCTTTCACAGTGGCGTGCCAGCCTGAGGCCACGGCCACACCGAGCAAGGCGGTGATGCCGGCCAGCAGCAGGATCACCGTTCGCATGCCCAGGGGCGCTGCCAGCACGGCAATCATCAGGCCCGCCAATGGCTGGGCCAGGTTGTTGAGCAAGGTGATCACACCCACCGTCTTGCCGAAATCCTGTACTGGAATGACCCGTTGACGGGTGCTGCGCAGGTATACGTTGAACATCTTGTCGAAGCCGGTCACCAGCAGGAAACCCACGGCGTAGGCCCAAACGCCGGGGCTGATCGCAGTGATCAGCGCGCCGACGGCAATCATCGAATACGACAGCCCGCCCATCACCTTCAGCGGCAACGCTGAGCGCGCCAGATAAAACAGAATCACGATGGTGACCAGCGCGCCGGCGGCTTGCAGCAGGGCGTAGGCATCCTTGTCGGCGGCGTAATGGCCGGTGACCATCGCGGCCGAAGTGGCCAGCGTCACCCCGACAATCAGATTCACACCGACCGCCAGGGTGATGATGCGTTTCAACTCCACCCGGCTGCGGATGTGGCCGAACGCGGTGCGCAGGGGTTGCAGCCAGATTCCCGGGTGCTGCTCATGGATCTGCAGGTTCACCGTGGTGTTGCGCTGCCAGGCCAGCATTGCCAGGTCTGCCAGCACGAACAGTGCGGCGACACCGAGCACTACCCAGGGCCACGCCCAGACCTCCAGCATCAATGCTGCCAGCAACGGCCCGAGCACCAGGCCGCTTTGATCGGCGATCTGTGAGTAGGACAAGGTCTTGGCGTAGGTGTAATGCTGGAAGATATGCGGCATTACCACTTCGCGCGCCATGATGCCCTGGGTGGTCAATACCCCGCACACGGCGGACAGGATCACCAACCAATGGATACCGTCGAACAGTCCATACAGCCCCACCGCTGCCACACAGGCCAACGCCCGATACACCTGGCTGATATGCAGGATACGTACAGGCGAAAACCTGTCGCAGAGCGCTCCGCACACCGGAAACGCCAGGTAGCGCGGCAGCGACTCGACAAAAAACGCCAGGCCCGCCAATGACGCGCTATTGGTGGTCTGGAACACGATCAGCGGCACAATGAACAACAGGATCTGGTCGCCCAACCGTGACAGGAACAGCGAAACGAAGAACGCCAGGTAATCCTTGCGCATGGAACTCCCTGTGAATGACGTAAAAGATTGCAGGTTATTTGTTAAAAACTCTTAAAAGCATGAAGCTTCGTCGGTGCGTACTGGCCAGCGGCTTCTGTTGGCCAGCTTGCCACCTATAATGCCCACACTTCAATCCGCCTATCCACACTGAGAACTTATGGAAAACCTGGGTCTGGGCAAGGTCCTGCTCGTTGAGGACGATGAGAAGCTGGCAGGGCTGATCGCACATTTTCTATCGCAACATGGTTTTGAGGTACGGGTGGTCCACCGGGGCGATAAAGCCTTGGCGGCGTTCATTGAGTTCAAGCCAAAGATTGTCGTGCTCGACTTGATGCTGCCGGGCCAGAGCGGGTTGCATGTATGCCGCGAGATTCGCAATGTGTCGGATACGCCCATCGTGATCCTCACCGCCAAGGAAGATGACCTGGACCATATCCTCGGCCTTGAGTCCGGCGCTGACGATTACGTGATCAAGCCGATCAAGCCGCCGGTGCTGCTGGCGCGTTTGCGCGCCTTGCAACGCCGCCAAGTGCCCGAACCCACGGTACGCGGTGCCCTGGAGTTCGGCCGCTTGTCGATCGATCGCAGTTGCCGGGTGGTCAGCCTGGGTGGCGAGAACATTGACCTCACCACCATGGAGTTCGAGCTGCTGTGGTTGCTGGCCAGCAGCTCGGGCAAGATTCTTTCGCGCGATGACATCCTCAATCGCATGCGCGGCATTGCCTTCGACGGCCTCAATCGCAGCGTCGACGTCTATATCAGCAAATTGCGCGGCAAGCTCAACGACAACCCCCGCGAGCCGGTTTGCATCAAGACCATCTGGGGCAAGGGCTACCTGTTCAATCCGTTCGCGTGGGAGGCCTAGATGCTGCGATTGTATCTGCGCCTCTATGTCATCCTCGCGCTCGGCCTGGCCGGGTCGATCTGGCTGGTCAACTACGGCCTGGACGCGTACATGCCAGAGTCCAACGAGACCTATAACCGTGAAGCCCTGCGCGGCCCGGCCTGGGCTTTGGTGGAGCAACTGCTGCCGGTGCAGGGTGAAGCGCGCCAGGCACGCCTGGACGAGCTGCAACCGCATTATGGCTTGCGCCTGAAACTGGTGCCGCGTGACGCCCAGCACCTGAGCGAGCGCGAACAGAAGCTTCTGGCCAATGACCAGGTGGTGGTGCGCGAGGACTTCATGAAGTTCCTGGCGCCTATCGACGACGGCCCGCAATTGCTCGAGATCCAACTGCCGGAAGAGCCCAAATGGCTGTACCTGTGGGCCTATGGATTCCTCGGCGTGAGTTTGGCCATCGTTCTGTATTTCTGGGTGCGTCCGCACTGGCGCGACCTGGAGCACATCCGCCTGGCCGCGCAGCGCTTTGGCGACAACGACCTCGGTTCGCGCATCCTGCTGCCGAGTCGTTCCACCGTGCGCGAACTGGCCGGGCACTTCAACCAGATGGCCGAGCGCATCGAAAGCCTGATCGCCAACCAGCGCGAGCTGACCAACGCCGTGTCCCATGAATTGCGCACACCCATTGCGCGCTTGTCGTTCGAGCTCGATCAACTCAGGCAGCAAAGCGACCCACGCCAGAGCCGTGAGCTGATCAGCGATATGTATTCCGACCTGGGCGAGCTGGAGGAAATGGTCTCCGAGCTGCTGACCTATGCCAGCCTGGAGCGTGGCGCCACCCAGGTGACCCGCGAGAATATCGAGGCCCACAGCTGGCTCGACAGCGTCATCGGCAGCGTGGCCCTGGAGGCCGAGGCGGAAGGGGTGCAGTTGTCGCTGCGCACCTGTGAGGTCGACTTTATCCGGATCGAGCCACGCTTTATGGCGCGCGCAGTGATCAACCTGTTGCGCAACGCCATTCGTTATGCCGACCGCCGTGTGGAAGTGTCGCTGGTCAAGTTCGGCAGCGGTTACGAAGTGCGGGTCAATGACGACGGCCCGGGCGTACCGCTGGAAGGCCGCACCAAGATCTTCGAACCCTTCCTGCGCCTCGACACCAGCCGCGACCGCCGCACCGGCGGGTTTGGCCTGGGGCTGGCGCTGGTCAAGCGCGTGAGCCAATGGCATGGCGGGCAGGTGCAAGTGCTGGATTCGGAGTGGGGCGGGGCGTCATTCCGGATGACCTGGGCTTATGCCGAGTAACACCTTTTGAATACTATGCAGGCCAAATGTGGGAGGGGGCTTGCTCCCGGTGGCGGTAAGTCAGTGACAGATGTCTAGCTGACCCACCGCCATCGGGAGCAAGCCCCCTCCTACAATTTGATTGGGTTACCAACTTGAATCAGAAGGTGTATTCCACCATCCCCATCACCGACGTCTGCAAGCGCCGCTCCACAATCGGGCTCTTGCCCGCTTTATCCGCCAGGTACTGCACATCCAGCAAGGTGGAGAACTGAGTGTGCTCGTTGATCGGTAAGCTCCACACCAGGTTCATACCATTGCTGATATTGCCGCCTGTGGCCTTATATTCCTTGAAGCGGCTGCGGGCGGCCTGGCCAGTGGTCACGCCGTACCAGGTCTGCAGGTAGTCGCGGTCGCCGAAATGGCTGTTGAGGCTGGCATCGACGGAACCGAAGCGGCCTTCATACAGGTTGGTGCCCAGGTTCAGCTCCAGGTGGGTGTAGGCCTTGCCGGTGTCTTTGTGGTCATCTTCCTTGAGCGCGTGTTCCAGGCTGGCGCCGATGATCACGCCACCGAGGTTATAGGCCGCGCTCACTCCCAGTTGCGGGCGTGATTTGATCTCGCCCATGCCTTTGAGGCGTTTGGAGCCGGCGTGCATGCTTTGGTTTTTATCTTTACGAGAATCGCTTGCGCCGACGTAGGCGCTGAGGCTCAAGGCATTGCCTTCATAGCCCCAGCCCAGCCCCGTGTCGGTGTCGAGGAAGATGCCCCAGGGGCTGATGATTTTGCCGCCCAGCACGGGGGCTGTCATGCGTTCGTCACTACCGCTGTAGCGCGGCGCATTGGCTACGCCGGCCTTGAGGCTGTATTGCCAGTCTTCGGCCAGGGCCGTGCCGGCAGTGGCCAGCAGGCACAAGGAGGTGAATGACAGGCACAGGTTCTTTGGGTACATCAGGGAATGCTCCTGGTTAGAAATTCAGGGGGGTGTGGGGGGAATGCGTACGTTTGAAGGAGTAGCCCGAGGCACTCAGGCCATTGATCTGGCGGCTGACGGTGTCTCCCAGGCCGTAGCCGCTGCCGGCCAACACCGCATGGGCGTTGTCCACGGGCAGCAGGATGTAGTCGGTCAGCGGCTCGTCATGCAATTGGCCGCGAATCACCAGGAAGCCCTCTTCCAGGCGCACGCTGATGCCGCTCAATGGCGCGTCGGGTTCATGGGTGTTAAGCACTTGGTAGGTGCCGATAGTGTCGGCCCAGGCCGTGGGCAAGGGCGGTGCCTCGATGCGCTCGCCAATGGCGATGCGCTGGCCGTGACTGCGTGCAGTGAGTATCTGCCGGCCTTGTACTTTCACTACATCAAGCTGGATGCGGCCCAGGTCGCCCAGGTCCTTGAGCCAGAAACCGAGGACCTTTTTCTGCGCGCGCAACCAGCCTTGGTCATCGCGCAATAACTCGAAGTCATAGCCGGCCAGTTCACCGGCCAGGCGTTCATGGTCATCCTTGATGCGGAATACGCCCCAGGCGGTCGCGTAGAACCCGGCCAGGCGCTTGCGGTCAATGGCTGCCGGTACATGACGCAGCTTGAGGCCGTGGCTGGGGGCATGGCAGTCGTCGGCGCAGACGGGTTTTCCGGTCTGGGCCTCAAGCATCAGGCGCAGGCTGTCGGTGGACAGCGACACCACCATCTCTTCGGCATTGCTGTCGTTGGCCATGATGATCACGGCCAGTTGCTGGTCCGGCAGCAGGGTCAATTGCGCGGCGAAATCGTCACCGCCACCGCTGTGCTGATAGGTACGCACGCCCGGACCAATCGGCTCGTCACCGCAGGGCGCCAGGAACCAGCCCAGGCCCATCTGGCAGTCGAAGTCCAGGGCGTTGCCGGTATTTTGCTGGGTGAACATCGCGTCAATCGATGCGCTGTCCAGCACCTGGTTGCCTTCGTAGCGGCCTTTGGCGAACAGCATCTGCACATAGTGGCTGAGGTCCTTGGGGCTGGCCCACAGGCCGCCAGCGGCGAGGTCGCGCACCTGCGCGTCGGTGCTCGCACTGCCGTCCTCATAGCCCAAGGCGCGAAAGCTCAATTGCGCGCCGGTGCCGAGGAAACTGGACTGATTCATCTGCAAGGGTTTGAGCAGGCTGCTTTGCAGTTGGGCTTCGAAACTTTTGCCGCTGCTGCGTTCGATGGCGGCGCCCACCAGTGAATAACCGAGGTTGGAATAAGCCACCTGGGAACCTGGCAGGCTGCTCAGCCACACGCCCGATACGCGCATCGGCATCTGCCCCATGGCGTAGGTGCTGCGAAGGTCGCGCAGGTGTTCGCTGGGTAGACCGGATTGATGGCTGAGCAAGCGCCGCAAGGTGATCGCACGATCAGCCTCGGTTTGATCGCTATGAAAGCGTGAGCGTACGTAGAATTCGCGCAGGGTTTGCTGGATCGGCGCATCCAGTGCCAGGCGTTGTTGCTCTACCAGTTGCAACGCCGCGGTGGCGGTGATCAGTTTGGAGATGCCGCCGGCGCGAAACGCCGTATTGGCAGTGACCGGCACCCCTTGGGCCTTATCGGCCAAGCCAAAGCCACGGGCCCAGATCAGCTCCTGGCCGTTGACCAGGGCAATCGACAAGCCAGCTACATTTTCCCGCGCCATGTCCTTGGGAATGCGGGCTTGCAGGTAACGGATGATCGCGCCGTAATCGCCTTTTTGAATCGTCGGCGGGGCAGGCGGCTGCGAGTGGCAACCGATACTGCCCAGCAGGCAACCCAACAGCGGAATACCGCGCAATCTGCGAAACATGGAAGAGCACCCGATTGGTATTTGGATGCTCGAATGCTAGGGCTGCGGGGGCCAACAATCTTTGAGTGCTTTGTCGAGAAACTGTCAAAGACTGTTAACGGCTACTGCTCCACACTACTTAAGTACGGCGCAACACTGTGGGAGGGGGCAAGTCCCCTCCCGCATTTCAAACCTCTGTTAACCCACAAGTCCCAAACGCTCATGCCAATCGGCAATCGATTCCTCAGGGTATTCATCGAACCGCAAGTCACCCTTGCGCACACTGACCTCCACCCACGGCGCCTTGGAGCCCAGCATCAGGTGCGTGTGTTCCGGCGGCACCGGCAACGGCGTGTCGATGGCCGAGGCAAACGGGTGGATCAGCTCCGGCCACTGCGGGCTGAACAGCCACAGGCCGCTGCCGCACCGGGAGCAGAAATGCCGCTCGGCGCTGCTCGCATGGGCACGGCTGGCGCCCTCGGGCTTGAGCTTGGCGTGGTAGATGGAAATCTGCTTGCGCCCGCGTACCTTCAAGCTCTTGGCATCACCGCCGAGGTTGATCGCATAACCGCCGCCGCCCTGGGTCTTGCGGCAGATCGAGCAGTAGCAGCGCTGGTAAGGGTAGGGATGGGCGCTGGTCAGGCTGAATGTCACAGCGCCACAATGGCAGGATCCTTCGAGTTGCATGGGGCGTCTCCTCTGGCAAGGTGACGTTCAAGCTTAGGCGTTTTCCGGCATCAAGGTAGCGATCAGTGCGCGAATGGTCCCCGGCAGCGCCTCCAATTCGCGTACCAGGATGCTGCGCTCGCGAATCGCCCAGGGCTCATCCAGCTTCACGGTCACCAACTGCATGGTGCGGCTGTGGCGCAGGGCAGCGGACTCGGGAATGATGCCAATGCCCACCCCGGCCTCGACCATCCGGCAGATCGCTTCGAAACTCGAGACTTGGATGCGCAGCGACAACTGCTTGCCCAGGCGCTCAACGTGTTCGCGCAAAAAGCTCAACAGCGTGCTGCCTTCATGCAGGCCGATATGCTGGTACGCCAGGGTCTGCTCCAGGGTGACCGACGGCTGGTCTGCCAGGGGATGCCCCACCGGCACCATCAACACCAGCTCATCGGTGCTGAAATGCAGCACTTGCAACCCCGATGCCTCTACGGGACCGGCAATGATACCCATGTCACTGGTGCCATCGAGCACACCGCGCACGATATCCCGGGACAGGCGCTCCTGCAGGTCAACGGTCACCCCCGGCCGCTGGGACAAAAAGCCCGCCAGCACTTCCGGCAAGAACTCGGTGACCGCCGTGGTGTTGGCGAAGATGCGGATATGCCCGGCCGAATCCACGCCGTATTGGGTGAACTCGCTTTTCAGGTAATCCACCTGGCGCATGATCAACCGCGCGTGATGCAACAGGCGTTCGCCTGCCGGGGTGATCTCTACCCCACGGCTGTCGCGGTACAACAGACGGGTGTCGAGCTGGCCTTCCAGGGCCTTGATCCGCGCACTGGCGGCGGCCGGCGAGAGGAACGCTCGCTTGGCGCCCTGGGTCAGGCTGGGGGATTCGGCGATATGGATAAACAGGCGCAGGTCGGCGAGATCAAAATGCATAAAAAACTCCCGATAGCAGTGGGTCAGTACCCAATGTGCTAGCTGATACACCGCCATCGGGAGCAAGCCCCCTCCAACATTGGAGATGCGGCGTTTTTTTGTAAGTTGGCGTTCAGCATAACCGAACGCTGGTTTATTGAAATGCAAATTCTCAGAACGGCCAGGCCCTTGCATGATCGGCAGCAGACACCCACTGCCTGAGGATCTGCACCCGATGAGTGCCACTGATTGGATCGGCCGAAGTGAAACCGCCCACGACCACCTGAGCCATAACCTGCTCAAGCGTATCGCCGCTACGTTCGGAGAAACTGTGCCCGCAGAGGGCGAAGCCGTTGCGCCACTGTGGCAATGGTGCTTTTTCCAGGACGCGCTGCCGGAATCGGCCTTGGGTAGCGACGGTCACCCCGCCCGCGGCGGCTTCCTGCCGCCGGCCGATAATCGCAATCGCATGTGGGCCGGTGGGCGTATCGAATTCCTGCACCCACTGCGTGCCGGCGAGGCGGCCACCCGTATGTCGACCATCACCCAGGTCGAAGAAAAGGCCGGGCGCACCGGCTCGTTGCTGTTTGTCACTGTGCGCCATGACTACTCCCAGGACGGCCGCCTGGCGATCCGCGAGGAACAGGACATTGTTTACCGCGAACCGACACCGCCCAAGCCCGGCAGCGGCGATGCCCTGGCCCAGGGCGAATGGACGGAGACGGTCGAGCCGACGCCCACCTTGTTGTTCCGCTACAGCGCCGTGACCTTCAACGGCCACCGCATCCACTACGACTACCCCTATGTCACCGGTACCGAAGGTTATGCCGGCCTGGTGGTGCATGGCCCGCTGATCGCCACCTTGAACCTGCGGGCGTTCTGCCGCGCGCATCCGGACGCGACGCTGCGTCGTTTCAGCTATCGCAGCATACGCCCGTTGATTGCGCCGCAGCCATTTGAGGTGGGCGGGCGCCTCACCGCAACCGGGGTCGCAGAACTCTGGGCCGGCAATGCCGAAGGCCTGGCGCAGACCGCCCAGGTGTATTTCGAATAATCCAAGAACAATAGGCGGAGAGCCGTTAATGAACCCCAATGACAACGAAGAACTCACTGCCATCCGCGAAGGCGTGCGTGCCTTGTGCGCCGAGTTCGATGCCACCTATTGGCGCAGCATCGATGAACAAAAGGGCTTCCCCGAAGCCTTCGTCAAGGCGCTGACCGACGCCGGTTGGCTGTCGGCGATGATTCCCGAGGAGTACGGCGGCTCCGGCCTGGGGCTGGCCGAAGCCTCGGTGATCCTCGAGGAAGTCAACCGCTGCGGCGGCAACTCCGGCACCGTGCACGGCCAGATGTACAACATGTTCACGCTGTTGCGTCACGGCAGTGAGGCGCAGAAACGCTTCTACCTGCCCAAGCTGGCCAGCGGTGAGTTGCGTCTGCAATCGATGGGCGTCACCGAGCCCACCACCGGCACCGACACCACCAGGATCAAGACCACCGCTATCAAGCGTGGCGACAAATACGTAATCAACGGTCAGAAAGTCTGGATCTCGCGGGTGCAGCATTCCGACCTGATGATCCTGCTGGCGCGCACCACGCCCTTGGCAGAGGTGAAGAAAAAGTCCGAAGGCATGTCGATCTTCCTGGTTGACCTGCGCGACGCCATCGGTAACGGTCTGACCGTGCAACCCATCGCCAATATGGTCAACCACGAAACCAACGAGCTGTTCTTCGACAACCTCGAGTTGCCCGCTGACAGCCTGATTGGCGAGGAGGGCAAGGGCTTCAAGTACATCCTCGATGGCCTGAATGCCGAGCGCACCCTGATCGCCGCCGAATGCATCGGTGACGGTCGCTGGTTTATTGAAAAGGCCAGCGCCTACGCCCGCGAGCGCGTGGTTTTTGGCCGGCCCATCGGGCAGAACCAGGGCGTGCAATTCCCGATTGCCGAGGCCCATATCGAGATCGAAGCGGCCGACCTGATGCGCTGGCGCGCCTGTGAGGAATACGACAGCGGCAAGCACGCCGGGGCCAGCGCCAACATGGCCAAGTACCTGGCGGCCAAGGCGTCCTGGGAAGCGGCCAACGCCTGTCTGCAAACCCACGGCGGTTTTGGCTTTGCCTGCGAATACGACGTGGAGCGCAAATTCCGCGAGACCCGCCTGTACCAGGTGGCGCCTATCTCCACCAACCTGATCCTGTCCTACGTGGCCGAGCATTTGCTCGAACTGCCACGTAGCTTCTGAGGGCCTGAGCATGCGTGATACCCAGGCCCTGTGCCGTTTCCTCGCTGATCTGACGTATCAACAGGTGCCCGAGCCGGTACTGGTGCGCATCGAAGAGCTGTATCTGGATTGGCTCGCTTCGGCACTGGCCAGCCAGGGCGCCCATCCGATTCCACTGTTCGAACGTTATGCGCAGAAGATGGGGCCGAGCAGCGGCCCGGCCCAGGTGATCGTCAACGGCACCGGCACCAGCGCGTATTTTGCCGCGCTGGTCAACGCGGCCTCATCCCATCTGGTGGAGCAGGATGACCTGCACAACAGCTCGGTGCTGCACCCGGCCACGGTGGTGTTTCCTGCCGCTTTGGCCGCTGCCCAGGACCTCAATAAGTCTGGCCGCGAGTTGTTGTTGGCCTCGGTGGCCGGTTATGAGGCTGGGATTCGCATCGGTGAATTCATGGGTCGCTCCCACTATCGCATCTTCCACACCACGGCCACGGTCGGCACCCTGGCGGCGGCGGTCGCGGTGGGCAAGTTGCTCGATTTCAACCAGGAACAGTTCATCAACCTGCTCGGCAGCGCCGGCACCCAGGCGGCCGGGCTGTGGGAGTTCTTGCGCGATGCCGCCGACTCCAAGCAACTGCATACGGCCAAGGCGGCGGCGGACGGCTTGCTGGCGGCCTATCTCACCGCCGATGGCTTGACCGGTGCACGCAATATTCTGGAAGGCGACCAGGGGCTGGCGGCGGGCATGTCCACTGATGCCGAACCAGGCAAATTATCCGCCGGCCTAGGCAGCCGTTGGGCGCTGGTGGAAACCTCGTTCAAATTCCACGCTTCCTGTCGCCACACCCATCCAGCCGCCGATGCACTGCTGGCGGTGATGCAGCGCGAGGGCTTGAGCGCCGCACAGATTGCTCGGGTACAGACCCGCGTGCATCAAGGCGCCATCGATGTGCTCGGTCGAGTGACGGTGCCGACCACGGTGCACCAGGCCAAATTCTCCATGGGCACCGTGCTCGGCCTGATCGCCGTGCATGGCAAGGCTGGGCTGCCTGAGTTCCATGAACTGGCGTTGAACGACCCCGCCGTCGCGGCCTTTCGCGACAAGGTCAGCATGACTCTCGACCCCGAGGTCGATGCTGCCTACCCGCAGCGCTGGCTGGGCCGCGTCACCGTCACCACCACCGACGGCCGCACGCTGCACGGCGCCATCGACGAGCCCAAGGGCGACCCGGGCAACACCCTGAGTCGCTCGGAGCTGGCGGACAAATTCCAGCGCCTGACCCAATTCAGCAACGCCCGCACCTCGACCCAGGCCAGCGGGTTGATCGAGCAGGTGTGGAACCTGCGCCAAACCGCGTCCATGGCCCATTGGCTTTGAGGGATTTGTCATGAGTAACCAACGACCGCTGGACGGCATCACCGTCGTCAGCCTGGAGCACGCGATTGCCGCGCCATTCTGCACCCGCCAACTGGCCGATCTGGGGGCCCGGGTGATCAAGGTCGAGCGTCCCGGTGCCGGTGACTTTGCCCGGGGCTATGACGAACGCGTGCGCGGCCTGGCGTCGCATTTCGTCTGGACCAACCGTTCCAAAGAGAGCCTGACCCTGGACCTCAAGCAGTACGAGGCGGGCGCCATTCTCGAGGCGCTGCTCGCCGATGCCGATGTGCTGGTGCAGAACCTGGCTCCCGGCGCGGCGGCGCGCATGGGCTTGTCGTTCGAGGCGTTGCATGAGCGTTTCCCGCGGCTGATCGTCTGTGATATTTCCGGCTACGGCGAAGGCGGGCCCTACGAGAAAAAGAAAGCCTACGACCTGCTGATCCAGAGTGAAGGCGGCTTTCTCTCGGTGACTGGTGGCCCGGGTGACGAGCAAATGGCCAAGGCCGGTTGCTCCATCGCCGATATCTCCGCTGGCATGTACGCCTACAGCGGCATCCTTTCGGCGCTGCTGCTGCGTGGCAAGACCGGCAAGGGCAGCCGCATCGACGTGAGCATGCTCGAAAGCCTGGTGGAGTGGATGGGTTACCCGATGTACTACGCCTTCGACGGCGCGCCACCGCCACCTCGTGCCGGCGCGGCGCATTCGACGATTTATCCGTATGGGCCGTTTCCCACCGGTGACGGCGGTACGGTGATGCTCGGGTTGCAGAACGAGCGTGAGTGGGCGGCGTTCTGCGACAAGGTATTGCTCACCCCCGCGCTAGCGACGGACGAACGTTTCAGCGCCAATTTCAAGCGTTCGGCCAACCGCGACGCGCTGCGCCAGATCATTGTCGCAAGCTTTGCCCAGTTGGACGCCGAGGCGGTGATCCAGCGTCTGGAGGACGCGCAGATCGCCAGCGCTCGGGTCAACGATATGCAAGGCGTGTGGGACCACCCGCAACTCAAGGCCCGTGACAGCTGGCGCGAAGTCGATAGCCCGGCCGGGCCGTTGCCGTCGCTGTTACCACCGGCGCGCAATGCCGCGTTTACCCCGCGCATGGATGGCGTGCCGGCTTTGGGACAACACAGCCAGGGTATCCTCGACCAGCTGGGTTATTGCGCCGACACCATCGACAGCCTGCGTGCACGCGGCGTTATCTAACCAGGAATTTCAGCGATGCCAAAGCCCCTAGTACGTTCAGCGTTATTTGTGCCGGGCAGCCGCCCGGAGCGGTTTGCCAAAGCCCTGGCCAGTGGCGCCGACGCGGTAATCGTGGATTTTGAAGACGCAGTGGAAGAACCGCTCAAGCGCCAGGCCCGGGACAACCTGGGGGAGTTCTTGCACGCCCATCCTGGGGCCCAGGTGTGGGTGCGTATCAATGCGCCGGAGCACGCCGAGCATTTTGAGGATGTGGCGTTCTGCAAGGCCCATGCAAATGTCGCGGGTGTGCTGCTACCCAAGGTTGAGAGCGCAGCCCAGGTCGCCGTAGTAGCTGCCACCGGCAAACCCATCTGGCCGATCATCGAAAGCGCTCGCGGCTTGTTGGCGGTGGCCGACATTGCCCATGCTCCGCTGGTGGAGCGGCTGTCGTTCGGTGGCTTGGACCTGGCCCTGGACCTCAACCTGAGCAGCCATTCCCGCGCCGCTGAGTTTGCCCTCGACCAGGCGCGCCTGGCGCTGATCGTGCATTCGCGCGCCGCCGGGCTGGTCGCACCGCTGGACGGCGTACACCCCGCCATCGACGACCCCGAGGGCCTGCGCTGCTCGATCCGGCACGCTTATGAAATGGGCTTTGCCGGGGCGCTGTGTATCCATCCCAAGCAGGTTTCGGTGATTCACCAGGCGCTGGCGCCCAGCGCCGAAGACCTGGCATGGGCCAAGCGTGTGGTGGAGGCCGGAGCCCATGGGGCAGGGGCGTATCAGATTGATGGGCAGATGGTGGATGCGCCGGTGCTGTTACGGGCACAAAGACTGCTGGCTGCCCAACTCTAACTGGATAACCCCCCCACAAGGTTCTCCATTGATCTTGAGAGGGGTGTTCGGCCAGGCCGAACGCAGGTATCTAGAATTCGAAATTCTCAACACGCGTCACATCAGGCACCTTGCCTGACAACACAACAATAAGAAGGTGATTTCCCCATGCTCAAGTTTTCTCGGGCGCTGCTGTGCGCCGCCACCTTGTTTGCCGCAGGCCTGGCCCAGGCGGCCGACCCGATCGTGATCAAGTTTGCCCACGTGGTCGCCGAAAACACCCCCAAGGGCCAGGGCGCGTTGCTGTTCAAGAAACTCGCCGAAGAACGCCTGCCCGGCAAGGTCAAGGTCGAGGTGTACCCGAACTCGTCGCTGTTCGGAGATGGCAAGGAAATGGAAGCGCTGTTGCTGGGCGATGTGCAGATGCTGGCGCCGTCCCTGGCCAAGTTCGAGCAGTACACCAAGCAAGTGCAGATCTACGACCTGCCGTTCCTGTTCAACGACCTGGCCGCCGTCGACCGTTTCCAGGCCGCCGAGGGCAAGCAGCTGCTGACCTCGATGCAGGACAAGAACATCCTCGGCCTGGCCTATTGGCACAACGGCCTCAAGCAGCTCTCCGCCAACAAGGCCCTGCATGAACCCAAGGACGCCCGTGGCCTGAAGTTCCGCGTGCAAGCCTCCAGCGTGCTCGAGGAACAGTTCAAGGCAATCCGTGCCAACCCGCGCAAGATGAGCTTCGCCGAGGTCTATCAAGGGCTGCAGACCGGCACCGTGAATGGTACCGAGAACACCTGGTCGAACTATGAAAGCCAGAAGGTCAACGAGGTGCAGAAGTACTTCACCGAATCCAACCATGGCTTGATCGACTACATGGTGATCACCAACGCCAAGTTCTGGAACGGCCTGCCACCGGATACCCGCAGCACCCTGGAGCAGATCATGGCCGAGGTCACCGTCGAGGTGAACAAACAGGCCGAAGCGCTGAACCAGTCGGCCAAGCAGAAGATCATCGACGCCAAGACCAGCGAAATCATCGAACTGACGCCTGAGCAACGCACCCTTTGGCGCGAAGCCATGCGCCCGGTGTGGCAGAAGTTCGAAGGCGCGATCGGGGCTGACCTGATCAAGGCAGCGGACGCTTCCAACCAATAATCCCAGGGTGTACTGAGATCCAATGTGGGAGGGGGCTTGCTCCCGATAGCGGTGGATCAGAGACAGATCTGCAAGCTGACACACTGCTATCGGGAGCAAGCCCCCTCCCACATTTCGGGCAAGTTCCACCCTGGTATTTCATTTGCCTCGCGAGGTTTTGCCATGCAAACGCTAAGGCGCGTCTGGGAGCACTTGGAGGAAGGCTTTATTGCCTTCCTGCTCGCCGCCATGACTCTGGTGACATTCGTCTACGTCATGCTCAACAACATCTACACCCTGTTCTTCGCCCTGGCGGATAAATGGGCGTGGAGCAGCAATTTCTTCAACGTCCTGGGCGACGGCACCATGACCTGGGCCCAGGACATGACTTGGAGCGTGGCGCTGACCAAGGCCATGTTCGGCTGGCTGATTTTCTTCGGCATTTCCTACGGTGTACGCACCGCCGGCCACCTCGGCGTGGACGCGCTGGTCAGGCTGACCAAGCGCCCTGTGCAACGCCTGCTCGGCCTGCTCGCTTGCTTGTGCTGCCTGGCCTATGCCGGGTTGTTCATGGTGGCCAGCTACAAGTGGGTGAGTGCAGTGATGACCGCACATATCGGTGCCGAAGACCTCGACCAGTTCGGCGTCGATGTGGGCGACATCGTGGTGATCGTGCCCATCGGTTTTGCCTTGGTATTCATCCGCTACCTGGAAATTTTCTACCGCATCTTTACCCACCGACAAGTCGGGTTGGGTCTGGCCGACGAGGCCGGTGAGGCCAGCAAGTTGGCCGGCAGCCATGAGGAGCGTCACTGATGGCCGTGCTCTGTCTGTTCTTGCTGTTGTTCGTGTTCATGTTCCTGGGCGTGCCGATTGCGATTTCCCTGGGGCTGTCCGGTGCGGTGTCGATTCTGATGTTCAGCCAGGACTCGGTGAGTTCCCTGGCGATCAAGCTGTTTGAAACCTCCGACGCCTACACCTTCCTGGCGATTCCGTTCTTCCTGCTGTCCGGCGCGTTCATGACCACCGGCGGCGTAGCCCAGCGGCTGATCGACTTTGCCAATGCCTGTGTGGGCCACATCCGTGGCGGCCTGGCGATTGCGGCAGTGCTGGCCTGCATGTTGTTTGCGGCGCTGTCCGGCTCGTCACCGGCCACGGTGGCGGCGGTGGGCTCGATTGCCGTGGCAGGCATGGTGCGTTCCGGTTATCCGAAGGAGTTTGGTGCGGGGATCATCTGCAACGCCGGGACCTTGGGGATCCTGATTCCGCCGTCGATTGTGATGGTGGTGTATTCGGCGGCGACTGAAACCTCGGTGGGCAAGCTGTTCATGGCCGGGGTGATCCCCGGACTGTTGCTGGGCCTGATGCTGATGATCGCGATCTACATCGTCGCGCGTATCAAGAAGCTACCCGCGCAACCACGGGCGACATTTCGCGAGTGGTTGAGTTGCGCACGCCGGGCGTTCTGGGGCCTGTTGCTGTTAGTGATCATCCTCGGCGGCATCTACAGCGGCATGTTCACCCCCACCGAAGCAGCGGCGGTGGCGGCTGTGTATTCGGCGTTTGTGGCGCTGTTCATCTACAAGGACATGAAGCTGCGTGATTGCCCCAAGGTTCTGCTCGAATCCGGGCGGTTGTCGATCATGCTGATGTTCATCATCGCCAACGCCATGCTGTTTGCCCATGTGCTGACCACGGAGCAGATCCCCCAGGAAATCACGGCGTGGGTAATCTCCGAAGGGCTGACGCCGATTGGTTTCCTGATCATGGTCAACGTGGTGCTGCTGATTGCCGGCAGCTTCATGGAACCGTCGGCCATCGTGCTGATCCTGGCGCCGATCTTCTTCCCGATTGCGATGAAGCTGGGCATTGATCCGATTCACCTGGGCATCGTGATGGTGGTGAATATGGAAATCGGCCTGGTGCATCCACCGGTGGGGTTGAACCTGTTCGTGACCTCGGCGGTGACCGGGTTGACGCTGGGGCAGACCATTCGCGCGGCCATGCCGTGGTTGCTGATTCTGTTGGTGTTCCTGATCATGGTCACTTATTTGCCGTTCATTTCCCTCGCACTGCCGCACTGGCTCGGAATGTAAACGCAGTCAAAAATGTGGGAGGGGGCTTGCTCCCGATGAGGGAGTGTCAGTAATGCATCTGTAACTGAACCACCGCCATCGGGGGCAAGCCCCCTCCCACAGGGTTTTTGTGTTCGGTGTTATTTATCCAGCGCACTCAAGATCGCGTGCGCCACCTTCACCCGCTCGGCATTCGGATAGTTGCGGTTCGCCAGGATCACCACGCCCACATCCTTGCTCGGCACATACGCAACATACGCACCAAACCCACCAGTGGAGCCGGTCTTGTTGTACAGCACGTTGGCCGGTTGCGCCTGGGCCGGGCTCAGCCAGTTGACTTTGTGCGGCTCCATCGCCATCGGCGTGGAGTTGCCGTCGATCAACGCTTGCAGGGTGATGGGGTAGGGGTAGCGTTCCCAACCCAGGCCCTGGGTCATGCCGTTGACGGTGTAGTAGCCGGCGTGAGTGGCTGCAATGGCCTGTTGTAGCGGCTGTTCCAGGGCCTGCGGGTGCATGTTGGCGATAACGTAGCGGGCCAGGTCCTGGCTGCTGGTCTTGATGCCGTAGGCTTCGCCGTCCAAGGCGCCGGGGCTGACGCGTACGGGGTTTTGCTGCTTGTCATAGCCTTGGGCATATTGGCCGGCTTTGTCGCTGCGCACGCTGACATAGGTGTTGGTCAGGCCCAGCTTGGGCAGCAGGGTCTTCTCCATGGCGACGTTGAACGGCTGGCCCAGGCTTTGCGCTGTCAGGTAGCCGAACAGGCCGATGCTGGGGTTGGAGTACAGGCGTTGTTCGCCCGGCGCATAAGTGGGCTTCCAGTGTTGGAAGTAGCCGAGCATGGTGTTGGCACTGTCGGCTGTTTTCGGGAACTGCAGGGGCAGGCCGCCTGGTGTATAGGTCGCCAATTGCAGCAGGCTGATGTGATCGAACGCGCTGCCAGCCAGGGCGGGCAAGTGTTGGCTGGCCATGTCCGACAGCTTGAGCTTGCCGGTGGCCTGGGCATACCCGCCGAGGGTGGCTGTGAAGGTTTTACTCACCGAGCCGATTTCGAACAGGGTGTCTTCGGTGACTGGTGCCTGGGTGTCCTTGGCGGCTACGCCGTAGTTAAAGTATTGCACCTTGCCTTGGTTAACGATGGCCACCGACAAGCCCGGGATAGCTTGCTGCTGCATCAAGGCTTTGACGTTGCTGTCCACGACCTGGCGTATATCGACGGCGGCCATGCAACTGCCAGACCCCAGTAATAACGCGGAAACCAGCAGTGTTTGTAAGTTACGCTTCATGGTGACTCGCTTCCATGTAAAAGAGTGATGACGATCAGAACCTGCGCAGGCGTGGCAAATCTAGGTGGATTTCAGGACGCGGGCAAACGATGATATCTCGCACCAGCCATTAGAAAAATTGGGGTAAGCCTTGCTGCGTTCCCACTTGCCGCTCAATGCCCTGCGTGCCTTCGAAGCCTCGGCGCGCCATTTGAGCTTTACCCGTGCGGCCATTGAGCTGTGCGTGACCCAGGCGGCCGTCAGCCATCAGGTTAAAAGTCTCGAAGCCCAACTCAATGTTACGTTGTTCAAGCGCTTGCCTCGGGGCTTGATGCTCACCAGCGAAGGCGAAACCCTGCTGCCGGTGCTGCGTGATGCCTTTGATCGCATTGCCCTGACGTTGGGCCAGTTCGAGGGCGGGCATTACCGTGAAGTGCTGACGGTGGGGGCGGTCGGCACCTTTGCGGTGGGCTGGCTGTTGCCACGCCTGGCGGATTTCCACAGTCGCTACCCGTTTATCGACCTGCGCCTGTCCACCCACAACAACCGCGTGGATGTGGCCGCCGAAGGCCTTGACTACGCGATCCGCTTTGGCGCCGGTGCCTGGCACGGCACCGATGCATGCCCATTGCTGGAGGCGCCGTTGACGGTGTTGTGCGTACCGCAGATTGCCGAGCAACTGCAAAGCCCGGCGGACGTGTTGAAGCACACCTTGCTGCGCTCCTACCGTGCCGATGAGTGGAACCTGTGGTTCCAGGCCGCCGGCTTGCCCACCGATACGCGGGTGCCGCGCAGTATCGTGTTCGACTCCTCGCTGGCGATGATGGAAGCCGCCCTGCAAGGCAGCGGCGTGGCGCTGGCGCCGGCGCTGATGTTTTCGCGGCAGTTGGAGAGCGATGTGTTCCGCCAGCCGTTCCAGGTAGGAATTACGACTGGCAGCTATTGGTTGACCCGTTTGCAGTCGCGCAATGAAACACCGGCGATGCTCGCGTTCAAAGGTTGGTTGCAGACGAGTGCTGCCTAACCTGGGAGGGTCTGTTAGACGAGGTATTTGTGGAACCAGCCCAGGGTACGCTCCCAGGCGAGGTTCGCTGCTGCTTCGTCATAGCGCGGTGTCGAATCGTTGTGAAAGCCGTGGTTGGCGCCCTTGTAGATATACGCCTCATAGGTGGTGCCGGCGGCTTTCAATGCCTGCTCATACGCCGGCCAGCCCTCATTGATTCGCGTATCCAGCTCACCGTAATGCAACATGATCGGCGCCTTGATGCGCGGTACATCCTTGGCATCGGGTTGGCGCCCGTAGAACGACACCGCCGCGCCCAGTTCCGGGTAGGCCACAGCCGCTGCATTGGTCACGCCGCCGCCATAGCAGAACCCGGTGATGCCGACCTTGCCGGTGCTGCTGTCGTGGTGCATCAGCCATTCGATGGCGGCGAAGAAGTCGTTCATTAGCTTGGTCGGGTCGACGGTCTGTTGCAGTGCCACGCCTTTTTCGTCGTTGCCGGGGTAGCCGCCGACCGAGGTCAGGCCGTCCGGGGCCAGGGCGATAAAGCCGGCCTTGGCCAAGCGCCGGGCAACGTCTTCGATATAGGGGTTCAGGCCACGGTTTTCATGCACCACCACCACGGCCGGCAGCTTGCCGGCGACCTTGGCCGGGCGCACCAGGTAGCCGCGCACCGTGCCGTTGCCCTTGGGCGATGGGTAGGTGATGTAGTCGGCGACGATGTCCGGGTCAGTGAATTTCACTTGTTCGGCCAGGGCGTAGTTGGGGCTCAGGGCTGCCAGCAGCGCCGAGGCGGTGAGGCCGCCGAAGGTGAACAGCGCCGCACGGTCGAGAAATTCGCGGCGGTTGAGCTTGCCGTGGGCGTAGCCGTCGTAGAGCTCCAGCAGTTCGGGGGCAAAGTCCTTGGCGGTGAGACGGGTCATTGTGCAGTCCTCGGTCAGCGGTTGCAGTCACTGTAGACCAGGATCAAGGCTCGCGACCATGGGCGGCCGCGGCCAGTTGGCCGGTGTCGACGCGCACGAACACCGAGTCACCGATGGCGGTGAGTACGTCGCCGGCATACACCTCGCAGACTACGCGGCTTTTGCGTCCGACGTCGCCTTCGACCCGCGCACGCAGGGTCAGGGGCACACCCATGGGGGTGGGCTTGATGAACTTGATACCGAGGTTGCCGGTGACGCAGTCAATGCGTGGCAGGCTGCCGGGTTTACGTTGCTCGGCACGGTAGTGGTAGGCCATGGCGGTCCAGTTGGAATGGCAGTCCACCAGCATGGCGATCAGGCCACCGTAGACCAAGTCCGGCCAGCCGCTGTATTTAGCCTCGGGCTGATGCTCGGCGATGACGTGCACGCCATCGTCGGCCCAGCGGCTCTTGATGTGCAGGCCGTGGGGGTTGCTGCTACCGCAGCCATAGCAGATGCCTTCAGGCGCGGTAGTGTCCTGCAGAGATGCGCTGTGCATGTAGAGTCCTTGTTGTTCTTGGGGCGACGCCTCTGTTTAGCAGGCTGCGCGTCAGCGAGCAAACTTCTTCGCCCCGGCCACGCAGCCGATCACCGCCACCGTCACCAGCACCATGCCCAGGCTGACCTGTTCGTGCAGCAGGCCCGCCGCCAGCGCCAGGCCGAAGAAAGGTTGCAGCAACTGCAACTGGCCGACTGCAGCAATACCGCCCTGGGCCAGGCCGCGGTACCAGAACACAAAGCCGATCAACATGCTGAACAGCGACACGTACCCCAGGCTCAGCCACGCTGGCAGGCTGATGCCATTGAAGGACGAAGGCGCCAGCAGCAGGCTCAGCGGCGCCACTACCGGCAACGACACCGCCAACGCCCAGCAGATCACCTGCCAGCCGCCGAGGCTGCGCGACAGTTTGGCGCCTTCGGCATAACCCAGGCCGCATACCAGCACTGCCAACAGCATCAATAAGTCGCCCGCAGGAGCGGCGCTCAAGCCTTGGGCCAAGGCATAACCCATCACCAACAGACTGCCCAGGGTCGAAAACAACCAGAACACCGGCCTGGGCCGCTCACCGCCACGCAGCACGCCGAACACCGCCGTGGCCAGTGGCAGCAGGCCGATGAAGACGATGGAGTGGGCCGAGGTCACGTATTGCAGGGCCAGGGCCGTCAGCAGTGGGAAGCCGATCACTACGCCGAGGGCGACGATGATCAGCGGTGCCCATTGCTGGCGGGCAGGGCGTTTCTCCTTGAACAGCCACAACAGGCCTATGCCCAGCAAGGCGGCGAGGGTCGCGCGGATCATGGTGAGGAATACCGGGTCGAACTCCATCACCGCCAGGCGCGTGGCCGGCAGCGAGCCGCTGAAAATCACCACGCCGATAAAACCGTTGATCCAGCCCTGGGTACTGCTATCCAGGGTGCCGAGGCGGGAGGTACGTTCCATAAGGGGCTGTCCGAAAAAGGGGGATTGCGTGGCGGCTATCCTAGGGTTGAAGATTAAGGCAATCAAAAAATTGTCATGGATACAGCTTTATGCCCCGTGCCCGCTACAAGTCGCTGGTCGATACCTTCGCCGAGGCCATTCGCAGCGGTCAGATGCCACCTGGCACGCGCCTGCCCACTCATCGGCAATTGGCCGCCGAGCATGGCTTGGCGCTGGTGACTGCCAGCCGGGTGTACAGCGAGTTGGAAGCCATGGGCCTGGTCAGTGGCGAGACCGGGCGCGGCACCTTCGTGCGCGAGATTGCGTTGCCGCCGGGGCAGGGCAGTGGGCAGATGACGGTGGCGGCGGGCCTGTTGGATCTGAACTTCAATTACCCGTCCTTGCCGGGCCAGGCCGAACTGTTGCGCACGGCGTTGCGCCAACTGGCGCTGTCCGGCGACCTGGAGGCGCTGCTGCGTTACCAGCCCCATGCCGGGCGTGTGCATGAGCGCGCCGCTGTGGCGCGACACTTGATGAACCGAGGGCTGACGGTGGATGCCGAGCAAGTACTGGTCGTCAGCGGCGCCCAGCATGGGCTGGCGGTGACCCTGATGGCATTGCTCAAGCCTGGGGATGTGATCGCGGTGGATGCGCTGACCTACTCGGGCTTCAAGGTGCTGGCTGAAACCCTGCACCTGGAAATCGTCGCCATCCCGGTCACGGCCAGCGGCCCGGACCTGGACCACCTGCACAACCTGTGTCGCAGGCGCCCGGTACGTGCGGTGTACAGCATGCCGACCCTGCATAACCCGCTGGGCTGGGTGCTGAGCCTGGAACAGCGCGAGCGCTTGGTGGCGATTGCACGGCAGCACAACCTGATGATCATCGAAGATGGCGCCTACGCGTTTCTCGCCGACGATGCGCCCGCGCCGTTGGCGACGCTGGCCCCGGAGCGCACGGTGTATATCGGCGGGTTGTCCAAGAGCGTCGCCACCGGTTTGCGCGTGGGTTTTATCGCTGCGCCGTCGGCTTGGGTGAACACGTTGGAACGTACGATCATGGCCACCACCTGGAACGTACCGGGGGTGATGAGTGCGATTGCGGTGGCCTGGCTCGAAGACGGTACGGTGGCGCAACTGGAAGCGCAAAAGCGCGAGGATGCCCTGGCCCGCCAGGTGTTGGCGGCGCAGGTGCTGACGGGGGTGAGGTATATCAGCCATCCGTCATCGTATTTTTTGTGGTTGCCACTGGCGGAGGATGTGCGCGCCGATCAAGTCGCCATGACCTTGCAGCGCGACGGTGTTTGCGTCTCCACCGCCGAGCCTTTCGCGGTCTCGGCCCAGGTGCCCCACGCACTGCGCCTGGCCCTGGGTTCGGTGACAATGGCGCAGTTGCGTGAAGCCCTGATGAAGGTGCGCAAGGTGGTGGCGTGGTGACCTGTTCTCAGTACTTGTAAGCCTGGCGCCCGATCAGCAGCCATTTGCCATGTTGCTTCTGCCAGACCTGGAAGTTGTCGATATCGGTTGGCGTGTCCACACCGCTGTTCACCGCCAGGGCATGGAAGTGGTTGCGCACCAGGGCGGTATCGCCATTGAGAGTGATGGTCTGGTTCTGCATTTCCAGGGTTTTGAAGGCGCTGGTGTGTGTTTCCAGGTCGGCGATAAATTGCGCCTTGTTCTGCACCTTGCCGCTGGAGTGGCCGTAGGTGAGCTTGTCGGACGTCAATGCGTGAAGCTGCTTGAGGTCCAGGTGCAGCATGGCTTGGGTCAATTGATCGACTGCCTGGGCTACGTCCTTTTCTGCGGTAGCAGGCGCGGCGGCGACGTAGCCGCAGAAAAGGCATAGGAAGCCGATCAGCACTTTGAGCTTGGGCATGGGTGTTTCCTTGTTTTTGTTGGGGTGGATACGACGAGGTATGTCGTCGTACAACCATGCAATAGTTTCGGCGTGGAGGGAAAGTGAAATTTTGCAGCGGTGTGAAGTGATTAGAGGTTAGGGTGGGTAAACACCCCCTCCATAAGCCAAGGTGCAAAATGGATTTTGACTGGCATAGCGACCCTCTCACCCGCGCTACACCCGTGACTCCCAACTACAAAAACACTCAGAACGTTCGCCGTTTCATGCTTGAACAGTGCGGGCCGAGGTTCAAGTTCAACCGTCCATTCATGGCGTGGATACGCAATGGCGACCCCAAGACTATGGGTGATGTGGTGGACGAGTGGCGGCGTCGCGAGGCTCCGCGCTCCTGAGCCACGGTGCGTGATGTGAAAATACGCTCAAAATGTGGGAGGGGGCTTGCTCCCGATGGCGGCAGTTCAGTCAGCACATCTGGTACTGACACACCGCTATCGGGAGCAAGCCCCCTCCCACAGTTGAATTGCGTTTAGCTGGCCGCCAATGGTGGCGTACGCGGCGGGATCATCCGTTTACTGCCGGTGGCTTCGAACGCCGAGGCAAAGCGCAGCAGCGCCGAATCGTCATAGGCACGCCCGGCAAACGTCAGCCCCACCGGCATGCCGATATCCGCCATCACGCCCATCGGCACGGTGACGGTGGGCACGCCCAGGTGGCGAATCGCGAGGTTGCCGTTGGCTACCCATACGCCGTTGCTCCAGGCGATGTCGGCAGACGCTTCGTTCACATCGGCATCCGCCGGGCCCACATCGGCCACGGTCGGGAACAGCACGGCGTCGAGGCCGAGGTTGTCCATCCAGTCTTCCAGGTCGATACGCCGGGTTTGCTCAAGGCCACGCAGGCCATCGGGCAGGGTGCTGATCTGGTCCCATGGAGTGATGCCGCGTTGGGCCATGCGCACGTATTCGTCCATGCCGGCGGCCAGGTCGTCTTCGCGGTTGGGCAGGGTGCCAGGGTCGTGGGGGAAGATCTTCGGCCCATCCACGTCGGCCAGGCGATTCAGGCTCGGGTCGCCGTTAGCGCGCAGGAAGTCGTCGAACGCCCACGCGGACAGCTCCCACAACTCATCGTGGAGAAACTCCTTGGACACCAGGCCACGGGTGAACACCGTCGGTGCGCCGGGACGGTCGCCTTCGCAGTTGGATACCAGCGGGAAGTCCACCTCGATCACTTCGGCCCCGGCAGCTTCCAGGGCCTGGCGCGCGGCTTGCCACAACTCGATCACCGTGGCACGGGTGTGGATCTTTTGCCCGGTCGGCCCGCCGATACCGGGTTTTTCGCTGGTGCCGGCTTCAGGGTCGGCATTGATGTACATGCGCGGCACGCCAAAGCGTTTGCCGGCCAGGCTTGCGCTGCCTACCGCCAGGGCGGCGTACGAAGCCGGGCGCACCGACGTGACGCTGGGGATCGGCACCCAGGGCTGCAGGCGCCACAGGTCGCCGCGCTTGTCGGGGTCTTCGGCCACCACCACATCGAGCACTTCGAGCAGGTCAGCCATGGTGCGCGCATAGGGCACCACGACGTCCATGGTCGGGGTCAACGGCCAGTTGCCGCGTACCGAAATCACGCCACGGGAAGGGGTGTAGGCACACAGACCGTTATTGGAGGCCGGGCCGCGACCGCTCGACCAGGTTTCCTCGGCCAGGCCAAACGCTGCAAAGCTGGCGGCAGTGGCGGTACCGGCACCATTGGAGGAGCCAGAGGCAAACGGGGCGGTGAGGTAGTCGGCGTTGTAGGGGCTTTCGGCGCGGCCATACACGCCACGCTGCATGCCGCCATTGGCCATCGGCGGCATGTTGGTCTTGCCCAGGCAGATGGCGCCGCCCGCACGCAGGCGTTCAATGGTGAAGGCGTCACGCTGGGCGACCAGCTTGGCAAACGCCGGGCTGCCGGATGCAGCGGTCAGGCCCTTGACCAGATAGCTGTCCTTGGCGGTGTAGGGAATGCCATCCAGCGGCCCCAGGGTCTGGCCCTTGGCACGGCGCGCGTCAGAGGCTTCGGCTTCCTTGAGGGCGTCGAGGTTGCGTACCACCACGGCATTCAATGCGGTGGCGGTGTGCGGGCCATCGTAGGCATCGATCCGCGCCAGGTAGGCCTGGACCAGTTCAACTGCCGTGGTCTGACCGGCTTCCAGCGCAGCGCGCAATTGGGCAATGGAGACTTCAGTAACTTGCATCAGGTTTTTTTCGCCGCCTTCAAGTGGGGGTATGGCGGCAGTCTACGTACAGATATTTCACAAAACCAGCGTGGGATGCACTGGGTAGGCGGCGTGCATGATCGGCCAGATGAACACGTCAGCGCGATTGCGAGCGATAGAGCTTTGTCGCTATGGTGGGCGCGATGACTACCATTGCACTTCAAGGAAGAGACCATGCACAGACCCTATATCGCCCTGGCTGCCTTGCTGGGATTTACCCTCTACACGGTGGGGACGATGCTCACGGCTGAGCAATCGCTGTTGGCGTTTGGACGGGAACTGATGTCGCGGCCCGATACGGCGCAGGTGGTGATCGACCTGTATTTGATGGCGGTGCTGGCGTGTGTGTGGATGTACCGCGATGCGCGTGGGCGAGGGCGGTCGCTGGCGTCGGTGTTGCCGTACTTTTTGTTGACGGCGGTGTTTGTGTCGGTGGGGCCGCTGCTTTACATCGTGGTCAATGGGTTTTCCCGTCGAGCACTAAACTAAGCGTGTGGCAAGGGCGCAAGCCCCTCGCCACCGATATTGCGCGGCCTATCAGGGGTTGAGGAACGCCTGGTAGTTGTCCTTGGTGATTTGCTGATAAGGAATCGTCAGTTCCGCCGTGTACGGCTGCTTCTTGACCATCTTCACCGCCAGGTCGATGGAGCCCACCGCCTGGCCCTTGTTGTCCTGGTACACGGTGACCAGCAACTGGCCTTTTTTCACCGCATCCAACCCAGCCGCGCCGCCGTCGCTGCCGGCCACCAGGATGTCCTTGCCCGGCTGCATGCCTGCCTGGCTGATGGCCATGGCCGCGCCGATCGCCATTTCATCGGCATTCGCCGCCACGGCATCGATTTTGCGCCCGGATACGATCCAGTTGTTCATCAGGTCAATCGCCTTGCTGCGCTGCCATTCGGCACTTTGTTCCTCGACAATCTTGATATCGGGGTAGTCCTTGAGCACGGTCTTGACCCCCAGCGTGCGGTTGTGGGTGGCATTGTTGGACAGCAGCCCGAGCATGATCGCCAGGTTGCCCTTGCCGCCCATTTTCTCGGCCAGGTAGCGCATCTGGATTTCCCCCGCCTTGATCTCGTCCGAGCCTACATAGCCCACGCCTGCCGGCACCTCCTTGAACTCCGGGCGACGGTTGACATACACCAGCGGGATCTTGGCTTGCTGGGCATTGAGCGTCATTTTCTGAGTGGCGGCGGTGTCCACCGCGTTGACGATAATCGCGTCCATGCCCTGGGCGGCAAAGTTTTGTACCTGGTTGAGCTGGCGCACCACATCGCCCTGGGCGTCTTCGAATTGCAGGGTGACGTCGGGCAGTTCCTTGGCGTGGGTGGCCATGTAGTCGCGCATTTGCGCGAGGAACACGTCATCCACCTGGGCGATGCTCACGCCGATACGAATATCAGCCAGGGCCCAGGGGCTGATCGCAAAGGTCAGCAGTGCTGCAAGGAGTTGCTTTTTCATGGTTTGCTCCGTTGTTTTTGTTGTTGTCAAAGCATCGAGATTCACGCTTGGCGCTTGGCCCGCCAATGCGCCAAGGCAGCAGCGAAGTCCGAGCACGGCCAGCGTTCGTTGAGGGCTTGCAGCATCAGCTGCTGCCCGGTTTGTGGGGCCAGGCCCTGCGACGGTGGGTCGGTGTCGAGGTTGGTGGGGAAGGAGTAGCCATCTGCGGTGCAGGCGATCACGGCTTGGGCATCCAGGTTGGGATTGGCCAGCAGCACTGGGTAGACCGCCAGCATCATGCGGTCGCGGTCGACAGCTTCCATCGGCTTGCCGAACGCCGATGAGATTTGCAGCAGGTTGGCCATGCGCTGGCGGTCAGTGGTGCGGTTGGTGCCGGCGGCATGGAACAGCGCCGGGTTGAAGAACAGCAAGTCGCCCTTGTTCAGCGGCAATTGCACGGCGTGTTGCTGGAAGTAGTCGATAAAGTCCGAGCGACGCCAGGCCAGATAACCCAAGGCGTACTGCTGGGAAAACGGCAACAGTTGGGTCGGGCCGGTTTCCAGCGGCATATCCGAATGGGCGATGGCACCCTGGAGCGTCAAATACTGCGACAGCACATGCAGCGGCAGCGGAAAACGCTCGACTACTTCATTGGTCTGGAAACCCAGGTGAAAGTCGCGGTGCGGCTGCTGTGCCTGGCCACCGGGGCGCACCACATTGACCTGTGCCGTGACCTGGAAGCCCGGGCCCAACCAGGCCTCGGCAATCAACCCCAGCAGGGGGTTGGCGTAGTACTCGGCAAAGGATTCGGGTGACTGCACGGCAGCTTTTTGCAGCACATTCCAGATGCGTCCGTTGCTGCCGGCCTTGGCAAAGTGATCGGCGGCCACGCCATGGGCGGCTTCATGGGCAAAGATCGCTTCGAACACCCGGCTGTGGCGGTCCACCACTTCCAAGTCTTCATAGGCTTGGCGCACCACCATCACGCCGGGACCGTCACGGAACAGGTGATGCAGTTCGTTCATGACGGCCAGGCGGTCACTGTTGCGCAAGGTGTGGGCCTGATAAATCGGCACGTTGCCTTGCACCTCAAGGCACAGCGGGTAGTCGCTGGTGTTGGTACGCTGTGCGCAGATCCGGCTGAAATCGGCCAGGCGCACGGCGTCGCCGGTTACGAAGGCAGGCATCACACACCTCCGGGGAGGCTCAGGGCCTGGTGGGGTTGCGGCGTGCTGCTGTCGGTGCAGCCAACCACCCCTTGCTCCAGGTCGATCACCGCACCGCTCATCATTCCCGACTCAGCGGACAACAGAAACGCCACGCTGCGCGCCACTTCTTCGGGCTTGAGCAGGCGTCCAAACGGTTGGGCGCGTTCGGCCTCTGCCAGCCAGCCGTCCTGGGCGCCGTGGTACTGACGCTGTATCTGGTCCTCGTGGGGCGTGTCCATCCAGCCGATATTCAAGCCATTCACACGGATGCGGTTGCGCAATGCACTGAAGGCGACGTTCTTGGTCAGGATCGCCAGTGCGCCCTTGGACGCGGCGTAGGCACTCAAGAACGATTGGCCGCCATGCCCGGTAACGCTCTGGATATTCACCACCGCGCCTTCCACGCCATTGCTGATCATCAGCTTGAGCGCTTCCTGCATCAGGAAAAACGGCGCGCGCACATTCACCGCAAACAAACGCTCGAACAGTTCCGGCGAGGTGTCGAGGATGGTGCCGCGGTCAGACATGCCGGCGCAGTTCACCAAGCCGTGCAAGGTGCCGAAATGGCTGCGCGCAGCCTCGATGATCGTGCGGCAGTCCTCGACCTTTTCCAGGTCGGCCTCGACAAAAAAAGCCTGGCAATCCAGCCGTGCCAGCTGGCGTACCTGCTCTTCGCCCTCGGCACGGCGGCGCCCGCAAATGATCAGCCCGGCTGCGCCACGGCGAGCCAGGGTATGGGCTACGGCCGCACCGAGACCCTGGGTGCTGCCGGTAACGACAAAGTACTGACCGTTGAACGAGGTCTTAAGGTCGGTGTGGGGCATTGGGCTCTCCTGGGATTTTTGTTGTTTTGCCGGCCCGGCTCGACGCCGGACAAAACTGAGACTAGCATTGCAAAACCTCAGTAACGCCCAAAAAAGACCTCAAAAACACCTCAGGCGAAGCCCATGCTCGAACGCGCAAAGCATTTTTCCATCAAGCAACTCGCCACCCAGGCCGGCGTCAGTAAGGCCACGGTCGATCGCGTGTTGCACCAGCGTGGCAGCGTGCATGCGCAAACCCGGCGACGTATCGAGCAGGCGCTGGAGGAGTTGGAGTCCCAGGAGAAAAACGGCCTGGCCGTGGGGCGCACCTTCCATGTGGACGTCATCATGCACACGCCCCAGCGTTTCAGCGCGGCGGTGCAGGCGGCAATCGTGGCGCAGTTGGCCAGCCTCGCGCCATTTCGCATTGCGCCGCGCTTTCACCTGTTCGAAGAAATCGAGCCCCAGGCCATGTACGACCAATTGCTGCGCTGCCTCGACACGGGCAGCCAGGGCGTGGTGCTCAAGGCCGCCGATGAGCCGGCGGTGAACCAGGCGGTGAAGCAACTGATTGCCGCCGGCATTCCGGTGGTGACCTTGGTGACGGACCTGCCCCAAAGCGAACGCATCGGCTATGTGGGCATGGACAATCGCACTGCCGGCCAGACCGCCGCCTACCTGATGTCGCGCTGGCTGCCCAGCCAGCCCCAGGACGTGGCGGTGGTGATCGGCAGTGAACTATTCCGTGGCGAAGAAGAACGCGAGATGGGCTTTCGCGCCTGGCTGCGTGGCCGCGCCGAGCACTTGCGGGTGCTGGATATCAGCGGCGGCTATGGCGTATACGAGCGCACCTTTGAGCGGGTGACCCAAGCCTTGCACCAGAATCCCGGGCTCAAGGCGGTTTACAGCGTCGGCGGCGGCAACCGTGCGATCGTCGATGCCTTTGCCGCACAGCGTCGCCCATTGGAAGTCTTTATCGGCCACGACCTCGACGAAGAAAACCGCCAACTGCTGAGGGAAGAAAAAGTCGCGGCGATCATCGATCACAACCTGCAGATCGATGCCCGCCACGTGTTCCTGCACATCCTGCAATACCACCGGCTATGGAAGGCCGGGCCGATTGCGCCCTCACAGGTGCAGATCGTCACGCCGTTCAACCTGCCGGACTGAAGTTCTGAAACTACAAATCCAATAACGATCCAGGAGTTCGACCATGCTACGTATCGCCGTTCTAGGTGCCGGGCGCATCGCCAAGATCCACGCCGCCAACGTCGCCGCCCATCCCAACGCCACGCTGGTGCTGGTGGCCGACCCTTGGCGAGAAGGCGTCGATGCCCTCAGTACGCAGCTGGGATGCGAAGCGGCGTATGACTGCACCGCCGTACTGAGCCGCGAGGACATCGATGCGGTGGTGATCGGCACCCCCACCGACACCCACATCGAGCTGTTGCTCGCCGCCGTGGCCCAGGGCAAGGCGGTACTCTGCGAAAAACCCATCGACCTGGATATCGCCAAGGCGCGCAGCGCGGCGCACACCGTGGAGCGCCAGGGCGGCCGGGTGATGCTCGGCTTCAACCGGCGCTTCGACCCCGACATGCTGCGCCTGCGCCAGGCCCTGGATGCGGGCCAGATCGGCGCCGTGCGCCAAGTGATCATCACCAGCCGCGACCCGGGCCTGGCCCCGCGTGATTACCTGGAACATTCCGGTGGCATCTTGCGCGACATGACCATTCACGACTTCGACACCGCCCGCCACTTGCTCGGCGAAGAACCGGTGCAAGTCAGCGCCTACGCCAGCCGCCTGGTAGATCCGACGCTGGAACAGATTGGCGACTACGACAGCGTGATGGTCTTGCTGCGCACCGCCTCGGGCAAGCAATGCCATATCAACTGCTGTCGCCAGGCTGTGTATGGCTACGACCAGCGCGTAGAAGTCTCCGGCGCCAGTGGTGTATTGCTTACCGATAACCATCGTCCCAGCACCCTGCGTCACTGGAGCGCCGAACACACCGAAGCGCTGGAGCCGCTGCAGCACTTTTTCCTTGAACGTTATGCGGATGCTTATCGCAATGAGCTGGCGCAGTTCATCGAGGCGCTGAGTGAGGGGCGTGAGTTGCCTACTGGCATGCGTGATGGGTTGTATGCCCTGCATCTGGCTGATTGTGCGCTGGAGTCGGTGAACACCGGGCGCAGTGTGGCGGTCCGTTATGACCTGTAGCGGGACTTACTTGTGATCGATGGGGTGTGGGAGGAGCTTGCTCCCGCAGCGGCCTGACAGCCGCCGATGATCCAACTGATGCGCCCGCGATCCAATGTGGGGCTTGCTCCCGATAGCGGTGGTTCAGCCAACATCAATGTTTGCTGGGCTGACGTCTTCGCGGGCAAGCCCCCTCCCACATTTGGATCGCGGCGTATCATTTATCTACTTTTGGGTGCACCCAGAAATCACACGCCCTTGGTCGAAGGCAGCAATATCGTCAGGATGCCCACCAACGGCAGGAAAGAGCACAGCTTGTAGACGTACTCGATGCCATGATGGTCGGCGAGCATGCCGAGCAGCGCCGCACCGATACCGCTGAAACCGAACATCAGGCCGAAGAATATCCCGGCGATCATGCCCACATTGCCTGGCACCAGCTCCTGGGCAAATACCACGATGGCCGAGAACGCCGAGGCGATGACAAAGCCGATGATCACGCTGAGCACGGCGGTCCAGAACAGGTCGACGTAGGGCAGGGCGAGGGTGAACGGCGCGGCACCGAGGATCGAGAACCAGATGACTTTCTTGCGGCCGATCTTGTCGCCGATCGGGCCACCGGCGAAGGTGCCGACCGCCACCGCGCCGAGGAACAGGAACAGGTACATCTGCGAGCTGGCAACCGACAGCTGGAACTTCTCAATCAGGTAGAAGGTGAAGTAGCTGGTCAGGCTGGTCATGTACCAGTATTTGGAGAACACCAGCACGGCCAGGACCACCAGGGCAAAGGTCACGCGGCCCTTGGAAAGGCCATGGGTCGCCTGGCTGCCTTGCTTGAGCTTGAACAGGTTGAGGTGGTGGCGGTACCAGCGGCTCAATCCGTACAGCACCAGGATCGCGAACACTGCGAACAGACCGAACCAGGCGATATGGCTTTGGCCGTAGGGAATGATGATGGCCGCCGCCAGCAACGGGCCGAAGGCGCTGCCGGTGTTGCCACCGACCTGGAAGGTCGATTGCGCCAGGCCATAGCGGCCACCGGAGGCCAGGCGGGCGACGCGGGAGGTTTCTGGGTGGAAGGTCGACGAGCCAACGCCCACCAACCCCGCCGCGAGCAGAATCGCCGGGAAGCTGCCGACAAACGCCAGCATCAAAATACCGACCAAGGTGCACACCATGCCCGCTGGCAGCAGCCACGGCTTGGGATGACGGTCGGTGTGATAGCCGATCCAGGGTTGCAGCAAGGAGGCGGTCAACTGGAAGGTCAGGGTGATCAGGCCGACCTGGGTGAAGCTCAGGCCGTAGTTGGCCTTGAGCATCGGGTAGACCGACGGCAGCACGGCCTGGATCAGGTCATTGATCATATGCGCCAGGGCACAGGCGCCGAGGACGCGCATCACCAGGGGGCTTATCTGGGGCGTGGTTGTGGCAGCGGCGGGTGTCGCAGTAAGGCTCGACATGCGGGCATTCCATACAAGGCAGCAAACAGGGGCAGACAGTACTTTAGCTGGCAGCCATTTCTAATTGTTTCGAAAGCTATGCTAAATTCGAAGAAAAAGCCTGTCTCGCGCAATTCGGGCAGAAACCATCGCAAAAAGGGCAAAATGATCAGATCACTGGATAAATTTCTTCGGGATATTGACGAGGGCGACTGGGCTGTCATCAGCTCGGCCACCGATTATCCGGAAAACTGGGTGATCCCTGAACACAGCCACAACAAGCATCAACTGCTGTACGCCATCGGCGGCGTCATGGTGGTGTATTCGGCCCTGCGGCAATGGACGGTACCGCCCAATCGTGGCTTTTGGATGCCCTGTGGTCAAGTTCACTCATTGCGCTGCGTAGGCACGTTGAAGATGCGCAGTGTGTTCGTGCGCCCGGACAGCTTCCCGAACCTGCCGGCCGAGCCGAAGACGGTGACGGTTTCCCCATTGTTGAGCGAGCTGATCAAGGCCTCGGTCAGCCTGAAACCGCCCTATGCCGAGGACTCACGCGATGCCCGGATCATGCACCTGATCCTCGACGAACTGGCCAACCTTCCAGCCTTGCCACTGTCCCTGCCACAGCCTGCCGACCCGCGCCTGAGCCAGATCTGCCTGGCGTTGCAGAACGAACCGGGAGATGCCTCCACCGTCGCGCACTGGAGTGCGCGCCTGGGGCTAGACCAAACCACCATCCAGCGCCTGTTCCGCAAGGAAACCGGCATGACCTTCGGCCAATGGCGCCAGCAGGCGCGGCTGCTGCTGGCGCTGGAGCGCATTGCGGTGGGGGAGAAGATTATCGATGTGGCGTTTGAGCTGGGGTATGAAAGCCCGAGTGCGTTTACCAGTATGTTCAAGAAGCAGTTTGGGCGCACGCCGAGCCAGTTTTTCAGGTAGCGCCTTTGATAACGTGCATACGCGCTGGGTGGCGTGAAGCCAGGTAGGCCAGCAGCGTGGCGACTATCAGCAATCCAGCGCTCAGCTCAAAGGTAGCCTGGTAGCCGCTCAGGTCGAACGCCACGCCACCGACCGTGGCGCCGGCTGCAATCGCCAATTGAATGATGGCGACCATCAATCCGCCTCCGGCCTCGGCGTCGTCGGGCAAGGTTTTTGCCAGCCAGGTCCACCAGCCTACGGGCGCGGCGGTTGCTACCAGACCCCAACTGCCCAGCAGCAGCGTAGTCATCAGCGTTGAACTGCCGAATGCCACCAGCGCCAGGGCGATGCCTGCCATGATCAGTGGGATGGCAATCAGCGTCGGGTAAAGGTTGTGCTTCAGGAGACGGTCAATCAAGAACGTGCCTGCCAGACCTGCCAGGCCGAGTACCAGCAGTATCAACGACAACGTGGACACCTCGACCCGCGTGACACTTTCCAGGAACGGGCGCAGGTAGGTGAACAACATGAACTGGCCCATGAAGAACACGCTGACAGCGAGCATGCCCAGGGCCACCGTCGAGTTTTTCATCAGGCGCAATGCGTTGCCGGTTTTCGCTTTGCCGGTGGGCTTCAACGCTGGCAGGCTGACCAGCAGCCACACCAGTGCAATCACGGCCACAGGCACCACGCAGAAAAACGCCCCGCGCCAGCCGATTATGCCGCCGAGAAAGCTGCCCAGCGGCGCCGCAATTACCGTCGCCAGGGCGTTGCCGCCATTGACGATGGCCAAGGCTCGCGGTACGTGGGCCTGCGACACCAGTCGCATGGCCGTGGCTGCCGACAGCGACCAGAAGCCGCCAATTGCCACGCCGATCAACCCACGGCCGAGCATGAACACCCAGTAGGTCGGCGCAAACGCCACCACCGTGCCGGAGATGATCATTAGCAGCGTCAGTGCCATCAACAGGCTTTTGCGGTCCACCCGTGCGGCAATCGAGGCGATCACCAGGCTGGTGAGCAGGGCAAACACACCCGATACGGAAATGCCCTGGCCGGCCTGGCCTTCGCTGATGTGCAGGTCGGCGGCCAGGGGCGTCAGCAGACTGACGGGCATGAATTCGGAGGCGACCAGTGCGAACGCGGCGAGCGACATCGCCAGCACTGCGCCCCAACGTTGCGGTTCCCAGGCGTTGGACATCATTGCAAAAGGCTCAGCAGGTATTTCATAGGAATGTTCCTTGGCGAGGTGTCGGTCCATTTTCCCCAGGCAGGCAAGGCTTCTGTAGTACGTTTCAGCGGATTACTTGCCTGATCCTCTGAGTTTCAGCCATTTGCGGCGACGCCTTGGAGGTACGCAGGTAAAGTTGCATGAAGAACTGCAAGGGCCTGTCATGACCAACACTCAATCGCTGCTGGATGCGCTGATTCAGTCCATAGATTCGCGCACCCCGGCGCCCGGCGACTATTCCATGCCGATTGCCGGGCTGGGTTTTTATCGGCGTGAACAACCCGCTGCGCCGGTGGTATGCATGGTCGAACCGTGCATCGTGCTGGTGGTGCAGGGCGAGAAGCAGTTGTGGGTCGGCGGTGAGGGCTACCCCTACGACGCCTCCCGCTTTCTGGTGACGTCGCTGGACATTCCGGCCAATTCACAAGTGCTGGTTGCCAGCCCCGAGCAACCCTGCCTGGGCCTGACGTTCAAATTGGACCTGCGCATGCTGGCCGAGCTGATTGCCCAGGGTGATCTGCCGCCGACCCGTGAACGCGCAATGATGAAGGGCGTTGGTATCGGCTCGGTGACCGGCGGCATGCTGGCTGGCTTCGCGCGTTTGGTGGCGCTGCTGGACGAGCCCGAAGCGATATCGGTGCTTGCGCCGCTGGTCCAGCGCGAGATTCATTACCGCCTATTGAAAAGCGATCAGGCCGCTCGCCTGCGCCAGATCTGCTCGGTGGACGGGCAGGGCTATCGCATCGCCAAGGCCATTGATTGGCTGAAGTTGAATTTTGCCGCTGCACTGCGTGTGGAAGAATTGGCAGCCCGCGTGCAGATGAGCGCGGCAACCTTTCATCATCATTTCCGGCAATTGACCGCAATGAGTCCTTTGCAATATCAGAAATGGCTGCGCTTGAACGAGGCGCGACGCTTGATGTTGAACGAGCACCGGGACGTGTCCAGCGCCGCGTTCAAAGTGGGCTATGAGAGCCCGTCACAGTTCAGCCGTGAGTACAGTCGGCTGTTTGGCTTGGCGCCCAAGCGCGATATCGCCTTGTTACGGGGCAGGTCGGATGTCAGTGATCCGCCGGGCTCAGATTAGCGTAGAAAATGCAGCCGATAAGCCGCGCAAACAAGCTCAGGGTTTCGGGCAGGTTGGGGTCGTCGAACAGCATTGCCCGCGAATCCAGCGCACACAGCGCTCCAAACAGGCGCCCATCGGGCAGAAAGATCGGCGCGCCGGCATAGCTTTCAATGGCGTATTGCTTGACCACCGGGCGCGACGCAAAACGGCCGTTTTGACTGATCTGGGGGATGAACATGGCCTGGGGGTTGATGCAGAACTCACTGCACAGAGTGGTTTCCAGGTCGAGTACATCGTCGACATTGATGCCCATTTGCAGAGGGTCGTAGGCCGAGCAGACCACCCATTCCAGGTCGGTAAATTTGGCGATGCCGGCAAATCTCATGCCGGTCAAGCGCGTGACCAGCTTGAGAATGTTCGTTGTGGCTTCGATTTCTGCGATAGCAGCGCGTTCGTCTGCGCTGAGTAGCGATTGTGCGGTGACGCTTGGAATCATGCTGAACACTCCAGTGGCATGGCCGCTCGCAGCGGCCATGCACAGTCAGGTCTTAGTTAATCCGTGGATGCTGCTGCACCAGGTTTTCACGCTTGGCTTGCAGCGCGGCAATCTCGGCATCGATGTCTTCGATTTTCTGCTCGATATTGTCGTGATGCTCCTGCAGCAGCTCCTTGGCTTCCGCCATGTCGGAAGCCGCAGGTGCGGCGCCGCGTAGGGGCTTGTTGGCGGTTTCCTTCATGGTCAGGCCAGTGACCAGGCCGACCACGGCGAACACCATCAGGTAGTAGGCGGGCATGTACAGGTCGTTGGTGCTTTCCACCAGCCAGGCGACGACGGTTGGCGTGACGCCGGCGATCAGCACCGAGACGTTGAATGCACTGGCCAGGGCGCTGTAGCGCAGGTGAGTAGGGAACATTGCCGGTAAGGTGGAGGCCATCACGCCGATAAAGAAGTTCAGCACAATGGCCAGGATCAGCAGGCCGCTGAAAATCAGCCCGGTCTTGCCGCTGGTGATCAGCATGAACGCCGGGATCGACAGGAACAGCAGGCCAATGCTGCCGGCGATGATGAACGGCTTGCGGCCGATCTTGTCGCTGACAAAGCCAATGAACGGCTGCACGAACAACATGCCGACCATGATTGCGATGATGATCAACACGCCGCTGTTTTCGGCGTAGTGCAGGTTGTGGGACAGGTAGCTCGGCATGTAGGTGAGCAGCATGTAGTAGGTCACGTTGGTGGCCGCGACGATACCGATGCAGGTCAACAGGCTGCGCCAGTGCTTGGTGGCGATTTCCTTGAACGACACTCGAGGGCCGTGGGTCAGGCCTTCGCGGTCGCCCTGTTCGAGCTTGTCGACGTGTTGCTGGAACGCCGGGGTCTCTTCCAGCGCATGGCGCAGGTACAGGCCGATCATGCCCAGGGGCAGGGCGAGGAAGAACGGCAGGCGCCAGCCCCAGGATTCGAATTCCGCTTCGCCGAGCACGGTGGAGATCAATACCACCACACCTGCGCCAAGCACGAAACCGGCAATCGAACCGAAGTCCAGCCAACTGCCGAGGAAGCCGCGCTTGCGGTCCGGAGCGTACTCGGCGACGAAGATCGATGCGCCGGTGTACTCGCCACCCACCGAGAAGCCTTGGGCCATTTTGCACAACAGCAGCAAAATCGGCGCCCAGATGCCGATGGAGGCATAGCCGGGAATCAAGCCAATGGCGAAGGTGCTCAGGGACATGATCACGATGGTGGCGGCGAGGACTTTTTGCCGCCCATACTTATCGCCCAGAGCGCCAAAGAACAGGCCACCCAGTGGGCGAATCAGGAAGGGCACGGAGAAGGTGCCCAGTGCAGCAATCATTTGCACGCTGGGAGACGCGTCGGGGAAGAATACCTTGCCCAGCACGTAGGCGACAAAGCCATACACACCAAAGTCGAACCATTCCATGGCATTGCCAAGTGCGGCAGCAGTGATTGCTTTGCGCATCTTGCTGTCGTCGACAATGGTGATGTCTTTCAATCCGATGGGTTTGACGCGTTTTTTCCGTAATTTCATGCGGGCCACTCTTAAAGCTGAACAGGGGAGGTGCCATCGCTACGATGGCACCACTCTGTCAGTTCAGATACAAGAGGACACGAAATAATTCACCCCGTCGGGTACTTTTTCTCGCGTTTGCGAAAATATCGTTATCAGTGCCCTCGCGCCGGCGTGCGAATCCACGCCTTAACCAAATTTAAATGTGGGAGGGGGCTTGCCCCCGATGGCGGTGGGTCAGTTAACAAATAGGCGTCTGGCACACCGCTATCGAGGGCAAGCCCCCTCCCACATTGGGTCGTCGCTGTTTTGAGCATTTCGTTCGCTTAACTGACTGCGGCGACGATGGCGATATTGGCTAAACTCGGCTCGCAGGCCTATGCCGCAAACAGGAACGCCATTTGTATGCCAAACCGCCATTCACGCCTCAGCTACCGCCAACCGCAGCCCGCTGATGTTCAGCGATTGCTCGCGATCTTCGGCGACCCGCAGACCAATTTGTTCAACCCGGCCGGGCCCATGCCGGATCTCGCGGCGGCCCAGCGCTTGCTGGCCCATTGGATGGAACAATGGGCCAGTCACGGCTACGGCTGGTGGGCGATCGCCCGCAAAGAAGCGCCCGGACATATCATCGGGTTTGGCGGCATTGCGCAGCTCAACTATCTGACACAACAACGCGTCAACCTCGGCTATCGCTTTGCCGTCGAAGCCTGGGGGCAGGGCTACGCCACCGAGGTGGGGCGTGATGCGTTGGTGCTGGCGTTTGAAACCCTCGGTCTGCCAGAAGTCTTCGGCCTGGTACGACCCGACCATGTAGCGTCGATCCGTGTGCTGGAAAAGATCGGCATGCAACCTGTCGGCCTGTTGGACGACGTGCCAGGCCAGGCACCTAGCTTGGTGATGCGGGTTTGTCATCCTACAACTGCACAAAGCTGACCTTTTTTATACCGGTCTAACTCCTCGATAAGCGGCACTCTTTCCGATTGACACTGCGTGGGCGTCCCGATATAAAAGTCGAAGTTGTACGACGACATATGACGTTACATATGTTCTATCTAACAAAAATAAAAAGTGATGCCATGAATCTGAACGAGCCCATCAGTGCCCATCGTGTCGGCCAGGCAGTCGGCAGCTATCGCTGGACGATCTGCGCGATGCTGTTTTTCGCCACCACGGTCAACTACCTCGACCGCCAGGTGCTCAGCCTGTTGGCACCGCAACTCTCGACGCAATTTGGCTGGAGCAACACCGATTACGCCAACATCGCGGCGGTGTTCCAGTTTGTCTATGCCATCTCCATGCTGTTTGCCGGGCGGTTTGTCGACAAGATCGGCACCAAGGCCGCTTACGTGGTGGCGATTGGGATCTGGTCCACCGGGGCGATCATGCATGCGTTTTCGGTGCCGATGGGCGAGGGCATCGCTGCGATCAGCGGGGCAATCGGCCTGGCAGTGATCCCAGTGTCGATTGCCGGTTTCATGCTGTCCCGCGCTGTATTGGCGATTGGCGAAGCAGGCAACTTCCCTATTGCGATCAAGGCGACTGCCGAATATTTCCCCAAGAAAGAACGCTCACTGGCCACCGGCATTTTCAACTCCGGTGCCAACGTCGGTGCGATCCTGGCGCCGATCTGCGTGCCACTGATTGCCGGCCTGTGGGGCTGGGAAGCGGCCTTCATGGTCATCGGCATGCTGGGGTTCTTGTGGGTCGCGGTCTGGGCTGCGGTGTACGAAAAACCGGAACAGCAAAAACGCCTGTCGGCCGAAGAACTGGCCTATATCCGCAGCGACCAGACCGTACAACCTTTCACCCCAGTGCCTACAGGCACCACCGCAAAGAAAATTTCCTGGTTCAAGCTGCTGACTTACCGCCAGACCTGGGCGTTCGCCTTTGGCAAGTTCATGACCGATGGCGTGTGGTGGTTCTTTCTGTTCTGGCTGCCCACCTACCTGTCGGCACAGTACGGCATGAAAGGCGCCGATATCGTCATGCCGCTGGCGGTGCTGTACAGCATGACCATGGTCGGCAGCATCGGTGGCGGCTGGTTCCCCAGCTATTTCATGGCGCGTGGCGATGCACCCTATGACGGGCGCATGAAAGCCATGCTGGTGATTGCGCTGTTCCCGCTGGTGGTGTTGCTGGCGCAGCCGTTGGGTTACCTGAGCTTCTGGGTGCCGGTGCTGCTCATCGGCGTGGGCGCCTCGGCGCACCAGGCGTGGTCATGCAATATCTTCACCACTGTGTCCGACATGTTCCCGCAGAAAACCGTTGCCTCGGTGGTCGGCATCGGTGGCATGGCCGGTGGCCTGGGCGGCGTGGTCATGACCAAGATCGGCGGCTGGGTGTTCGACTACTACAAGTCGATCAACGACATCCACACCGGCTACATGATCATGTTTGCCATCTGCGCCCTGGCCTATCTGGTGGCCTGGAGCGTGATGAAGGCATTGGTGCCGCGCCACAAGGAAATCACTGATCTCTAGTGGTCGCAGCAGGCAAGTGTAGAAACGCCATCAGCGCGGCAACTATGGACTCTGGAGCATCTTCTTGCACCAGATGCCCGGCATGGGGGACGCGCAGGTAGCGTGCCCCGGCCAATCTGCCAGCCAGTGCATCGCCTTGCGCCACCGAGATCCACTGATCCTCCTCACCCCAGAGCAACTGCACCGGGCAGCGGATGCTGGCAAGTTGTACTTCAATGGCGTCGGTATAACGCTGATCCATTTGTGCAATCTGACGATAAAAGGCTGCCTGGCCACTCTCGCCGGTCCATGGCGTGACATAGGCTTGCAGCACCTCGGCAGGCAGCGGCTTGAATGCGGCGCCCTGGAGATAGGCACGCACAATCGCTTCATGGATATAAGCCGGCGCGTCGCTGAATGCCCGTTCGTGGCCGCGCACATGCTGCACCAGCGGCGAACCCCAGGGCGCAATGGCGACGGGATCGATCAAGGTCAGGCTGGCGTAGTCGCAGCCATCCAACAGATGTGCCCGTAGTGCCGTGGCACCGCCAAAGTCATGGGCGAGTACATGGGGCTGCTCCAGTCGCCAGTGTTGGAGCAGCGCGGCGAGCAGGATGTTTTGCACGCCGAGGGAGACGTCCTGCCCCGGCGCTTTTTGCGACTGGCCGTAGCCCAGCAGGTCGTAATAGAAGACTCGACAGTGCCGGGCGAACAATGGCGCGATGCGGCGCCATACGTGGGCAGAGAATGGTGTGCCGTGCACCATCACCAGGGCCGGCCCCTGTGTGCCGAGTTGGCCCCAGCGCACGGCTTGGCCACGGAAATCAAAGGCTTCGGGCAGTGCCAGGGCGTCACTTGAGTCAGTCATGTTGGAGCTCCCCCAAGGTTGGGTGGGTTGCCGCAGGTTTTGCCTGCGCCAGAATGATACGCACCGCCATCACCACGCCAATCAGCACGGCGGCCAGGCCTGCGACCTCCATGGGCGTCGGCCAGCGCTGATGAAACCAAAGGCCGAGCAGAGTGGCGAACAAGGATTCAAGGGCAATCAATTGACCGCTCAGCACCATGGGCAGGCGCCGCGTCGCTGCGTTCCAGGCCCACGCGCCGACGACGGTGGACATCACCGCGATCACCAGGCTCCAGGCATACAGCGGCCATGCCTGGCTCCAGCCAGCGCCAAGGGTTGGCAACTGCAATAAGCCTAGCGCGTATATCCAGGGCAGCAGGCACAGCGCCGCGACGCCTGCACCCACCAGCATCAGGGCGGTCCACAGGCCGGTCGCGCAGGCCGGCAGGCGCGCCAGCTGCTTTTGGTTGATCACGCTGAACCCCAGCCATAGGGCCACCGCACCCAACGAGAAGCACAGCCCGGCCAGCCAGGAACCAGCACCCAGCGAGGGCTGGTGCAGGCTGCTGATGTTGGCCAGCAACAGCCCCACCGTGAGGCAAGACAGCGGCATCACCAACTGGCGCCAACGCAGGGTCTTATGGCTGGCGTTGCCTACCAGCGCCAGTAGCACCGGGACCATGCCGACGCAGGCTGGCGTCAATACCGGGCCGCCGAATATCACGCCGGCGGCAATACAGACGCCATAGCCCAGGCACCCCAATGCGCCCAGTACCGCCGCGAACAGCCGCTGGCCTGGGCTTAGCACAGACAGTTGCGCCCGGCACAGGACCATCCAGACGACACCGAGCGCACCGGCTATCAAGAAGCGCACGGCCATCAGGTCGTAGAGGCTGTAAGCCCCGGTGACGTAGGGCGCAATAAAATTCAGCGCCCAGCCGAGGGTGGCGACCACCGCGAATATCACGCCGATAGAAACTGAGGTGGGGGAAGTGCTCATCAGGTTGATCCATGAAGTAATGCATCCATGGTGCCCAGCCGCGTGGGTGTGCTACAAACGAGTTCTCGGCCTTGAATGCATAACCTCAAATTATGAATCTACTCGGCAAAACCCTACCGCCCCTCGCCAGTTTGCTGCCGTTTGAAGCGGCCGCGCGCCTGGAGAGTTTCTCCAGGGCGGCCGATGAGCTGCACATCACACAGGCGGCTGTCAGCCGGCAGATTCGTGGGCTGGAAGACAACCTGGGGGTGAAGCTGTTCATCCGGCGCAACCGTGCGGTGTTCCTCACGCAAGAGGGGCGTGAATTGGGGCGGGTGGTCAGCCTTGCGTTGCAAAGCATCAGCGATGGCGCGGCTAACCTGCGCGCCTCCCCGCAACGCAACCGGGTGGTGTTGCTGTGCCAGTTGTGCGAGGCGTTCTATTGGCTGATGCCGCGCTTGTCGACGTTCCACCAGCAATACCCGCAGATTGAAATCCAGGTGGTGAGCTGCACGCGGCCTATCACCCAGTTCGATAGCCATTTCGATGTGGCCCTGCAAAGTACCCGGCGCGCCAGTGGCGCCCATAGGCTGATGTTCACCGCCTCCGACGAGGTGTTCCCGGTGTGCAGCCCGGCCTACCTTTGCCCGGAGCAGCCGTTACCCCTGAATGAATTACAGCCCTGCACATTTTTGCACCACAGCTCCGAGCCTCCGCACTTGATGGAGTGGGATGAGTGGCTGCAGGTGTTCGGTCGGGTGTTGGCCAGGGATGCGCGCAGTGCCACTTTCGACAGCTACCCGCTGATGTTGCAGGCCGCGGTGGAGGGGCACGGTGTCGCCATGGGCTGGCGGCGTACCGCAAGCCGGCTGATCGAGAGTGGGGCATTGGTCCGGCCCTGCGCTGAAAGCGTATTTCTGCCTGAGGCAATTTCGGTCTACAAGGAGCAAGGGGCGGGCAGTCGGGGCGAGGTCGAAGCGCTGCTGGCGTGGCTGCAAGCGCAATTGCACAGTGATGGCTGACAGGGGCGTCGCCACCCCTGTCATATCCGGTTAACGGTTACGGGTGACTCGCCAAACAGTATTGGCCAGGTCATCGGCAATGATCAGCGCACCTTTGGGGTCCACCGTCACGCCCACCGGGCGCCCACGGGTCTTGCCATCGTCACCGCGAAATCCGGTGGCGAAGTCGATGGGTTCGCCAGCAGGCTTGCCATTGCTGAACGGCACGAAGATCACCTTGTAGCCCACCGGATTGTCGCGGTTCCAGCTGCCGTGTTCGCCGACAAACACGCCATCGGCAAATTTTTCACCCATGGCCGGAATGGAAAAATCCACGCCCAATGCAGCCACGTGGGAGCCCAGGCTGTAATCGGGCTTGATTGCCGCCGCCACCTTGGCCGGGTTCTGTGGTTGTGCCCGTGGGTCGACGTTCTGGCCCCAATAGCTGTACGGCCAGCCGTAGAAGGCGCCTTCTCGCACCGACGTCAGGTAGTCCGGCACCAGGTCGGGGCCGAGTTCATCGCGTTCGTTGACCACCGTCCACAGTTGCCCGGTACCCGGTTGAATGGTCAGCGCCGTGGGGTTGCGCAGGCCGGTTGCGTAGGGCCTGTGAGCCCCGGTAGTCGCGTCGATCTGCCAGACCATGGCGCGGTCAATCTCCACTTCCATGCCGCGTTCGGTGATGTTGCTGTTGGAGCCGATGCCTACATATAGCTGACGTCCGTCGTCACTCACGGCCAGTGACTTGGTCCAGTGGTGGTTGATCTGCGCCGGCAGGTCGGTGACTTTGACCGGCGGCGCACTGGCCTTGGTCTGGCCGTCGGCGTAGTCGAAGCGCACCAGTGCGTCCTGGTTGGCTACATAGAGTTTGCCGTCGGCGAACGCCAGGCCATAGGGCGCGTTGAGGTTATCGGCGAACACCGTCTTGAGCTCATAGGTGCCGTCACCGTCGGCGTCGCGCAGCAGGGTAATGCGGTTGCCGCCCTTGACCTTGGTATTGCCCTGGGCCTTGATCACGCTGGCGATCACGTCCTTGGGCTTGAGCTTGGCCGCACTGCCGCCACGGCCTTCGGCCACCAGGATGTCACCATTGGGCAGCACCAGGGTCTGGCGCGGGATCGCCAGGTCGGTGGCGATGGCGGTCACGCTGTAGCCTTCGGGCACGTTGGGCTTTTGCTCGCCCCACGGGGTGGGCTGCGCAATCTTCATGCTCGGCAACAGGCTGCTTTGTTGTTCAGGCAGTTTAGGGTCAGGGCCGCGAGCCTGGGTCTTGTCGCCTTCGCCACCACAGGCAGTGAGCAGCAGGGCTGCGCTGAGCAGGGTCAATGTGTTGAGGGTTTTCATCGGGCAACTCCTGAGCGCAGGTTGGTCAGGCCGATCCAGGTCGCGACGATCGCCAGCACGGTGACAATTGCCGATAGCACCAAGCCTGTAGGCATCATGGCGTACGCGTCCTTGGCATGCTGGAAGGCGTTGACCAACCCAAGCACCCAGGTGCCCAGCAACAGCAGGAAATAAGCCATAGGTCGCCCGCCCTTATGTTCGGCGCGCACCAGGTTGACCAGCGCAAACAGCAGGGCAAAACCGCAGAACACCAGCGCCCCGGCGATCAGCCATGAGGCGAAGTTGGCCCATTGGATCTGGTAGGTCTGGCCGTAGGCGATATCACTGAGCAGGGCCCCGAGAAACAATGGCACGGTGCCGGCCACTAAGGTCCCATGCAGCGGACCAGGTCTGACGACGGGGTAGGTGGGTAGGGTAGTCATGTCGGTGGCGGCTCCTTATCGTTCTGCACCCTGGGCTCAGGGCGCGCTGACTTCGCATAGGAAAGGAGCATGGCATTTATAAGAAAGTTCACTGGGAGGTCGTGTCGAGATGTTTTTCGAACCATGCCGCGTAGGGGGTATTGCTGACTTTGCAGCGGTTGTAATCCGGAGCGCCATCGTGCCACCACGCCGGCCCACGCTCGCCCAATGCGACCTTGGCATGCTGCACCTGCTGCCGGGCGGCTTTCAATGCCTGGGCGTCAGCGGCGCCCTTGGCCGCCTTGACCGCCCGGCGTGCATCCATCAGTGCATTAACCCAATGTTGCCGGGTTGCCTCATCCAAGGCCGGATTGGTACAGCGCCACAGTTGCCCCTTGACCACAAAATAGCGGCCGTCCGGTGTGCTAAGCATGGTGCCGATGCAGCACCCGCAGCACGCCCCACAGCATCGACATTACAATTGCCATCCAACCGGCAAACAGGCTGAAGAGTGTCATTGCAAGGTTCATAAAGGTCTCCCGTTGCGTTGTCGTCTCTTTATAGGTGACCTCGCTTGCAAACCAGGATTCAACTGGATGTGTTTACGGCCGCGACTGCATGATTCATCCTGCCGGGCCCGACAAGAGGAAACGCCTTATGCCAACCCTGCATCTGCTGTGCGGCAAGATCGCCTCCGGCAAGTCCACGCTCGCCAAGACCCTGGCCGCCGAGCACCGAGCCATTGTGCTCAGCGAAGACCACTGGCTGGCCAGTCTTTACCCCGGTGAGATCCAGGCCATCGCCGACTACCTGCGCTGTGCCCAGCGGGTGCGCGGTGTACTCGGGCCGCTGGTGGTCAATCTGTTGGAATCCGGCGTGAATGTGGTGCTGGATTTCCCGGCCAACACCTTAGCCAACCGTGAGTGGTTGCTCGGCTTGGCCCAGGCGGCCAAGGTGCCCCACCGCCTGCATTATCTGGAACTGGACGATGCGACCTGCCGTGCCCGCCTGCACGCGCGCAACGCCCAGGGCGAGCATGACTTTGCTGCAACTGACGCTGAATTCGACCTCATCACTCGCCACTTTAGTGTGCCGAGTGAAGAGGAAGGCCTGGTGATTGAGGTGCATCACCCGTGACCCTCCTGCAAACCACGGGCGTCGATGCCGACGGGTTTATCCTCACCGTCGCCGATGTTCCTGTACAAATCGAGTTCCAGCCCGTGCTGGCGGATGTCTGCGCAACCCTGTCCCAGGCGGCGTTCGGGCTGCATGGGATTTATCTGTATGGCAGCGTCGCACGAGGCCAGGCCGAGGTCGGGGTTGCTGATCTCGACCTCTCGTTGATACTCAACGATCCCCCGGATGCTGCGGTGCTCGAGCAAATTGAAACGACCCGAATTGCCTTGGAACAACGGCATCCGCAAGTGACCAAGATCGACTTCGATATCGGTCATCACGCTCAAGTGTTGGCGCCGGAAAACCGCAACAGTTGGGGCTTCTGGCTCAAGCATCATTGCCGCTGTGTATGGGGCGAAAACCTTGCACGGTACTTCGACCCGTTTCGCCCGTCCCGCGCCATCGCCATGGCGGTCAATGGTGACTTCGAGCAAGCGCTCACGGCGTATCTCGTGCGTATCGAACAGGCCGGTACTGAACACGCACGTCATCGCCTGCAGCGTGAAGCATCGCGAGCCTTGATCCGGGCCACTCACACCTTGCGCGCAGACGATGCGCACATGTGGCCGCATACCCTGGAAGAGTACGTCGCGCTGTTTGTTCAACAGTACCCCTCGATGCGCGTGCAAATCGCGTACTTCCTGTTTGAAGCGCGTAACCCCAGCGCTGAGTGCGAGGTGTTTTCCACGCGGCTACGGGCGTTTTTGAGTTGGATGGTTTCGGCGCTCAGGGAAAGGAATCAATCAAATGCGTGAACGCAAAGCCGCACGACTAATGGTGATAAGCCCTGCAAAGCAGGTGCTGCTGTTCCGCTTCGTGCATAAAGACGGCGCATTGGCTGGCAGGAATTACTGGGCTACGCCGGGCGGTGGTGTTGAAGCCGGGGAAACCTATCACAGCGCCGCAATCCGTGAACTGCGCGAAGAGACTGGCATCACTGTCAGCAGCGTTGGCGAATCCGTGGCAGAACGCAGTTTCCCATTGATGCTGCCCAGCGGCGAAACCGTGTTGGCGATCGAGCGCTATTTCGTGGTGCAGGCGCCCAGCGAGGCGCTGTCCAGGGCCGAGTGGACGGCTGAGGAGACCCAGGTGATGGCGGATCATCGTTGGTGGTCGGCAGAGGAGCTGCGCACTACGACGGACACGGTGTGGCCGCAGGGGCTGGTGGAAATGCTTGAGGACGTCGGCGCCTTCTAACCGTTTTCAGGTTGGAAGAACCGCTCGGGCCGGCAAGGCGCCAGGGCAGGGCAGACCCTATCCTCCATGATCTCTTCGCTGGCAAGACTCCCCACGATGGCTGCCAGCGTCACGCCAGGATGCATCGCGCAGACGTACACACCGCTGATGCCTGGCAATTGGCCAATGATCGGAATGCCATCGGCCGGGATGGGCCGCAGCCCGACGCAGGCCAATTGTGGTTCGATGAACGTGACCCCTTCGAGTTCATCCGCAATAGCCTGGGCGGTGCGCCGGGCGATGGCGGCCGCCTGGTTTTCCGGGGCGTCGTCCAGATAGTCTTCGGCTGCCAGCCAGGTCCCCTCAGCACTTTCGCGCACCTCCATTGCAGGGTTGGAAATAAGCGTGCGCACGATGCCGGGTGGGGCGTTGTAGCGGATAAAGATCGCGGGGGAGGCTTCAATCGGCAGGGGCACACCCAACAGCTTCGTCAGCGCGGGGATTCCGGTGCCGGCTGCGAGCACCACCACGTCGGCATCGATGACGCCCAGGCTGGTTTCAACGCCGGTGACCTGTGAGCCCTGCATCCTGAAACCCAACACCTGGGTGTGGGTCAGCAGCGTGGCACCGTGGGCTTGGGCACCTTCCATTAAGGCATGGGTGGTGTGTACCGCGTCGAGTGCGCCTTCTTCGGCTTTGAATTGGGCCTGCTCAGGCGGGTTTCTCAAACGCGGCTCAAGTGCCTGGATACGCTGGCGAGTGATCCGTGAATCCGCCCCAGGCTGAATGTCTGCGCCGTAACACAGGGCGCCCGTCCAGCGTATCTTCACGGCGGGCAGCTCATGCTCCAGGCGGTGATACGCGTCAATCGCTGCACTGCGCAAAGTGGCAATGGGGTCGGGTGCGTCGTGGGTCGTGTTGAGCCAGGCAAATGAGGTGGCCGTGACCCCGGACGCGACTTCGCCGGCCTCGACCACCGTCACATTCGCGCCCTTGCCGGCCAGGTGATAGGCCAGTGAAGCCCCCACGATACCGGCGCCAATCACTACAATGCGCTTGCCTTGATGCATATCCGCTTCCTTGTTAATGACTCGCCAGGATCTCGCTGGTCTGGAATACCCTGGCATAGTCCATCGCCAGGTTACTGAGCGACAACGCATGCACATCTTCAGCCGGCCACAGGCGTCCCGACAGGTCGGCTTGATCGAAGGTAAAACAGGCATCCGCCGCCACGATCACATCAAGCCCCAGGTTGCCGCCTGAGCGCACAGTGGCCTCCACGGAGTTGTTGGTGATGACCCCGACGATCACCAGTTGCTTGATCGAGCGCATGTGCAGCCAGCGCTCCAGGCCCGTGGCGCTGAAGGCATCCGGTACGTTTTTCTCCACCACATGCTCGTGGGCCAGGGGGTGCAGTGCGTCCTGGAATTCACAGCCGGGCTGGCCTGGCCAGAACACCGAGCCGGGAGAGCGGGAGATATGCCGCACATGGATGACCGGGCGTTGAGCATGGCGCCAGGCGTTGAGCAGTTGCTGTATGCGTAGCTCTGCTTCTAGGTTGTTGCGACGGCCAAGGGCGGGGTCGGCCATGCCTTTTTGCATATCGATGATCACCAGTGCAGCGTTCGTCGCTAACGGTTCCATGGCCTGTCCTTTTGCGGGTGAGGCGCGAAACATATCAGCCGATGCGGGGCTTATACAGTGGCCTGTTCGAAAATATGATGGGCCAATGGCAGTTTGACGCTTGACCGTTATTCAACTGGCCTGGCGCAATCTAAATGTGGGAGGGGGCTTGCTCCCGATAGCGGTGTGTCAGTGAGCTTATTTGTCACTGATCGACCGCTATCGGGAGCAAGCCCCCTCCCACAGAAGATCGCCCTGACCCTCGGCGCTTGCTGAGCGCCAGGCAATCAGCGAACGGCTCTGGATTGGCCTTCTGGCTGCTGAAACGCTACCCTCGTTCTCAATTCCCCAACCACCGGCTGTGACAGTGAGTCACGGTCTACATGAATCAGGACGATGAACGATTATTCTCTGAAGCTCGCGAACTACTGGCGAAACTCCCTGGCCGATGCCGAAAACGGCAATGGCGCTTTATTCAACAGCCATGTCAAAACCTATACGGTCTTGCCCATGGCCGCCTTGGCCGCGGGCTGTTTGCCGGCTGAGCAGGTGGAGCTGCTATTTGCCGGCGAACCTGCGCAGTTACTGCACGTCGACGTGACCTTACGACCGTTTGTCTATGCCTCGCGCCCGGAACACCGCAAGGCGCGCAATGGGTTGCCGGCGTTCATCACACCGATTCTTTGCCGTGTGTCGGTCACCCGCGACGGGCGCATCTACGCGACCGGGCCGGCGTTGGTGCCCCGTGACATCCTCGAGCCGTTGGATTATGACAATTTCACCCTCGGTGCACAGTACGACCTGGACCGTTTTCTGGCCGCCCAAGAGGCGCCCCGGTTCGAACCGCCGCCCTCCGGTACCGACGTGAACCCGGAGCAGTATCGCGAAAAGTGGATCAGCTACCTGCGCTACTGCAAGAACATGTTCCACGCGGTGTGCAACGCTTGGGACGGCGTGGAAGACGGCTTTGACCCGGTCAACTACTGTTACCTGTTCAAGGAGCAGAAGGCTGACGGTTTCAGCATCAACATCGTTGCGCTCTACGATCACCTGCGTGCCAGCAAGCCCGATGCGCCATTGTTCGAGCGATTTGCACAGCGTGGCCCCACCGCCGATGAGCCGTGCCTTGCGGCCAACAGCCTGTTCGCCAGCCGACGCGGGCATGCCGGTGACGAATACGCGCTGGCGCCTGCCCAGCGCGATAGCCTGGCGCACCTGTTGGCCGGGAATACCGGGGATATCCTGGCGGTCAACGGGCCCCCGGGCACCGGGAAAACCACCTTGGTCCTCTCTGTGGTGGCCTCGCTCTGGGCCAAGGCTGCCGCAGAAGGCGGCGAACCGCCGGTGATTGTCGCCAGCTCGACGAACAATCAAGCGGTCACCAATATCATCAAGGCGTTCGGTAAAGACTTCGCCGCGGGCACCGGGCCCTTCGCCGGGCGCTGGTTGCCCGACATCAATAGCTTCGGCGCTTACTTTCCCAAGGCCTCGGCCGAAGCGGAGATGGCGCGCACTTACCAGACCAAGAGCTTTTTCCTTGAGCTTGAGTCGCAGGCCTATCTCGACAGGGCCCAGCAGGCTTACCTGGGCCGCGCGGCGATGGCCTTTGCTGGCGACCCGCAACCCACGCTGAAAAATACCGTGGACAAGCTCCAGGCCGAAATTCGCCTGCGCCAGCAGCAACTCGCCGCGATCGAGCAAACTTGGCCACGGCTGGTGGCTGCCCGCAAAGCTATCCAGGATCTGCTCGGCGATGACCCACGGGCGGCCATCAGTCGCCTTGAAACCCAGCTGCGGCTGCAGACTGAACAGCTGGCGAGCACCCAGGCACGCTTGAAAGACTTCAAGCACTACCTGGCCCATGAATCGTTGATCTACACGCTGTTTGGCTGGTTCGGCCCGATTGCCGCCAAGCGCCTGCGCCTGGCCAAGCTTCACGTCGATGAGGCAGACACTGAGCTGCAAAGCGCCGTCGATGTGCATGACATGGAGCGCCGCCTGACCGCCGCCGTGAGCCACGCCGCGCAAAGCCTGAGAACACTCCAAGCTCAGCGGGAGCGGGTGGACGAGTTGCTGCGCGGCGAGCAGCGCGAGCTGTTGAACTGGCAGGCGGTGATTGGCGTATTACCCCGCGCGACCGGCAAGCCTGCCGCACAGGTGACGCTGGAGGACTGTGATGCCTGGGCGGACACTTCGTTGCGCTTCGAGACCTTCCTGCTGACCACCCATTATTGGGAGGGGCGTTGGTTGATGGAAGTCGCCGAGGAGTTGCCGCTGATCCTCAAAAGCCGTAAAAAAAATGGCCGCAAGACCCTGGAAAAAAACTGGCGGCGCTGGATGAAACTCACGCCTTGTGTGGTCGCGACGTTTCACCGATTACCGGGCGAGCTGTCGTGCAGCCGTCGTGATGGCGATGGTTATGTCAAAGACTATGCGCTGAACTTCATCGACCTGCTGATCGTCGACGAAGCAGGCCAAGTGCTTCCTGAGGTGGCGGCGCCGTCTTTCGCCCTGGCCAGGCAAGCTCTGGTGATCGGCGACACTCAGCAGATTGAACCCATCTGGTCGATACCGGCGGCCGTGGATATCGGCAATTTGCTCAGCGCCGGCCTGTTGTCACGCAGCAGCGTGGACGACGATTACGAGGCGTTCTGTGACAGCGGGCGCAGCGCCGCCAATGGCAGTGTCATGGCGATTGCGCAGTCGACCAGCCGCTATCACTACGACCCTGAACTGGCGCGCGGCCTTTACCTCTACGAACACCGCCGTTGCTATGACTCGATCATCGATTACTGCAACGCCCTCTGCTACAAGGGCAAGCTGCAACCGCGCCGGGGCGCCAAACCGCAAGGTGGCTTGCCGGGGCTGGGCTACCTGCACATCGACGGGATGTGCCAGCAGAAACAGGGTGGCAGCCGTCATAACCTGCTTGAGGCACAGACCATTGCGGCCTGGATCAAGGCCAACGAACAGCAGCTCGTTGAACGCTACGACAAAGAGCTCTGGGAGATTCTTGGGGTGATAACCCCCTTTGGCGCCCAGACCCGGGCGATCATCGAGGCCTGCAGCGCATTGGGCATTCGCACTGGCAAACTTGACGGTGAAATGACCGTCGGCACGGTGCACTCTTTCCAGGGCGCCGAGCGGCCCGTGGTGATTTTCTCGGCGGTGTACTCCAAGCACGCCGACGGCGCGTTCATCGACCGTCGGGACAGCATGTTGAACGTGGCCGTGTCTCGCGCCAAAGACAGTTTCCTGGTGTTCGGCGACATGGATCTGTTCAGCCAGATACCCGCCAGTAAGCCTCGTGGGCGCCTGGCCCAGTACCTGTTGCACAGCCCGGAGAACGCACTGGCGTTCGACTTCCAACCTCGGGTGGATTTGCTTACCGCGCGCACTGGCTTGAGTCACCTGCATGAATTTGCCGAGCATGACCGGTTCCTGTTACGCACCCTGGAAACGGCACGCCAGCAAGTGCAGATTGTGACGCCCTGGGTCAAGTTGCGCGGCATGCGCGAAAGCGGCGCCTTGGATGCAATGGTCGGCACGGTGCAGCGGGGCGTGCAGGTGACGGTCTACACCGACTTGCGCTTCAATACCGACATCAACCCCGGCCGGTCCGAAGGCAACCCGGGCAAAATCGCTGAATTCAAGGAGGCGATTGCGGCGCTCAAACAGCATGCCGTGCAGGTGCGCGTGGTCAACAAGGTGCACAGCAAGCTGGTGATGGCCGATGAGGAGTTACTCTGCGTCGGCTCGTTCAATTGGTTGAGCGCCGCACGTTCGGGCGATTACGTGCACCACGAAACGTCCATGGTCTATCACGGGCCGGACGTCAGCAGTGAGCTGACTATCAACCGCACGAGCCTGGCGCGACGCCTGAGCTCAAGCCAACCTTAGCCTGGCGCAATGCTATGCCAGGGGCCTAAAGGCTGCTGGCATAGCGACACCGATCGGCAGCCCACACGCAAAACCCTGAGACTTCCCGGCGAAAATCTTCATAATGGCGGCCAATTTGTTTAGCTCGTTATTCTGGTGTGCCCGCATGGAAATTAAGGTCAACTTTCTCGACAACCTTCGGCTTGAAGCCAAGTTCGATGACTTCACGGTCATTGCCGACCAGCCCATCCGCTACAAGGGCGATGGTTCGGCACCGGGGCCATTCGATTACTTCCTGGCTTCGTCGGCGTTGTGTGCGGCGTACTTTGTGAAGTTGTACTGCCAAACGCGCAATATTCCCACGGAGAATATTCGCCTGTCGCAGAACAACATTGTCGACCCGGAAAACCGCTACAACCAGATCTTCAAGATCCAGGTCGAGCTGCCTACGGATATCTCCGACAAGGATCGCCAGGGCATCCTGCGTTCCATCGACCGGTGCACCGTGAAGAAAGTCGTGCAGGCCGGGCCGGAGTTTGTGATTGAAGAGGTAGAGAATCTCGACGCCGACGCCCAGGCATTGCTGATGCCCAACTCGACGTCTGAGGCCGGCACCTACATCGCCGGCAAGGACCTGCCGCTGGAGCAGACCATCGCCAACATGTCCGCGATCCTCGCCGGCCTGGGCATGAAGATCGAGATCGCTTCGTGGCGCAATATCGTGCCCAACGTCTGGTCGCTGCATATCCGCGATGCCCATTCGCCGATGTGCTTTACCAACGGCAAGGGCGCAACGAAGGAGGGCGCCCTGGCGTCGGCGCTGGGTGAGTTCATCGAACGGCTCAACTGCAACTTCTTCTACAACGACCAGTTCTGGGGCGAGGAGCTGGCCAATGCGCCGTTCGTGCATTACCCGGATGAGCGCTGGTTCCAGCCGGGCAAAAATGACGAGCTGCCGAGTGAAATCCTCGATGCCTACTGCCTGAAGATCTACAACCGCGATGGCGAGCTGCGCGGCTCGCACCTGTTCGACACCAATTCCGGTAACGAAGCCCGCGGCATTGTCTCGTTGCCGTTTGTGCGCCAGTCCGACGGTGAAGTGGTGTATTTCCCTTCCAACCTGATCGAAAACCTCTACCTGAGCAACGGCATGAGCGCCGGCAACACCTTGGCCGAAGCCCAGGTGCAGTGCCTGTCGGAGATTTTTGAGCGGGCGGTGAAGCGCGAAATCATCGAGGGCGAATTCGCGCTGCCGGACGTACCGGCCGAAGTGTTGGCCAAGTACCCGGGCATTCTGGCGGGCATTCAGGGCCTGGAGGCCCAGGGCTTCCCGGTGCTGGTCAAGGATGCGTCCCTGGGCGGGGAGTTCCCGGTGATGTGCGTGACCTTGATGAACCCACGCACCGGTGGCGTGTTCGCCTCGTTCGGTGCGCACCCAAGCCTGGAAGTGGCGCTGGAGCGCAGCCTCACCGAGCTGCTGCAGGGCCGCAGCTTCGAAGGCTTGAACGACCTGCCGCAGCCGACCTTCGAAGGCCAGGCGGTCACCGAGCCGAACAACTTCGTCGAGCACTTTATCGACTCCAGCGGCGTGGTGTCGTGGCGCTTTTTCAGTGCCCAGTCCGATTATGAATTCGTCGAGTGGGACTTCTCCGGCCACGGCGAAGACTCCAACGCCCAGGAGGCCGCGACGCTGTTCGGCATCCTTGAAGGCATGGGCAAAGAGTCGTACATGGCGGTGTACGAGCACCTGGGTGCCACCGCCTGCCGCATCCTGGTGCCGGACTACTCGGAGATCTACCCGGTGGACGACCTGATCTGGGACAACACCAACAAGGCGCTGTTTTTCCGCGAAGACATCCTCAACCTGCACCGCCTCGACGAGGACGAGTTGCAGGCACTGGTCGAGCGCCTGATCGAAAGCGAGCTGGACGACTACACCGATATCACCACTCTGATCGGCATCGAGTTCGATGACAACACGGCCTGGGGCCAACTGACCATTCTGGAGCTGAAACTGCTGATCTTCCTGGCCTTGAAGCAGTATGAAGAGGCCAAGGAATGCGTGGAGATGTTCCTGCAGTACAACGACAACACCGCCGAGCGTGGCCTGTTTTACCAGGCGATGAACGCGGTACTGGAGATGGAACTGGATGACGACCTGGAGCTGGCCGACTACGAAGCCAACTTCCGGCGCATGTTTGGCAACGAACGCATGGATGCGGTGATCGGCTCGGTGGACGGCAGCGTGCGGTTCTATGGGTTGACGCCGACCAGCATGAAGCTGGAAGGGCTGGATCGGCATTTGCGCCTGATCGACAGCTACAAGAAGCTGCATGCGGCGCGGGCCAACGTAAGCCTTGGCTGATTTACACTGTCAATGTGGGAGGGGGCTTGCTCCCGATAGCGGTGGGTCAGTTRCAAATAAGCTGACTGATGCACCGCCATCGGGRGCAAGCCCCCTCCCACATTTTTGATCGATGTTTGRYGTTAGATGTGCGCCAAGGCTTGGGCCAGATCCTTGCGCAGATCCTCAACCCGCACYAACATRATYTCGARCTGATTSYGCRTTCAATGTGGGAGGGGGCTTGTTCTGGTCAAGTTTTTCCGGACACCGATTACGGTGGTCAAGCCGCCTGCTGCTCCATGGCTATTGGAGACAGGTAGTTATTGTAGCTGTGGAGCC